>JBGAVW010000032.1:0-51164 GCA_044227925.1 Saprospiraceae bacterium | reverse complement strand
AACATATTCAAAGATTTTGGCCCTATACTGAAATCTATACCCAATGAAGACAAAAAAGAAGCTGGGCAGGCTCTGAATCAAATCAAGAGCCGGGCAGAAATTCTTTTTCAATCATTGCAGGAAAAATTTGTATCTGATATTGCTAATTCTGTCCTGGCATTTGATAGCACGGCTCCGGGATATCCTATGGAAACCGGCTCCCGCCACCCCATATCGATCGTATTAAATCAGATTATAGATATTTTTAAGCGAATAGGATTTACCATCGCTGAAGATCGTGAAATTGAAGATGACTGGCATAATTTTACAGCCTTGAATACACCCGATGATCATCCGGCACGGGATATGCAGGACACATTTTATATCAAAGATTCTATACAATATCTGTTGCGCACCCACACTTCACCTGTACAGGCGCGGGTGATGACGAGAGAAAAACCTCCCATACGAATTATTGCACCAGGCAGGGTATATAGAAATGAAACAGTATCTGCCCGATCTCACTGTCAGTTTCATCAGGTGGAAGGACTGTATATAGATGAAGGGGTGTCCTTTGCAGATATGAAACAAACATTACTATACTATGCAAGAGAACAATATGGCCCAGATGTGAAGATCAGGTTAAGGCCATCCTTTTTTCCTTTTACTGAACCCAGTGCAGAGATGGATGTATATTATGGCCTGGCCGATGAAACAGCTCATAGGATTACGAAAGGAACAGGTTGGTTGGAGATATTGGGCTGCGGAATGGTTGACCCCGTAGTACTTGAAAACTGTGGCATTGACTCCACTAAATATTCAGGATTTGCATTTGGAATGGGGATCGAAAGGCAGGTATTAATTAAATATAATGTGCCGGATATCAGGATGTTATTTGAAAATGATGTTCGCTTTTTGAAGCAGTTTAAAGGAATTTAATTCATAAATATAAATATATTTATGAATATAATTATATTTGTAAAATGAGAACAAGGATATCAACTAAACCAAAAGTATTTACAAGCAGTCTAACTGAAGAAGTATCAAAAAAATTGGATTTATATTCCCTTAAAAACAATCTTCCTAAAAATAAAATTATTGAAGAAGCATTACTCTTTTATTTTAGAAATATGGAAAGAAAAAAATTTAGAGAAAGTTTGAAGAATTATGGCAGAGATCCGGAATTTATTCAATTAGCAGAGGCAGGAATGAAGGACTATACAGATCAATTGAGAAAATACCCTTATGAATCGAGGTGAGATTTGGAATACGCGATTCGATCCTACTGAAGGAAGAGAACTATCTGGATTACGACCTGCATTAATCATCAGTGGTAATGATATGAACGAATTTATGGACTTAGTGATTGTTTGTCCCCTTACTACTTCCATAAAAAAACTTGAAACTTGTTTAATACTACATCCATCGGAAGAAAATAATCTTAAAAAAACCTCTCAAATTCTTCCTTTTCAAATCAGATCAATTTCAAAATCCAGATTAATAAAATATATTGGAAGGATTGATGAAGAGATTACAGATCAGGTGTTGGATGATTTAATTTTTTATATATCTAACTATTAAATGACAAAACCATCATTGCCAAAAGGCACCCGCGACTTTTTACCATCGCAAGTATTAAAAAGAAAATACATGTTTGGAATATTGGAATCGGTATTTCAACGACATGGTTTTGTGCCAATAGAAACACCATCCCTGGAATTAATGCAGACCCTTACCGGTAAATACGGTGAAGAAGGAGATCGGTTGTTATTTAAAATATTAAACTCCGGCCATTTTTTGGAAGAAGCAGACGGAGAAGCATTACACAATAAAGATTCTTTGAAATTAGCTGCCAGCATTGCCAAAAGAGGCCTTCGATATGACCTCACCGTACCATTTGCCAGATTTGTGGTAATGAATCGGGGAGACATCACCTTCCCATTTAAACGATATCAGATACAACCGGTATGGAGAGCAGACAGGCCGCAGAAAGGCAGATACCAGGAGTTTTACCAGTGTGATTGCGATGTAGTAGGTTCCAAATCATTATTGTACGAAGCTGATTTGATTTCCATCTATGCTGAAGCGTTTACTTTATTAGGAATAGATGTTCAAATCAAAGTCAACCATAGAGGGGTGCTCATGGGAATTGCTGAAGCGGCCGATATTGCTGATAAGTTTGTAGCTATGACCGTGTGCATCGATAAGCTTGATAAAATAGGTGAGGAAAAAGTGAAGGCCGAGATGATAGAAAGAGGTATAGCGAAAGAGGCTGCTGAAAAAATTTTAGCAGTAATAAAAATATCCGATCTGGAATCTATAGCCAGGGAGATAGGTCATACCTTTTCCGGCGCAAAAGCGATTGACGAACTTAAAAATATATTTTTGTTTAGTTCTAAATACAATCTGACTCAGGAAGTAGTTTTTGATCCTACCCTGGCACGAGGACTCAGTTATTATACCGGATTTATCACTGAAGTAGTGGCTAAAAATGCCCAGATGGGTAGCCTGGGTGGAGGCGGAAGATACGATAACCTTACCGGGTCATTTGGGCTGCCCGATGTACCGGGGGTAGGGGTTTCATTTGGGGCAGAAAGAATATTTGATGTAATGGAAGAATTAAAATTATTCCCGGCTGCAATTGCCATTCAACTTAAGGTACTGGTAATACCTATGAGTGAAAATGCAGTGATTCACGCCATTGACATCACAAATGAATTGAGAAAATCGAATATCAATACCGATCAATATCCTGATGTAGTAAAACTGAATAAGTCCATGAAATATGCAAATGATTTGCGCGTACCCTTTGTAATATTGATGGGTGATGACGAGATTGCTACTGGATTGTATTCATTGAAAAATATGATCTCAGGCGAACAATCAAAATTGAATAAAGAAGAATTGCTTTCAACTCTAATCGGCTAATACATGCTATCCTCTCATTCTGACATAAGGTCTTTACAAAAAGCATTGATTGATCGGAAACTTTCTGTTGTCGATATTGTCAATCACTATCTCCTCGAAATTGAAAAGACTACATCTCTTAATCAATACATAGAAATTTATAAAGAGGAAGCGTTACATAAAGCTGCCGCCATAGATCAGAAAATAAATAGTGATCAACCACTGGGCCGATTATTTGGTATGGTGATTTCACATAAAGACATTGTAAGCTATAAAGATCATGCCCTTTCTGCATCATCATCTATATTAAAGGGATACAAAGCGCTGTACTCTGCTACTGTGCTGGAGAGAGTCTTAAATGAAGATGCGATCGTAATAGGCAGGGTAAACTGTGATGAATTCGCAATGGGTTCATCTAATGAAAACTCGGTTTATGGTCCTGTCAAAAACCCTTTAGATCATTCACGGATTCCGGGTGGATCATCCGGAGCAAGTGCAACCAGTGTAGCGAGTGATACCTGTTGGGCTGCAATTGGGACAGATACGGGTGGTAGTGTGCGTCAACCTGCTGCATTTTGTGGAATCATTGGGTTCAAGCCGAGCTATGGCCGTATATCAAGACATGGGCTCATCGCCTATGGTTCCTCATTTGACCAGGCTGGATTTCTTACTAAATCGGTTTACGATGCAGCATTGCTTCTAGAAATCACTGCAGGTGCGGATGAATACGATGCAAGTATGTCTTCTCAACCTGTGGAAAATTATACGGAGAATCTATTCATTGCCCCCAAAGCCAATCTTGCTTATCTTGACCTGGAGCCATTTAAAGAATCTATTGACACAGAGATATATGAAAATTATCATTTTACTATCAAGACCTGGAAAGACAGGGGATATACTCTGGAAAAAATCACATTGGATTGGTTGGACTATGTGATTCCTGCCTATTATGTAATGACTACAGCAGAAGCTTCATCCAATCTTTCCAGGTTTGATGGGATCAGATATGGTCACAGGGCAGAGGCAGATTCCTTAGATCAGTTATATAAAAAAACACGAACCGAGGGGTTCGGGACTGAAGTGAAAAGAAGGATTTTATTAGGTACTTATGTTTTAAGTGCGGGGTTTTACGATGCTTATTATACTAAAGCCCAAAAGGTGCGCAGGTTAGTAAAAAATCATTTGGATCATCTGTTTAATCAGTATGATGCATTGATCATGCCGGTTTCTCCCGTGATGCCCTGGCAAATAGGCCAAAAATTAAATGATCCTGTTTCGGTATACCTGGCAGATATTTTCACTGTTTTAGCAAATGTAGCCGGTATTCCGGGTATTTCGATACCTACTGGAACCACTCCAGGTAAATTAGCTATAGGAACACAAATCCTCAGTAAGGCATGGGAAGAAACTAAATTATTATCCCTTGCTCATGCATTATCTTACGATCATTGAAAATGTATTCCCTGGCAGATATTACAAATAAATTAACCAATGGATTAAGTGGTACTTTGCCAGGCCAGGATGCGCATTATCTTATGGCAGTACCTGGAAGAGGTAAATACGCAATAGTGCCTGCACATGCCAAAAGAGCCGCCGTACTCATATTTTTATATGAAAAAGTGGACAGGGTCTTTGTTTCCTTGATTAAAAGAGAAACCCATGCGAAGGACAGACACAGTGGTCAAATTAGTTTTCCAGGAGGAAGCATGGAGGTGACCGATGATTATCCAATCCAAACTGCGTTACGAGAAGCTCACGAAGAAATAGGTATACCAATGGATATTCAAATAGTAGGTGCTCTCACTCCCATATATATACCTGTTTCAGGTTTTTTTGTTTCTCCAGTAATAGCGAGTTATCATAGTCCTATATCATTTTCAGCTCAGGTCACCGAGGTGAAGGAAATACTAGAGGTAGACCTTTCAATGCTTTTGAAGCCTGAAGCTAAATCAAAACGTGAAATAAAAATCAGCAGTGGTCTGATATTAAAGGAAGTACCTTGCTATGAAATTCATGGTACTATAATCTGGGGTGCCACCGCTATGATTATAGCGGAGTTGGAGTGGTTATTACGTAAATGATTTTTATTTGTCTCCTGCTTTTATACATATACTTCCTATTTTTGTAAAAATATTTGTCAAAATGAAATTGTATTGCGTCACCGTACTGTTGCTTTTTACTTTCCATAATTTAGTATCGCAGGAAACCAACCAGCGACCTTCCAATGGCAGAGAAAAACGAATAGCTTTTATACAACACGAAAGACTGGTAAATAATAGCCCCTACAAAAACATAACATGGCAACCTTTGCATCCGGCAAAGATGAGCGGACGATGTACAGATGTGAGAGGTATACCCGGAAACAAGAATATAATCTTTGCAGGATTTGCTACGGGAGGACTCTGGAGGACAAAAGATGCAGGAAAATCATGGATGCCTGTCATGGATAAAGAACTTACCCTTTCAATAGGAAATATTGCCCTGGCTCCATCCAATCCCGATATCATATATGTAGGTACCGGAGAAGCTAATATTTTCAGAGCCTCTTTGCCGGGCATCGGATTATTCAAATCTGTAGATGGTGGCAATACCTGGTCATTAATGGGTTTAGAAAATACGGCAACCATAGCACGAATAGTTGTACATCCAACCAATCCGGATATAGTTTATGTGGCTGCAGGTGGCAATGAATGGAGTAAAAATCAAGACAGGGGAGTGTACCGATCTGTTGATGGTGGACTCAACTGGAAAAAAGTATTGTATACAGACGATAAAACAGGGGCAAATGATATCGTGATGGACCCTTCGGATCCGAATACACTGTACGCCAGTATGTGGACTCGTATACGTAAAAGATGGTCAGATCCGGTCCCGGAAGACGGTGATCATATATACAAATCTATTGATGGGGGAGAATCCTGGAAAATCATTGAAAATGGCTTGCCCGATACCAAGACTACCGGTAGAATCGGTTTAGCAGTGACACCTGCCGATCCCAATATGATCTATGCCTTTATAGACAATCATGCAAAAAAACGAGATCCAAGACCTGATGAAAAAGACTCCTATGGCCGGCCCAAACTCAATGTAATCATTGGAGCTGAAGTGTATCGAAGTACCGACAAAGGAGAGTCCTGGAAACTCATGAGTGAACATAATGACTTTATGGAATATTTCTCAGGTACCTATGGCTGGGTATTTTCACAAATACGGGTTAGCCCTAAAGACCCTAATAAGGTCTACCTGATGGGACTGGATGTGGCCAGCAGTCCTGATGGGGGGAAAACCTGGACGCCAATGGCCCGCGGTAAAAAAGGAGAGTGGCAGGTACACGGTGATCATCATGCTATGTGGATAGATCCGATGGATCCAAATTATATCATTAATGGAAATGATGGAGGGGTGAACGTGACTTACGATGGCGGTGTAAGTTGGAAAGATTTTTACCACGAAATACCCACTACTCAGTTTTATAATGTGACTTACGATGTAAACAATCCGTTTTATGTATATGGATCCATACAAGACGAAGGGTCAGTGAGATTATTAAGCAGTTCCATTCACAAGCCGGGAGATAAAACAACAGGCGTGTTTGATTGGGTACCCGGAGGAGAAGGGACACGAATAGTTATCGATGGTAATACCATTTATTCATCCTCCTTTTATGGTAGAATAATGAAAGGCGATTTGAAAAAATTAAAGTCTAAGAAAAATAGTGAATCAATAAACCCTCCTGCGGCCATCATTGGCGAGGACCCTCGGGGAGAATGGCTTGCTGCTACTTCCAAATCACCACATGGCAATACACTTTATCATGGGTTTCAGTATGTATTAAAAACCAATGATCAGGGTAAGACCTGGGAAAAAATCAGTGATGACCTCACACAAAATGATAAAAAGAAAATAGGCAACCTGCCCTACAGGATCAGTTATCAATGCATTACTGCTATTTCTGAATCACCTTTGGTAAAAGGATTGGTGTATGCAGGCACGGATGATGGTAAGGTTCATTTTACTTCAAAAGAGGGCAATGGAAAATGGACTGATATAAGCTATGGATTGATAAAAGATGCTGCAGTAAGCAGTATAGAGCCTTCAAAGTATGAGGATGCAACAGTGTACCTGAGTCTGAGTGACCGTAGAGAAGATAATATCAGTGCTTTATTGTTCAAATCGCAGGATTATGGAAAATCATGGAACAATATAGCTGCCGGTTTGCCGGCGTCACCCGTAAATATGATCAAAGAAGATCCGTTTATCAAAGACAGATTATATGTAGGTACCGATATGGGTATATATATCAGTAATGATGGTGGCAAGACCTGGAATTGTATGAATGCCAATTTGCCAACTGCGGTTTCAGTGCAAGATTTATTTATTCACCCTAAAACGAAACAATTGGTGATAGCTACCTATGGCAGGGGAGTATGGATTACGGAAAGTGTAAAGTGAGTTTAATCCAGAAAAGAGGTATCAAATGTAAAACATTATAAATCAGTGGCTATAATCTACATTGCACTGCATCAACTAGAAATTAAAATACCTGAGCTACTGGCTAAACGATCTACTTCAACACGATCTCGTCCATCAAAACTACTGCGTTATCCCCAGCACAGACTGTTTCAGCACCGCATTTTTCAGGAGATTTCATTTTAATCTTTATTGCTCTTATCTTATTTTTTCCAAATGAAATACTCATAGATTCAGTTTTAGTACCGGATGCAGATCCTATAGATTTGGTCGAAATATCTGAAAAAGTATTGCCATCGGAGGATACTTGCACCGATACGGAATTGGGCAAATAGGCTCGCTGGGAAGGCGATTGGAGAAAACGAATTGATAATGAAGAAAGCGTGGTATCACGCCCTAAGTCCCAGGTTAATTCACTATTACCCCCTTTTAAGCCGAGCCAATTGGAGTATGGATTTTCTACTAATCCACTAGCGCCGTCATTCAATATCGCCCCGTCACCATCGCCATATTCCGCATCTGCTACCGTATTTAATAATATGGTACCTTTCTTAAATCCGGCATGGGGTTGTACTTTTTGTGTCATGTATTTCAATGTGAGGTCCCTGTACTGCTCTGGTGTGGTGCCTTTGCTATCGATTATCCTGATGGCATTATCATAACAGTCCTGTACAAATTTATCCAATAGGTCACGCATACCCTGAATAGGTCTGAAATCTGCGTCTTTTATGCCTTTGAATTCTTCATCACCACCGGTTTTTCCTATTGGCTTATCTTGCCTTACCAGTGAAGCTTTCAATGCTCCGAAGTTCATGAAATATCCAAAGGTGTTGGTGCCCATGGATTTAGCAACTTCTAATTGGGAATAAATCAAGGACAATCTATCACGGTCTATTTTTTCTTTGAGCAAGGAATTTTCCTGAGTCATTGCAGCCAAAGGGTTGAAATAAGAATATAATTGATTGATATTATTTGGTGTTAACCATGATTTAAATGCTTTCGCCGGAGACTGATCCATAGATAACATTACATTGCCAGAAGCCACCGCCGTTTCCAATGCTTTATAATATCCATACATCGATTTGGCTGCAGGGCCGTAATGATTATCACAATATTTCCAAATAAGGCTGTCTACGGGTTGATCTATATTCCATGCCAGGCTGGCTGCAACATAAAAATTAAGGTTAGCCATAGGTGCACCCGGGCCGGATACTCCACTGAAAATGATTTTATCCACCCCCTCTTTCTTAAGATATTTTAAAGACCCCTGCAAAGCATTAAGGCAGGGAAAAGGCATCATGAAATTTTTCTCATTGGTTACATGGCTTACTACAGCGATGTTGTTTGTTATTTTTTTCCAACCTGTAAGATCTGTTCTGAATGGTTCATTCCAAATATTTTCTCCCAAAGAAGCAGCATGATTTACATCTTTCGTATCCAGTACTATCATTACGTTTTCTGCCGGCTTTATATTGGTGGGTGCCACTCTGTACGGGCCATCCAGCCATACCGCATGGATACGATCCTTTTTCTTTTCGGCTATGCTGTTTACTAATTTTAATAATGCTCCTGCAGCACTTCCAGTCTCTTTGATGGCCTGTCGGGTAAGATCATCTTCACTTACGATATGATTTTCCGAGGGGCTGATAGACCAGTAGGGGGCCCGGCCTTTTGCCATAGACCATACTTCCAGGTTTTTCTCCAATGCTGCTTCCATGCTTTTATTGGAAAAATTAAATTGATCAGGAATAAATTTGCCATTTACGGAGGCAAAATAATCAGGATTGGTTTTGAAATAGGATTCAGGAGTAAAAATCTTATCCGCCGAGTAGCCCCAGGTACCCCAATCCATTTGATTATCTATATTTAAATGATTCCATTTCCGGTACTCAGCATTCAATGCATGCGGATTGATAGCCTGTCTGTATGAAAATGCGGGAACATGAGTTATATCTTTAGCCTCCACCATCAGTGTTTTCTTATTTGCATACTGAGTGATGTTTTCTGCCATTTTTGTTGCCCCCAATTTTCCAAGTATATCGTATAAGCCATTCGTAATACCATTTGTACTGTTACTCGTAATGACCCAACTTTTTCCTCTCACTCCCGCAAAATATCCCTCTTTACCCAATGTTTTCAAAGGAATACTATTTTCAAATGCTGAGTTTCGATTGGTGGTGCCTATAAGGATTTCTTCCGCTTGTTTCCCTACTATGTCTGATAATACAGGTATATCCACGCCAGTCATTAGTTTTAGTCCTTCTTTGAAAAACATGATTTCCTCCAGCAAGTCAGACGGGGCTTTATCACTATAGATGATTCTGTATTTGGATTGTCCATTGTGGGTTATGGTGATGTTTTGATCGGTCGTTTTGCAGGATACCAGATACGTGATCACCAGTAAAGTTAAAAGCAGCCTATTCATTCTTATAATTATTGAATTGATTTTTCGGCCGCAAAAATAAGCATTAAAGCTTGTTTTTACACGATAACTGATTGATTAACTATTTCTTAGGCTTTCTACGAAGGAATATAAGTACTCCTAGCAAAAGGAAGATAAAGAGTATAAGCCATTTGGAATTTTCAATAATTCCGGGATTGGAGTCGGGGCCTTTGGTATTTTCGATGGCGGGTGGAATTATTACATTTTCATTTTTTTTAAATGCAAGGGAATTGAAGAATGCTGCCTTGAAATTAGGGGCATTGGCCAATTGATTTTTATATGTCCAATAATCAATAATATAAAAATCACCCTGGTATACAAAAAACCTTTTGTACCGGATATCCGGGAAGTCTTCCATTTCCCTGCAATTGGAATAATATTCTACTCCCAATACATCCGTCAGATTAACATTGGATTCTTTTATTAGCTGACATGCATGGTCGGGAGACTGCATGCGCTCAAACATTTGTTTGTAAAATTTCTGCAATTCAAATGTCGACATATCCGAAGTGACATTTTTTACTATCAGTACCGCATAATAACCGCTCCCATCGGTCAGACTATAAGAAATCTTTCCCAGCGTGTCCAACACTTCCGGGAATGAAGGAAATTGTATAGTAGCCTTCTCATCCAGGTCAACCCTGATACCGCCATATGAAAAAATAGTGGTGCAAAGAAAGGCCAGGCTTAATAAACTTCGTTTAAACGACATCCGGCAAGAGACAAATTTTGATCAATAATAATATCTTTTAAATGCTTCAATAGCTTCATACTCGGCGAGTCCCAGTTGATTGTAGGCATTGGCAGTACCCCGGTTTCTATCTTCAGCACGTTGCCAAAATTCCCTGGCGTCAGATCCCGGGAATAAAGGTCTGTCTTTCTGCGATTGATGCTTAAATATGGCTTTTCGCTTGCGCATAAGTTCATCAGGTGAAATAGGCACAGCCATATCTATGTTCTCAAGCTCCCACTCCTGCCAGGCTCCTCTGTACAGCCAAAGCCAACAGTGGTCTATCCATGGCACATTATCTTCCTTTAGCTCCTTTAACGAAATAAGTACGGCATTGAGACAAACTCTGTGTGTGCCATGTGGATCACTTAAATCTCCGGCAGCGTAGACCTGATGCGGCTGTATTTTATCTAAAAAGTCTTTCGTAATTTTTATATCCTCCGGGCCTATTGGTTTTTTCTTTACCAGTCCGGTCTCATAAAACGGAAGGTCAAGAAAGTGAGCATGATCATCTGTGAGGCCTACATTTCTACAACCTGCTTTTGCCTCGGCTCTTCTGATTAATCCTTTGATGATTTGTACTTCCTTGGTATCCACTTCACCTGGTTTCTTGTTGCGCAATTGATGCTTGATCTTTTCATACATTTCACTTGCAGTCTTTTTATCCATCTTGAAGGTGTCGTGAAAGTCTCGGATAAAATCAGCAAAGCGTATCACATCTTCATCAAAGACTGCAATATTGCCACTGGTCTGGTAGGCGACATGCACCTCATGGCCCTGATCTACCAGTCGGATGAAAGTACCTCCCATGGAAATCACATCATCATCAGGATGTGGAGAAAAAATAACCACTCGTTTGTATGGGGGATCAGCTCGCTCTGGCCGGTTGGTATCTACCGCATTTGGTTTTCCCCCTGGCCATCCGGTGATGGTGTGTTGCAACCTGTTGAATACCCCGATATTTATATTATAGGCATTGCCAAACTCGGTGATGATATCTCCCATACCTTGCTCAGCATAATCCCTATTGGTAAGTTTTAAGATAGGTTTACCTTGTTTCATAGAGAGCCAAATAACCGCTTTGTGTATTAAAGCCTCATCCCATTTGCATTCTTCTACCAGCCATGGAGTTTTAATCCTGGTGAGATTACTGGATGCAGCTTCATCTACTATAAATGTGGCATTAGGGTGATTTTGAAGGTAGGTTGCAGGTAAGTTTTCATTGACTGGCGTTTCTACTGCTTTTTGAATGATTTTAGCTTTGCCTTCGCCCCAGGCCATAAGCAAAATTCTTTTGGCAGCTAGTATTGTTTTGATACCCATAGTGATGGCATTCTTGGGTACATTTTCTTCTCCAAAAAAATCGCTGGCGGCATCGAGTACAGTAATAAAATCCAGAGAAATAAGTCGGGTAGGAGTATTGGCCCCTGATCCAGGCTCATTAAATCCGATATGACCCGTTTTACCTATACCAAGTATGAGCAGGTCCAGCCCCCCTGCATCTGCAATCATTTGATCATATTCTGCGCAAAATGCAGGAATATCCTTTTTAGCTAAGGTACCGTCAGGAATATGAATATTTTGCCTGGGAATATCGATATGATCAAACAAATTTTCATTCATAAACCTCACGTAGCTTTGCAGTGCATCAGGATTGATAGGGTAATATTCATCCAGATTAAAAGTGACTACGTTTTGAAAACTCAGGTTCCCTGCTTTATGGAGCTCCACTAACTGCTTGTACACACCTACCGGCGTGGATCCTGTAGCCAGGCCAAGAACACATTTTTCATTTTTTGCAGCTTTTGATTTAATTAAGCCTGCAATCTCTTCTACCACTTTTTTAGATCCTTCAAAAGCATCAGGGAATATGAGCGTTTCTACTCTTTCAAATTTGGTTTGCTGACTAAACATATGTTATTTTTCTATGCCAAAAATAGGAATTATCGGGTGGATACCTGAATTATTTTATTGACTGATTTGAGCAATCTTTCCGGTAGGTTTCGATTTCATTTTCATTAAAAAACGCCCCTGCGAATTTTTGTTTTGTATTTATATAATTCAGCACATTTGCAATCTGCGTATTTGTCATTTTTTCAAATGACGGCATGTCAAATCCGGAGATGGAATCTTTTGCACCTGAAATCATAAGACAAATTAATCCTTTACGTTCATTTACAAACCGCGTTGGTTTTATAGCCGGTACCAGGTTCGCCACCCCCTGGCCATCTTCCATATGGCAATTGGAACACCTCAGATTGTACATTCTTTCGCCTTCTGAAATTGAGGTACAGGAAAAGGAGGAACAATATAAAACAAACAAAAAAAAATCAGTTGGCCTTCTCATTCAACAGATGATCTATGTCTTTCATTAATTTATTTACTTCTTCTGGCTTGGTACCATCACAAAATGACCTGATGTGCCTTTCCCGATCGACTAAAATAAAATGACCACTGTGTGTAAAACCCACGGATTCGGTACTGTCTTTCTCCACCGCAGTGAGGTACGATTTCGCCCTAAAAGTAAGCTGGTCTGCGGGCACATACAGAAAATGCCAGACCTTACTTTCCACAACCCCTAATTTTTCAGCATACCTTTTGAGTGTTGCCACGGTATCGTATTTACTGTCTATAGAATGGGAGAGCAGCAATACACCTTCCCTATCTTTATATTTTTCGTGAAGCCGGAGCATCTGCTGCGCCATTTTAGGGCATATGGTTG
The DNA here is from genome assembly GCA_044227925.1 of Saprospiraceae bacterium. Classification (GTDB taxonomy): domain Bacteria; phylum Bacteroidota; class Bacteroidia; order Chitinophagales; family Saprospiraceae; genus JADJLQ01. The sequence goes on along the minus strand of JBGAVW010000032.1, from coordinate 37,913 downwards.
GGCAATGGGTGAAGAAAAAATCAGTGATATATACTTTGTTTTTTACAGTTTCATCCGAAATGCTATCCCCATGTTGATTTACAAACGTAAAGGGAGGTATAGTGTACGGAATGGTTTTGCCATCTATGATTTCACTTTCACCTAAATATGGCAATGCCCTGGAAGATGTATTGCAGGAAAGCACAATGGCTGTACTAACCAGAAGAATAAAAAATAAAATTCCGGATTGAAAACGGGATAGATTGAAAGTAATCATTTTTGTAATATCCTTTTAGCGGCTTCTATATTTTGTATTTGAGCTGATTTGAGTTTGTTGAGGATGTCAGCCTGTTCTTTAAGGTAATTTAACGCCGCTTCGTCTTTTGTATCGGGTTCCTCATACTCTGCCATCCAATCCATCATCTCTTCATTTAACCCGTCTAGTTCGGTACGTATGCTGTCTACGAGTATTCCACTCGCATTACCGGTATCTGAGGTCTTATTTTTAAGTTCTTCCACCAAGCCCATTATTTCTCCATGCCTGGCCATAGTCTCATTATGTAGGGCCATCACCAACGCATTCGTTTCTGTAATGTTTTTTTCAATAGTAGCGGACTTGCAATTGAAAATACTTAAAGTCAATGCAAATACAGCTAATTTTAGTTTATAGTTCATTTAATAATATTTTTGCAAAGATAAATTCTAAAGGCCATTCAATACGATGAAAAACAGATCAATACTTTGGTACCGTCAAGATTTGAGGTTACACGATAATGAGGCACTGTACGAAGCCCTCAGGTGGAATAGTGAAGTGATACCGGTTTATGTTTTTGATCCAAGGGTTTTCTTTTCAACTTCTATATATGGAAATCGCCGTATGCCTTCGAGAAGAGCTAAATTTATAATTGATTCGGTATACAATCTCAGAAAGTCATGGCAGGAAATTGGCTCTGATCTGCTGGTGAGAATAGGGCACCCGGAAGAGATCGTTTTTGAATTAGCCAAAGATTATAAAACAGATGTAGTGTTTTGCAACCGTGAACGAACCCGGGACGAAGTGACCATCCAGGATAAATTAGAACAAAATTTATGGACCATAGGTCAGGAAATGCGGTTTACCCGGGGAAAGATGCTTTATTATACTCAGGACCTTCCCTTTCCTGTGACTCATACTCCAAATAATTTTTCGACTTTTAGAAAAGAATTAGACAGAATAGTACCGGTAAGACAAATCTTACCTTATCCGGATTCAGTAAGTCCTATTCTGCAATCATTTGATCCTGGTGCCATACCTTCATTAGCCGATTTACAATACAATGATCCCGACACCTTTCAGAATGATTTTTTTAACGGAGGAGAAGATCAGGGACTTAAAAAATTAAAGGAATATGTATGGAGTCCCGAGGGATTGGAAAAATACAGGACCAAAGAAAAGTTTTTTTCCAGTCCAATGTTTTCTTCCGGCTTGTCACCCTGGTTGGCACAAGGTTGCATTTCACCTAAAATGGTGTACCATGAGATAAAATCGTTTGAGTCAATACATGGGAGCAATGATAATACTCAAAGTATGATAGGTGAACTGATGAGGAGAGATTATTGCAGGCTGATAGCTAAGAAATATGGAGAAAAAATATTTGAACCAGGCGGAGTGGTGGGCAAGACGCCGGATTCTCAAAATAAAGACGAAGAGTATTTATTTAAAATATGGAAAGAAGGCCGCACCGGGGTCCCTGTGATCGATGCAGCTATGAAATCATTATCATCTACGGGATTTATGGCATACCCATTGCGTGTAGCGGTTGCTTTGTATCTGATCCATGTTCTTAAAATTCACTGGAGGTTAGGTGCTGACTGGTTTGAAGCAAATTTGATAGATTATGATGTCGCTACGAATTGGGTACAATGGATGATCATAGCGGGTCTGCTACCGGAAGCACAGGAGGAAAAGTTTATGAGTAATGATTACCTATGTAAAAAATACGATCCACAGGGTGATTTTATAAAAAAATGGATCCCTGCTTTGAAAGAGATTCCTGCTAATAAGATATTTCATCCTGAAGTGTTGAGTGCAGAGGAGCAGAAGCAGTTTAATGTAATATTGGGGAAAGAGTATCCCCGGCCCGTAGTCTAAGCAAATAAAGTCACCGCTTGTTTGTAGACTTTATTTTTGGCAAGATAATTTCTGAGTATTACTCCTGCATCATCGTCCATCAGGAGGGGTGTAAAATTTGATTCTTCCAGGGGTACTTGATCATATTCGTTTTTGTACAGGTATCCGGAGCACTTCCCGTTTTTTATCCAAAGTAAGGTTGTTTCATGAGGTGTACGACCCTCTTCATGTATTATATATTCTTCCCTGCCAATAAAGTTTTTACCTAAAACCTGAACAGCTCGTTGATTGTACATCTCAGGTTCTTCTTCATTTAAACAGCCACCAAAACATTTATCAATATGACGATTAAAACAGGGTCCGCCATATTTTTCTATTCCACAGAGTTTTAAACACAATTGATGCCGTTCTATTTGAGCAGACAAAAATGCTTTTGCATTCTGGGTAGTGGTAAATTTTTTTACAAGTTGAAGTTCTGGATCATCTTCTGCAAGAGACTGTATTGAAAACCGCAAATACCCGTTTTGATCCATATATTCATAAAGTCCTATGGGGAAAGCTTTTTTCCTTAGTTGGCGATTGACCTCCGGTTTTATCTTTTTGATTTCTTCATTTTCTTTTAACAGAGCCAATAATTCAGATCCAAGTACATTGTACGAAATTGAATCTACCTGCTGGTGTAACGTGGTGGCTTTTTCAGTATGATCGGCGAAGTGTTGCAATATTCTGTCTTTAATATTGATGCTCTTACCTACATAGATCACATCACTATTTTTATTGTGGAAATAATATATTCCACACTCTTCCGGCATGGAGTGCAGATACTCCAATGTAATGGATGCCGGTAATCTTGATTCTTTGACTCCCTGGTGTATCAGGTCCCATGCCATGGAGTCATTTCCTTTTTTGTTTAATACCTGATCCAGAACTACGCTTGCAGCATAGGCATCATCCAGTGCCCGATGTCTGCTTTTTACTTTTATTCCAAAATAGTGAATCAATGACTCAAGGCTATACGATCGAAGACCCTCTATGGATTTTTTAGCTAATCTCTTAGTACAAAGTTGTTTTCTAGTATACGTATACCCCAGTCTGGCAAACTCCTCTCTTATAAAATTATAATCAAATCGCACATTATGGGCCACAAATATGGCGCCTTGGGTGATTTCTACTATTTTTCTTGCCACCTCATAAAACTTCGGAGCATCCTCTACCATTTGGTTTGTAATGCCGGTAAGCCTCGTAATTTGAGGTGGGATGGTGATGCCCGGATCTACCAACGATTCAAATCTATCAATTTCCTTTTCTCCGTCATAAAGTATAATGCCTACTTCTATGATTTTATCCCTGCGAGGCAGACCTCCGGTCGTGTGAATATAGATTTAAGCATAAAATGGTAGACAAAGACTAACTTTACAGCTTCTGATAAAACAAATATAAAGGCTTGTAACATATGATATTTTTTATTAATCTGTTTTTTCTGAGCTCAATGATCTTAGAATCTTGTAATCAACCAGTTGGCTCTATAAAAAAAAATGAAGCTGCGTATAAAACGGAGGTTGTTTCAGCACCTGTACCTGCTGCTCATAAATTGGAAACCTATTTATCTAAATTAAAAGGGAAAAGGGTGGGGATGGTTGTAAATCAAACCTCCAGCCTGGGTAATATACATTTAGTAGATACACTATTGAAGCATAAAATTAATATAGTCAAGATCTACTCCCCGGAGCATGGATTCAGGGGAGAAGCCGATGCAGGGGAAAAAGTAAACTCCGCAATCGATGAAGGCACCGGAATCATGATGGTTTCTTTGTACGGAGAAAAACGAAAACCAGGGCCAGATGATTTAAAGGATATCGATATTATGGTGTTTGATATTCAGGATATAGGGGTGCGATTCTATACTTACAATGCCACTATGACCCTCGTGATGGAAGCCTGTGCGGAGAATAAAATACCCTTAATGATACTGGACAGGCCCAATCCCAACGGGTACTATGTAGATGGCCCGGTAATGAAAAAGGAATTTCAAGGCTTTTTAGGATTGCATGCAGTGCCCATAGTGTATGGTATGACTTTGGGTGAGTATGCTCAAATGGTAAATGGGGAAGGCTGGCTAAAAAACGGAATAAAATGCGACCTGACCGTGATCCCATGTAAAAACTATGATCACACTATGACTTATGATTTGCCTGTAAAACCTTCTCCAAATATTGTAAGTCACCGAGCCGTATTATTATATCCATCGACTTGCTTATTTGAAGGTACCCATTGTAGTGAAGGTAGGGGTACCGAGCAGCCATTTGTAATATTTGGGCATCCAAAATATACAGAAGGAGATTTTACATTTACTCCTGTTCCGAGACCCGGCGCAAAATCTTCTAAACTATACAACCAATTATGTCATGGCCATAATCTGTCAAACCTCTCCATTACAGAAATCATGAGCTGGAAAAGAATAAATCTCAGTTACCTGCTTAGGTTTTATAACAATATGAAAGATAAGGATCCATTTTTCCTGGCTAATAATTTTTTGAATAAACTGGCAGGGAATACTGAATTAATGGCTATGATCAAGGCTGGTAAACAGGAAGAAGAAATCAGAGCGAGTTGGAAACCGGAATTGGATGTATTTAAAAAAACAAGGAAAAAATATCTTTTGTATACAGATTTTGAATGATCGAGCGATTGTTCAATCATCTTATTTTGATTGGATTCGAAAATTTCTGCATTCCCTAAAATGTGCAATATAATATGTACATGGCAGTGAAATGAATTGGCAAATTATAGGATTCCAAATTAGGATGGTGAGGTTTGCAAGTAGTTGCCATGTATTATTTTCCAGCTTTATTTAATACAATTAAAACCTTTTGGATCAAGTCAAAATTTGTTTTTTCTCAAATCAATTAATTACCCATTTTTTTGTTTCATACTTTTCACCCTGTTGAATGGAAATGGTATATATCCCTTTTCCCATCTGTGACGATATGAACTGATTGGAAAGATCATTTCCTATTAAGGTCTTAACTCTTCTACCTGCCATATCGTGGATTATAATGCGCGTAACCGGAGATTTGTCCGAATTAATTATAAAACTACCATCATACGATGGATTAGGGTAAACGGATACATCATGGGATTGCATTAGAGGAGCACGAATAGCTATTAGCGATGCATTACTCCCTGCGTATTCTATATACCCATTGCAATGCATCATTTCACTGTTGCTGCCTCCTCCGCATCTTCCATTGGCATAATAGGCAGTATTTATACTTTGATTTTCTGACTGAAATAGGTTACTATTTACCTGGAGATAGTCTACCTGAACATCTCTGTTAGTGGCATCATTGGTAAATTGTATCCTCACAGTTCCTGCTGCACTACTGGTAAATGAATACGTATTCATCGTGGTGCTTAGCGTCCAGGTATTTACCACCAGATTATTAATCCTAAGTTGGATTTTAGCCCCGTTTGATGTACCTCTGGCCCTCACTGTAAAATTTCGAGCACTGGCTAAACCCGATCCGGATTGTGTCACCGTCACAGTACGGGTGATATTGCCTCCGGTTACAGTCACAGTCCCGGATCTGCTGGTACTGTTATTATTTGCACTACAAGTAATGAGAAATGATCCATTATTTGTACCACCGGTAACCGAAGTACTTAGCCAGGTCTGATCGTCTGTAACTGTCCATGTTTGATTGGAAGTGACTGTGATGGAGTTGGTATTGGAAGCAGAAGCGACACTGAGTGAAGCAGGTGAAACAGTTAATGATGCAGTGGTTCCTGATAAATATCCTTTTAGCCATGTCATGGCTTGTTTCTCCACACCTGCACTGGTTATTATTCCGGTTCCACTTCTCCAGGTTTGACCTTCAATGTAACCCCATAATGTGATTCCTTTTACTGAATTATGTTCCCACATGATTGGGAATAACTCCTGATATTTATTTTTTTGACCGGTTTCGTTATTTCCTCCTGTAATATCCAATTCGGATATATATACATCCAGTCCTGTAGTGCCATATGCATTAAGACAGGTGGTCATTTGGGCAGCCGACATATTATCAAGATTAAAATAATGCGCTTGTACCCCTATGCCATCTATATATCCTCTGGCTTTGAGTAAATTAATGATGGTAAGATATGTGTTTCGTGCAGTCGCATCATTTTCGGTACCGTATTCATTGATTAATAACTTTGCATTTGGGAAATATAGTCTTGCCAATCTAAACGACTCTATCACCCAATCCCAACCGGTGGCGCCATCTCCGCCAAGAGCGGCTTTAAACGGGCAAGGAGTTTTAACTGGTTCATTTACCACATCTATTGCCCAGATATTGGGATATCGTGCAGCAGCTGATTGCATCCATTCTTCTATTTCGGCTTTTTGATCAGCAGCAGATAAAGTTGTAATCCAGCCGGGGTATTGAGAGCCCCAGACTAAAGTATGAAATTTAAATTTATATCCTTTTACCTGAGCATGATTGTAAGCCAGGTCAGCCTGAGTCCAATTCATCGTGTTGCGCGTACTTTCTACAGAGCCCCATTTCGTTGAATTTTCAGGTGTGATCTGATTCCAGTAAGTATCAAAATTCGAAGGAATATTAGCAGCAACCACATTGCCTAAGAATTTTGGCTTACCGACCGCAAGTTGAGCTTGTAGTTTCAGAACAAGTAAAAGCAAAGCAAAGAAATGAAACAATTTAATTTTCATAATTTGTAATTATTATACATTTTGTTCTAAAAATACATATATTTTGCAAAGAGTAGTTGGTTAAAATATAGAAAATGTCGAACAAATACATTTTTTATAGAAATAAACCTTAATTTATTTTGGTCGGAAAAAAATTACCGTTTGGAGAAAAATGATAAATAAGTAATGAGCAGGACTGAATTTTGAATAATTAAAATCGTGATTATTTATGTTAGATGATTATCGACAGATGAAACAAAGAAAGAAGACCGCAAACAGTATTAAATCCATTGTCAATGATATTGGTACATCTATCGTTTTGGTACTAATTAATAAAGCAGTTTCACCACATCATTTTTGGGCAAAAATTCCTCTGCTTATTATTGCCTGTATCATCATATTTAAAGTAATCAAATTAGTAGGCCAATTGGTGGCTGAGAATTTGGCAGCAAACCCAGCTACCAGATCAGGATTTAAAGAGGATATATTGGAATTAAAAAACGAAATTGATTTAAACGAACTTTCTCATCAACATAAAGGCACTCAAAAGCTTTGGAAAGATTCAGAATTAGTTAAATCTAATCTTTTGTAGTCTATCTTAAGTTATTTGATGGCTGCCAAAAATACTTCATCCGTGGGCAGTACTTTTGATCCAAAATAATGGGTCAGCTCCCCTTTCTCATTTACTACGTATTTGCAAAAATTCCAGGATGGTTCTTTTTCATTCCAGCCATTCAGTTCTTTAGTGGATAACCATTTGTACAGGGGGTGCTTGTTTTCACCTTTTACCGTTATTTTATCAAAAAGTTGAAATGTCACTCCATAATTCTTCTGACAAAAAGAAGCAATCTGCTTATTATCTCCAGGTTCCTGTGCACCAAAATCATTAGATGGAAAGCCCAGCACAATTACTTTGTCTCCGTGTTCTTGGTGAAATTTTTGCCAATTGGCATATTGTGGGGTGTAACCACACTCGGAGGCAACATTTAGAATTATTACTTTTTTACCTCGATAGGTACTTAAATCGATAATGCTTTCGTCCGTAAGTGATTTTATTTTAAAATCATATAAGGTTTGGGTACCGGTATCCGATGAGAGTGGCTTTGAAATGGCAGTGTTTTTTACAAAAGGACCGGTTAAAAAACCAATTAAAGTGGAAAGGGTAATAAATTGAAAATAATAATTCATGATAACAAAGATAATTATAAGTAAAAGAATGTATTTAATCATATTAACTCAAATGTAGATAGTAAAGGTTACGATTGGCTATTTATACAAAACATTTTATACCAAATTATTGATTTTTGCATGGTACAAAAGCATAATGGTTTTGGCATCTTTGATTTCTCCAGTGCTAATCCATTCCATGGCCGTGTTGAAATTCAGCTCTATCACTTCAATATCTTCACCCTCTTCTTTCAATCCGCCGCCTTCATTTTTTTTCGATGTATCACTATATTCAGCGACAAAAAAATGCAATATTTCCGTCATAGAACCTGGTGACATATACGCTTGCAATACTTTCTGCACCTGTGTGACAATAAAACCGGTTTCTTCTTCTGTCTCTTTTTTTATACATTCTTCTGGATTCATATTATCCAACAAGCCGGCACAAACTTCGATCAGCATGCCGGTCGGATTATTGTTGACATAAGTAGGCATCCTGAACTGTCGGGTAAGAATGATGGTCTTTTTTTGTTTGTTATAGAGGAGTATTGCTGCACCATTTCCTCTATCGTAAATTTCTCTTTCAGCCCGGTGCCAATTACCGGATTTGTCTTTTTGATCAAAAATAATTTTATTGAGTAAATACTTATTTTCTGATAGGAGTTTTTTTTCTATGATCCTAATATTTTCATTTGTCATTTTCTGATTTTTGAGTTTCTGAAGCAGGTGTGTTGGGGTTATTTCCTGAAATCCAGGAAGCTATAAATCCGCTAAAAGTGCCAAAAAGTCCAATGCCTACAATCATTACTATAGCACCAATAAATCTACCTTCGGTCGTAATAGGGAATTTATCGCCATAGCCCACCGTTGCCATAGTGACTATGACCCACCATATAGCATCTTCTGCGTTTTTAATATTGCTATTGGGATCCGTCTCAGCCTGGAGTATAGCTATGGATCCAAAGATCAGAACCATAATGGCAATCATCAAAGCAGTTTGTAATGCTCCCTGCCTCCTGTTTTTAAATACATGGTGCATGAGCTGATGTGTTGATTTAAACGCTCTGATGATTCTGAATAACCTGATTAATCTAAACAACCTTCCGGCTCTGAAATAATCCAGAAAGGGAATACTGGAAATAAGATCTATCCACCCCCATTGCATGAATTTTAGTTTATTTTCTGCCCTGGCCAATCTTCGTGAAAAGTCATACAAAAACACAAAACAAATTCCATTGTCTACCCAGTTCAATATTTTGGATACTTCGGGTGGCACTTTCATAAAAGTATCCACTATCAATGAACCTAATACATAGATGGATAGTACTATGATCAATACATTAAATGCATCCATCTCGTTTTGTTTTCCTTCAGCTTCCATTTTTAAAAATTAGTTGAGCCAGGTATTAAACAATTTTAATATTCGCTTATATTCATCTGTCCAGCTGCCAGGCTCTACAAACCCATGGTCTTCCATGGGGTAGGATGCCAATTCCCAATTTTCTTTTTTTAGTTCGATCAGTCTTTGAGTGAGTTTGACCGCATCCTGGTAGTGCACATTTACATCCACCATGCCATGGCAGATCAGTAACGGTTTATTGAGGCCTGCTGCATGATATATGGGGGATGATTTTTTGTATGCAATACTATCCCTGGCCGGCTCATTTAAAATGTTAGAAGTGTATGGGTGATTATATTGAGCCCAGTCCGTTACCGGTCTCAAGGCTGCTCCTGCAGCAAAAGTTTCAGGAGAAGTAAACAAACCCATCAAAGTTATGAAACCACCATAAGATCCTCCATAAATGCCTATCTTAGTTGACATTACTCCATGATTGGCAACCAGATATTTTGCTGCGTCTATATGATCACTTAGATCTTTTCCTCCCATAAATCGATATATACCCGTTCTCCAGTCACGACCATAGCCTGCACTGCCCCTGTAGTCTATATCAATTACCGTATACCCCTGATCCACCAAAAGATTATGAAACATATATTCACGGAAGTAGCTGCTCCACCATTTGTGTGCATTTTGCAGATACCCTGCACCATGAACAAATATTACTGCGGCTTTATTGGAGGCCTTCTTCATCGGTTTATACAACCTTGCAAATACGTTAGCTCCATCTCTTGCCTTAAACGTAATTAATTCCGGATCACGCCATGCATACGATTTAAATTCAGATGACCTGCCTTTATCGGTAATTTGTAAAGGTGACGAATTGACTTTATTTTCCTGGATATATAATTCCCATGGCTTGTTGGAATACGAATGCAGAATGGCTAAATATTTTTCATCCGGAGACAAACTGACATTATTAGCCCCGGTCATAGAAGTAATTTTAACCCCTTCTCCCCCCTGTACCGGAATATGATAAAAATGTTGTTCGCCTGGATGTACCTGGTTGGTGGTTATATAAAATTTGGATTTATCATTTGATAGGCTTACTTTTTGAACTTCATACGTGCCCTGGGTAATCGCTTTTGTTTGCATCGTTATCAGGTCATACACATATAGATGGGAATATCCCGTTTTTTCACTTTGAAAATAATAGCTATGATTATTTATCCAACCTTGATTACCTCCTCCGAATCGGCTTCCAATTCCGGGCCCGCCGATCCAGGCCTCGTCGTGCTGATGGTCTATATTACGCAATACACCAGAGGTTAAATCCAAGAGACAGATCCATCGATCTTTGTTGTCATTAGATCGGATATCGACCATGGCTTGATCACCTGAAGGATTATAAATTAAATTGGAAAATGCTACTTGTTTTACAGCGGAATCTTTTAACATTTTGGCATAGGTAGCCGGATAATCCTGATAATACAAAGGCACAGACCGGATACCTTCCAATGTATTGGTCTTTACCTCAATGACAGAGTCTGACTCTCTATTTATAATGTAAAGTGATTGGCTTCCTTCCCATGCCCCAACTTTTGTGCGTGCAGGGATATTCTCTGTAAATCCGGATTCGGTAACATAATTTGGTACTATGGTCTGTTTAGCCCTGGATGCAGAAACTAATCTGTACGAAATATATTTTCCAGAAGGACTGGCCTGTATACCGGAGAGTATTTTATCCTCAGTATATATTGGTTTTATAGCACGGGTCAGTAAAAATCTTTTTCTGATGGCTGCCATGGAGTCGAAAAGATCTTTTTTCGATTTTCTTTCCCTCAGTATATCAAATTCCCTGAGTTGATCATATTTTAGCCATGTTTCCTGTATGCTTTCAGCTGATACCATCTTTGGCATACTCGTTTTAATAAAATTCGTTAACTGAATAGTGCTGCCATCTTCGATCATCCAGGCATACAGGTTATCGCCACGATGATAACCAATGGCTGTCTGATCAAAAATAAAAACAGGATTAGATTCAGTCTCAAGGGTCTGACTTACCGCAACAGGGTTTGACATGTATATGGATTGATAATAAATGTCCCCATTCAAATTATACACATAAGCAGTACGGTCGTAATTGTATACCAGGTCATCCTGAGTCACCAATCTTGCATTTTGTTTAACTGAAAGTTTCTTTATGTTAAAAGTTTTATCGCCAATATTGTACTGGTAAGTAGAATCTGCTCTTCCCAGGTCGGGATTCCATTGAAAATAAATCGATTTACTATCCTCAGACCATTGTATGTTACTCGGGGATGAACCAATCCATTTTGGGTCCCGCATTATTTTATCTACTGTCAAAGGGGCCAGGGCGGATTGAGCAATCAGGTTTCCCATACCCAAAAGGAAAAAGAAGTAAATTGGCTTCATACGCTATAAATTATCGACTGCAAGATAAGCATACAGAAATTTTGACAAAAGGATTTATTCATCGTCGGTTCCGCACATTTGATCGATTTTAATCTTGTTTTGGGAATCTTAGCTGGTAAAATTTGATTGAATAGTTTACAAAAACAATAAGTCTATGAAATTTAATTATTTATTCATTTTTATTTTGCTCGCACTGGGCAGTGCATGTAAATTCGAAAGCCGTGATGCTGATGCACATGATGAGAAAGTTATAAACGAGGATAATTCAACCTCGTTGGCAGAAGAAAACGAAAATGATGGTGATGAAAAGATTCAGATAGATTTTAAGCATGGCGAATTGGTGCCTGTCAGCGAACTGAAATCTTTATTTCCCAAAAAAATTGGTGGGTTAGAAAGGCAATCTATAAAAGGGGAAAGTACAGGCGCTTTTGGTTTTAATTTAGCTACTGTAAAATCAGAATTTGAAGATGACCAAAAAGAGATTACTCTGGAATTGATTGATTTTGGTGGTATCCCCGGTGTGGCACAGGCCCTGGCAGCCTGGACGAAGTCGGATATGTTTCATGAAGATGAAGATGGCTTTGAAAAAGTATCTGAATGGAAAGGATTTAAATCGTTTGAGAAATCCGATACCAAAGACAATAATTCATCTATTGCCTTGCTTTACAAAAACAGGTTTTTGATATCAGCTTCGGCCAGGGATATTTCACTGGAAGACCTGAAAGAATATTTGGATGATGATTTTATGGATGAATTGGATCACCTTAAATTGAAATAAATTCAGAGTATATTTTCCAGCTCCTTCAGTGAGTAAATGCGATGATCATAAGGTATAGCGGTTTCTTTTCTATGGTGATCCATATATACGCTGCGGATACCTGCATTGAATGCTCCGAGTAAATCGGCTTCAGGACTGTCGCCAATCATAATACAGCGTTCTTTTGAAGTACGGGCTTCTTCTATTCCCAATTTAAATATTTTGGCATCGGGTTTTATATAACCGCATCGCTCGGAAGTAAGAATATTTTTGAAATAAGGTTCCAACCTGGCATGTTTAAGTTTGAGGTGTTGGGTCTGTTCAAATCCATTGGAGATGATATGTAGTGTATACTTTTTTTGAGTTAGGTACTCGAGTACCTCCCGGGTATAGGGAAACAAATTGGTACATTCCGGCAGGAAGGTGAGGTAGGTTTGGCTCATTTGCCTGGCTTTTACCTCATCCGGGTGCCCAAATTCCCGTAAGGTTTCATACATGCGTTTCCACTTAAGTTCATCTTGTTTGATGCCTCCTTTAGCATAAAGATCCCAATAGAATAGGTTGTGTTTTAAATACGAATGATGGAACTCAAGAAAACGTACTTGTAAAGTAGATTCTATTGCCAGATGTTCAAACATTTTCTCAAAAGCTTCGAAGGAGTTTTTATCAAAATCCCAGATAGTGTGATCCAGATCAAAAAAGATATGTTGATAAGACATTAGACTTCCACCCGGGCTATGATAGAGATATTTCCTTGAACAATATCATTGATTTTGACATCAATTTTTGCATCAAGTGGTAAATACAGGTCCACCCTTGAGCCAAAACGGATAAATCCGAGTTCCTGCCCTTGAACTACATCTTCAGAAATCTTTAAGTAATTGATGATCCTTCTTGCCATAGCTCCGGCAATCTGAACGACTCCGACTTTGTATTTGCCTTGATCTATAACAGCAAAATGCCTCTCATTTTCAGTAGATGATTTCGGATCCCACGCAACTAAAAATTTCCCTGGTAAGTATTGGTTATGCACCACTTTGCCACGCACAGGGACTCTGTTTACATGAACATTCAGCGGCGACATGAATATAGATACCTGCTTTCTTTTATCCTTAAAATACATTGACTCTACCGTATCTTCTATCACCACCACCTTGCCATCACAAGGAGCATAGATTATATCATCTCCGGGCAATGGAATTATCCTCACGGGGTCTCTAAAAAACCAGAGCACCCACGCAAAATAAAGAGATAATAATATGATCACCGGTATGGTCAGAATATGCACAAAGTTGATCACCAACGTAGCAATTACAATAATTACAAAAGTGCTGATGAGAATTATTTTATACCCTTCTTTATGAATATTCATATACAGCGCAAATATAGTGAAATAACTGAAGGGTAGACTTGTCCTTTCAAGCAGGTCCTTTCAAAGCACTTCCAATGCCTGTACTTTTCGAAATAACCTTCCATGCCTGGAAAAATTAGTGCCAAAAAATAAAGAGGATAAGACTGGATACAGGTAAAAGAAAAATAAAAGCATCAAATCTATCGAGGAATCCGCCATGACCGGGCAGGCTGGTCCCGGAATCTTTCACCCCATATCGTCTCTTTATCATAGACTCAAATAAATCCCCTCCTGTTGCAAGCAGGGATACCAGGAAACCATAAATCACCCATTGGATTGGGCTAAGATGATGAATGTAAATGGACAATACCAAGGCTCCAACGATCGTAAATAACAGCCCCCCTAAAAATCCTTCAAACGTTTTCTTTGGAGATATCTCTTTGTATAGTGGTCGTTTCCCAATCAACCTACCTGTAAAATAAGCCATAATGTCATTGCACCAGATCAATACTAACAGAGAAAGTGGTTTCCACATTTGGTACATTCCCTCATAATTACATACCCAAAAGAACAACAGCAGGGGCCATCCAATATATATTAATGACATACTATAGGCCTGGTAGAACCGCCAATCTCCCATTACGTTCTGTGCCAACAAGTACAAAAAAATCAATGATGATAATACCAATGACCCAATCAGGCTGAATACTAAAGAATGGCCGACAAATAAATTGGATAATAAAAGATAAATGCCCAAAGGAAATATACTCCCAAATGCAGCTAACTTTAACAGAGCACCGGGATTGTTAATCTCAGCCCCATGCAGTGACAATTTTAAATATTCGGATGATGAAAAATAACCTATTATGAGCAACACTATACCGAAGGTGATATCTGAATAGTATATCCCCCCGATCACCACTACTCCTAGTACAATCGCAGTGATAAAACGCAATGGCAGATCATTCATTAATTTAAATTTTGGGTGATGGCAGCAGAAGTTTCATTTTCTGTTTTTTTTGCCTTTTGTTTTATAAACCAATATGCTAATGCAGTGGTCAGGATGAGGGACCCCAACAGATAATACCACTCCACGGATATGGAACTCTCCAGATCCTCGGTCGCCATGGCTGGATTAAAATAGGTCATTACCACTTGCATTCCATTATTAAATGCATGGACTATGATTGGCACCCAGAGCGAGCCTGTCCAGTAGTATAATAAACCGAGAATTAAACCCAGGAACATCCGAGGCAGAAACCCTTCAAATTGGAAATGAAAAGCACTGAAAATAACAGATGCTAAAATGATTGCCACATAAGGACTTTTAAAATAGCTGCCTAATTCCTTTTGTATTATTCCCCGGAATATTAATTCTTCACCAATGCCCGGTACTATGGCAATCACAAGGAGATTTAATAGAAGACTGCCTATACTGTTCATGGTAAGTAATTTTTTTAATAATTCTGCAGTCTGATCTTCAGCTTTAGACATCCAATCCGGCAGTTCCCAAAGTTTATTTATTTCGTAGGATTTGGCCACTATAGGGTAGGCTATCAGGAGGAAAGCTATGCCTGCAATGACATAAAGCCAACTAAACTTAAGCTTCAAATCCAATCCTCTGATCAGATCTCGCTTATAGTGAATAAATCCCCATGCCAAAGCGGGAAGGATAAACATGGATAGGTGATTAATCAATAAAATCAACCTGGTAAGCATAGTATTATCACCCATCAGTACCTCAGGATTTAATAATCCCATCAGTCCATGACCCGAGGTAAGAGATAAAATAATCATGGGTATAAACCCCACCACTATTCCTACACAGATCAAAATGAACAATATAAAAAGTCGCATTACGCGAAGATAGTATATTTGTATATCAGCAATAAAAAATCATGACTATATGACCAGACTCAGCGTAAATCTCAATAAGGTAGCTCTCATACGCAATTCACGTGGACATAATATGCCGGACCTGATGAAAGCGGCCATAGACTGTGAAAGCTATGGTGCACAGGGCATTACCATTCATCCCAGACCCGATCAGCGCCATGCCAAATACAGTGATGTGCCGTTATTAAAAGAAGTAGTTACGACTGAGCTCAATATCGAAGGATATCCTTCGGATGATTTTATGCAGGTAGTATTAAAGCATAAACCTCACCAGGTGACTTTGGTGCCTGATGAGCCGGGTGCATTGACTTCTGATCGTGGTTGGGATACATTAACCCACCAGAAATACCTTACTGAAATTGTAAAAAAACTACAGGGAGAGGGAATCCGGACATCTATTTTTGTAGATGCTGATCCAATTTGGATCAAAGGAGCTAAAGAGATTGGTACAGACAGGGTAGAACTGTATACTGGACCTTTTGCTGAAGACTATGAAGTAGATCACGATAAAGCGGTAAATGCCTATGTGGAGGCAGCGATAGAGGCTAATAAATTGGGTGTCGGTCTCAATGCAGGCCATGATCTTAGTTTGGACAATCTTCGTTTTTTTAATACAGCGGTGCCCGGGTTGATTGAGGTATCCATAGGACATGCTCTGATCTGTGATGCTTTGTATTTTGGCCTGGAATTGACTATTAAAAAATATTTGGAGCGCTTAGCAGACTGACTGGTATTATCCTGAATCTAATAGTTTACCTGGTTTAGGCTGTATTTTGCAACGTTGATCGATAGTTTTTGAGGCTTGGATATTAATTATCTACTTTTATATCGCTCTTATACAAAAACATGTTTTTAAGATTATTATACGAAGGAATACTGCAATCTTTTGGTCAGTTGGTAGCCAATAAACTTCGTACGTTTCTTTCTTTGTTAGGTATTTCCATTGGCATTTTTTGTATCATAGCTGTGTTAAGTGCCGTTGACTCGCTGGAGGATAATATTAAGGGGAGTTTTGAAAAATTAGGGAATGATGTATTGTATGTGACTAAAATGCCCTGGAATGAAGATCCAAGCCAAAATTACTTTAAATATCTGCGAAGACCCAATGCCAGTCATAATGAGCTGGTAGCAATGAAGGCCAGAGTAAAAAATGCTTCCCTGGCGGCTTTACAAGTTTTTATAGGCGGTGCAAATCTGAAGTACAAAAACAACAGCATTAGTGGTGCTTTTATACTTGCGGTAAGCTATGATTACAACGATTTATTTAAGATCGAGTATCAGGCAGGCCGGTTTTTAACACCCTATGAGTATGAAACTGGTGCAGATAAAATGGTGATTGGAGCAGAGATTGCTGAAACCTTATTTGGGTCATTAGACCCCATTGGAAAAACGATCCGCATGAAGGATAGGCAAATGGAAGTAGTAGGCGTAATTAAAAAATCCGGGAAGGATCTCATTAATCCGGCCGATTTTGATCAGGGGGTGCTTGTCGGCTATAACACTGCTAAAAAACTGGCCAATTTGCGAAACAACAGACTCTTTGGAACCAATCTGATGGTAAAAGCAGCGCCTGGTGCGGATCTGGAAGACCTTAAAGCAGAAGTGACTTCTGTGTTAAAAGCTGAACGAAGACAAAAACCCTATGAACAACCCAGTTTTAGTATCAATGAAATGTCTATCCTAACCAATATATTAGATAGTTTTTTCAGTGTGCTGAATATTGTCGGAATTGTGATCGGTTTCTTTGCTATCCTTATCGGCATGTTTTCAGTAGCCAATATCATGTTTGTCTCCGTAAAGGAAAGAACGAACATCATAGGTATTAAAAAAGCCCTGGGGGCCAGAAGGTATTTCATCCTATTGGAGTTTTTGATTGAAGCAGTGGTACTTTGTATCATCGGCGGACTAATGGGGCTTTCTATGGTATATATTATCTTGAAAATATTGTCTTCTGTGTTTGGCTATACCATGTTTTTATCCGCAGGCAACATAGCTATCGGTGTGGGCTTATCTGTTTTTATAGGAATTTTATCTGGGCTTATACCTGCATTGCAGGCGTCTAAATTAGATCCGGTAGAGGCGATCAGAAAGTGATCTTTTTTTCCTCGCATTTGTAATATTAATCCTAATCGTATTGACCAGAAGGCAACTAAAGCAGGAAGTCGTTTTGATGTAAATACGAATTAAGGATGTACTATTTGTTTTTATTTCCCATTCATTTCCTTTTACCTCTTGAGAATCATGTTTCTATCTGATCGCAGGGGCGAATCTGCCGGTATATAATGTAAATCATTTTCAATTATAAAGTATTACTGAGGAGAATACTGGGTATTCCACAGGGGAAATTTGATTTCGAATCGGATTACGACAGGCAATGTTAAAATGTACATGTACATACATTTTGAATAAGATTGTAAGAGAAAATAAAAAAGCCCTGATCTATTAGGACCAAGGCTCATTATATTTTTTAGTAACCCGACTTATTTCACTTTTGCCACAATAGCTTTGAAATCATCGAAGTGATTCATAGCCAGATCGGCCAATACTTTTCGGTTTAAAGTAATATTTTTTGAAGCCAGCAAGTGAATCAGTTTTGAATATGAAAGTCCTTCCATTCTTGCGGCTGCGTTTATACGAGCTATCCAAAGTGCCCTGAAAGCTCTTTTCTTGGTTTTACGATCCCTGTATGCATATTTCCAGGCTCTCTCGAGGGTGTGTTTGGCTGCTGTGAGTATGTTTCTGCGAGCGCCCCAAAATCCTTTGGTGGCTTTGAGTAGTTTTTTTCTTCGTGCTCTGGAAGCGACATGGTTTACTGAACGTGCCATTGATTATGATTGTTTTTTCGACTTTCCAGGGATCTTAGTGTAGATACTTTGCTCCTGTAGGGTCGGATTTAAAAAATTGATTACTAATGAGTTGTATGCTATTCTTTAACTTAAATGCCGTTGCATTATAAGCATAGCATACGCAATACTCTTTTTTCATCTGCCTTGCTTACAAGTGCCATCTCTCTATTGCCTTTTTTGGCTTTTTTAGACTTTTGACGCAGACGATGCGAAGTATTGGCTTGGAATCTTTTTACTTTTCCTGATCCAGTCACACGGAATTTCTTCTTTGCGCTGGAATGAGTTTTCATTTTAGGCATACTGCTTTATTTAAAGGAGTGCAAATATACGAATTGATAGTAAACTGGATAAAAAAATTTTCAATGTTAGTCTTATATTCTTTTTAAAAGGACTAAGCCCGTTCCAAAGCATTAATGTCCAAACCCCAAAAACCGAAAGTGAAGGCAATCATTTGATATTCTTAGGTATAATGGAGAAAGAAGAAACGGTTTTGCAGTCGTATTAAACCTTTTTTGGCGCCCCTTTCCTTGGTGTGAGCAAAATAAACATTTTCTTGCCTTCCAGCTTTGGCAATGACTCACAAGAGGCGATATCATCCAGTTCTTTAATGAATTTAAGGAGTAGTAATTCTCCACGATCTTTGAACACAACGGAGCGCCCTTTAAAAAATACATAGGCTCTTACTTTTGATCCTTCTTTAATGAATTCCTGGGCATGTCTCAGTTTGAAGTCAAAATCATGATCATCTGTATTGGGGCCAAACCGGATTTCTTTGATTTCCGCCTTTACTGCTTTGGCCTTGAGTTCTTTTTCCTTCTTTTCTTTTTGGTAAAGGAATTTATTTACATCTATGAGTCTGCATACCGGAGGCACGGCGTTGGGTGATATTTCTACAAGATCAATCCCAAGGGTTTCTGCCATTTTTAAGGCTTGTCGAATTGGGTATATTCCTGTCTCTACAGGTGCCTCATCGATGATTAATTCTGCCAGATTGTCACCTACAATACGTACCTCTGGTACTCTTATATCACCGTTTATTCTGAATCCATATTCTTTTTGGAATGGAACCCCACGTTGAGGTCCTCTGGGTCTGAAAGGTGGTTTGTTTTCGGCCAAGTAATTTAAATTTTAGTGATTAAATAGTTTAATAAAGTAATAAAAAAAGTGCATCGGATTTAATTAAAAACCCGATGCAAAACTAATTATAATTTTTTGAAATACAAGCAGTAGTAATTAAAATCAAGATGCAGCTTCTTTATGAACCATAATCGTAAGCTTAGTTTTGTCCTCGTTTAGATCAGCTTCCAGTACAGCTCCGGCTTCCGGTGAATCATTCAGGATAAATTCAGCCAGCGGATCTTCAATATACTTCTGGATGGCTCTGTTTAATGGCCTGGCGCCATACTGGGGATCATAGCCCTTTTCCGCTACAAATTTTTTGGCTTCTTCTGTAAGCTTAAGCTCAAAATTCATATTGCCCAACCTTTTGGTAAGATTAGCCAAAGAAAGATCGATGATCTGGAATATCTGTGCTTCATCGAGGCTGTTAAATATCACTACATCATCTATACGGTTCAGAAACTCTGGTGAAAAAGTCTTTTTAAGTGCATTTTGAATCACACTTTTAGTATTTTCTTCAGCTGATTCCTGGCGGGCTTTGGTCGCAAAACCTACTCCCTGCCCAAAATCTTTAAGTTGTCTTACCCCGATATTGGAGGTCATGATGATCAAGGTATTTTTAAAATCCACCTTCCTTCCGAGGCCATCGGTCAGCAATCCATCATCAAGTACCTGAAGCAAAATATTATATACATCCGGATGTGCTTTTTCAATTTCATCCAACAATATGACGGAGTATGGTTTCCTTCTTACCTTTTCAGTAAGTTGGCCTCCTTCTTCGTATCCTACATAGCCCGGAGGAGCTCCTATCAATCTGCTTACTGAAAATTTTTCCATATATTCACTCATGTCGATACGTATGAGTGCATCATCATTATCAAATAAATACCTTGCCAGGGCCTTTGCCAATTCCGTTTTGCCTACCCCGGTAGGACCAAGGAAAATGAAAGTACCTATCGGTTTTTTTGGATCTTTTAATCCAACTCTATTACGCTGTATAGCCTTTGTTATCTTTTCAATTGCTTCATCCTGACCAATAATAACTTTTTTCATATCGCCAGTCATGCTTACCAGGCGTTTGCTTTCTTTTTGAGCGACCCTTTTTACCGGGATGCCGGTCATCAAGGCAATTATTTCAGCTATGTCGTCTTCATCAACAGGATAACGTTTGCTTTTTGATTCTTCATCCCAGGCTTCTTTGGCAGCTTCCAGTTTAGCCATAAGCTTAGATTCGGAGTCACGGTATTCAGCAGCCTTTTCGTATTGTTGATTTTTTACAGCACTGTTCTTAAGTTCTTTAATCTGCTCTATTTTTTGCTCAATGTCCTCTATGTGTTTTGGTACATGTATGTTTTTTAAATGCACACGTGCGCCTACTTCATCCAACACATCAATTGCTTTGTCTGGCAAAAAACGGTCAGTAATGTAACGGTCACTGAGTTTTACACAGGCTTTAATTGCTTCATCTGAGTACGAAACATTGTGAAAATCTTCGTATTTGGATTTAATATTATGCAATATGGATACTGCCTCTTCAGGAGATGGGGGATCCACCATTACTTTCTGAAACCTTCTATCCAGGGCACCATCTTTTTCGATATATTGTCTGTACTCATCAAGTGTAGAGGCGCCGATACATTGTAATTCACCTCGCGCTAAGGCGGGCTTAAAGATATTCGAAGCATCCAATGAGCCTGTAGCGCCACCGGCACCAACTATTGTATGGATTTCATCAATAAACAGGATCACATCGCGTGATTTTTCCAGTTCATTCATGATGGCTTTCATTCTTTCCTCAAATTGGCCTCTGTATTTAGTACCAGCAACCAATGCAGCAAGGTCGAGCATTACAATCCGCTTATTAAATAGCGTACGGCTGACTTTTCGCTGAATTATTCTAAGTGCAAGTCCCTCTACAATGGCAGTTTTACCTACTCCGGGCTCGCCAATCAAGATGGGATTATTTTTCTTTCTTCTGGAAAGTATTTGGGAAACCCTCTCTATTTCATTTTCCCTGCCCACTATGGGGTCCAGTTTATCTTCCTCGGCAAGGCGGGTAATATCTCTGCCAAAATTGTCTAATACAGGCGTACGTGATTTTGGCTGGCCTTTACGAGGAAATTTTGAAGAACTTTCTTCTTCATAGCCTGACTCAGAATCAGACTGGGCCTGAGCGAAATAATCACTGTTAGCTAAATCTTGTTCCTGAATAACATATTGCAATTCAGATCTGAAGGTTTCATAATCCACATCCAGTTCACCCAAAATTCGGGTGGCTTCGCTGTCTTTATGCTTTAATATAGAAAGCATAAGATGCTCAGGGGCAACTGTATCTTGCTTCATCTCTTTCGCTTCGAGATGACTTAGACGGTAGATTCTTTCAGCATGTTTGCTGAGTGGCAGGTCTTCCCGTACAGCGTTGGCAGGACTGCTGGAAGCCAGTTCTTTATGCAGCACTTTTTCCAGCTTGTATTTAAGCTCGGTACAGTCTACCTCAAGGCTTTCTAAAACCTTGACTACCAGATTGTCACGATCTTTTAATAACCCAAGTAAAAAATGTTCAGTACCTACAAAGTCATGGCGAAGCCTGTTGGCTTCTTCACGGCTTTTGCGTATGACATCTTGAAATTGCGGTGATCTTTTATTACTCATTTAAAATTAGTTGAAAGACAAAACA
The DNA here is from genome assembly GCA_044227925.1 of Saprospiraceae bacterium. GTDB lineage: Bacteria > Bacteroidota > Bacteroidia > Chitinophagales > Saprospiraceae > JADJLQ01. Next base: position 15,540 of record JBGAVW010000032.1, on the reverse strand, counting down.
ATTATACGATTTTAAAGGCAGACACACAAATCCAAATTTTTTAAGCGCCTACCTCAAAATATTACAACACTTAAAAAGAAATATATTTCAATAAAAAAGAAGAATTAAATAAACTCTAACTTTTAGCCAAAATATGATTCTCTCTAAAAATTGAAGTATCAAATTTGAGCCCAAACATAATTTATTGCCAAAAAAATCTACTTTTGCTGTTTAATAATGACGAAATGACATGAAGTACTCAATAGATAAAGAAGATAGATATGCCATTTTTAAGTTGAATGAAGAAAATTTAAATTCACTTATTGCTCCTGATTTGAAGTCTGAGTTTATTTTTTTAAGGAATGAAGGAGTCCGCAATTTGATTCTTGACCTTACCCATGTAAAATATGTAGATTCATCAGGGCTTTCTTCCATACTCACGGCGAACAGGCTATGGAAAGATTTTGGCTCTTTTATTATTACCGGAGTGGTACATGCTCCAGTAGTAAAACTGATTCAAATATCCAGATTAGAAACTATCCTTACTATAGTGCCAACTTTGCAGGAATCTATAGAGTTTGCCATGATGGAGGATCTGCAGAAAGAATTAGAACAGGGATCTGACGAATAAGGACCTGGGAAAATGTCGAGATTTGAAGTACTGGTATTGGGGAATAGTAGTGCACTTCCGGCCTATGGCAGACACCCTAGTTCTCAGCTAATCAATATTCACGAGCATTATATTTTAATAGACTGTGGTGAAGGCACACAAGAAAGATTGGTTCAATATCAAGCCAAGCCGCACAAAATAGAGCATATATTTATTTCGCATCTTCATGGAGACCATTATTTTGGGTTACCGGGATTGCTGACAACAATGAATCTTACAGGCAGAAAAGATAAATTGTTTGTGTATTCACCTCCGGGATTGGAAAGGCTGATGCATTATGTCATGGAACTTGCTATGTCCTCATTCAATTTTGAAATAATCTGGGTTGAGTTAGATGGAAACAAATCAATAGAACTGATGGATGATGCAGTAAAAAAGGCAATTGCCTTTCCATTATCTCATAGAGTTCCGACATTTGGATTTTTGATCAAGGAAAAATCTGGGAAAAGGGTTTTTAATGCGGCCAAAATAATAGGTGACCTTCCACCTTACGAAGTCATTAGAAAACTAAAGGATGGGCAGGATGTAACCTTAGAAGACGGCACTTTGATGAAAAGCCTGGACTATACCACAGATCCTTTGCCTGCTAAATCCTATGCCTATTGCTCAGATACTGTATTTCATCCAGGTGTTTGTACATATATTCAAAATACAGATTTATTATATCACGAAGCCACTTATACCGAGATGCATAAGTCAAAGGCTATTGAAAATCATCACAGCACAGCGCTCGATGCTGCTACCATAGCTGAGAAAGCGAAGGTAAAAAGACTTGCTATAGGACATTTTTCATCGCGATATAAGGACCTGAGTGTATTGCTTGCAGAAGCAAAGGCAAAGTTTGAAAATGTGCTTTTAGCAGAAGAAGGTAAATGGATGGAAGTGTAAGGTGAAAAAACAACTACCTATTTTTAAAATCAAAGATTAGATGGAATCTCTTTGTACGGTACAACGTACTTGTACGGGTAAGGAAACCTGGGCACTTAATATATTCATATGTTCTTTATAAAATGGATGATCTTGTTAAATGTATTCTTATAACGGAATGGGATGGTCCTATAATCTCAAGATTCGATCATATACTGTTTGACTATTTTACCTCTGCTCCCCAACTATTTATTTTGAGAATGTGGAGAATGAATTGGTAAGCTAAACATACATCGTAAATGTACGATAGAGAGTTTGGTAAAATGATTATTACTCTATTTTTATTCATTTCATTTTACCTGAGTCTAGAGGAAAATCCAAGAGCTTAACATACATCGTAAATGTACGATTGTAGTCTTGCGGTATATGTTTTTTACACCCTTTCACCATTGAAATTCAACTGTATAAAGTGATAAAAATTTGAAAGATAATCATACATCGTAAATGTACGATTATGTATTAATCCTAATGATTTTATTTCACTTTTTGTAAAGAAATTGTATGCGATCAGATTAAGAAAAAATTAGATTAATCATACATCGTAAATGTACGATGGTCTATGAGGAATAAATGCTTTTAATCTAATTTTATCCGCTTGAGTTTAATGTCGTTGGTTCAAAAAAATATATAGTTATCCATACATCGTAAATCTACGATAGTGTAATGTCAACTAATGATGTTAACTACACATCCTATATTGAATTTAAATGGGATAAATCATACATCGTAAATGAACGATCGCGGATTCTGGTCAATTGGTTTTGTACTCCATTTTATTATTTATCAGGAGCCAGGATGTAATGCAAATCTCAATTATTATTGGCTGCCTTTATTAATGGTGCCAATCTTCACCCAAGATCTTTCATATAAATCAAAGGAAATTCATCGTATTTAAGAATGGACCCAAACCCCTGGGTTTGAAGAGCAAAATCATTCTTTTTTAAAAGCTCATTTATTGCAACCAATTTTGGATGAGATTGTATTATCAACTGACTTACGCCCAGGTCTTTACTAACCTTTATGGTATGTTCAAGCAGATGCGTAGCAATGTGCTTTCTTCTGCTTTCTTCTTCTATAAATAAGAATACAATTTCAGCAATGCGAAAACTCCTTCGGGAAAAAATGGTACAGCCCAGCACTTTATTATTATTCATAGCCATTGAGGCTACCGTTTCATGCTTTTTTAATGAAGCCGGAAGCTGTTGAATTGAATTTTCTATCTCTTTTATATAAAAATACTTTGATTTGAAATCAATCCAATAGGATAATACCCTCTGATGACCATCTGCTAATTCCTGAAATGGAATAAATTTTATTTGTTTAAGTTCAGTATTCCTTTTGATGTGTTTTATCCTTTGATAAAAACTAGTATGCTCAAGTGAATGGTTGAGTGCTTCAAGATTGAGCCAGAGATCAGGAGCAATTTCGTTTAGCCATGATTTGGTAGCATCGTTTACAGCATTCCAAAGCGGAACCAATTTGGGCAAAATTTTTCTTGATTTTTCCGAAAGGCTTATCATCCGTTTTCTCTTGTCATATTCATCAGGTTGTTCTTCGATCATACCGTCCTTTACCATTTGGTTTATGGTAAATACAATATCCGGATGAGTCTTTTCCTGGATAGTGGCCAACTCCGATATAGTAAATGATTTATCAAATTCGTTGAAAATTTGAAGTATTGAATGCCACCTGTATGGAATATCTATACCGGCTTCCCGATATATCTTCATTTCTTCATCGACAATATGATCGGCAAAATGCCTAAGTTTATGGTGCAACGTAGTCTTTTTGGGATGCATGGCAATTGGTAGTTATGCACAAAATACATCTAACTTTTTAAGGAGACAAGAGTATCTAAAACATTTGTTTAAATAAATACATTTTTCTGGTCAAAACCCACCTCCAGATGGTTCCATCCTCGTCACTTTCTACTGCCCTGTCAAATATGAAATTATTTTTAATCAGCAGGTGATTGGAAGCATTTCTTGTATTGAGAGTATGAGCAATAATCGATTTTACTTCGGTTACCTCAAATGCAGTTTTAATCAGTAATTCTATCACCTCGTTTGCGAATCCCATGCCTCTGAAATCCCGGGCAATTTCATAGCCCAGTTCTACTGTACCGGTTTCATCAGGAGGGCCAAAAAAACCTGCTTGACCAATATAGGTAGCTTGATCTTTTGAAATGATAGCATAAGATAGGAAAGGCGACCATGAATGATTTGACTCAAGGCTATTTATGGAGTTTTCCATCGACCCCGGAAATTCAGTATACGGCGTGGGCAAAATTATTCCAAAGCGCGAATAAAAATCCTCTGGCCCAATCATAATGGATTGGATCATTTCCAGGGTAAGCGGAATTAATTTTATTCTGTGATGCTCTTGCATAAAATATACAAAAGGAGGTAGAAATGAATCAATGGGTACAATGCTCGGGATGTATGTTGGATTTCAAGGTTAGCCTTTAAACATCACCTGCTCAGGTACATACTGGCTTCATTTAGTATTTTTCTGAAAAACGGGTCTTTTAAGTCCTTAATATAATAAATCATCTCGCCGGTACTTTTCATCTCAGGGCCTAGTTGTTTATCTACGTGTGGGAATTTGTCAAATGAAAATACAGGAACTTTTATAGCATACCCATTTAGCTTTTTCACAATATTAAAGTCTTTTAGCTTTTTAGTTCCCATCATAATATGGGTAGCGATGTTAAGGTAGGGTACCTGATATGCTTTAGCGATAAATGGAGTTGTACGTGAGGCACGAGGGTTAGCCTCTATCACATATACTTTGTGATCTTTTAATGCAAATTGAATATTAATTAGCCCTTTAATGTTTAGCGCTCGGGCAATCTTTTCAGCGTATTCAGCCATGGTATCAATTTCAGTTTGATTGAGGCTATAAGGTGGTAATACAGCATTACTATCCCCGGAGTGAATGCCTGCGGGCTCTATGTGTTCCATCACACCCATGATGTGAAAATCATCACCATCGAATATAGCATCAATCTCTGCTTCCTTGGCACGCTCGAGAAACTGATCTATCAAAACCTTGTTTTCGGGCATATGTTTAAAAATGCTGAGTACATGATGCTCCAGTTCTTCATCATTGATTACAATGCGCATTTTTTGACCTCCTAATACATATGAAGGCCTCACCAATACCGGATATCCTGTTCGTTTTGCAACAATCAAAGCTTCGTCCGCATCCCTTGCAGTTCCGTACTCTGGATAGGGAATCTCCAAGTCTTTCAACAAATCAGAAAACCTACCCCGGTCTTCTGCTATATCAAGACTATTAAAAGAAGTACCAATTATTTTTATACCTTCTTTATCCATCGTTTCAGCCAACTTTAAGGCGGTTTGCCCTCCCAGCTGTACGATTACCCCCTCAGGTTTTTCAAGCTCCAGGATTTCTTTGAGATGTTCCCAATATACAGGTTCAAAATAGAGTTTATCTGCGACATCAAAATCGGTAGAAACGGTCTCCGGGTTACAATTGACCATAATGGATTCGTATCCTGCTTCTTTAATGGCAAGTAAACCATGCACACAGCAATAGTCAAATTCAATACCCTGACCTATCCTGTTTGGGCCTGATCCAAGGACTATAATTTTTTTCTTATCAGAAGGGATAGATTCATTTTCCTGGTCAAAAGTGGAATAGAAATACGGAGTTTTAGCTTCAAACTCGGCCGCACATGTATCCACCATTTTATAAGTCCTCTTTATACCCAGATTCATTCTGTGTTTATATACATCCCTTTCATTTATTCTCAATAGCCAGGCGATCTGACCATCACTATAGCCCATTTCTTTCATTTGCCGAAAGAAGGGCTCCGGTATATCTTCAGCTACATTAAATCTGGTCACCAATTCATCTTCAATTTTCACCAGCTGTTTTATTTGTTTTAAAAACCAATGATCAATCAAAGTGAGTTTATGAATTGTCTTTTCGGGTACTCCCAGTCTCATTGCGTCTTTGATCCTATAAATTCGGTCATCAAAAGCAGTCTCCAGGCGAGCCAGGATATCTCCAGTCTGAATCCATTCTTTTTTATCTGCACCCAAACCCATTCTGCGATTTTCCTGTGATTGACATGCTTTTTGCAGTGCCTCGAGAAAGCTTCTGCCTATCGCCATCACTTCGCCCACCGATTTCATTTGCAAACCAAGCTTATGATCGGCTCCTGGAAATTTTTCAAAATCCCAGCGTGGCATTTTTACAATCACGTAGTCTAGTGTGGGTTCAAAATATGCTGAGGTCGTTTTTGTAATTTGATTTTTTAATTCATCCAGATTATAGCCAATAGCAAGTTTGGCGGCAATTTTTGCAATAGGATAACCTGTGGCTTTAGAGGCCAATGCCGAAGACCGTGAAACGCGTGGATTGATTTCCACTACAATAAGGTCCTCATTTTCAGGATTTAATGCAAACTGAACATTACAGCCTCCGGCAAAATTGCCCATGGAGCGCATGAGGATAATGGCATCGGTACGCATTCTTTGAAATGCGGTATCCGACAAAGTCATGGCAGGAGCTACTGTGATACTGTCACCGGTATGGATACCCATAGGATCCATATTTTCTACAGTACAAATAATGGCAACACTATCGTTTAAATCACGGAGGAGTTCAAGCTCAAATTCTTTCCATCCGAGCACCGCCTTTTCAACCAATACTTCGTGCGATGGTGAAGCATCCAGTCCTCTGCGTAGTGCTTCGTCAAATTCCTCTTCTTTCATTACAAAGCCACCACCTGTACCACCAAGTGTAAAGGAGGGTCTGATTACTAAAGGGAAACCTATCTTTTGTGCTGCATTTTTACCTTCCAGAAAACTGTTGGCTATATAAGAAGGGGGCACGGACATGCCCAGTGTTTTTACATGATTTCTAAAAAGTTCCCGATTTTCAGCCAATTCTATAGCAGCCACATCCACACCTATCATGCGTACATTAAATCGTTCCCATACACCTTGTTTATCCGCTTCCATGGCCAGATTTAGTGCGGTTTGCCCTCCCATCGTCGGTAGTACAGCATCTATTTTTTGTTCCTCCAGTATTTTGATTATACTCTCTACTGTCAATGGCCATAGATATACGTGATCAGCCGTTACCGGATCAGTCATTATGGTGGCAGGATTGCTGTTAATCAGACTCACTTCTATACCTTCCTCTCTCAAAGAGCGGGAAGCCTGTGAGCCGGAATAATCAAATTCACATGCCTGGCCTATAATGATGGGTCCAGATCCTATAATCAATACAGATTTAATTGAATGGTCACGCGGCATCTTTCTCTTCGGTTTTTAATTGTAAAAAAATCGGGCAAAGATATAACAATCAGCCTATGAAAATTGATTTTCCGCCTACGATTTTCTACTGAGTTTGCCGATGGTTGGAGATGACATATTTTAAGTAATGCGAAATGCAGGTAAGCTAATGGGTATAGCTCATCGGGCTTGGGATTATACTATTTATCTTTGTCATGATGATGAATAAAGTATTGATTACAGATGCAGTACATCCGGTACTGATCGAGGGTATGAAAGCAAAAGCCTACGAAGTAACATACATGCCGGATATCAGTTACGAAGAAACAAAAAAGATCATACACGACTATCAGGGTTTGATAATCAACTCAAAAATTCTTTGCACCAGACCTTTTATTGATTTGGCTACCAATCTCAGATTTATTGGCAGACTGGGTTCGGGGAGAGAAGTGGTAGATATCCAGTATGCCGAATCTAAAGGTATAAAAGTTTGTTTTTCTCCGGAGGGTAATAAAAATGCAGTAGCAGAGCATGCATTGGGTATGCTCTTATCTCTGGCCAATCAACTTCATGTGGCCGATGCTGAAGTAAAACAAAAAATCTGGAAAAGAGAAGCCAGGAGGGGTTGGGAAATGGCTGGCAAAACCGTAGGAATTATAGGTTTCGGTCATACGGGTTCTCAGTTTGCTAAAAAACTGAGAGGAATGGAAGTAAATGTGTTGGCTTTTGATAAATACCTGGGTGCAGGATATGCCGATGAATTTGATTATGTAACTGAGGTAAGCTTAAATAAATTACAGTTGGAAGCTCAAATCATTAGTTTTCACCTGCCTTTGGCTCAGGATACTTACCATTTTGCAGACAGGGTATTTTTTGAAAACTGCAATCCCGGTACGATAATCATGAATACCTCCAGGGGAAATGTAATAGATACCGGTGCATTAATTCAGTCACTGGAAAACAATCATATCGGAGGTGCATGCCTTGATGTATTTGAAAATGAAAAACCCGAAACTTTTACAGAGGAGGAAAAGAATTTGTATGAAAGATTGTATAGGCTCAAAAATGTAATCCTAAGCCCACATATCGCCGGCTGGACAATAGAATCGAAATATCTTTTGTCAAAAGTATTACTGAATAAGCTATTTCCCTGATACCTGTTTGTTCAATGCTTTACACTTAAAGTAATTACTCTGCAATTACTGTAATTACACTGGTTTTATTGATGATATAAAACATTTTGAAAAAAACGATGTATTTATTATAATATTTTATTCAAAAAACTACCTTTGTCTCCTTAATTTTTTCACAAAACCTAGAACCAATTTGGATAGATGAAAAACCGTTATTTTGACCTCATCGAACAGACCTTTTATTTTCCACAGGAAGGCTTCGATATCGAAAACGGATACCTCGATTTTAATGGAATTCCACTCATACATTTAATCAGGAAATACGGCACTCCTTTTAAACTTACCTATCTCCCGCGGATTGGTGCACAGATAAAAAGAGCAAGAAATCTGTTTAACCGATCCATGAAAAATGTAGGCTACAATGGCAATTATTATTACTGTTATTGTACCAAGTCCTGCCATTTCCGGTTTATACTGGAAGAAGTATTGCAAAACGGAGCTCACCTGGAAACTTCCAGTTCGTTTGATATAGATCTGATCCGCAAACTGCATATGCACGGCAAACTGGACAAAAATGAAATTATTCTTTGCAATGGATATAAAGCAGGGGATTATGGCAAAAAAATTTGCAAACTCATAAATGAAGGGTTTAAAAACGTAGTCCCTATACTTGATAATAAAGAAGAACTGGGAATCTATAATGAATTTGTAGAAAACGGTTGCAAAATCGGCATCCGGGTCGCTACTGAAGAAGAACCCAATTTTCAATTTTATACCTCAAGATTGGGTATCCGGAGCAGTGAGGTCATACAGTTTTATAAAGATCATCTGGCCAATAATCCAAAGTTTAAATTGGAAATGCTGCATTTCTTTGTGGATACAGGTATCAAAGACACCATTTATTATTGGGGAGAATTCAAGAAAGTTCTCAAAGTATATTGTGAACTGAAAAAGATATGCCCTGAATTGCATGCCATTGATATTGGCGGAGGACTTCCTATTCGAAATTCTTTAGGCTTCGATTACGATTATAGCTATATGATCAATGAAATAGTGAAGCAGATAAAAATTGCTTGTACTGATGAAGGAATTCCTGAGCCGGATATTTTCTCTGAATTTGGTAAATATACTGTGGGTGAAAGCGGAGCAACCGTCTTCTCCGTAACCGGTCAAAAACAACAAAATGATTCTGAGCTTTGGTATATGATAGACAATTCATTGATGAATACATTACCGGATAGCTGGGGTATTGCCGAACGATTTATTTTACTTCCTATAAACAAATGGTATAATGATTTTACCAGGGTGAATATAGGAGGAATTACCTGCGATAATAGTGATTTCTACAACAGCGAAGTGCATGAAAACCAGGTTTATCTGCCGGCAGCTTCTAAAAATGATACGGAACCATTATACCTTGGCTTTTTCCATACCGGAGCTTATCAGGATGCTTTGAGTGGCTATGGAGGAATAAAACATTGTTTGATTCCAAGCCCTAAACATATTTTAGTCGATCGGGATGAACAAGGCAACCTGGTGGATAGATTGTACCAGGAAGAGCAGGCAGCGGAGGATATGTTGAAGATATTGGGATATTAATAGATGTACGATGTACAAATTACGATGTACTATGTAGAATGTACGATGCAGAAAATAAGATATACGATGGTCGAAGTGGGGTGTTCGATATACGATGTACAATTCGAGAATTGCGAATATTTTTTAAATATAAATTAATTAAAAATGGAAAGAGGTCCGGTTTCAAAATTTATAGAGCATCATTACAGGCATTTTAATGCGGCTGCACTCATGGATGCTGCCAAAGGATATGAATCCCATTTGCTTGAAGGGGGTAAAATGATGATCACGCTGGCGGGGGCTATGAGTACGGGTGAGCTTGGCATCTCGCTTGCTGAAATGATCAGACAAGGAAAAGTAGATATCATATCCTGTACCGGGGCAAACCTGGAAGAAGATGTAATGAACCTGGTAGCTCACAGTAAGTACAAACGCATTCCTAATTATCGTGACCTGACGCCTGAGCAAGAGTGGGACCTGCTGGAAAATCATTATAATCGCGTAACGGATACCTGTATCCCGGAAGAAGAAGCTTTCCGCAGACTTCAAAAACATTTACATCACCAATGGGTAAAGGCTGAGCAAAATGGCGAATCTTTTCTGCCACACGAATTTTTATATAAAACAGTACTGAGTGGTGATCTGAAACAATATTATGAGATAGATCCCAAAGACAGTTGGATCGTAGCCGCAGCTGAGAAAAACCTGCCTATCATCTGCCCGGGATGGGAAGACAGTACTACCGGTAATATTTTTGCCAGCTATGTAATCAAAGGTGAATTAAAATCTTCTACTGTAAAAAGTGGTATTGATTATATGGTGTATTTGTCTGATTGGTATCGAAAAAACTCGGGTGGCAAAGGCGTAGGTTTCTTCCAGATTGGTGGAGGTATAGCAGGCGATTTCCCCATCTGCGTAGTGCCTATGATGTACCAGGACCTCGAATGGCATGATGTGCCGTTCTGGTCTTATTTCTGCCAGATCAGCGATAGTACTACATCGTATGGTTCGTACTCAGGTGCAGTGCCCAATGAAAAAATAACCTGGGGCAAACTGGATATACATACTCCCAAGTTTATAGTGGAAAGCGATGCAACTATCGTAGCTCCTTTGATATTTGCCTGGGTGTTGGGATGGTAGAGGTTGAATGTTTTTTTTGAACAAATCCTTTTTGTTTACCAGGTAATTAAGTTTGATTATAAATAGAGCGCGTCTCTTTTCATTAATCGATTGATTTTACTACTTCAACACAGGCTAAAGCCCGTGCTACCGCAAATAGGCTTCTGGCTGTTAAAGATATAACTAATTAAATCTTAATATCGTGAAGTAAGGTAGTAATTCTAATATGCGCTTTTAGCAAATGCTAGGCCATAGTTTGCTTGGGACAAGGTTACAAAATATGGAGACTAATAGAAAGGGACGATATTGCTATGAGCCACAATTTTTATTGCTTTTATTTTCTTGACCCAAAGTCAAATTCCTTTTTTTCCTTACCTTTGTCCCATGAAAATATTAGTCTGTATCTCAGCTACTCCGGATACTACCAGTAAGATTAGTTTTAAGAATAATGATACCGAATACAACAGTGATGGGGTCACTTACATACTCAATCCCTATGATGAATGGTATGCATTGGTCCGTGCCTTGGAAATAAAAGAAAAATTGGGTGGAACCGTTACCGTAATCCATATGGGGCCACCGGCAAATGACGCGATGATCAGAAAGGCATTGGCCATAGGCGCTGATGATGCCATACGCATCAATGGTTTGCCCCAATCCAGTGAGCATGTGGCAAGAAATATTGCAGCACAGGCAATGGGGTTTGATATCATTTTTTTAGGAAAAGAAACTATTGAATACCAATCGGCTGAGACGGGTGCCATGCTTGCAGAACTATTGGATCTTCCGTTTATATCGTATACAAGTAAACTGGAAATAAATGGAAACGTAGCTACCTGTGAACGGGACATAGAAGGAGGTATAGAAATAGTGGAGCTCAGTACCCCTTTTGTAATCAGCGCCTCAAAAGGATTGGCTGAACAACGCATCCCAAATATGAAAGGCATCATGGGGGCTAAAGCAAAACCTTTGCAAGTGATAGAACCCCTTCCTTATAGCGGAAACATAGGCTATACGCATTATTTTTTGCCCTCGGCAAAAAAAGGAGTCACTTTGATAGATGCTGCTAATGCTGAAGAATTGATCACTATTTTACACGAAAAAGAAAAACTATTCTAAACACCTTAATTTAAATTAATAAAACATGTCAAGTATAATTGCAGTTGTGGATTCGTATAATGGTTCTTTTAAGAAATCATCTTTGGAAGCTGTGAGCTATGCCCACGAAGTGGCCACCCGTACAGGCTCTTCTTGCTTCGCCATTGTATTAGGCGAATCAAATGATCTTAGCGTAGTGGGAAAAGCCGGAGCAGAAAAAATATTCCATATCAATCAACAAATAAATTTTTCAGATAATCATGGCCTTACGAAATGCATTGCTGATATAGCATTTGCACAAAATGCCAGGGCGATAATCATGGCCAATACAAGTACAGGTAAAAGCCTGGCAGGCAGGCTGGCCATCAGGATGAATAGTGGTTGTGCCACAGGGGTCACTGCATTGCCGGAGATCAGCGGTGAAGAATTTATTTTAACCAGGTCAGTATATGCGGGTAAAGCCATTGCAAATGTAAAACTGCTGGGGGCTTGTAAAATATTGACTATTTCATCTGGCGCAGTTCCTGTAAAATCAGATGGTATAGATGCTATGATAGAGATCACACCCTATACCCAAGGCCAAAAAGTGAAAGTAATGGATACAAAAAGAATGACAGGAAAAACGCCTTTACCTGAGGCAGAACTGGTGGTGTCAGCCGGCAGGGGTTTAAAAGGACCTGAAAATTGGGGTATGGTGGAGGAACTTGCCGATGCATTGGGAGCCACTACTGCTTGTAGCCGGCCTGTAGCTGATGCTCACTGGAGGCCACATCATGAGCATGTAGGACAGACCGGTATCGCGATAAAACCAAAATTGTACATTGCCCTTGGAATTTCCGGGGCTATCCAACATCTTGCTGGTGTAAATAATTCAAAAGTAATCGTAGTAGTAAACAAAGATCCGGAGGCCCCTTTTTTCAAGGCTGCCGACTATGGTATAGTAGGAGATGTATTCGATGTAGTTCCCCGGTTGACAGCAGCGGTGAAAAAGATAAAATCCCATTAAAACCCAGGTCAGCCGCTGGTCTGATTCTTACCCACCATGCAAACTAAAGAAATACTTATCTTTGGCATGATTTGTTTCAGATATAATGAAGAAAATAGAACTCGAAATAGTAACACTATCGCATAGTATTTCTCAATCGCATAACTATGCTGTCGTATTGGGAGAGGTAGATGGATCCCGGAAACTTCCGATAGTAATTGGTTCATTTGAGGCACAGGCCATCGCCGTTGCAATGGAAAAAATGAATCCCAACCGGCCACTCACTCACGATTTATTTAAAAATGCACTCGATACGTTTGATATTGAGATAAAAGAAGTAGTAATCAATAACCTGCTGGATGGAATTTTCTATGCAAGGCTGGTATGTGTTAAAAATGGAGAAACGGTAGAAATAGATTCACGTACCTCGGATGCCGTGGCAATGGCGGTAAGGGCCAACTGTCCAATCTATACCTTTGATTTTATATTGGAGTCAGCAGGAGTGGTACTGGAAGAATCAGAAGACAGGTCAGCTGCTCCAGCCAGTCAACCTGCAAGGAAAGAAAGGCATGGAGGTGCATTCAATCAATATTCTATAGAGGCGTTAAATAAAATGCTCGAAGATGTGCTGGCTGAAGAAGATTACGAACGTGCCGCCAAAATCAGGGATGAAATAAATAAAAGGAAGGAAAGGAATCAGTAATGCTGGGGGGAAGGCGTAAGGCAAATTGCCCACTCGTCTATCCAAACCTAGAGTGGTATTCCCAAAATAAATACAATGAATACACCTATAATACAATGAGAAAAAGCAGGACCCACTATGGAATTTTGTTTTGTAAATATCCAAGCCCAAAATACACCTGGCAAAAATACCAAAGCAGAAAATAATGCTCCCAGGTGTGCATGAGTAGCCATGAACATAATAGATGAAACTATAATCCCTTTCCATTCGGACGGATTTTCATCTGATAAATAGTAGTTTCTCAAAGTGGCATGAATACCGCACCTTCCAATGAATTCCTGCACTATGCTCAACAGGCAATAAGCGATTATAGCGACACTATAAAATGTAAAATTAAAATCTTCGGGTTTGGTAAAAACGGCCTCCGGTTGAAAAAGTTTTACCGTACCGGTTGTATCGTATTTCATCCAGCAATATTTACCTATAAATGCAAGAATCAATATTGGCAAAGAATAAAGAAAAGAATACAGTAGGTTGGATTTCCAGTTTTCAAGGGTAATGCCGTAGGATTTTAATGGTAATTTGGATTTGATGATCAGATACAATAATAATAAAGCAAAAATCAATATGATGATGCTGGATATAATGGTATTGCTGGGCAGTTTAGACTCATACCTGCGGATAATATCAAGGCAGAATGTATAAATGGAAATGCCTGTAAATAATTGAGTGAAAAGTATGGAATACCTTCTTTTTTCTTTAAGGTCTTCATTTTCCTTTTTAAGCTTCAATGCATATCCTTGATTGGATTGATTGAGTTTGTTGGCAACTTCCCTGCCAGCCAATAATTTTAGATTACTCAATAATGATTTTGCCGTAGCATCGTTTTCCATGCGCTGTACATCCAATTCCAATGTAGAGCAGTCGGTTTTTGCCTGAATGTCTGCATTTACCGGAAGCAGCAGCAAGGAGGAAATTTCGCCAAATATGTGATTCGGTTTTATCGTGTGTAACACCAATTCTCCCTTATTTACTGTACAATGTCCAGATAACAGGATGTATAATTTTGAGTTTTTAACATTGGAATCAATAATGATTTCGCCTTGTGTAAAATTTTTAGTAATAAAATAGTTTTCAAGTCCGCTCAGGTCAAATTCGGCATTTTTGAAAAATTCGACTTTTTCCCAATCTATTGGATGGTCCATATTGTTTTATGGTTAGTTTGATGTAATTGAGGATTTTAAAAGTGAAAATACTTCTTTATTCATGTTGGCAATAGCAGGGAGCACACTGAAGGTAGTGCTTTCGCCGATGTAATACAAATGGTCTTTACCCTGAATTGACTGTACTTCCACTTTAGAAGGAGCTGTAAAATGTGGAAAATAATTTTCGTACTGCCTGGATGTAATAATGGAATTTATTTTGAAACCGGATTGGTGCAGTGCCTCAATCAATAATTTTTCATTTGGTAAATCCCTGGAATAGTAATAGGTCAAGCCTGTCGTTTTATTGGGGTGGGTAAAAAATATCATCACGGGCATGTGATCTCGGATTTCGTCCATATTATTTTCAAATGATATTACATGAGGGGTCGGGTAATACAAATTTTCAAATTCCAGCAGACTTACATTATATCTAAAGTAGTTAAGTTTACTAAAAAGCCTGGCAGCTGCCTCATGCAGTGTGAGCAAGGTGGGATTGCAAGCCAGAATCACGGCATCATAAGTGCCTAGGAGAGTATGTTTTGACATCAATACAAGTTGATGATTTGCTTTGATTATGTTGGTGATGGATTGATTTAGATGCAACTTTGTATTAGGATGTTGATTTTTAAAATTTTTAATCAACAGATTTTGGAGGCCTTCAGGATAAAATCGAAATCCACCGAAATATAAATTCACCAATAAACTGAAGCCGGCATGGTGAAATACATAATACGTAGGCAGGCGTTTGTTGGATCCATACCCGCACCCACAGAAAATAGCTCTGAATTGAACTTCAACCAGTGGAAGATGATGTAGTTGGCAAAATTCAGAAAATGGAAGGTCAGAGACTGATTTCACCCTGGCGGTACCAAAATATGCTCTAAGAAGAAGATA
>JBGAVW010000031.1:0-52596 GCA_044227925.1 Saprospiraceae bacterium | reverse complement strand
TCACTAACCTTTCGGTTTTGCACTGACCTTGGTTTATATATTTTCTTTCGTTTTACACCTAAACCTCTATTACTTATACACATTGTTGGCAACTGCTATTTCAATTTTTCCCAACGGTCGATTAAGTCAGATTCTATATAATTTTTAACCATATCTTCATCTAAATTGATTCTGTGATTTTCGCATTCTCTAATTGGACAATTACGACCAACGAATCTTAATGGCGGTCCTTGGTGTTTTGTACAAAATGCAGTCAAATCTGAAATAAATGGTTTGTCGTAGTCAAAATAAACTACCCATCTGAGTAGGATATCTGTTTGGCTATGTGTGATAGAATTGAATTCACGCAGTTTCCTTTGCTTTTTATTATAGCAGGAATCTTTTTTAATGTATTTTCTACCTAGCCAATATGTAATAGTCAAGAGAATAATAAAGAGTATTATTTCATAAATTCGTATTGAAAATTCTGTAGAAATCCAATCTCCAATTTTGACACTTTTAACAGATTCCCAATTGATTGAATTTCCCCATATTTTGTCGAATAAATATACTAGGAATCCCGAAAAGGCAACTGCAAGAAATGGTAGTGCTTTTTTCATTAATCTCTTTCGGTAAAATCCAAGGTGATGTTATTTGGGTATGCACTTACTATCTGCATTAAGTCTACGGTCGGTTTTTTGTCGCAATTTACAAATCTTAAATGCCCTCCCTTTAAACCAATAGAGCCTGCTATTTGTATCAAGTCAACTGTTGGTTTCTTACTTGCGTCTACCACTAAATTCGTTCCTAGTCCTGCAATATGCATTAAAACTACAGTCGGTTTTGCCATTTTTTTAATTTTTAGTTGTTGCCAACGACTGTATTTGCGCTTTAACAATCGTATATTCTCATTATAAAATTAATACAAATTATTCACCCCCCAATACCCATACCATTTTTAACCCTTGTCCCCATCTATCACAATCAGGGTAATAACTATCCCATCTTTCCTTTCACCCAATCCCACCTATTCAATCCTATACACCCCATCCTTATTTGTGCCAAACTCCACCAATCCATCACCAATTTTGTTAAATTCGATTACCTTCCCCCCACTACTTATTTTTAATCCGGACCTATCTTCTATCCTACATTTGCCACCGACTTTCGACTTTATCAGCAAGCTTGTAATTTTTTTATCCTTCCAGGCAAAATCCAATTCAAAAGCACCCCGTGCTACCACTCCTTTATATTCACCATCATCCCATTCATCGGGAAGGGCGGGTAATAATTTTATATAGCCATCGTGTGATTGCATTAGCATTTCGGTGACCGCTGCTGTAGCGCCGAAAGTACCATCTACCTGCGGTGCACGACCGCATAAAGCAAATAGGGATAGACAAGTCTGATCCTGGATAAATCCTTTGTATATTTTATTGGCTCTGTTGCCATCAGCCAATCGTGCCCATAATGCCATCTTCCAGGCACGCGACCAGCCGGTAGAAGCATCGCCTCTTTTTTCCAATACGTTTTTATAAGCTGCTATCAATGCCGGGCTACGCTTTTCGTATAATATTTTGCCGGGATACAATCCATACATATGGGAATAATGGCGGTGATTTTCTTCCAATGATTTCCAGTCGTCGGCCCATTCTTGTAATGATCCATCACTGCCGATCTGCGGGGGTACTAATTTTTCACGGGCCGATTGCACAGATGATACAAACGGATCTTTGATGCCCAGTACAGAGGATGCTTCTATAAAATATCCAAATAGATCATAGAGGATCTGCATATCGATAGAGGATCCGGCACAGATCGTAGTACCGGGACGAAACCCGGCCGTCACTTCATCAAAATAGGGTTTGTTTCCACCGCCATCGGGAAAGTTTTCGGGTGAGGTAGAGGGATTGGTCACCAACCATTTGCCATTGGGATGAGGTACCAGGAAATCCATAAAAAACTGCACCGAGCCTTTGATGATGGGATAAGCTTTTTTTAAAAATGGGATATCACGGGTGTAGTCGTAATGTTCCCACAGATGGGTGCAAAGCCAGGCACCACCTACAGTAAATGTACCCCAGGTAGGGCCATCCATCGGTGCTGCCACCCGCCACAGATCGGTATTCTGATGAAATACCCAACCGCGTGCGCCATAGTGTTCCCTCGCTACCTGGCTGCCCTGGTCGGTAAGGTCCCGGATGAGATCAAATAAAGGCAAGGCGCATTCCGATAGATTACTCGACTCGGCCGGCCAATAATTCATTTCGGTATTGATATTGGTCGTGTACTTCGAGTCCCAGGCCGGATTCATATCATCGTTCCAAATACCCTGCAGGTTAGCGGCTTGTGTACCCGGACGCGAAGAGGCAATCAACAGATACCTGCCAAAATTATAACTCAATGCTGTCAAAGCAGGATCGGGATTGGATTGTATATTTTTTATGCGCTCGGGTAGGGGCAGATACGATTTTTCGTTGATGGGCAAAGTCAGGGATACCCTGGAGAAATATTTTTTGTGATCGTCTACAGCTGCCTGGTAGATCTGGGCATAGGTCTTATTTTTTATTTTATTCAAATACGTTTCTACCCGGAGGTGCTGGTCTGCATCTACTTTTTTATAATTTACAAAATTGGTAGCGGCTGCAAAATACAGGGTGACCGTATTGGCATTTTCAATGATCAGATCTACCTCATCCGTCTTGATGGTACCACCCTTTGTCTTTGCCAGCACTCTTGCTTCGTATTTTATTTTGCCCACCACACCCATATAGTCTGCCGATTTGCCGGTGAGTATTAATCCATCGGAGCCATAGGGATCCATCCTGAAATAGTCGGTAGCATAATTGGAATGCGCCTGGTTGCGTACGCCGCGCAGGTTAGCTTTTAATGAAATTGCATTGGGTCGGTCTGCTGTGATATGCACTACGATCAGGCCATCCGGCGCCCATGCAAATACTTCGCGGGTATATTGTATGCCCTTGCTGGTATAACTCACACCGGCTATCCCTGTTTCAAGATCAAGCCAACGTTTATAATCGGTCACCGAATCCTGGTTAGCTAAAAACAAATGCAGGTTGCCCAGGCTTTGGTATTTCATTTGCTCCACCGGGTATCCCATCAAATGCCTGCCAAATAAATTATGGGCTTGAAGGTATTTTTCTTTGAATACCAGCTCTTGTATTTTGGGCAATACTTTGTAGCCTCCTTTTACGGTAGTATTGTAAGGGCCACCGGACCAATAAGTCTCTTCATTCAATTGTATGCGTTCTTCTCCATAGGTACCAAATACCATAGCGCCTAACCGGCCATTGCCTACGGGGAGTGCATCTTCCCATTTTTTGGCAGGGGTAGTGTACCAGGAGATGGTGGCAGGATTGAAGGAGTAAGGATTGAGATTGGGTGGTGGGGGCAGTTGGCTGATGATTGAGGGGATGTAAAGGAATAAGAATAGTATGGTACGGATCATAGGAAAAATTTCAGCAGTACATTTATAAATTTCTACTGTAAGATAATCAGAAGAAAGTAAATAAAAATTTACCGGTACCGTCATTTCAGTTCGTAAAAAATATCAAGTGAATTATTCACTACATTTACAAAAATTATGATTTTCAACAAAAATCCAGGTACCCGTGCCCGATGGATGGTTTGGTTAGTATTATGTATTCAATGTTCCATCACCAGTCTATCTGCCCAGCAAAAAAAAGACATCGGCTTCATTCTTCGAGGTTTTGACTCCACCTGTTATTTTTGTGATTCACTGTCTTATGCTCCTTATGCCAATGCAATAGTAAAAGTATTAAACGAACTGAGCTTTGGTAAAGTAAAGACATTTGATATACTCAATGGTGGTATAGATTTTCGAAGCCCGGTAGAGCTTCAGAGTATTCGGGATATAGAAGTATTGCAAGCCAGCCTGGATGGATGGCCGGGCCCTAAATGGGATTGGCTAAGAAACAGGACAGATTATTGGAAAGTAGTGCCCAATGAATACAAACCAATTATAGAAAATGCGATAGCCTGGATGAAAATAAAAAAGCAGGACTTTCCCAGGTGGAGAGATAGCACTGCCGAAGGAAAACAGCATTACCAGGAAATACAAACAAATGTACAGCGCATGGGCTCCAGCTCTGCTGCCGATTATCTGTTGAATTACAAAATGCCGGTGACCTACAACCCACTCCATTATTCCATCACCTTATTTATACTGAACAGTGCGGGTAATAATATGATTGCCGGTGGTGGGGCACAATCCAATTTAAATTATTTTGGAGTATTGGATGCCAATGGTAAGCCCTATCCCTCCAATATAAACGGAAATTTTCTACCTCTTGCTTATATTGGGGTGACCCCGCTAAACAATTCCAATATTTCCACTCCGGTGCATGAAGCCATTCATGCATTTGGTATGGGTACACATGATATGGATCCCAATGGTTTGGTAGCATCTTATTCCGTAATGGCTGCAAGTAATACGACATCGATAAACACTCTGCCCGCCTGGAACAGGTATTATTGGACCAAGTGGCTTTCAAAAAATACGATTACTCTGGATAGCAACCTGGTGGTGGATCTAAAAAATAAAATAGCACCCTCCGATACTAATAACAAATATATACTCCAATTGAAGGCAGGCGATGCACAGGGAAGGGGTGGAACCTATAGAGAAAAATACGATGGCAAATGGTATGAATATACAGTAGATGCCCTGGGTACCCTGACTTTCACCACGGAAATTAAAAATATTAAATTCGCTCCCGCCACTTTATCCACCATCATTCCGGAACTCATGATCGAAGGTCAAAAAGCGGTCATGCGGGTCATACACGATGGCGAGGTCCCCTTTACTTATGAATGGATAAAAAATGGAATCATAATACCTAATTCCAATTCTTCTTTTTTTCAAATAACCCAGGTAAAGCTATCGGATACAGGAACCTATCAGGTAAGAATAAAAAACGGATCTGGATCCATATTGTCTGAAAGTACCAAAGTAAAAGTGCAATGTGCCTCTGTCCCCAATGCGCCGGTCCTTAAAATAGAGCAGAATAAAATAACTGCTAGTGGTAGTAATATTAAGTGGTTTAGAAATGGGGTATTGCTTCCCGATACTGCATCTACTATAACACCAAAGGCATCGGGCAGTTATACCGCCCTATCCGGTAAAGAGGGTTGCAGCAGTGCTTTAAGTAATACGGTAGAATTTGTTTTTACTGCTATACATGATGTCTCATCAGCCTTTGCTGTTTATCCCAATCCATTCACGCAAGAAATTAATTTTGAATCACTAAAAGAATTTAAAAATGTTGGTTTTACGATAGATTTTATATCGCTCAGCACAGGCAATACCATCTATAGAACTAAGATGGATCAGGATTTTATCAGCATCAATACTACGAATGTACCTCCCGGATTTTATATTTTAAAAATGAAGGCTACCCACAGCGATCAGGTTTTTATAGGGAAATTCTTTAAGTTGTAATGCAAGATTAGAGCTTGCTGTGATCTCCGCTGCAAATATCCTGTTAATTCATCATTCTACCGTCTGCATCAATTGAAAAACATTACCTTCCGGATCCTGGCCATCACATACTATATAATTCACACCATCAAATTTTTTTATCTCTCCTAAGGCAATTTTTTTATCTAATAAGTTTTTACGGAATTGGATCAGGTCAATATCCAAATCAAAAACCAGTTTGACATTTGAATTCTCCCCCATGGGCTCTGTCGATTCGGACAAATATTGGTCGCCTATGCGATGAAAAGCAATTTCGACGGTACCGGCGTTGAGCACTGTCCAATGCATATCTGCCTCCCCTACAACCTGAAATCCAAAATTGGACTTGTAAAATTCTACCAGTCGAAATACATCGGTACAAAAGAATATGATTTTATTCAGTCTAATGGGCATGGTTATGATCAGCTATTTAATGCCTCCAATGTACAACTTCTTTAAAAAGTCCTATATTTTCCAATCATAAACTAACAATTACATAAAATTATAAATTCAGTTTAGGATTGGCCTTTAGAAATGGTTATCCCATGCCATTTTTTATCCACACCTTCCTGCCAGGAAAATTCAGTATTTTAATTTTCCCCCTACCGGTAAACCACTGGGTACCGCAGCAGGAATGGTTTTATCAAACTCCTCATCATTCAGCGTATTCAGGAATTCGATGATAGGTGTGATATTTTTATATTCCACCTTTAATTTGGATGCAAGCGGATCCAACTTTGCCCTGCTTACATTTTTATTTGGTAATTCTTTTCCATGCAAGTCCTCATAAAAAGTCAATACTTCATCTAGTGTTTTGAATTTACCACTGTGCATATAAGGCCTGGTAAATCTTAGATTGCGAAGGGAGGGGGTACGAAAGGCATAGGTCTGCTGATAACCAGAATCAGAAACAGTTAGCTTTTCATTGTCCGGTATGCCCATTACATGCACCTTAAAATCTGAAAGCATAGGTCCGCTATGGCACCGGGCACAACCGGTCTGTATAAACAGGTTCATTCCTTCTATTTCTCTGCCGGAGAGCTTGGATTTATTCCCTCTCATGTATTGATCAAATCTTGAATTGCACGCGGTAAGTGATCGCTGGAAAGTCGCCAGAGCCTGCGTGATTAATTTAATATTGATTTGGCTGGAATCGGGAAAGGCTTTATTAAATAATTTACGGTATGCAGGAATAGCAGTAATTCTTTTTTCAATCACTTTTGCTGTCTGAGATTCATCATAGGCATGACCGCGCATTTCTTCAAAGGATTTCAATGGAAAGAAGGCCTGTGATTCTAATCCCTCTGCTCGCAGATCCCAAAACATAGGTGCTTTCTCAGGCGAATACTTGCCCTCGGGATCAATGCCATTAAAGCCCACATTGAGTAAGGATTGAGAATTTCGTTTGGTAAATGGAATATCATTGGGTGCATTGAATTTTCTATTTTCTCCAAAGCCTTTACCGTTTACCCCTACAGATATCTCCAGGTTTTCAGCATACATAAAATCAGGGTGATGACAGGTGGCACAGGCTATATCTTTTTTACCGGATAAAATAGGATCATAAAAAAGCAATCTTCCCAATTCTATCTTTTCAATACTGGTGGGGTTGTAAGCTGGATCCTTACAAATAAGGGGTAAGGCACTTATTCTGCCAAGGTCATTGGTCTTGTCCGGTACTTTTAATTGAGGTTTATTTTCCGGGATAGGTTTACAGCAATTAATAATGAAAATACATGCTGACAAAGAAAACAATATGAACTGACCAGGTTTCATATACTAATTTTCTAAAACCTGTTTATCATTCAACAATGCAGTCTTTAATATATCGTAGGATAATTTTTGAGGAGAGACTTTATGCTCCATCGCCAATACTGCCGCTGTAGCAGCGGATTGTCCCAATATCATAAATACCGGCTCCATACGAATAGATCCGTAAGCAATATGCGAACTGGAAATGCAAACCGGGACTAAAAGATTAGTGCATTCATTTTCTTTTGGTAAGATAGAACCATAGGCTATGGAATAGGGTTTGTCGGGTTTTACGGAGATATCGCCTTCGTTTTGCACGTATCCTTCGGCAGTCACGTACCGTTGCGTATTATGCGAGTCTATATTATACGACCCCATACCAATGGGTTTGGGTACCGTTGTTTTACCCAATGCATCTGCCTCTGTCATTACAAATTCACCGATCATTCGTCGCGCCTCCCGGATATAGAGTTGGTGTGGCCAGTTACCATTATCTTTAAATTCATCTTTAGCTAAGCCCCATTCTTTCATTTTTGCCTGCACATCGTGTGGTACACGGGAATCATTTTGCAGAAAATACATCAGGCCTTTTTGATATAATTCGTGCTCTTTTATTATTTCACGGCGCCTGGCATAGGATGCTTCGGGATAATCGTAGTTTTTACCAAGATAGTCTGTGCTGAAAGGACCATGGTTATTGGTATCGGTTTTTCTATTTGGAATGGGATCAAATTTTTGAAAAGTATTTCGCCATCCTGTTTCAAATACCCGCGCATACAATTCATACCGGTTGGAATCATACCCTTCAGGCTTTGGGAAAGGAATACGATTATCAGGATGATTGCTTAAACACATACGAAAACAATAGGCTTGTATTTTATTATCTCCTGTTCCATTTTTTACAGTAATTGGTTCTGGTGAAATCTCCGGCAAAAGGCCACTCTTTGCATCACCTGCCATTTTATAGGGACTTACTTTCGATTCAAAATGATGGCCCTGATGAAAAATACCGGCCTGCACTCCATTCCATTTTTCGTTGTACATGCTATTGGGTTCCCTTCCAATATGATATTTTATTCCCGCTGATGCCATCAAATCCCCTTCATAGGTAGCATCAATAAACATTTTGCCTTTGTAAGTGATACCGCTTAGGGTTTTAAAAGATTGAATGGCACCATTCTTTTTCTGTATTCCTTTGGGAGTACGGTCTAACCATTCATTGCGATATACCGTGATGTTATTTTCTTTTACAAATTCTTCAAATACTTGTTCTGCAGCGTGAGGCTCAAAAATCCACATGGTGCGTGCATCCCCATCTATGGCAGGTGTCCCTTGTCCTCTGTTACCATATTCTTCCCGCAGTTGCCAGTTCCAGTTATTTGGTTTTTCATAGTGATTATAAATACGGTGATAAAACTCTCTGGATAAACCACCGATGACGCCTTTATTACCTGTATCGGTAAACCCCAAACCACCCGAAGACAGTCCGCCGAGATGCTCATCGGGTGATACCACGATTACGGATTTGCCCATGCGCTTTGCCTGCACTGCGGCCGTCATCGCCGCCGAAGTACCACCGTATATGATGATGTCGGCTTCTCTTTCTTTCAACCAGGTAAGTTGTTTCCAAAACGCCGGACCCTCTGTGGTTTGAACATTCCCTTCTGTACTTCTGCCATTCTTAAGGTATTTTGTCATTAAATTAGTTAGCTCTTGTACTTTGCCAGGATATTGGGCAAATACATTTTTCGTTTCGCCTTTATCATTTGATAGATTATATAATTGAACCGGCGGCAAGGTATTAGCCATTGCGCTACCAGGCTTAGGATCACTCCAACCTCCGGAATGCGAACAAAAAATTAATTTCCAATTATGCTGACGAATAGCAAAATAGCCATCAATAGAATGGTGTACTATGGCATTGCGTTTTGGCAATGAAGTAATTTTACCTGTCAAAGCACTCAGAAAAGGGTAGCTATCTTCAGCCGTTTTGTCGTCCAGTTTTACCTTAACTATTTCTGATACCGTTCTGAAAAAATCAGTCGAACTCACTAACTGAGATGATATGCTTGCTTTTTTAATCTGGTTGCCCCACCGTACTATAAAAGGCACCCGATGTCCTCCTTCAAATATATCCGCTTTGGTCCCGCGGTACTGCATACTTGGGTTATGTCCTTTTTCCAATTGACCTGTTAAATCAGCAGCGGGAGCAAAACCATTATCGGATGTAAATACAATAAGTGTATTGTCATAGATACCATTGGCTTTGAGTGCGGATATTACTTTATTTACTGCATCATCTACCATGAGTACAAAATCAGCGTAAGGCGATACCTGGCTTTTGCCTGCAAAAGCAGAGGTGGGTAAAACCGGAGTATGTGGAGCTGCCAGGGGTAAGTATAAAAAAAACGGCTTTTTAGTCTGGCTGTTTTGATTGATAAATTCTATTGCTTTATCTGTGAATTTGTTGAGTACTTCTTCGTGTTTGAAATCAGGTGCAATCAAACCACTTCTGTAAAATCCTACTCCTGCAGTGGCAGCACAAGTATCTTTGGGTACAGAAGTAGGCAATCCGTTTTCAACATAGACATAAGGATCCATATCTAATGACGCCGGAATGCAAAAGGAATAATCAAAACCAAAGTGGTTAGGGCCATACAGGATAGGTTTTGAAAAATCAACATTTTTTGGGCCTGATTGTATATTGGTCCAGGTCCAACCCAAATGCCATTTTCCAACCACTCCAGTATGATAACCTTGTTTTTGGAGGAAGGAAGCTACGGTCAATCTGTTGGGGTCGAGCAGGCTGGTATCGTATCCCCATAATACCCCGCTTTTCAACCGGCTTCGCCAGTTATACCGGCCTGTGAGTAAGCCATAGCGGGTAGGAGTACATACTGAAGAAGTGGTATGTGCATCGGTAAATCGAACTCCTTCTTTTGACAATTGGTCAATGGCCGGTGTTTGTATTTTACCATTGGGGTTATAAGCCGATACATCACCTATGCCCATATCATCGGCAAGAATGTAGACGATATTGGGTTTTTGCTGGGCGTAGATATGGATAGAATTGACTAAAACAAATACGAAAAGAAATAATTTTTTCATGCACTTCTTCATGATATGAATATTGTAGTATTGGAATTGCTCTTCCAAAGTAAAGATAGCTAATTGTATTACTAAGTGATGGTGTATAATCGTTTAGTAAAAACTATTTTCTGGATCAGGTCTGGTGTGAAATGCTCAATCACAGAACCATCAATTTCTTGTACCTGCTGTCAGGTGCTGGTGTTTCTACATTAGTAGTTGTCTTTGAGTTCATTGTCTGTACCTGGTTTAGAGGTCCATTTTCTGAATAGCTCGTAATAAAGGCCTATTACAAGAAAATCTCGTCCTGTTTCGTCATTTATTTTATAGTCGAATTGCTGCAGATACCCAATCTGTATAGTGGCTGTTTTTGAAGGTTTATAATGGAAGGCAAATAAAAATCTGTTTCGTTCAAAATAGGGTTCGTTGTCGGTGAAGAATAGTTCATCACTTACACTAATTTGAAATGGTTTGTATTCATTTTTTTCTTTACCGAATGGATACGAAATCCCCAGTCTATACCTAAACCTATTGCGATAGCCATTACTCGTAAATCTAAACTCGCCTCGATAGCGTTGTTCAATCTTCCACTTTCCTATCGATTGAAAAAATACGAGTTGCGGCCAAAGCCTGAATTCGTCATTGTTTTTTGGTAAAATAAAATCGCCCCCTTCTTTGTAGGTTTGATAACTACCTGCACCCAAAGTCAGATTAATGCTCTTGTGAACTTGGTAGTTGATACCGCCCTTATATTCGTAATAATGAAAGTTGCTGTAAAATTTTAACGAACGGAGTTGTGCTTCTGCAAAAAGACTGAGTTTTTCAGTATGGTTGTATTTTATATTTAGGATGTTCCAACTGCCCAAATCAATGGTTTGTGCAATAGTTCTATTTGTCCAAACAATAAGAAGAGGTACTGCTAATAAAACTTGTTTCATTCAACCAGTGATTTTGAAGTGTTATCTTATTCAACTACTGAAACTGATTTTTGCAATAAAAGAGAATTCGGTATTATTTATATCTCCTCATCGTCAGTTTTATGATGAACAAAAATAAGTCAAATAGCTAACTTCACCCACAAACGGATAATCGTGATCTAAGACTTTTATTCTGTCTCCGATGTTCCCAATCAGTTGAATTATATATGGTTCTATTAGCTCTGTTTTTTAGTAGCTTTTTCTCTCTCTTGTCCAATTTTATTAACGGTTTCATACAGTAAAGACGAATTGACTAATAAACGGTCCAGTTCCTGTTCAAAAAAGGTTTCCGTATGCTCATTCCATATGTTAGGAGAAATAGTAAGCCCTCTAAAACTTTTTGAAAGTGTAGTAATGTATTCTTTTTTCTGTGGGGCATCATTAATGAATATGGGAGGATATAAATCATACATCAACATCCAGTTTTTCGCAATTCGTGTTACTCGTCCGTTGCCATCTGCATAGGGGTGAATCCTTATTAATTCGTGATGAAAATAAATAGCTCTTATAATTGGATTTGGTATACTTCGCATTTGATAAAAAAGCGCTGAAACTAATTGCGGTACAATGATTGGGTCAGGACAAATATGTCCACCTATTTGCACTAATGTTTGTCTGTAGCGATTTGGGTGAATGGCATGGGTCTCAGGAGAAACTAAGCGGAGAAGTTGGAATAGTTGTAATTCCTTTTCAAAATTATGCTGTGTTATAATCTCTCCAATTACAAAGTCAAGCGTTATTTTTAAGTTTTTTAAATATTCTTCTGCTTCCTCTTCGTTTTGGGCTTCCATTTGAGCATTTTTCAAACTAAGCAGCTCCTGTAATTCCTGAACACTTGCTAAATAGGTATCTAAAAGGTCGTCATCCGAATGGTGTCGACTATATATTATTAGTCTATAAATGGACTTTACAAGATGGTCAATCTTATCGATTTTGACTTGATTAATTTTTATTTCTTTGACTGGTAATAATTCCATTGGCTCTCTGAATTTGTAATGAGGTTTTGTCCGACTTTACGCTGGCACATAAGGTTGGCAGCTACCCGAAGGTGGCGATTTCGGAGCACTGCACTGTCAACCAAGCACAAACTTTGATAGAAGCACAAAGCTTGATTTAACCACTGAACCGCCACTTTTGGGTAGGTGCTGTTATAGGGCGTTTTTCTTCTTACGGTCGTCATTTTACTATCTTTTGAATTGAAGGTTCGTCAACTCTTAACCATCTTAAAATTTCCTTCGCTCTTGTTTTGTCTTTCTTTTTGGCTCTATCAAACTCGTCCATTAGTCCGCTTTCCCAAAGCCTTTCATTGACTGTCATTCCTGATAGTCCAACAATTTTTTGGATTCTGTAAAGTGTTTGTTCTTCAATGAGCTTTTTAAAAATGTGTTCACAAGCT
Organism: Saprospiraceae bacterium; assembly: GCA_044227925.1. Classification (GTDB taxonomy): domain Bacteria; phylum Bacteroidota; class Bacteroidia; order Chitinophagales; family Saprospiraceae; genus JADJLQ01. Next base: position 39,905 of record JBGAVW010000031.1, on the reverse strand, counting down.
TCTTTTTCAGTTGTAAATGTGCTTATTGAGTGTTTCTCGCCACGCTCTTTAAAAAAAGTTTCATATTCAAGTCCGTTTTGTCCTTGTTTTATTGTCAAGCCTATTTTGTCATTGTCGTCTGTAGAGCCGAAAAGTCCGTGAAGGAAATATTGGTTTTCATCAATTCCCTTTTCTTTTAACTTGTTATGTAAGTCTGAGATTGTCATTCTTTGTTTATTATATCAATTCAGATTCCAAAAGAGTCAAAGGAAACTGAGAACCTTCATCTTGTAAATGTCCTTTTACTTTAAGCGACTTTAGTTGTTCTAAACGTTTTTCGTCATTATTGTTTTTGAAAATCACCGTCATATTTCGTTTACGACCTTCAAAGTCAATTATGGTTGACAAGTAATGATGTCCACCGTCAACCCCTGTCGATTTAATTTTAAAGTCGCTTATTTCAAATTCTGATGTCATCTGTTTTACTGTGTCGTCTTTTTAAAATGCCCTATAACAATTGGATTTACGAAAGTCCTTATCCATCACCAAATTTACTAATTTATACATGTTGTTTTCATTTTCATATAATTGCAGTAAATCCAGCTATTATTGATGAATGCGCAATTTTCATAAAAAGTACACACCAATGTATTCCACTACAAGTTTTAAAAAATTCATCGGATGCTCCATAATAAAGCAGAATAGCCCCGCCATTTTGGCTTTAATTTTAATATATCCATAGTCGAAATGAATTTGCAAAGTTTGAAAGCACAAGCTGAATTTTATCAAAATTTAAAAGCAAGCTTATTGATATCTATCCTACATTCCTACATTAGTAGTACTGGTAGGATTAAAAGCTCCATCGAACCTGGATGGAACAAGCCTTACCTTTGCTTACTAAACCCGAAACTCTATGGCAAGGACCAGTCTATACACAAATCAATCGTGGTGATGTTCCTGGCCATTCTGTACATACATCATTTTGGCGATATGCCGAATGGAATTTTGGAAAAGAAGGTACGGAATTGTACAATGAAGAGACTGATCCTAAGGAATTGTAAAATCTGGCCAATGATATAAGGTATGCAAAAGTGGTGGAAGAACTGAAAGAGCTCTTGAGGAAAGTGCATAGTGAGGTGCCAATACTAAAAGGCAAAGCGGAGGAGGGGGCTAGTAAAAGGTGTTCGATTGATGGTAGGTAAATCTGGTTAATGAAATTTTAAAATCAACTATTTAAATTATTTACTGTTTGAAGGTCGCATACACTTTGTACGAAGTGATTATACCTCCTTCATAACATAATTGACAATCTCAAATGTCCACCAAGCCCAACCTCAACAATTTTTTGTAACGTGGAAATACGAACATCTTTTACGCTGTTCTCAACTTTAGAAATGTATCCTTTGTTAGTGCCACATTTGATTGCAAGTTGTTCTTGCGTCATTCCTTTTTCAAGTCGGGCTTCCTGGATTAATGCTCCTAAACGGAAATTTTCATAGCCCTTTTCAAATTTCTCCCTTTTAGAAGTTCCTCTTTTGCCATATTGTTCATCAACAAATTGGTCAAGAGATTTTAGGTTACTTTTTTTCTTCTTCATAATCTTGTTTAATTTTAAGCGCTTTATTAATTTCTTGTCTTGGTGTCTTCTGCGTCTTCTTATGAAAACCGTTTGCTAACACAACTAATTTCCCTTCGTCAAAAAAGCAGAATATCCTGAAAATGTCACTGCCTGATTGAACTCTGATTTCATAAAGACCGTCAGTTCCCTCAATATACTTGAGGTAATCCGGTGGAACCTTCTTGATGTTTTCAATGAGTCGGAAAGTCCAGAGGATTTTGTCTTTAACCTTCTGTCGTTGCTTCTCATAGAACTCAGTGAAGTAGTCCTTATAAAAAAAAACTGTTCTTACCTTCTGATGTTCCATTGTCGGTACAAAGATAATAGAAGTTGTCTAAAAGAGCAACACGAATAATATTTTGGTGAAAGGGTTAATTTTAATTATTTCTTTTTAAGCTTGTTTACTAATTCAATTACTAAAAAAATTATTCATCGGATGCTCCATAATAAAGCAGAATAGCCCCTCCATTAAGGCTTTAATTTTAATATATCCATAGTCGAAATGGATTAACTAACTTTGAAAGCACAAGCTGAATTTTAAATGAGGTTTGAAAATTTTTAATGCTATGCCGGAAATAGTTGATGTATATATTCCAAAATCTAAGCTCGACAGTATCTATATACATTCTATTTGGAGAATGCAACATACCGACAGCAGGAATATACAGGGTGTAATTATGCCCAGTGGAGACGCTGATATTATTTTTAATTTTTCTGATCCGATAAAGTATACATTGGAAAACACTTCAAATAAAACGATGTTGCCACCCGTTTTTCTCAGTGGTGTGCGATTTAACCCGATCCGGAATGAAATAATGGGAAAAGAATACCTCATCGGCATCCAGTTTAATAGCCTGGCATTGAAGATCATGTTTGGATACGCTGCCAAAGAATTCACCAATAAGATCTATGATGCACAATTGATCGATTCCGGCCTATCAGAACTTGCGGAAAAACTATATGAACAAAAAGAATTTAAAATACAAGCAGAAACACTTATATCCTGGTTTAGAAAAAAAGTACAAACAAACGGATGCCTGGTATCTATGAATAAAATGCAACAGATGGTACATACCCAAAATGGCAAAGACCTGACAGTAAAAAAGTTAAGCGAGGAAATATTTTTATCTCCCCGTCAGTTGCAACGACATGCCAATGACTGGCTGGGCATGGGCCCCGATGATTACATCATGTATCATAAGTTTCTTTATTCCGTTTCCCTGATTCAACAGGAAAGACTCAGCCTTACGGAGGTGGCTTTAAAATCGGGTTATTATGATCAATCGCATTTTATCAAGGAATTTAAACAGTATACCGATATGACACCGGGGCAGTATCGCTCGATTCTTGATTCAGAAAAGTCGGATATATGCTAGTCTGATTTTTAAATTTCCTGAAGTGTGGGCCGGTATTAGTATTACCTTTTGTCAGCAGGAAAATGTCCGATTTATACAATTCATACAAAAAAGTATTCCCCATCTTTGGATTTTATTTTGCAAGCGTATAGATTATGGAAAAAGGGTATAAAAATATTGTTTACTTTTTTGGAGTAATTATTTTGATCACTTTTATCGGTTTTTATAAAAAGTATTTTTCACTGGCACCTGATTTTCCGGGACTAAAAAACATTCACCATTTTCATGCCATCATGCTCACCATTTGGCTGGGTATCCTGGTTATTCAGCCCGTTTTAATTTTAAATAATAGAGTACACATTCATAGAATGGTTGGGAAACTTACATATATTATAGTTCCGATTGCTTTTGTGTCTATGATATTGGCCTACCACAACCAATATCACCGGTTTATCAGCGAAGGAAGGCCGGAAGATTTTGTATTATCTTTTGTCTTTGCACCCTTGACCGATGCAATACCGTTTGTAATTATCTATTTACTTGCCATTCTAAACAAAAGTCAAACTTCCGCACATATGCGCTACATGATAGCTACAGGGATCATAATTGGAGGACCCGGTTTAGGAAGAATTTTTATGACCTGGATGGGATTAAATGTGTTTGAGGCCATTCAAATACAATTTGTAATACAGTTGATTACTTTTGTTTCTCTGATAGTGTATGATCGTGTTAAGAAAAAAACGTTTCGTATCAATCCCTATACCATAGCTTTTATTATCTGGATTATTCCAAATCTGTTGATCATGTTTTTTCCCTCTACCTCAGTATGGCAAGGCTTTGCAAAATGGTTGGTTACCACGTTTTAAAATTTGGAACCCATTTTTCACATTCACATTGATTTTATATAAAATACTACTTACAGTACAACAATGTAATGCCTAGAAAGCCTTCAATTTTTTAAAATATGCTTTTATCGGTTATGTTTTAGGACCAAATACGGGACAATCCGCATCAACTATTTTAATTTATGATTAATTTTTCGATCCCGGACCAGGTAGCGCCTTGTATCTTAATAATGTATACACCGGGACTTAAACCCAATTGATGCAGAGGTAAATTATAGGATTCCAGGCTGGCAAACAAATAGGATTTATTGATATGCCATAGTTTATGGCCATTGATATCGAATACGGATATATTGACTTTGTCCTGGTTTTCAGTAGTAAAACTCAATTGCAACGTACTGGCTGCTTTCGATGGATTAGGGCTGATCTTTATTTCCCTCTGTTTTAACTCAACGGTTTTAATTTCGGTAGTCAACCTCACTGCATTACTGTCAATAATGTAATTTTCGTCACCGGCCTGGTACTGCGCAAACAAAAAATAGGTAATCATCATTTCATCAGTAGTAGCCTCACCCACCCTGATTTCTTTGGGCGGGCTATTGGGATTGTGATGATTGGAAGCAGTATTGTCATACACAGCTTCTGAAAATAAAAACGATCCGGCCGGAATACGCTGAATCTGAGGAAACATATATACTCCCTGCCAATGAAAATCCCAATTGGGTATACTGATCAACGGTATTTCTTTTAAATCGTTAGATACGGCCCAGGTCTTTATCGATTTACCAATTAAATGCATATGGGGTGCCACACCGATAATGGAGGCGGGAAAAGGAAGAAAAAATCGCTGATTAAATGTTTTTATGGTGTTTGCCGGTATTATCAAAGGGCCATTCGTAAGGCTTAGCTCATGATTGAGTGCAGGTAAGAGGAAAGCTTCCCGTTGAGGCTGATCAGTAAGTTTAAATTTTACTTTTGTTTGATCTACCCTGCCTTTCACTCCGGCAGGATAATGTACCTGAATAATGATATTACTTCTCGCCGGTATCTTCATACCAAATCCTGCAGGTAAAGCAAATGCTCCTGATCCGGGTACCCATGCTGCAATCAAATCAGCATCATTTGTGCCGGCACCACCAAAACAAATATATCCCGGACCTTCCTGTTTGGAATCCAGTGAATAACTTTTTACTCCCCTGTCTCTGAATATCAATACATGATGTACTATTTCAGGGTCACCGGGTATACATTCCAGCGCGGTCATCCACATATCTTTGGTGAGTCGCGTGCTATCCGGAAAACAACGGTATTCATCCACATTACTTGAAATGGTATACTTTGGAGCTGTAATGATTAAATCCGGATTTTTTATATAACCCAGGTTGTCATATACTGGCGCTGCAGGGGCCTTGGTTAGATCTCCGGAAGGAGCACCGGCATCTACCCAATTTTCAAATTTCCTTATATCCTCATCTTTTAAAGATCTGTTGAATGCATGTCGCCTGTATCCATTATCCGGTGGCCAGGGCGGCATGATTTTATTGGATACCGCACTGCGTATCTTAAATCTGTTATTATAGGATTGCTGATAGGACATCATGGAAAAGGGGGCAATACCTCCCGAATGATGACACGAAGTACAATTTTTATACACCAATTCAGCAATCTGACCTGACCAGGTGACCGACTGAGATGATGCTATGCGGGCAGAGAAGCAAAGGACAATTAGCAGCAGCGATGGCTTCATTATTATTGTTAAAACGATTAAATATTAGTTTATGTATTCTTTTCTTTTTACCAATGCATACCAATCATTATCCAGGGGCAGGTATCCCTGATCATAACAGAAGTAATACGTGTGACCGTTTTTGGTAGTGTACATATTTGTGAAATATTCAAATTTAAATCCTTTTTTTGCCAATTTCTCTCCCGTGGTTTTTCCTTTGCCTTCCGGATTTTGTTCTTCAAGTATACGCCTGTTTTTTCGAAGTATATTGTTAATATTTCGCATCAGGTTGGTGTGATCGCTATTCAGCTTATTATTATATGCACTGCGACATTGATCTGAGCAAAATTTTTTATCTGCCCTGCCCATGATCTTGTCACCGCATTCAAGACATTTGGCACTCATAGCTGACAAATATAATCGTTTGTAGCCGGAATTTTGAAATTCCCTGGAGGTTTGCTTTAATAGGATCCTCCGCTTCAATTCTACCTGAAAATGTGATGCCATAGTAGTTTGCATCTCACCAAGGCATACAGATCTCGTAGAATGCCCTGTCCTGTAAGTTAATCGTGCTATTCAGTAAAACACAGTTACACTATCTTTACGCTATTATATGTCCAAAGCAAAGCGACTCCCGCAGGATTTTTTCTTACACACCGATGTAGTACAGATATGCCAATCCCTGATCGGAAAGGTATTGGTATCTACTGTAGATGATTTGTATACCAGTGGTATTATAGTCGAGGCGGAAGCCTACCGGGGTCCTGATGACAAAGCATGTCATGCCTTCAATCATCGCCGCACCAACCGCACAGAAGTGATGTACAAAGACGGAGGCCATGCGTATATTTATATTTGTTATGGCATACATCATTTGTTTAATATAGTTACAGCGCCCAGGGAGATGGCCCATGCGGTACTGATTCGTGCACTGGAGCCATTAGATGGAAAAGACATCATGATGAAAAGACGAAATATGGACACTGTAGAGCCCAAAATCACCCGCGGACCAGGTGCATTGTCGGTAGCCATGGGATTCAATGCAAATTTATCAGGCATGAACATGAACAGCAAAGATTCAAAAATATATATTGAAGACCGGGGGATAAAATATACGGATGATCAAATAAAGGCGGGCACACGCATCGGAGTGGAAAGTGCCGGTGAGTCAGCATTATTACCCTGGCGATATTGGGTAAAGGGGAATAAATATGTAAGTGCAAACAGGTCGTAAGTGATATGGATATTTCCATTAAACGCACATACATAATGTATTCACTATTTTCTGCCTCCATTATTGCATATGCTTTTATTTTAAATGAAAAAAAGCTCGACCCTCCCGGCCATTCCTGTATGTTTCGAACCCTTTTTCATATTCCTTGTGCAGGCTGTGGTGGCAGCCATGCCATTCAATCATTGATGGATGGCAGTATAGTTGATGCCTTCAGGTACAATGCACTGATAAGTACGGTATTTATTTCCGCCATTTTGGTAATTCTGGTTTTGATAGCTGACTTTTCGTTTAATAAAAACTATTTACTGAAGATTAATTATACCTTGAAGGCTGCAGTGAGAGAAAAGAAAAAGGCGTATACCGTGGCAGTGGCCTTGATTTTGTTTTGGTTGTATCATATTTGGGTATTCTAAGTTCGTCCAATATTTGGTGTAAGTACACTGCTGGTCCCATTCACACCAATAATTTCCCCATCTTTGCATAAATAACAGTACCGGGTGTTTTCTCCATTTCCACAGCTCAATTTTTCCAATAAAGATTCCCGATGGAAGATCTATCTCTCCGTCACTGGAGTAGTGATCATGTTGCTGTCTCTTATATATGTAAATTTTCTGGCACATAACCTGGAAGCAAATGAGCGGGCCAGTGTGGAATTGTACGTAAAAGCACAAGTGGCACTGGCTAAAACCGGTACCGATATAAATAAGGATGTAACTTTTGAGTTGCAGGCATTGGAATCAAATAGGACACCAATAATAGCTACAGATGAAAATGACCAGGTCACGTGGGGCAGGAACTACGGACCATTAAAAGATGAAAATAAAGAATTCCTTACCAAAAGATTGGCCAGTATTAAAAAACAAGGCATTTTACCAATCAAATCTGAGCTCAATAATGTATACTTTGAAAACTCCCGTATCCTGCGTTGGCTTAAGTTTTTTCCTTACATACAATTGGCCTTATTGCTTGGGTTTTTAGCAATAGGAATCATCGGATTTACAGCAAGCCAGCGTGAGCAGCAAAATAGGGTATGGGTAGGTATGGCTAAAGAAACGGCACATCAACTGGGTACCCCCATTCAAGCTACGGTAGCCTGGGTAGAAAATTTAAAACTATTATCCCAAAATGAACCTGATAAAATGGAACTGCTCGATGAGTTGCGCAGCGATGTGACCCGGTTGGAATTGATTGCCGAACGGTTTTCTAAAATAGGGTCCAAGCCCAATCTTGAAACTACCAATATCAATGCACGACTGGAATTATGCCGTAGTTATATGGAAAAAAGGGCTTCGAAAAAAGTAAAATTCGACTTTCCTTCTCCTGAAGTGAATCCTCAATATGCCAAGATTAACGGTCCATTATTTGATTGGGTGATGGAGAACCTGATGCGCAATTCCCTCGATGCTATGGATGGTACCGGCACCATCCGGGCCGAGATCTACCGCGATAATGATGATATATGTATCGACCTGTCGGATACAGGCAAAGGGATGTCGAGCAATCAATTCAAACAAGTATTTGAGCCCGGATATACTACCAAAAAAAGAGGGTGGGGCCTTGGGTTGTCACTCGCCAAACGCATCATAGAAAATTATCACAAAGGAAAAATATTTGTAAAACGATCAGCCATTGGCAGTGGTACCACATTTACGGTAAAGATTCCTGCTGATTGAAAATAAAGATCCAACGTTATACACCAAAAGCATTCATTTTAAAATCCTTAATTTTGGAACAATAAACTTGTATATTATGGGCCTGATAAAATTTAAACAGATCAAACCCTTACCCTTTGAGTTTCGTCCAAGGTACTGGGATCCGGTAAAGGAAAAACGGGAAGAAAGGCTCAAAGAAATAAAAGCCATGCAGGAGGATACGGTAGAGGCTATGAAGTCACGGATCTCCCGTCGGTTTAAAGGCGGATACAACGAATATTACTTCGACAAGAAAAAAGCGATTAAAAAACAAAACCTGATGTTACTCGCAGCTTTAATTGCAGTGTTATTCATCAGCTATATATTTTTATTGAAATATGTACCCATCATCGAAAGATGGATAGATAGTAGTTTGAGAAAATAAACCAGGTACGGAATTGTACTTGCTGGCATCGATGAGTAACCCCATTCGTCTCCGGTAATGATAAGTGAAAAAGAATTCAAATCTATATAGGACGCTCTCGCCGTGAGGATTTATAACCTGGCCTTACATTATACTCAGAACATAGATATAGAAATGCTCAAAAAGGAAAACTCAGGAGATTAAATTAAGGCAGGTAATTAATTTTTCATTTCCTTTTCCGGTTTTGAAAAAGACTGCATCGTACTTGGTACATAGTACGTGGTACGCTGAACATTTCTTTACCAAATCTTCACCCGCAGGCTATCCACTCTATACATGGCATCACCAGCTTTTACATTAAATGCTTTGTAAAATTCTTCCATATTGGCAAACGGGCCATTTACTCTATATTTGGCAGGAGAATGTACATCAGATAGTATTTGATTTCGTAAGGACTCGTCACGAGTCTGACCCAGCCATGCCAGGCTATAACCAAGGAAATATCGCTGTGTGGGGGTCAAACCATGTATGGGTTTGCCTTCCTGGTATTGTTTTGTTTTTTTAAATGCTTCCAGGCCAAGAATAGCTCCTCCGAGGTCGGCGATGTTTTCACCTAAAGTAGCTTCTCCATTTATTTTGTATCCGGGTAATGGTTCGTAACCGGCAAATTGGTCTATCATTACTTTGGCCCTTTTATTAAATTCTTCTTCATCCGCTTTATTCCACCAATTGCTTAGATTGCCTTTAGAATCATATTGCCTGCCCTGGTCATCAAAACCGTGTGTGATTTCATGTCCGATAGTGCTCGCACCACCATTGCCATAGACTACAGCATCATCCAATTCCTCATCCCGATAACCGGGCACAGTAAATATGCCTGCGGGCAGTACGATTTCATTATTACCCGGATTATAGTATGCATTATATGTTTGTGGAGTCATTGTCCATTCACTCCGATCTACCGGTTTGCCAAGCTTGTTTAATTCATATTCATTCCACCAGGTATTGCCGTTGATTTGATTGAGAAGATAACTTTCTCTGGATATTTTCATTGTTGAAAAATCTTTCCACTGGTCAGGATACCCCACTTTTTTTGTAATAGCGTTGAGTTTGACAAGGGCCTTTTGCTTGGTACTATCCGACATCCAGGTCAGTTTTTTTATTCTTTCCCGCAGCGCTTCCCGTACACCTTCTGTCATGTCTTCATATCTTTTCTTGGCTACCGGGGTGAAAAACTCTTTTACATACAGTTGACCCAGTACTTCGCCAATAAAGTTTTCTTCAGACTGCATTACACGTTTCCATCTTGGTCTTCTCTCCGTTGCACCGGAAAAAAGTGTATTAAAATTAAACGCAGTCATACCATATACATCAGGCAAGGCTCCGGCAAAATCACTGATCAGATTAAAGCGAACGTATTCTTTAAGGATCGCTATCGGGGTATTTTTTATTATATCATTTATGCTCTTGAAAAATTCAGGTTGACCCACAATTACTGAATCTATATTTTTCACTCCTCTATTTTTTAAATGCAGTGGCAAATCGATAGTTGGTGAGATTTTCGCTAATTCGGAAATGGCCATTTTATTATAATTGGCATAGGGATCGCGTAAGTCTTCTATTTTTCGTTGCGCTTTCGCCATTTTTGTTTCCATAGCCAATATATCTTTTCCTGTTTGAATGGATTTGACTTTGTCTCTGCCGGACAAGCTAAGTATATCGGCTATGTATCCTGCATATTGATTTCGGATATGCATAGTGGCACTATCGTTTTTAAAATAATATTCCCGTTCGGGCAAGCCGGTACCTCCCTGGTAAAAAGTATAGATCATCGCATCGCTGTTCTTTTCATCCTGAGTTACAAAATCCGAGAAAAAAGTATGGGACCCGATATTTTTAAGTTCGGAAACTATGGGCATTAATTCCTTAAGCTCTTTTACATTATCTATACGGTCAAGAAAGGGTTGTACATATTTTAAACCATCTGCTTCTATCTTAGCCGTATCCATTCCACTGGACCAAAAATCACCTATCATTTGATCAGGGCTGCCTGGTTTCGCATCCGTCACGGAGGCAGCTTTTTCACTAATTTCTCTCAGGCGCTTGATGTTTTCTTCCAATACCAGATTGCCTATGCCCCACGATGATTGATCATTGGGTATAGGATTATTTTTGATCCAGCCTCCATTGGCATATTGAAAAAAATCATCAGCCGGAGATACCGTTGTATCCAGATTGGCGTGAATAAAGTCGGGCTTTGAAGATTCGGGCGTGGCTTTATCTTTTATTTCTGATTTACAGCTTAGTATTATAGTAAATCCCAATAGAATAAATGTATTTGATTTCATACAATGAAAAACAGAAGTGAGAAAATGAAAGAGTGAGTATTTTCACAGTAAATGTAGAAATAATATTGACACATTTTAATTAATGCCAATCATAAACTGACTTAGTTTATAATAAAAAAACCAACATTGGTTATCCATAGCAGTGTTTTCAACGGCCATAATAATGGTTGCCGTATTTTAGTTTTTCTTACCCTGTAGTACATTTACTCCTTCCGGGAAAGGGTTACCGGATGATCTTCTGAAACTAACTACTTGCCCCACATGCCATAGAGCATCAGCAATGGGACCATTGATTAAATTCCAAAACGGATATTCAGAAGTCCGATTAGGCGATTGGAATATCATTTTGTAGTCATGGAGATTAACATCGGCTTGCTTTAGTATGATACTGGCTTCCTTGAGGTTTTCAAGTGTTTTTGTGCGAATCTGTTCAAAACTCAGTTTGGGGGCATTAGGCGTATTGACAGTTGGTCTTTTATTGACAGCATTTACCAATGCCGTCGTAAGACCCAATATATGTTCCAGCGTGGCTAATGATGATCTGGTTTTATCTCCGGGTGACCAGTCCAGATCTTCATTTCTCAAACCTTCAGTAGCCCAGTAATACCTGAATCCAAGTCCATCTACCATACGGGCAGCCACATTTTCTGCGGTATATTTTTCGGGATACGCAGGGATCTGGTAGAAGTAATTTTTCTCCTGAGCAAAAATCGATGTTATCGTTGGCATAATAAACAGAATTAAAATGGCTTTTTTCATAAATACATTTTTTACACAAATATGGAGGAATATTCTTTAGATCACTGGTTCAATTCGAGTTTAAATTAAGGACGGATGAATAGGTAAAGAGGATAGAATCAAATGTGAAAGAATCAGCATAATCTATACTACCAGGCTGTTTTATTTTCCTTCCATTGGTGTTTAATTTTATTTTAAGTATTAAAACAGGAATACCCGGATACGAACAAATAAAAAAGCCATATTGCTTTAGACAGCAATATGGCTTTTTAATTTTTAAATTGTAATTGAATCCTGTTTAGAGTTCTTTGATCTTGATGTTTTTAAACCATACATTATTGCCATGATCCTGCAATGCTATATGACCTTTTGCCAGGGCACCAAATGCTTTCATTGCTTTAAACTTAGATCCGGCAATTAGTTTTTTCCAGGCGGCATCATTTATTTTTGTGCTTACCACTTTTTCACCGTTGAGATATAAATCCAGTACTCCGGCATTACTAACTATTTCTGCATGATTCCATTCCAGCGCAGGTTTTACCGTTTCCTTTGAACTGGATATTAAATCATACAAATCACCGGCACGGTGTTTTACGATTTTTGCATCGGGATGACATTTATTATCCAATACCTGCATTTCAGGACCGGTATGCCATACATATTTATACATGGCTGTATCTTCAATCACATTAAATATGATACCGCTATTGCCGCAGGTATCTATTTTCCAATCCAATTGCAGATGAAAATTAGTATACTCTGCATCAGTCACTATATCTCCACCGCCTCGCGATTGCCATCCTTCTTTTTTATCTGCATTTAGCCGGAGCGCTCCTTCTTCAATAATCCATCCTTCACCAGGTGCACCGCCCCCGTATTTATGCCAGCCGGCAGTGGATTTGCCATCAAATAGCAGTTTCCAGCCATTGGCTTTTTCATCATCAGACAAAGTAGGAAGATTGGGATCTACTGCCGGAGCTGCAGCAGGCGGAGGGGTAGTGGCCACAGGTTCTTTTTCTTTTGATTTGCAGGATATAATCAATACGCTTAGTGTGAACGCAATTAAATAGAACTTCATATTTTTAATTTATTTTATTAATAGGCCTAAATATACTAAGAATTGATCGTGTTTTTTAATCCGGTGATGGGATTCCAAACCTCTATGGGCGTATCATTTATCATGTCAATGCAATAAATCAATATCTTTGCGCCGCCGATCATGGGTGCTCCACGCAGTATTGCTTTTCATACATTAGGTTGCAAGCTCAACTATTCAGAGAGTTCTACTCTGGCATCGCTATGCGAAAAACAAGGCCATACCATCATCGATTTTGATGAACCGGCCGATATTTATGTGATCAATACCTGCAGCGTTACAGAAGAGGCAGATAAAAAATGCCGTCTTGCCATACGCAAGGCCCTATCCCATGCTCCCGATGCCAAAATCATAGTTACCGGATGTTATGCCCAGTTAAAACCAAAAGAAATAACTCAAATACCCGGTGTATCATTAGTACTGGGGGCTGGCGAAAAATTCAGAATTACAGAATACATAGATGCCCTGGCGCAAAGCAATGCTCTGGCCTCCATGCAAGCCGGGCAGATTCAGGATGTGAAGACCTTTAATTCATCCTATTCTTTTGGTGACCGTACACGGACTTTTCTGAAAGTACAGGATGGTTGCGACTACAAATGTTCTTTTTGTACGATTCCATTAGCCCGGGGCAAAAGCAGATCTGATACAATAGAAAATGCCGTAGCTAAAGCCAATGAAATCGCCGGTAAAGGATCAAAAGAAATAGTCCTCACGGGAATCAACCTTGGTGATTTTGGCAATGGAACACAAGTCATAGAAGGGAACCGCTCAAAGAAAGAAGCTTTGTTTATAGATCTTGCTGTGGCCCTGGATCAGAATACAACCATCGACCGATACCGTATTTCATCTATTGAGCCCAACCTATGCACAGATGAAATCATAGAGTTTGTAGCAGGATCCGGAAAATTTATGCCACATTTTCATATTCCACTTCAAAGTGGAAGTAACGAAATACTCAAGTCTATGCAACGCAGGTATAAACGGGAAGTATATGCTTCGCGTGTAGCCAAGATTAAATCCTGTATGCCGCACGCCTGCATAGGTGTGGATGTGATTGTAGGATTTCCCGGCGAGACCGATACCCATTTTCAGGAAACGTTTGATTTCCTGCATTCTTTGGAGGTATCTTATTTTCATGTGTTTACTTATTCTGAAAGAAATAATACCACAGCCATACACTTGCCGGGAATAGTGCCAGTGCAAACCCGAAGAGAAAGAAATGAAGTTCTCCGGCAATTAAGTGAAAAGAAAAAACATCATTTTTACCATCATCATCTCGATACCACCAGGCCGGTATTATTTGAACACGATGGAGACGAAAATCACTGGTCGGGATTTACTGATAATTACATCAGAGTGCATGTAAATAAATCGGATGTAAAACCCAATGAAATAATTCCTGTACAATTGAAGGAATTTGATCGCAAAGGAGAAATCAGTGGCCGGATGGTATGAAACAAATCCACAGATATTAATTTGTGAATGCGGTTACCCAAATAGTATAAATACATAACAAATGAGCTTTCATTAGATATTTTATAAAGATTTCATTTTGTATAATGTAAAGGACACCTAGTAAAAAGGCAGTGCAATGCTGATTATACGAATGGAAATCCTAGCTGATGAATTATCTCCAAAATGAGATAATTCTTAATTTTTTCAATACAATACTCATTATTTCATTCATATCTATACAGGAAAATCGAAGGGTGAAATAGGGTAGATAAGCCATTTTCATTGGGAAAATCAATCACATTTTCATTAGATCATTTAATTTTCATTGGGAATTTTTCATTTTTCCCAATGAAAAAAGATGAAAAATAGTGCACATATTAAAATTTTTTATATCTTTACACCCTGTAATTGGGAATATTCCCGTTATTCATTTATCAATTTTTTTTAATAAAATGGCAACAATAAAGAAAGCTACAAAGAAAGCGGCTCCAAAAAAAGCTGCTGCAAAACCAGCTGCTAAGAAAGCTGCTGCAAAACCAGCTGCTAAAAAAGCCGCTGCAAAACCAGCTGCTAAGAAAGCCGCTGCAAAAAAACCAGCTGCTAAAAAAGCTGCTCCTAAAAAAGCTGCTGCAAAGCGCAAACCAAATGCTGCATTTATGAAAGAACTTACTCCAAGCCCAGCATTAGCTGCTGTAATTGGTAGCAAAGGAGTTCCTCGTACAGGTGCAGTAAAGAAAATTTGGGATTACATCAAAGCTAACAAGCTTCAGGATGCTAAAAACAAGCGTATGATCAATGCTGATGCAAAATTGAAACCAGTATTTGGTGGCAAAGCTCAGGTATCTATGTTTGACATGGCCAAATTTTTATCTAAACATTTGAGCTAGTCTCTAAAAATTAAATACGACAAATTAGGCAAGGCCGGTGATGTACATCATCGGCTTTTGTTTTTTAAATACGCAGGCCACTAAATCAATTTTAGTAAATATCCTACCGGGCGATCCGGCAAACCAGCTCCTGTTATTTCCTCTTCAATACTATGGACTCAGCTTGTTTCTGAACCACCCTATTCAGAAATTCTCTTAAATTCGGATATTCCTCCGGACTGAATACTACTTTTTTGATAGTGAGTAAGGAATTTATTTTAATCGTGTTGTCTATTTGTTCAGTAAGGAATACATATCTGGCCGAATTATCTTCTGTTGCCAGGCGAACCGATCTGGGCAATGACTGTACTGCATAGTTTTCAGGAATCTTGATTTCCATGATCACGTTTTGCATAGAAGGGTAAGGGAATTCGACTGGTATGTCCCTGCTTATTGATTTAAATGGGTTTTCCAATATTCGCTCGTATTGCATGGGTATCCAGTGAACGAGGCTCTCTTTTTCTTTGAATTGATTAAAAAGATGTACAGTACCTTCAATGTACAGATCTTTATCCAGCTCATTTTTGTTTTCCACTTTTGCATCGTAAATGGAGATAGCAGGAAACCGATAATTAAGATCTTCAAAATACTTGTTTTCCTGGATCGAGTCCTGCAACGATTTTCTTTTTATATAAGCAGCATACTGAATATCTCTGGATTGGAATTTGCCGGTAAGCCCCTTAGCGGGTTCAAGTACGAGATTGTAATTGGATTGATTCTGAAACAATCCATTGGGAGCCATCTCTATCCAACTATTTTCTGCAGTATCTATTACTTTACCATACCCGTTTGTCAGGTGGGGAGGTACTAAGTAGGGCTGGTTCCATCGATCAGCAGCATCTATGATATATTGATTTCCGTCCACCTGTACCAGCGCCGTAGTATAATTAAACCATTTTTCAACCGGGACCGACCGTCGAATCAGACCATGATCTACAGTACTTGATATCAATGGTTTGGCATCTATACCTGCTTTTTTTAATAAGCAGATCAGGCTCAAATTTATTTCGGCAGCAGTACCTGTTTTGTATTTAAACACAGAATCAATAGGGATTTCTGCTTTAATACCATACTCACCATTCCATTTGATGGCATTCGTGATATAATGATAACCTGAGTTTACTTTTTCAGATGCAGATAAATTTTGATTCTTTAGTTCATCGACAAATGCATTGTAGGAATTGCAATGTTTTGTTTGCACTCCTAATGCTGTATCCCTGGCCAGATCCTTTGTAAGCTCATCCCAGGTCTGCACATACGATTCTGACTTAGTGCCATACTTAAATCCGGCAAATTCAAAATCAATAGCTGGAATATAATTATTTAGGTTATTCACATAAGGCAGGTTGGCATAGGCAGGTATATGTATAGCACTATACTGAGATAGAGTATCCACAAATGAATACAGATATCGGTCCCGAATCACTTTTACATGATCTATATGAGTAACTCCTGATATATAAGGGATATAATGAAAATAGTGTGGTATCTGGGTATAATATTCACTGTACAGTACCGGTATGTCCCGTTGAAACTGCCAGGAGGGAAAATCAAAAAACAAATTTGAATTCACCCGGTAATATACTTCTATTATGGAGCCGGGTCTTATATTTGGAATAGTTAGTTCTACCGTAGTCCAATCGGCATCGCTGCTGTCTATCGTCACAAAAGAACTATGATTTTCCCTGGATTTGAGAATAGAAAGCGGCGAGCTTTTGATTGCTGTAATCGGGTTGATCGTGATCGCTTCTATTTTTTTATTATTTAGGTTGTACGTAGTGGATTTTAACTCCGCCAATTCCTCTTTGCCCTCAACTCCTTTATTTTTAAGCAGTATAATTAGTTTTCGTTGATTCAGGCCTTTGGCAGTATTGATTTTAATACGATAGTGCCTGTCATAAGTCATTACCCAACCTTTGTCAGTCGGTAAAAATGTTGCTTGTCCCTTATCAAACAAATAAAAGGCTGCTGCACCAGTATCTATTGGGCATTTATCATCGGTCCATTCGGATTTTTTCAGTTTACCAAACTGGATGGATTCTTCCTGACCATGGATAAATAAGGGGGAAATGATAATTGCAAATACGAAAACGACTAGTTTGAGCCTATGAATTTTAATTTTCATTCAGTCATAAAGCTACTAATTATTAGTCTATCATGGATAGGCCCCAAATCAAAATTCAGTTTAAGGTGACTACCTGCTGTCAAGAATAATTCACTGAAATGCTTCCTGTCATGTTGGGCAAAAGAAAGGCCTATAATTTTATTCCTTTGTACAATACGGCAGTTTTTATGGATTGCTCTTTAAGATTTATAAATTTCTTTCGCTCTTCATCCTGCAAAAATTGATGAAAATCATCTTCACTGTTAAATTCGACCAGATGGATCTCGTAAGGTTTTTCAATACCACTTTCAATGTAAGCCTCGCTATCCGGTCTCAAACGGAATAATAGTCTTCCATTGTATTTGGAAATTATCGGAATGGCTACCGATTCAAATTCATCAAATGTATTTTCCTGTCCAGTTTGTATATAGATTAATTGTGTAATGTAAATCATAATTAATAATAGAATAAAGGGCCAAGATATTAATCATATTAGAATTTAATAAAAAATAACTGTGTCAGCCAATAAATAAGATCATCGACTGACACAGTTTACTTAGGTACTGCAATTTCTGATGCCAGAATTAGTATAAAGAAGTTTGACTTTTCATTTAAATCACTTCAGTCAAGCTACTTGCAATTCAAATCTATCCAGTACGATCTCATGAAAGGTCTGTAACCCGGATTCACCTTTATTGGTCTTATAATAATGCAGCCTTCCTTCCATATTAATATGGGTGCCTTTGTGCAACAATTTTTCTACTTGTTCGGCAGTACGACCCCATGCCACCAGCTTATGCCATTGTATACTTTCTATAGCCTGGCCTATGCTATTGAGGTATTTTTCTTTAGTGGCAAGTATGATAGTGGCCCGCCGTGCACCGCTGTCATAGATTTTTACTTTAGGATCTTTGCCCAGGTATCCCGAAAGATTTACTTTGTTCACGCTCATAGTATCCGGTATTTTTAATTAGCAACTGTTTCTGGTTTTTCATTTTTGGGTACCAATTCAAACTTGGATACTACGATTTCAGTAAGGTATTTTGTACTGCCGTCTTTGGCCTGGTAAGACCGGTTAGATAATTTACCTTCGATACGCACTTTTACACCTTTGTGCAATTGCTTTTCAATATCATCTACCTGATCGCCCCAGGCTACCAGCTTGTGCCATTGTGTGTTTTCAATTTTTTTTCCATCGCGACTGAGGTATCCCTCATCGGTTGCAATAGAAAAACTGGCCATTTTAGAACCAGTGTTGAATGATTTAATGGTTGGCTCCTGACCCAGGTGACCCAATAATTGGACTTTGTTAATAACGCTCATAATATAAAAATTTTAAGAATTTACGAATTACAATTGTACCATGTACCACGGACTATGTACCATGTACAATATTAGTTTTGGATTAGTTTTTTGTTTCTTAGAGTTTTAAGTGATGCAATAATGATTGCAAGGATTTCTTTTGCTTCTTTTTTTAATGCAGACATTTTATCTATTGTGATCATATGTGTATCTTCTATTATTTCAATCCAATACAAAGTTTCATCACACTCTTCTTCTACAATTTTAAGCTTATTTATAAAATCAGCTTCAGATTTTGCTAGTCGTGTAGCCCGATAATTAGCGCCTACTGATGTAGCACTTCTTATTATCTGCCTTCCAATTATCCATCCAGATGTTTTATTTGGCAACAGATCGACAATAAAAATGGTATCGATTCCTAGTCGTTTCGTGCGATTTAATAATTCTTGAGTCATACTATTTTATTTTAATTGCTTATATATTTCTGTATTACATGGTACATGGTACATGGTACGTTGTACGTTGTAGATTTTCGACATTGCAAAGATGTAGGCCTTGGTCGCCGGTAGTCGTGTTTTAATCAATTAATGCCGGTTGTAAATGTTTGTAATCGACTAATAAATCGATATCTGGCCTGCTTTTCTTAAAATCACCCTTTACCTAATAGTAGTTTATTCATGGCACCAAAATACATCAAGTACAAGTCATAAAATGTTCACCATGAGGGCTTTTGAATATATATACCTATTATCCGAGAAGCGGTGCCGGATAAGGCTGTGGATCTCAGAGAAGCATAAGATTTAATTTCCTTTTCCTTCTTTTAAAATTAATTCCCCTGATCATTTTTGGAAAATTTTCACACATTTCGGGATTGATCTTATGAAAAAAGGCATGGTTTGAAAATAACCGCAGGCACATACCGGAGCATGGTAAGAATAGAATCTATTTGAAGTTTTCATTTCACAAAATTCCAATCGTCATTGATAAGAACCAATCAATTTATATATTACCCTTTATGGTTTTATAAATATTGTCCAGATTCGATTTAAATAAATCAAAGGAAAAAGTCTGGTATACATATTGTCTTCCGCATTCACCCATTTCTATTGCTTTTTCTCTATTTTCATTTAACCACTTTAACCAATAGGCTACCCGATTCAAATCACCCGGCTCTACCAGAAATCCATTCAGTTTATGTGTTATTAATTCAGCCATAGCACCTTTGTCATAGGCTATCACCGGACGCCGGGCAGCCATCCCTTCTGCTATGGTCCTTCCAAATGATTCACCTACTTGTGAAAGGTTGACTACTACATCTATCTTAGATATAGCTTCTACAGGGTCGGATACATAGTCAATAAATCTTAAACTTGGGAGTATATCCCGGTCTTTTAATTGTACTTGTATTTTTTCGATTTCATTATTAATGGGACCGATCAGTATAAACTCCAATTGGGTATCCGGCAATGCGGCAATGGCAAGATCTGCAAAATCGTAAATCCCTTTTTTAGGAATATTGGAGCTGATCAATCCTATTTTCAATGTGCCGCTTTTTGAAATGGGCCCAATATCAAATCGATCAATTTCAATTGCGTTGTAAAGGCAATACTTGTTTTTCACACCTTGAAATTGCTCCATGGTCTTTCTTGAATTAGCGATAATAAAATCAGCAGCCTTGGAAAGATTAGATAAGATCAAATCTGTGTTTGCACCTATACCAGAGGTCAATACAACATCCTCTGTTAATAATTCTCTGGCATGTAATACAGCAGGTTTACCCGCTCTCCTGGCCGCAATTAAAACATCCGGAATTACAGTAGAGTTGCTATGTATGATATCAATTTTCTCACGTTTGATTAAAGATTCTATTTCAGCGACATACTGATTATTATAAGGTTGATTATGATCATGCCATGTGTATTCCAGGTGATACACGGCATCCACATAATTAGCCAATTCATTAGTATATTCCATGTTTTCATGCGGGAGAAGGCATGAAATGGGGTAGCCAAGCTGATGAAATGTTTTAGCCAGATCTATAAAACTTCTTTCTGCACCAAATAATTGTCTGTACGAAGAGTGTGCACAAAGTAAAATATGAGGTAAATGGTTTTCAGACTGCTTGATTTCAGGCTTTAGCTCAAAAATCCGAACATGATCGTCACCAAAATTGGAAACTGCAATCCATTCGCCATCCGGGCTGATATCTATACCATGCGGGAATGATAACTTCCCTCCGTAAGAGCCTGTAATATTTATTGAATCAGTGCTTGGATTAAAATTAATTTGGACTACTTTATCTGCAAATTGGTTAGTGACAAATAATTGATATCCTTCTGATGATACTCCCGGTCTGAAGCTGGATAATTCAAAACTATTCACTAAAAAGTTATTATCGTGCAATACGGCAATACTATTTTCTTCTATTATGCCCTTGCTGGCATCGTATTTATGTATAGCCAGCCTTCTGTCGGTAATAGTATGCTCTTGGTATTCAATACCCACTATTTCAGAATAAATGATAGCTACGTATTTTGCATCACTCGTAAAGCAAACATCCTTAGGGCGTAAGTGAGCATGATCATTGGGAATAAAACAAACACGATGACCAGGATTGTTCACGCTATACACTTCTACTGATCCGGGATACTCCAAAGTAGTAAACGCCAAATATCGCGAGTCTGGAGAAAAATGTACGCCATGACAAGTAAACGGAGCTGCTAATCTCGTTACCATATTCAACACTTCAAAACTACTATTCATAGGATGCACTGTGACCCCTTTTTCATCTAATAACGAATGTGTTACCGCTATCCATTTGCCATCAGGGGAAACAGCCACTGCATCTGGGTATATGATTTCTTCAATCTTATGAAATAGTAGTTTTAATTCATATTTTTTTCCTTCGTCTTTCTTTGATTCATCTAATCTGTAAATTCTCAGATTTTGTCCATATAAATTTACAGTGACTAAATGATGATCGTCTATCCAATGTACTCCGGAGCAAGTGGCTAATCGCTTGCGACCACCCACCGAATACGGTATTAAGCCTTCCGGATGGTCTAGTACACTATTTTCGCTTCTATGTGCAATGACCTCTGCTCCGATTTTCGATCTTTTATAATGTACAGCAACAGTCTGAACGATAAGACTCATTATGATTTTTGATTTAAAAATGTGATGTTATAATTAGATTACTACCCTTTCTTGATTGATGCAAGGTGGAACTTCTAATAAATAACGTTTCCCAAATTTTTTTGACCGGAAAGTTATGAAAAATGCTCACAACGATTATGCAAAATCAATCATTATCAATTTCTAGAATGGAATAAAGGAATGGAAAAGAGCAGTACATTTGAGTGTTGCAAATAGGTGCATTCCGGATAATAAGTATAAATAAAAACCTGCATAAATGAATATAAAATTATACCTGTTTATAGCAGTACTCATTTGGAGTGCATGTGGGACAAATCGAAAAATAAAAAGGGAAATTAAGTTTAAGTCCGAATATAAATTTTCTGCAGAAATAGAGCAAAAAGTAAAGCTGGATACAGTTCCCTGGAAATATCAAATCTCGGCAGCAGACTATGCTACCAAAGGGGATTACAAAAATGCCCTGATACACTGGGACCTCGCCATGACACCAGGCATTCGAACACTGAAGCCTGAGCAGATTGACTCCATAAATATAAAATATGTAAAAACGGATGCTGTGGAATTTATTGTCGATCAGGCAAAGAAACATAAGGTAGTCATAATTAATGAAGCTCATCACAACTCCATGCACCGGGCATTTACCAGGTCATTACTTAAAAGATTATTTGATATTGGATATAAGAACCTCGGTCTCGAGGCATTAGGAAATGGAAAATTCCATGATTCCGCAATCCATATCCGGAAATATCCTCTGTTGCATACGGGATATTATATCAAAGACCCGCAATTTGGCAATATGGTCAGAGAAGCCCTGGAAACAGGTTACCGCATATTTCCATATGAAGTTATTTCCAATGCAAATGGAAAACCAAGAGAAATAGAACAGGCACAGAATATCAAAAGAGTAATAGACTCCAGACCCAATGAAAAATTTTTAATCCATTGTGGCTTTGATCACGCTTTGGAAGGCATACACAATTCCTGGGAAAAAGCAATGGCCGGTCGATTGACCGAATACACAGGAATAGATCCCTTTACCATCAACCAGGTAGTCTATAGCGAAAAAAGTAAACCCGGGTTTAATCCTGTTCTTTTAAAAGCATTGGATTTGAAAAGACCTACCGTTTTGCTAGACAGTACAAATAATCCCCTGAGATACGAAAGAGAAAAAAGCTGGATGGATATAGCCGTACTTCACCCCATTACCTCGTATATTCACAATAGACCCCATTGGTTGTTTGATAATGAAAATAAAAAAGTTGCAATTCAATTAGATAAAATAAAAATTTCCTTTCCTGTAATGATTTTGGCTTATAGAAAAGGTGAAGATATAGCCAATACTGTACCGGTCGACATCATCGAAGTGGCGACAAAGTCAGATGCATGCGTACTTGCTTTAAAAAAAGGGGAATATCAAATAGTGGTAACCAATGGGGCACAAACTTTTACTTTTGAAAGAATAGTGAAATAGCCTCACATCCGATAGTAATTCTACCAAAGTTAGTTGCGACGAAACAGTAAGATTTATTGTGGAGAGAAAGTAGGCACACATTCGTAATAATTTATCCTCCCATGTAAAAAAGGATGAAAACTTCAGCATAAGACTAAATAGGATTTGAATTAATTTGCATAAAGCGGAATTAATCACTACGATTTTTCAAAGTTGTAATGGGATGAATAACCATATTCACATACTTTAACTTATTAGAATTGAATTTGTGACGACAATCATGATACTGTGTAACAATAGTCACGATAACGGGCAGTGATCAATCTTAATTTTGAGACCTGGAATTTTGTAAAATGAGAATTGAAAACTCTTTTAAAAGAAGAGCATAAATAATAATGAAACTAAAAGCAATATTTTTCTTTTTGATCTTGGGCAATATTCATGAGGCATTAAGAAGCCAGGCATCTCCATTTCAGATCTTATTAGAGCCATTAAGCATTACAGGGTTGAGTGGTATACAAGCGTATGCATTCGGGCAGTACAATGGCAAATGGCTTATCGTTGGAGGTAGATTGGATGGCTTACACCGACGACAACCTTTTGCCTCATTTGATGTGGCTGGGCGAAACGATCAACTTACTGTTATAGACCCACTTATGAAACAAATGTGGTCAGCACCGCTTACATCATTATCTGTGGGTTTGCAAGACCAGTTAAGTTCTACAAACATGGAGTTTATACAAGAAGGCGATTACCTGTATTTAATTGGAGGCTATGGATATAGCTATGCTTCTAATGGTCATATTACCTATCCCAATTTAACTGCTATAAAACTACCTGAAGTTATTAATGCTATAATAAACAAAAGTCCTATCCATACATTTTTCAGGCAGATAATGGATGAACGATTTGCTGTAACTGGAGGTTACCTCAATAAAATATATAATACGTATTACCTTACCGGTGGGCAACGATTTGATGGCAGATATAATCCAATGGGACCTGATCACGGGCCCGGTTTTTCTCAGGTATACACCAATGCGATACGGAAATTTAGAATAAAAGAAGGAGTAAAATGGACAATAACGCACTTGCCATCAGTCATAGATGGGGTTAATCTTCATAGGCGGGATTACAATGTGGTACCACAAATAATGCCCAACAGGCAAGAAGGCCTTACTGCTTTTTCAGGTGTGTTTCAGGTAACTATTGAATTGCCCTATCTCAATTCTGTAAATATCGATAGTGCAGGGTATATAGTCAACAACGACTTTAAACAATACTATAATCATTATCATTGTGCACACATTCCATTGTACAGCTTCAAAGAAAATAAAATGCACACTGTATTTTTTGGTGGCATTGCACAGTATTACGATAGCGCAGGTGTACTTATACAGGATAATAATGTCCCATTTGTAAAAACCATAGCCAGGGTTACAAGAGATGAGAAGGGGGTGATGACGGAATACAAATTGCCTGTTGAAATGCCTGCTTTATTAGGTGCTGGTTCTGAATTTATACCGGTAGAAAAACTGCCCAAATACAATAATGAAGTTATTAAACTGGACGAACTTAAT
The DNA here is from genome assembly GCA_044227925.1 of Saprospiraceae bacterium. Taxonomy (GTDB): domain Bacteria; phylum Bacteroidota; class Bacteroidia; order Chitinophagales; family Saprospiraceae; genus JADJLQ01. The sequence continues at coordinate 14,938 of JBGAVW010000031.1, read as the reverse complement.
GATGATACGACTTTATTGGGCTATATCTATGGGGGCATCAGTAGTATGGCAATGAATGTTTTTTTCTCCAACAGCGGGACTCAAAGCAGTGCAACCAACCGGATATTTAAAGTATATATGATAAAGAAAAAGGTAAGTGTAAATTTATCTTCTGAGGGTGTCAAGAGTTTATTGCCAATGCAGGTATTTCCCAATCCCAATGATGGAAGTTTTGTGCTCAAATTTAATCTCCAAATGCCATCTGATGTAAAATTGAGCATATATGATTTAAGTGGCCAAATACTTGAAACAACTATATTGAAGAATATGAAGGCAGGGGAAAATACATTGAATAGAAGCATAAAAAAAGGTACTTCAACGGGTATTTATTTTATTAGTCTTGAGACGGCATCTGAAAAGGCAACCCATAAAATAAGTATCAATCCATAAAAAGAAAGATAGATGAAAAACAGAAAATTATATTTTGCTGCAATACTCCTTGTAATGGTCTCTTGTACTTTTCAGAAAGGTAAAAATGAAACAGATCAGGAAAAGATACAATTAAAAGGAACAGAACACGAAATGGATGAAATTATAAAAGCAAAAGTGACTGTACAACTGAATAATGGGGAAAAATGGAAGGCCAACATGGAAACCGTAACAGGAATAAATAATATGACCACACTGGTCGAAAAGGGAATTGCAGGAAATTGGGATGCAATCCGACTTTATGAATTATTGCAGACAGAGTATAAAACTATTTTTGACAAATGTACCATGACCGGTGAATCACATAATCAGTTGCATAATTTTCTTATCCCTATTAAAGGAAATTTGGATAAATTAAAGGCAGGCAATCCCCAACCTGAAATACGAGTAGATCTGCATGCCTATCTGTTAACCTTTAAAAATTATTTTGAATGAAACTAAGCCATTTGACCGTTGTCACTTTTTTACTATCTATTTCAGCATTCCAGTTAGGTTGTAATAATGCTGATAAAAAGATTCCAGTAAGTAAAATTACTACTGAGGATACAATATATCTGGAGGCAGGTAAAAAATTAGCAGCTGAGACACAAGCTACCTTGGCCAAAAACCTGACAAACGCCATCAGTACTGGTGGAACTGAATACGCCGTGACATTTTGCAATACCCAGGCTGTCACATTGACGGACAGTATGTCCCATGTTTTGAATGCCAGAATAAAAAGAGTTTCGGACAAACCCCGTAATCCTGCTAACCTGGCAAATGAAGTACAAGCAGAATATATAGCAGCATCAATACATAAACTTCAAAAAGGTGAAAAACCCGAACCCACCATTAAAGAATCTAACGGCAAGATAGTGGCTTTGTATCCTATAATAACAAACAGTATGTGCCTGCAATGTCATGGGACGAAGGATACTGAAATCAATGCGGAGACGCTCAATAAGATTAATACATTATACCCATTAGATAAAGCTACCGGATATGGAATAAATCAAGTACGGGGTCTTTGGGTGGTAGAGATGATAAAAAAATAAAATAGATACACCGGAGACACATGATAAATCAGGATTGGGTATCAGGAGATGGAAGGAGCAAATCGATTAACGGATTGGCTGAGCCCGGATCTACCATTATTACGATGGTAATTTCTTTCCCAACTCTTTTAAACGACGGATATGTGAAAGAATAGCACTGCCGAAGCTTGGTTTTAGATTGTATACAAAGCCAAATTCTTTTACCGTTTTTTCCACAATGGGTGCAATATTTTTGTAATGTATATGACAAATATTGGGAAATAAATGATGCTCAATTTGAAAATTCAAACCGCCTACAAACCAGTTTAGGAATAAATTATTCCTTGCAAAATCTGAAGTGGTTCGCAATTCATGAACAGTCCAATCAACAGGAATGACTCCACCGTCAGACGGCATAATCTGTTGCGCACCTTCTACCACATGTGCCATTTGGAAAACGGTGCTCATAATAATACCTGCAGTCCAATGCATGATAAAAAATCCCAGCCCTATTTGCCACCAGGAATAGGAGGTAAAAAGAATAGGAAGGCCAATGAAAATAAATAGATAAATTGCTTTTACTATTCCCATTCGCAATAGTTCTAATTTCAGATTCTGTGCCGTTTTATTGATAAGTCCGGCTTTATAAAACTCAATTAATTGATTAAATTCTTTTGATAGTTTGGATATTGTCATCAATCCATAAAAGAAAAAAGCATGGATGTATTGGTATTTATGAACCTTATTCAAAGGCGCATACGCAGATAAGCGAAGCGGCCCCCTGGTGCCGATGTCCCGGTCATATCCTTCAATGTTGGTAAAACCATGATGTAAGATATTATGTTGGATTTTCCAATTCAAAACATTACTGCCCAGTAAATACATTGTAGCACCCAGTAGTTTATTGACCCAGGCTTTGGAGGAATAGGAGCCATGCACAGCATCGTGCATTACACACATTCCTATTCCTGCCATACCGATACCTGTTAAAACGCACATGAATATGGCCGGCAACACATGCATTGGTATCGTTAGCAATAATAAATATGGAACAAAATATAAGCACAGCATAATAATAGTTTGTAAAACCAATGCAGAATTGCCTTTTGTAGAAATTCCTTTTTCTTTAAAATATGCATAGACATTATTCCGCAGGGCATCCGCAAATTGTTTTTCTTTGGTATCCTGGGATACAAATTTTATTTCTTTCATAAATGGCTTTTATATCCATTAATATATATTCCTCTGCTTTCTTTAGCAATGACCCTGATCACACTAAGCACTGATAAGAAAACAGCACTATTTTAGTTAAATTTTCTCTATGAATAAATCTTGAATATTCAAAGATTAGGCTAAAAATTCATACATAATTTTTATTACTACGGAATAAAATTTTATTACTTTTATATTTATTAAAGTTAAATTTTATATGAAAAGATCTCACCTCATCCTCTGTTTTTGTTTGGGTTTATATGCTTTATCCAATGGCCAAGCCGCTTTATGGACGCCAATAAATGAGTCCTCGATAAACAAGAATTTGTTTATCAACCGCGATAAGCCTGCTAAGTATAAATTATATAAACTACAGGAACAAAGCCTGATCGATGCTTCCAAATTGGCACCATCAGAAAAACAATCTTCAGTAATCCTGTCCGGAACAGTGATTTCTTTTCCTGATGCCAGCGGCGCGCTCCAACGATTCAGAATAGTAGAATCTCCAGTGATGGATCCTACTTTGAGCGCTAAATACCCGGATATAAAATCGTATTCAGGAAAAGGAATAGACAATAGTGGACTCAATATCCGGTTTTCTGTATCGGCATCCGGCTTGTTTGCCACCATTACCTCCACCGATCACAATACTCAATATATAGATGTACTGGATAAAAAAGATAAATATTATATGGTAGTCGATAAAAAATCATTAGGTAAAAATTCGTTTCAATGTCTCACTACCGATCCGGGCCTTCAATCACTTGAAATCCGCGCTGCGGTAAATGCAGATGACGGTAAACTCAGAACCTATAGACTTGCACTTTGTACTACCGGTGAATTTTCGGCCCATTGGCTGGATGGCACTGAGACTACTGATGCACAAAGAAAAGCCAAAGTATTAGCTGCACTTAATAATACCGTAACGGCCACCAATGCGATTTATGAAAGAGACTTTGGTGTGAGAATGGTGTTGGTTCCCAATAATGATGCTGTCATTTATCTCAATGCTTCTTCAGACCCATTTACCACATCAGGTAGCTGGAACAGTCAAACACAAAGTACTTGTGATGGAGTAATCGGCAGTGCTAACTATGATATTGGACATATGGTAACTAAAGCAGGTAATAATGGAAATGCAGGATGTATAGGCTGTGTATGTACCAATTCTTCAAAAGGAAGAGGGTGGACAGCTTATTCGGATCCTTCCAGTGTATATTTTGTAGTAGATTACCTTACTCACGAGATGGGACACCAGTTTGGAGGAAATCATACTTTTTCATTTTCTGATGAAAATACCATTGCGCAGGTTGAACCCGGATCCGGATCTACTATCATGGGATATGCAGGCATTACAGGATCTACCGATGTACAAGCACATAGCGATGCCTATTTCCACGCAGTTACTATACAGCAAGTAACTACGTATATTCAGTCTGGAGGTGGAAGTGGGTGTGATGTGGAGACCATCACTGGTAATATCATCCCTATTGCGAATGCAGGTGCAGACTTTACCATCCCAAGATCCACTCCATTTGAACTTACCGGTACAGGCTCGGATGGTGATGCAGGTGATGTATTAAGCTATTGCTGGGAACAAATGAATGTGATCGGATCAGCACAATCTTTTCCGAGTGCGACTGCCACTGCTGGTTCTGTTTTCAGATCGTTTTCACCTACCGGAAGCACTAAACGAACCTTTCCTGCTATTTCCAGCATTTTATCAGGAACTAATGGTAATACCTGGGAAGTATTGCCATCAGTAGCTCGTACATTGAATTTCAGATTTACTGTACAAGACAACCGTGCAGGTGGAGGCGGCAATCAAAGTGATGATATGGCGGTGGTGATTTCCGGCACTACCGGACCTTTTTCGGTAACCAGTCCCAATACAATAGTAACCTGGGGAGCCGGTACCAATCAAACAGTAACCTGGTCAGTAAATGGTACCAATGGAAGCCCAATAAATTGTACTGAAGTAAGTATTTCTATATCCACCGATGGCGGATTAAATTTTACCACATTAATTGCGAATACAGCCAATGATGGCTCAGAAACAATAACCGTACCCAATACTACTGGTACAACAAACAGGATCAAGGTTGCGGCGGTTGGAAATATTTTCTTTGATATATCCAATACCAATTTCACTATTGGTACGCCACCAGTTTGTGGAGATCCCGCTGGTCTTACCACTACAGGGATTAGTGCCTCCGGTGCAACAGTAAATTGGAATTCCGTTGCAAGTGCATTATCCTATGATGTACAATATAAACCTGCCTCATCAAGTACCTGGTCGTCCAGTATAAATACCACTTCATTATCAACAGTGCTCAGCGGTCTCAATGCTTCTACACAGTATGATTGGAGGGTACGGGCAAATTGCAGTGGAGGATCAGGTAATTTTGTTGCCTCACAATTTACAACCTCTGCTATCGGTGGCAGCTGCCCCGGAACATATGACAGTGAGCCAAATGGAACAACGGCTCAGTCAGCTACTATTCCGCTCAATACGGATATTAAAGGTACCCTGGGTGCATCAGGTGATAATGATTATTACCGAATTAGTATTTCCACAGGTGGAACATTGGTGATATCATTGACTACTTTACCGGCTAATTATCAACTTCAATTTTTAAATAGCTCAGGAGGGGTAATAGCCTCATCTACCAATTCAGGCAATACCAGTGAGAGTATATCACGCACAGTTACTACCGGTACCTATTTCGCTCGAGTATATCCACGAAATAATGGTGCCTGGAATGCCACTTCCTGTTATACATTGAGAGCCGGCAATGGTACAGCATCAATTATAGCCAAATCAGGGAGCAACAGAAATACGGAAGCATTTTCTATTTATCCCAACCCCGTAAGTCATACCTTAAACCTGGATCTTGGAGTTTCAGCCCCAACCGGTACAGTACATATATACAATATGCTTGGCAAAATAAGCCTGGTAAGAAATATTACTCATTCAAATACTCAAATTAATATCAGCCAGTTGCCGGCAGGCAATTACATTTTACAATATTCAGATGGATCTGTACATCGTACATCTAAGTTTATAAAACAATGATGAGAATAGAATAAGAATCAGATAAAGTACTGCATACTTTGCTTTGCTTTATCTGATTTTTTTTCAATATAAATTCTCTTAAATTCAACTGAATTTTATTGAAAATCTATGAAGGATTCGGATCCCCTATTTCCGGAATATCTATACTTATACCGATATAGTCCGGAATGGATCCCGTCTCATGCAACCTGGCGGGGCAAATCTTCTGTGGTTGAACGTTGGGAGGCAAAAATTGTTATGAAGAATAGAATCACTAAGCCATGATATGAAAAAAAATAAGTTAAAGAACCAGATTATGAATGGAAGAAACCGGAAGAATTTCCTGATTATAATTGTTTTTTTTCAAGGACTATTTTTATTTGCACAAAGTGATACGCTGAAAAAATTTTCATTTAGCGGGTATGGAGAAATTTATTATAGCTATGATTTTTCAAACCCTGCTAATCATGAAAAATCCAGTTTTATTTACAACCATAAACGCCACAATGAAATAAATGCCAATTTACTATTAGCTAAAGTAAATTATACAGATCATGGCCTTCGTGCCAATTTGGGTTTGATGGCAGGCAATTATGCTCAATATAATCTGAGCTCGGAACCCAACTGGGCTCAATTTATATACGAATCCAATATCGGCATTAAACTTTCTAAAAAGCAAAACCTTTGGGTAGATGCCGGAATATTGCCATCGCATATTGGATTTGAAAGTGCCATAAGTGCTGATTCCTGGACCCCTACCAGGTGTATAGCTACAGAAAATTTACCATATTATGAAACAGGGATAAAATTAGGATATACTTCGCCAAAGGATCATCTCCATCTTGCTTTTATGGTTTTAAATGGTTGGCAGCGAATAAAAAAGCCCGATTATAATCAATCTCCTTCTGCCGGATTACAAATAAATTACAAAGCCAACGATAAGCTGATTTTCAACTACAGTAATTTCATTGGAACAGATAAAGCAGATAGTTTGAATTCGATCCGGACTTTTCATAATGTGTTTTTGCAATACCAAACTACACGACAGGTTGGTCTGATTTTAGGTTTTGATATTGGAACTGACAAATACAATTTGAAGGAATATGGAATATGGTATTCTCCGGTTTTGATTTTGAGATATTCAATAAATGATAAATCAGCTATAGCAATGCGAGGGGAATATTATGTTGACCAACACCAGATCATCGTTGCAACGAATTCATTAAATGGATTTCAGGTATCGGGTGTTTCCGCCAATGTTGACTATAAAATAAACCGAAATGCAATCTTTAGAATGGAAGGTAAAATGTATAATTCTAAAGATAGAATTTTCGTGAACCGATCCAGTGATAATTTTTCATTTACCACAACCTTGTCCATTAAATTTTGAAAAGAGGGCCCTTACTATTTTTAGAATCAAATTTCTTCAATCCCCTTTACTTAGATATTCTTCTATTTCTTTTTTCGTTACGGCCAACGGCCTTGGGTATTTATCCACCCACGCCCTGAATAAATTTTTTATTTCATCTGACCAGTCACCGTGTATCTGACCGGATGGATATTTATTCTGTTGTAATAATACTCTTTCGTATTCATCCCGCAATCCTACTAAAGCAGATGATTTGGCTAATTCTTCAGCGAGGTGTGCGGGAATAAATACCACTCCATATTCATTTGCAAAAACGATATCACCGGGAAATACGGTCACCTGGCCAATACGAATCGGTGTATTGATACCGGCGGGAGTCATATCACGTATATACGACGGATCATGTCCTTTGACCCAGGCATTAAACCCTTTGGTATCTTTCAGCTCCTGCATATCGCGTACCGATCCGTAGAATACCACACCCTTACCGGTTTTACCCACTATGGCATTACCCAGGCTGGAACCAATAAGCGTACCGTCTTTGATTTTTCCAAAACCATCAGCAACATAAATATCCCCTTTGGTAAGTATATCTATAGGCCATAGATTGGTCCCTCCTTTTTGAGACCGCCCCTCCGCTTTACCCCATTGTTTTATTAATGAATCGAGGTCAGGACGCGAAGGAAGAAACTGGGCGGTTACTACTCTGCCCACCATGGTTTCTCCTGGCTTTAATATAATCCAGTCTTTTTCTACCTGATTGCGATATCCCTTGCGGCCTAGATACCCCCATATCTGCTCCAATGTTGCATGCTGCAGACTTTCAATTAATATATCGGGCACCTTGGGTCTGCCATCAGCAGATCGCTCACCTTTCCAAAGTGGCGTGATGGCTTTTATCTGATCGGGAGTAAATCCCAATTGCTGCGCAGATAAGCAAACTGAGTATAGTATGACCGGTAATAACAAAATAATTTTTCTCATCGGAATCTGATTTAGTAATTATAAATATAAGTAAATGATTTATAAAATTCATATCTCCGATTTCATCGTACATTTATTGATATGATTAAAATCTTTCTGTACCTGTTGATTATTGGATCCATGGTATCCTGTAAACAAACAAACAAAAGTTCTTTTCCATCGGAATTAGTCTCTTTTACTGCCTCCCCCAAAAACCCTGTATTTAAAGGCACTGATTCCATAAAAGATTGGGATGAAACCATCAGGGAAAGAGGGTATATATTAAAAGAAGGTGACCAGTACCACATGTGGTACACAGGGTATAAAAAATCGTGGGAGCAGCCACTTGCTTTGGGATATGCCAGTTCAACCGATGGAATAGTATGGACCCGGTATGCTGGTAATCCAATCTACGATTCACTCCATACTGAAGATATGATGGTAATCAAAGATGGGGATATCTATCACATGTTTGCAGAAGGTAAAGACGATATAGCCCATAGGTTGAGTTCTGCAGATCGCATTCATTGGCAAGAACACGGCAGCCTAGATATAAGAAAAAAAGATGGCAAACCGCTGGAGGCAGGACCATACGGGACACCTACGGTCCTTAAAGAAGATGGAATATGGTATCTTTTTTATGAAAGAAATGATTCCGCTGTATGGCTGGCTTCAAGCAGAGATTTAGTAACCTGGACAAATGTTCAAGACGAACCTGTGTTAAAAAAAGGCCCTGCTCCATATGATCTTCACGGGGTGGCCATGAATCAAATTGTAAAAAACAATGGTAAATACTATGGATACTATCATGGTACACCGGATGCAGATTGGGCTACCTGGAATGTAAATGTGGCCGTATCGGATGATAAAATACATTGGACCAAGTATGAAAATAACCCCATATTGAAGGATAATAAATCAAGTGGTATACTGGTACATGACGGTAAGGAATATAGATTGTATTCTATGCATCCCGAAGTATGTGTTCATTTTAATAAACCTGATTAATTATTTATTTTGATTCTTGTACCACTCCATAAAACTCTGTTTGGGTACTTCAGGCAATTCTCTGTTTTTTCCCCATGTGTTTAACCCTGAATAGATCATCCATCTTGGAAGTCTTTTTAAAGCTAATCTCATGAGCTTTGTCCATCGAATAAATGATTTGGGATCACTCATTACTTTTGCAGCATGATTCATAGTTAGCTTTTTGGATGTGCCGGCTCCGTGTTCTTTGGTTATTTCCTGTCGCCATTGGTATAGCTGGCTGTGGATGTCGATTTTTACAGGACAAACATCGGAGCAAGATCCGCATAAGGATGATGCGAAGGGTAAGTCTTTAAACTCTTTGATATCCCTGTTGGGCATAAGGATAGATCCAATGGGACCTCCTACAGGGGTATGATAGCTAAAGCCACCGGTACGGCGATATACCGGACAGGTATTGAGACAAGCCGAGCAACGGATGCATTTTAATGAATTACGAAACTTATTACTTTTTAATTGAGTGCTACGACCATTATCTACCAGCACTACATGCATTTCTGCTCCGGGCTTGGGCTTTCGAAAATGAGAAGTATATACTGATATTTTTTGACCTGTCCCATTAGGGGCGAGTAATCTTACGAATACCCCCAAATCCTGCCATCGAGGGATTATTTTTTCCATACCGACACAGTGTATCTGTACCGGAGGTATATGACATCCCAGATCGGCATTGCCCTCATTGGTTACTATTACGATACCGCCATTTTCAGCGACAGCGAAGTTTACCCCGGTGATGCCTACCTGGGCGGCAAGGAATTTTTCGCGAAGGTGTATACGTGCTGCCCTCGTAAGATAAGTAGGATCATTATTTCCTTTTTCAGTATTCAATTCTGTATGGAATAGCTCTGAAATCTCTTCCTTCTTTAAATGAATGGCAGGAGCTACAATATGGCTGGGTGGCTCATTGCGCATCTGTACTATACGTTCTCCAAGATCGGTGTCGATAATTTCTATACCCCGGTGTTCAAGATATTCATTGAGTCCACATTCTTCAGTGAGCATAGATTTGCTTTTGACTACACGCGTAGCCCGATGCCGATCGATGATACTGTGTACTATTTGATTGTGTTCTTCAGCCGAACTGGCCCAATGTACCTGGACTCCATTTGCAATCGCATTTTTTTCAAACTCTAAAAGGTATTCATCGAGATGGGCAATCACATGTTCTTTTACCAGCGAAGCATGTTGGCGCAGTTCTTCCCATTCGGGTATAGACCGTACGGTTACATCCCTTTTTTTGCGAAAATTAAATACTGCTTTATTGTGCCAGTCTACGCGAGGCTCATCTTTTAAAAATTCAGTTCCAAGATCTACATGACTTCTCATACCCGTGTATTTAATATTTCTGCTATATGAATCACTTTGATCGGGTATTTGTTTCTGCGAATGATACCATCGAGGTGCATCAGACAAGACATATCTCCTGAAGTAATGTATTCTGCTTCCGTATGGAGTGAATCCAATAATTTATCTTTTCCCATTTTTACTGAAAGGGCTTCTTCGTGCACAGCAAAAGTACCTCCAAAGCCGCAGCATTCATCAGCTATGGATGTTTTTACGAGTTGTATGCCTTTGACTTTGGTGAGTAAATCTTCCCATTTACTAAAAGCGGGCAGATTTCTTTCACTACTCTGGGCCATACGTAAGCCCCTGAGTCCATGGCAACTCTGATGTATGCTTACTTTATGCGGAAATACGGCATTGAGATCCTCTTTTTTTAATACATCTGTTAAAAATTCAGTGAGATCTACCGTGTTTTTCCGAATGTGTTTTACTTCATCAGTCTGTGGTATTATATCATAATGCTTTCGTACATGATATACACAGCTGGCCGATGGTGCCACTATATAATCATAGGATTTAAATTGTCGTACAAAATGATGATAGGTATCTGACGCGGTAGACTCGAATCCACTGTTGGCTATGGGCTGGCCACAACACGTTTGATCCATCGGTACATTCACATCAAGCCCTAGCTTTTTTAATAATTCATAGGTTGCTATACCTACGTTAGGATAAAACTGATTTATATAACATGGAATAAATAAAGCTATGCGCATCTGATGACGAATATAATATGAATCGGGGATATTCGTAGCCGAAAAATCCATCGACTTTAATGAGCCTCGAAAGGTATAGATTGAGCTGATGTACACCGATCGTATAAACAGCTATTTAATCAGTGACTATCCTTACATTTCATGAATAATAAAAAAATTAAATAGCTATTACATTGCCTTTGCATATCCTACCGTTTCCCTGTACATCTGAGGTGATACTTCTGCATTTACTCTGAAAAAGCGGCTGAAGTAATATTCATCTTCGTAACCTAGTTCATAAGCTATTTCTTTAATCGTTTTATTTGTGAGGTAGAGTTCCCGTTTGGCTTCAATGATGATGCGTTCGTTAATTAAACTGCTGAGTGTCTTATTAAAATGGTTTTTAGTAATTTTTGCCAATGCCTTGGGAGTGATGTAAAGCATTTGTGCATAATCAGCAGGGCTGTGTTTGGTTTTAAAGTTTTCTTCAATTGCCTCTTTTAGTTTTTGCAGGATAAAAGGTTCTTTATTTTCTTTCATTTCTTTAGCAACCAGGGTATGCTGTTGTGTTTTTAAACGGGATGTGGTTATCAAAAATATTTTTAAGTACGAAACAAGTAATTCATATTGCGCCAATGCGGGATTTTGCATTTCCGTTTTTATCTGTTCGCAGAGCATTTCAAAAGTAGCAGCAGATGTTTTGTCTACGGTTACAAATGGAGGTTGATAAACATTATTATACAATACGCCATTGCAGGCCACTTCTTTGTGATGTTTATATATACAAAAGAAATCAGAATGAAAATGGATAGCAATTCCTTTAATCGGTTTTTCCATTGTAAACATATAGGGTTGATAGGGTGCAAAGGCAAATAAACTTCCTGCATCAAAATCATATTCAGCAAAATCGGCTTTTATTTTTCCATTGCCTTCTTTTACCCATATCAATGAAAAAAAGTTATTTCGTTGTATATGGTCAAAATGACTGTTGTCTTCAAAAGAGAATATTTTGAAAGCTAAATTCCCGTTTTGCGGGTTTACTAATGTAAATATGAACTGATTGAGCATAGTAATTTTTTATTATGCATAATTTTAATTTCGAATCAAACTTCAAACTATGATTTTGGTTTTTGTTGTGCGGTAAAGGCGGCTTCAATTTCTTCCACCGTGTATCTCGGTGTAATGTGCTGCGGACAGTTCCAGTCATAGGCTTCAATGTGCAGGACCATCATCCTGTCCGGCCTGAAATTATATTCATTCAAATACAGTGCATCATATAGTGCAGGATTATCAATTAGTTCCAGCATTTCTGCTTTGGCATATATTTTCAGCCTGGCCCGTGCAGGATAATCCACCATGATCAGTGACACGTTTTTATTGGTAATGATATTACCTGCAGAAATGTATTGCATATTGCCTTTAAAATCAATAAATCCAATCCGCTTTTTGTCCAGTATTTTCACAAATCCCTTTGGCCCGCCTCGGTGCTGTATATATGGGAATCCATTTTTTCCTATGGATGCCATATAAAAACTGTCGCGATGTGAGATGAAATCAATTTCATTTTCTGTAAGGCCATCCGCCAAAGTCTGTTGCTCCATTCCAGCATAGCTTGAACGGCTGCCATTTTTTTCCTGAAGCGCTTTTACCGCATCAGTAAATGCTAAAGATGCAAAATTTTTTGCCATTGTGACATTTTTTATATTAGTGGCAGCTTATTGCTATGTTGCACATTCTGCCCGTTGTTTTATAAGACTCTCCATACGGAGGCCCTTACCTGAGTTTTCTTTCTTGTTCATTAATTTCCAAATCATTTATGCTTGCATATCTTTTGGCCATGTATCCATTTTCATCAAATTCCCAGTTTTCATTTCCATACGCACGCAACCACTGGCCTTCGGCATTTTGATATTCATATTCAAACCGTACTGCAATTCGGTTACCTGTGTGTGCCCAGTATTCTTTTTTCAGTTTATAATTTAATTCTTTTTCCCACTTGCCGGTGAGGAATTGTATTATCTCCTGCCGTCCATTGATAAACTGGTTTCGGTTTCGCCATTCACTGTTTTCAGTATAGGCTTTTGAAACCCTCACTGGATCTTTGCTGTTCCAGGCATCTTCGGCCATTTGAATTTTTTCCCTGGCAGTTTCTTCAGTAAAAGGCGGAAGGGGATGACGCTGTTCCATTTGTTTTAATTTATTTTTATGATAAACAATCAAGACAAAATAATTTTGCCCTGAATATTAATTGTGCTATTTCTTTTTCCAGTTCCTGCTGTTTGTTTTTAGCATACCACAAGTGCAATTCATTAGCATAGGTGGACGCAGTTGCAGGATTTGATTTTAATTCCTTTACTAATTTCTGTGCTAGGGTTGGTCTTGGCCCCCAACTACCGGTCACATTAAAATTACTATCCAATTGAATCAATTTGGGTATTGACCTCGTTCCATGGGTAAGATACGCATTCATCAGTTCATCATTCTGGTCACGGTACACTATTTTCATTTCAATCTTTCCTGCACTCAATTCCGCAATGGTGTGTAGAGCGGGCAATGATTGTGATGCATCACCACACCAGTGCTCGGTCAAAATCAACCAATAGGTTTTATACTTTAAGTTTTTAACCTCTGTTTGAATTTCTGCAGAGGGTTTATAAGTATTCTCCACCCGATGCATCCGGCGCAGATTGAGGTGGATATATTCTTTAATCTTTTGGTCGTCATTTAATGCCAGGTCCGTTGCCATTTGTTGTTTGTATAGATTATAGCTGACGCCTTTTTCGATATAGTTTTTATAATCAGATTTAACTAAACTTTTTTGTTTTATTACGTTTGTCATAAATATTTGTATTATGATGCAAAGATGAGGCCAAATAAAACCGAATAAAATGGAGGATGGACGCAAAGGGATGGACAATTTTCCCTGAGGGTCATCGGCAAAAAAGACCGCCAACAACCCCGGTCTTTAAATTCTTATATTTTATCCGTGGTAATATCTTTCCTCTATGATTTTACCGCCTTGCCAGGTGGTGGATACCACTTGTTCTACACGGGTGGTATCTTTACCATTCACCTGCAGAACCAGGGCTACATCATAAAATGAATGATTGCCGTTGATTGCCGCATGGCCTACTTCATACGCTATAAAACCAGTTACATTATTGGCTGCCTGGAATGCAGCCAACGCAGCTTTTGCATTGTCTTTACCCCTTACTACCGGCCCATTGCCTTCCTGTGTTTTTACATCATGGGCAAAATACTTTTCTTGTGCTTCGGCTATTTCACCTTTTTTAAGCATGTCTAATAAATCGTTGAGAGGAACGTTGCTGTTTGTCATTTTAAATTGTTTTTTAATTTTTGTTTAAATTATCGATTTCGACTTTTTGTCGGGACAAAGATGAATCATATATCAACTTTGAAAAATGGAGGATGGACGCTAGTGGATGGACAATTTTCCCGCTAGTATGTCTGTAAAAGATTTTTTGAAAGTATTAATGCGGTGCTATCCATCTTTCTTCTTCCCTTTTGGAATTGGTTGGTTCTTGTTTGAGGAATACCAATTGATTAAGATAATCCTTATGTAGAAATATCCATTGGTTTAAGCAATTCTTCTTTTAATATTTCTAGTAGATGTAAATAGTTCCTTCCTAAACTCAATGTGCCCCGGTGGTATTAGATACTGGCATGGCAGCCCTTGCCTGCTTCCGAATATAATGCATGAGAGCTGTAAGTTGTTCGTCAGTCATATCAGGAAATGCAGGCATGCCCATAT
>JBGAVW010000030.1:0-52666 GCA_044227925.1 Saprospiraceae bacterium | reverse complement strand
GATGGTCCTGCAAATACTCTGATATTCCCCAATTTGGCATCATCACATATATCTTTCAAATTACTAAAAGAGGGAGGGAATCTGGATTCTATAGGTCCTGTCCTTATTGGTCTTAAAAAATCAGTACACGTACTTTCTCTGGGCAGTTCTGTGAGTGAGATTGTAAATATGGTGTGTCTGGCCGTACTGGATGCTCAATAATATGTTACAAGGTTGTTTAATAGAGAATTAACTATTAAACTCAATGCTAATAAGCTTAATTTTACGTATGTTACCTGTGTGACAAATATGGCACACTTAAATTTTAATCTTTGAAATTTAAATAAATTACCATCATTAAACATGACCAAACTAATATTTTTACTTTTTTCCTTGAGCTTGCAGATGTCCCTTTGTAAATCAACCGACAACCAGTCGGAAAATATATCCAATGCCGAGCACTTTATAAAAACATCGGAGATGTCTATAGACACTACCTGGCAGGAAAAATTAATAATGACCAATTCAGAATGGAAAAAGATATTGACTCCTGAACAATATCATATTACCAGGGAACAAGGTACTGAAAAACCATTTTCAAGCCCATTGTATAATGTGCATGAAGAAGGTTATTACCTGTGTGTTTCGTGTAAAAATCCCTTGTTTCATTCATCTACCAAATTTAACTCAGGAACGGGATGGCCAAGCTTTTATGCACCCTACTTTTCAAAAAGTGTACATGTGTCTATCGATGATTCACATGGTATGGTGAGAGATGAAATCACCTGTGCCCGGTGCGATGCACATCTTGGTCATGTATTTAACGATGGACCCAAACCTACGGGATTGAGGTATTGCATGGATGGATTCGCCTTGGAATTTGTATCAGAAAAACAAGCAATCAAAGCCGCCAAATCAAAAGTTGTATTTGCTGCTGGATGCTTTTGGTGTATGGAAGCCATATTCGAAAAAATAAAAGGTGTACATAATGTAATCTCCGGATATGCAGGGGGAAAGGAGAAAGACCCAACTTATGACCAGGTTGGTTCCGGCTCTACCGGTCACGCCGAAGCAATCGAAGTAGAATATGATCCGGCTTTAATTTCATTTAAAGATTTAGTGCGGGTATACTTTGCATCACAAGACCCAACCCAGGTAAATGGACAAGGTCCGGATCATGGCACTCAATATAGATCAATTGCATTTTATTCAAATGATGAAGAAAAGAAAATCATAGAAGGGTATATAGACTCACTTACCAAATCTGGAAAGTATAAAAAACCTATTGCATCAGAAGTACTGCCTGTATCTAAATTCTGGAAAGCCGAAGATTACCACCAGGACTACGTGAAAAATCATCCTGAAAATCCCTATGTACAACACGAATCCATACCCAGGATGAATAGGGCATTGGAGCAATTAAAAGACCTGGTGCAATAAATGAATGGTGATTAAAATAATACACCATTTACAACGTAATAAAAATACGAAATACCACCTGAAGCATTGTTCCAATTAGCCATATCCACTGACCCATTGCCGGTAAGTGAACCTGCGATCCTATATGCCTTTATGGCCTGGTTATTTACATTCCATGTGAGTGGCAATCCTGAAACGCAGGTTTCAGCACCTTGTGATGCATTAGATAAAAAATAAGCATTATTGATTCCAAACACGTTGGCAATTCCATTTTGGTCAATGCATACCGCAGTTTGTTCGTCTATACCGAGACCTTTGATATTGGTAAATCCCATGGTATTCATTAATCTGGCCATAAATGTAATATGCCTGCCCTGACGGTCCCGCTGAGTATAGTGTGAATCTGTAATCAAATTTTGTAAATAAGGCGCATTTATAAAATCGCTATGCCCAATGGTCACGTACCTATGAAATGGATTACCTAAGGCTTGCGTGGAAGTAACTGATCCTTTTTCAGCACTATAATATGCCTGACCTAAAATAGCCAATCCTGCACTGGTACCACCAACCGGTACTTGTTTGGTGTTTATCAAATAATTAATTGCCGTCTCGGTTGCCGTATTTTTCCAGTAATTTACATAGTTCCACTGATCTCCCCCGGCAATAAAAAGGGCTTCCGCATTTCGTATTCGCTGGGACACCGATGGCAACTCTGCTTTGGTACGACTATCAATTACTATAGTCTCTACAGAATTGACCGGTACCATATTATACATATAAGTATTATAGCCATCAGCACCACTTGCCCTGATCACTACTATATCGCCACCTCCACTTTTTGTCAGCAACCAGGCAATAGCAGCGTCTACATCGGTACTACCACCCATCAATACCAATCCGGCACTGGTCGTGGTGTTGACATCGGCAGCACTTCCTGTCAGATACGATACCGGCTCTGATGGAGCTTTAGCGGCATGAAAAGTCGCTTCATTTTTTTTAGATACTATGTCTATTGGCTGCTGGTCGAGGTAATACATCGAATCACCGGAACAAGCAACGAATACAATCATTACCAAAAAACTGAATTGCCTCATAAATACTGGTTTCATTCTACTGTTATTTAAAATTAAATTATTTGGACTCTATTACTCTAAGGATCACTCAAATTCACCTGGATCTCCTCTCTGATTTTTTTACACCTTAACCCAGGATTGCTTTTTATTACTCTCCAATATTTTCTCGCAAATCAAAAGCTCTCTGTAGCCATCATTAAATGTTGGGAAAGTTGGATTATCGGGTTGTTGGCCTTTAGCAATGGCTTCGTATACCTCTTTAAATAATTGTTTTGAAGTATCGGGGAAACCCTCATTATGCCCACCTGGAAAAGACATGATTGCACGGGCCTCTGCTGAGGCCAGAGATGGGTCACGCATAAACGATTCATTACCCTTGTTTCTGTTTCCTATCCACATCTCATTAGGCGCTTCGGAATTCCATGCAAAGGTTTTATTTGATCCTGCAATTTCGAGTTTTAATTGATTTTTGCGGCCGGCAGATACCTGTGAAACAGTAATAGATCCACGATTACCATTATTAAATCGAAGGAGTACGTTGGCATGATCTTCAGTATTGATGGGTACATCGGCATAATCTGAAGGAGTAAGCATTTTGCCAGAGTAGGTTTCAATTGCTTTCAATGGCTTTTTACGCACTTTATGTATGGTATTGAAATCTGCCATCACTTCTATGGTTTTCAATCCCGTGATGTATTCAATAATGTCCATGAGATGAGAACCTATGTCGGCAATAGCCCGTGAATCACCGGATTTATCCGGCTCCAGTCTCCAGTTATAATCCGTATCGTAAAATAACCAATCTTGAAGATATGATCCAAGAATGGAATATACTTCGCCTAATTCACCTTTTTCTCTCATGGTTTTCATCTCCCGGACCAAAGGATAATATCTGAGATTAAAATGTACTGCATTCACTAATCCCGTAGACTTTGCCAAGGCTACCAATTCTTCTGCTTCATGTAAATCTTTAGACAATGGTTTTTCACAAATCACATGCTTACCAGCCTGAAGAGCCGCTTTGGCCTGCGAAAAGTGCAAAAAATTGGGAGTACAAATATGTACAGCGACAATATCCTGCATAGCAATTAATTGATCGAATGTACATGCACGATCAATACCCAACTGAGCAGCTTTGGAGGTCGCCAGCTCCAGATTTACTTCACACAATGCCGCCACTTCAATATTAGGTAACCTGCGTAAGGCTTCTATATGTGCAGGACCTATAAATCCGGTTCCCACTACACCCACTTTTATTTTATTCATATTACACTTTAATTTTAATCAGACGAATATAAGAATCTTCAAAGTATCTGACTCCATGAATGCAAAATTTCCATCCGCTCTCCTTCATACTCTAAACACTTTCTTATAATTTTTGGCATTGAATCCAGGTCTATTAAGCGATAAACAACCCATACGGGATTAGATGGTATTCCGACCCCAAAATGGATCGTACTGCTAATTCATAAAGTCATTCAAAATAACTATTTCTTAGGTGTCACTAAGACTGTGAATAATGTTTCTCTCTTTATTTGATTTCTGAATTTTATCAGAATCGAAGATTAAATGAGTATAATAAAATTTAAAGCAAAACATACGACCCCATTGCGGCTGAGACATCTCAATATAAGAGCTAGCCTAATTTACGTTTTATATCCTGATGCCGGAGAGGTATTGTTTAATAAATTCTTCAAATTCACCATCTACGGTAAATCCCAGATGCAAACTCTTAAAATTATTGAATCTGCCAGGCCAGGTCATCACTATTTTATTTACTACGGGATCCTGATTATAAGTAATAAATTTAGTAATTTCTGATCCAGCTATTTTTTCTAATGCATTTATCATTTGTTTTACCGTGACCGTTATACCAGGTAAGTTTACAGTCCTTGAATCAATAAATGCAGAAGCATCCATAGTTGCGGCATGTACAAGGTTTCGAATCAATGTATCCGGGCTGGATATCCAAATTTCAGTGTCCGAAGCCACAGGACAGTTAGCCATTTCTCCATTTAACGGTTCACGAATAATGCCGCTTACAAAAGAAGAAGCTGCCTGATTAGCTTTGCCCGGTCTGATGCAAATAGTAGGTAATCTGCAAATCCTGCCATCTATATATCCTTTGCGTGAATAATCATTGATCATCAGTTCACACATGGCTTTTTGTGCCCCATATGAAGTTTGAGGGTATACGGCAACGGTCTCATCAATTACGGGAGGCAGTTGCCCACCATATACGGCGCAAGTACTTGAAAACACAAATTTAATTTTTGGATTTTTTCTTCTGCATGCTTCCAGTAAAAACCGTGTCATGTCCAGATTCACTTTCCACCCAAGGTCAAAATCTTTTTCAGCATGCCCACTTACTACAGCGGCCAAATGGAATACTAAATCAAGATCTTCGGATACTAAGGCTTCGATTTTAGCAGGAATGGTTAAATCGGATTGAAAACAAATTACTCTTTTATCAGCTATAGCTTTGGGGAGTACTACATCTGCTAATAATAATTCATCAATTACTAAGTCTGATTTTAATAAGTCATTTGCTAATTTTTGTCCTATAAATCCAGCTGCACCAGTGATTAATATTTTCATTTTTCTAAAAATTTTATGCCCATTATGCTTCCTGAGAAAATGGGCCTATTTGACTATCATCGGCTCCCTCAAATTACCTTAAGGAAGTCAAAAGCAGGCTCTCAAAATCAGTGCTCCAATTTGACTTGCACTTGCCTTTTGTCTATTGAATTACCCTTATCTTTTTAAATCCCATTTTACTTAAGACATCAGGCAGTTTTTTTCTTTGATCGCCTTGCAATAAAATCATACCATCATCGGTCACACCACCTCCTATGCCGCATTTCGATTTTAATTGTTTAGCCATATTTTCCAATTCATCGTCGTTCATGTCAAAGCCCTGGATTAAAGTAACTTCTTTTCCTGCACGATGTTTTTTATCAAGATGAATTCTGAGTTGTTGCTTTTCGTACGGAGTAGATTTGACCGTTTCTTCCGGTTCCTCGTCTTGATTGATCGCATCAGGGTTAGTAGAAAAAATGAGTTTTAAACTGGCAAGGTCATCAAAGGATTTTTTTTTCATACGCTATGCGAATATAGGATAAATCAAATCGAGAAAAGAAAGTCAAGATTAATATTCCAATACTATCCGTACTATTTATTCTTTTCGGCGCCAATTTTGATTCATCATCCTGAGGATATTTACTCCCAGCAGATCTGCCCCTATGGAGGAGTTCGCCAAAATGATGACTCCTGTCCTGGTACCCGGCATCAAACCTACAAACGAATAATGACCTTCCGTGCGGCCGGTATGAAAGTACATGTATGTATTTTTGGCTATTGGTATTACCTGCATGCCTTTAGCGACATATCCTTTTTTACTGCGCACTTTCATTTCTTTTATTTCAAAAAAAGGATGAGATGCTGAATGATTGGTATTGAGCAAGTCTTTGCAAATTCGGGTAAGATCAATCAGATTGGATGTAGCTCCTAAAGATCCAAAAAAGAGGTTGGAGTTCCAGATGGTGGCTACTTTCATGCTTTTTGTATATCCTGGCAGGGTTGGTTTTTGATGGATATCGAGGTTTAAGACAGATAATGTATGTTCCTGAAGAGATTTACCGGTAGTATTTCTAAGTATCCAATCAAGCAAGATAAAATTTAAGTGGCTATAGAGATATTGATTGGTATCTGTGCGATTCAATTTAAATGTAGAATAAAATTCCTCTAAATCCGATTGATTAAAACTGGAATATGGATCTTCGGTTAATTTCTCCAATGCTCCCCAGCCGGGAATGTGTTTAGGTAACCCACTGGTATGAGTAAGCAATTGAAAAACAGTGCAAAGTTCAAAAGATGGGTTTTTTAGTGGAAGGTAGTTATTGATTGAGGAATAGAGGTCTATCGCTTTATCTTTTTGTAATTTTTCAAATACAAGTCCGGTCAGCATTTTTGTAGTACCTCCCAATTCAAATACATCATTGTATTTTATTGGATCCAGGTCTGTCGCGGATTTATTTCCAAAAGAAAAATAATACACGCTATCGTGATCAAACATACTCACCACAAATCCAGGTGTTTCTTTGTAGTCAATATTGGTTTCATACTTGATTATTTTATTGATTTCTCTTTTAATGGCCACATTTTCCTGTGTAAACGCATCAAAACCAAACAGACCTATAATTATAATGAGACTGATTTTCATTCAATACTTTTTGTTCCTTTTAATGCCGCACTGATATTGATGTCCATCATTCGATGAGCTATCGGGCCGGAATAATTATTTAACGCATCTATGGCTGACAAGATTATATCCTTATCGTTTTTCCCGATAGCGTTTGATATACTGTTTTTATATTTTAGCAATTCATTTTTTTCATCTTCTGTGAGATGTATTCCATTTATTTTCAAAAAGCGCTCCGTAGCATGCACCAGGCTTTGGCCTTCGTTTATAGCTTCCTGTAATGCTTTTGCTGTCATATCCTGCTGGGCATATTTTACACTTTCTGTCAGCATCCTTGCCATTTCATTTTCTGTAAGTCCATATTCAGGTTTTACTTCTATTGCTGTCTCTGCACCGGACCTCAATTCTTTTGCTTTTACAGTGAGTATACCATCTGCATTGATTAAAAACTGAATTTCAATTTTAGGTATACCGGCAGGCATGGGTGGTATACCCGACAAGGCAAACTCTCCCAATTTTCTATTGTTTGCCACCAGGTCACGCTCCCCCTGATAAATACTTATTTTAAGCTTTGATTGCCCATCCAATGAGGTGGTGTATTGTCTTCCCACTTTGGATGGAATTTTTGAATTGCGTGGCAATATCACATCCATGAGTCCACCCATTGTTTCAATACCCAGAGAGAGCGGAGTAATATCGAGCAATAAAAATTTTTGGTTCTTACCTGATAATATATTTGCCTGCACGGCAGCGCCCAGGGCGACAACTTCATCCGGATTCAGTTCATTGTGTAATATATCACCAAAAAAATGCTTAACCGACCTTTGCACCGCAGGTACCCTGGTGGAACCACCTACCATAATTACTTTACTAAGACTATTGGGTTCAAGATGGGCATCTTTTAATGCATACCTGCAAGATTGTATAGTCCTGCCAATGAGAGGAGCTATCAGGTTTTCAAATGTATCTCTGTCTATTTTCAAAAGGTGACTATTCCAATTAAGACTAACATGTGGATTAGCCGAGAGGAGTTTTTTTGCGCGTTCAGCCAATAATCTAAGTTCTTGCGACAAGCCTTTATCTTTCAATAAAGTAGCTTTGTCCAGGTTATATTCCTGTATCCAATACTCCAGAATGGCTTTATCAAAATCATCACCACCTAAAAAAGTATCCCCATGTGTAGACAATACTTCAAACACCCCGTCCTGTATATGCAATATAGAAATATCAAATGTGCCACCACCTAAATCATATACGGCAATCTTTTCATCCACTCCTTCCTGTAGCCCAATCCCATAGGCCATGCTGGCAGCTGTCGGTTCATTTATTATTCGCAATACATCCAATCCAGCCAACCTGCCGGCATCGCGGGTGGCTTGTCTCTGAGCGTCATTAAAATAGGCTGGAACAGTTATCACTGCTTGAGTAACATTTTTTTGCAGATGACTTTCTGCCATTCGTTTCAATTGCCTGAGTATTTCAGCACTCAACTCTATGGGTGTATAATATTGATCTTTGATTTTAATTCTGACCAGGGCATCCGGGTCGTCTAGCTTGAGGTCGTAGCTAAAAAAGGATTGAAGATCTTTTACATCGTTCAGACTTTTGCCCATGAGTCTTTTTACTGAATATACTGTTTCAGTTGGATTAGTAACCAACCGCATTTTAGCTTCTTCACCGACATAGACTTTTTCACCATCGAAACTCAATATTGAAGGAATTAAGGCAGATTTATTTGTATCCGCTTTAATGGTGACGGCATTATCGTTTTCAATATAAGCAACCAGACTGTTGGTAGTACCCAGGTCAATGCCAATGATGGTGTCTTCATCATGCTGCACCGAACCCGCCTTCATATTGATAGAAATCTTAGCCATGCTTTATATTACCGGGATGCAAAGATGATATAAATTTGATTCAATTGTTTTAAAATATTGGCTTACTTCTCTAAATGATTACAATGGACGACTAGGTATTATTTCCGGATCCGATCACAGATCATATACAAATACAAATAATAAATAAAAACAACCTGCATGAAATGGTATTTATTAAGAGCCTGGACCTTGAGGGTAAAACAACGGTCATTTGGGCGGCACAAAATTCAAAAGATCTGAAGTCTTAAAATTAAGCACACCGGTAAATGTGGACAGGAATATACATATTAAAATAAATGGCGCCCGCACAGGCTGATTAAATTGAAATCCTGCATTAGTTTATTATTACTTTTATCAAAAATTGGCGAATTTTGAATTTCCAATTTTGAAGTATTTAATCATAAATATCGTTTCAGTAGGTTTATTCTTTTCATGTAAAAGTGATTTTATAAAGAAAGACGGTATGGTATTGATCCCATCGCAGGGCGATGTGCAAACTTTTTGGATCGATGTCAGCCCGGTTTCGGTAGCTCAGTTTAAAAAATTTATTGACAGTACAGGTTATATTACTCAGGCTGAAAAATTCGGAGATGCAGGAGTGTTTAATTTCTCTACGGGCGAATGGAGCTTGGTAAAAGGAGCAAACTGGAAGTTTCCATTTGGCCCTGACTCATTACCAGCACCGGCCGATCATCCTGTAACCCAGGTCTCATGGAATGATGCTGTAGCGTACTGCAAATGGGCCGGTAAGCGATTACCCACCAGCAAAGAATATATACTTGCAGAAAAAAATGGGGAAAAAAAATTTAATGCTGAATACAGCTGGGGCGATGATTTTATAGTAAATGGAAAGTATAAAACAAATTTTTGGCAAGGCTCATTTCCATATATAAATACAGTAGATGACGGTTTCCTCACCACATCACCAATAGGATATTTCGGGAAAAATAAAATAGGGCTTACGGATATCGAAGGCAATGTATGGCAGTGGTGTAGTGATGAATCATCCGAAAGACCGGGTGAGAAGAATCAACGTGGTGGATCCTATCTTTGCGATCCCGGTTTTTGCCATGGGTTCAAAATAGGTGGTAAAGCATCCTCCACGGATGAAACCAGTCTTTGCCACGTGGGATTTAGATGTGTACGAGACGGGGAGTGAAATTATTCAGCATTATCTAAAACCAAAGTGACTATCCATTGAAAAGTAGCTTTACTCTGATTTACCGATCAATTCCAGTAATTCAGCAGCCGGTATATTTTTTAGACAGAGTGAATCCAGCTCAGCAAAACTACCCTGGAAAGCATTCAAATCCACATCCTGTTCTATTCCTTTCAGTTTGCCATTATTATCATATTGCCAGAAACTCCATTTTTTATTATTACCCAAATCAGGTACCTTTTCATTATATCTTGCTATCCATACCGGGTATTCATCAAACCTGCCTGCTATAAATCGAAAATACGATTTGAGATTAGTATAAATTATGGGCTTGGTTTCAAATGCAGTAGATACGACCCGTATCCAATCCTGAATGCGTGCCACAAGATCCTCCGGATTAGCATGATCCGTAATTTCCATATCCAGCACGGGAGGCAAATCACCGTTTTGCAAATTTACATTCATTAGAAAATTTTGTGCTTGCTGTGCCCCATCAATCTCGGGAGTGAAAAAATGATAAGCCCCTCTCTTTAGATTGGCTTGTTTTATCCCTTTCCAGTTTTTATAAAACATGGTATCACAGTGATTTAGGCCTTCAGTAGCCTTAATGAAAGCAAAAGAAACACCCTGATCCCGCACCAGGGCCCAATCAATTTCACCTTGAAAATGAGACACATCAATACCATGTACCTCAAAATTAAGTGGCTTATTATTAGGATTTTGGCATGCCGAATACACGCAGAAAGTAAGTAAAAGAAAAATCCTTATCCGCATATAAAAGGTGTTAGTACTGCAATTTACTATTTTGATTCATACCTTTGGTAAATAAATCTAAACGGTTTTTGAAATAGTCAAGTATATCATTGGACGATTATATTTTCAAAATGTCACAATAAAAAATGTCTCTGCGAGCCCAATTTTTCTCTCATATAGCCAATACGAGCCCATTTCCGCTAGGGTTAGAAATAGTCAAAGCAGATGGTGTATATTTATTTGACCCTGCAGGTAAAAAATATATTGACTTTATCTCCGGAATAGGAGTTAATAACTTGGGGCATGCCCATCCTGACATTACCAAAGCCATTCATAACCAGGCAGATGACTATTTGCATACCATGGTCTATGGTGAACATATTCAATCCCCTCAGGTACGATTAGCTCAAAAATTAACTGAAAACCTCCCGATTAATTTAAACAAGGTTTTTTTTCTCACCTCAGGGGCCGAAGCAATAGATGGTGCAATCAAAACAGCAAGAAAAAGTACAGGCAGAAAAAAAATATACGCATTTAAAAATGCCTATCATGGAAGTACCTATGGTGCTATGAGTCTGATGAATGATGCTTCTAAAACCAGTCCCTATGGTCCGGGCATCGCGGATGTATTTCATTTTGATTTTAATGATCTTACTATATTAGAAAACATCGATCATACTACTGCAGCAGTCATAATGGAAGTGGTACAGGCTGAAGCAGGAGTAATAAAAGCTGATTCTCAATTTTTAGATGCCCTGGCGAAAAAATGCAGGGAAATGGGCAGCCTGCTCGTTTTTGACGAAATACAAACCGGAATGGGCCGCACCGGCAGTTTATTCGCATTTGATCAATATGGGATTACACCGGATATACTGGTTTTAGGCAAAAGCCTGGGCGGGGGATTACCATTATCCGCCATGGTGTCAAGTACTAAAATAACCGATGCCATTGCTACTAATCCACCATTGACACATATGAGTACTTTTGGAGGCCACCCATTGTGTTGTGCTGCTGGACTGGCTTCATTAGATCTCTTATTGAGGAGTGACCTTATAACCCGGAGTAAGACCTTGTCTTTAACCTTTCTGCAGAAAATAAAAGAACATCCTCAAATAAAAGAAATCAGATCCACTTCCGGGCTATGGATGGCAATAGAATTACACCATGCAGAAAGGGTTCAGAAACTGATTCCATTGGCCCAGGAAAAAGGATTGTTAATCGACTGGTTTTTATTTAATGACAAATCATTAAGGATAGCTCCGCCGCTTACTATTAATAATGATGAAATACTGCTTGCAGCAGATATTTTATTGGATTGTTTTGATCACCTTTCCTAATCCTATTTGTGACCGGATTAATAAATTAAATAGGAATTGATCAATGCAATATGGGCATTATAAATTTCACGAAGCACATTCATAATTGACGGAGCATCCAGCTGGCTTATCTTATCTTCAATAAGTAATTGACTTACTTTATGCTTCAACTCTTCATGTATTTTTCCTTCTTCGATCTTTAGCAGCTCCCAGTATTCTTTATTATAAATATCAGTAGGGTTATAAAATTGGGTGAGCAGTTTATCGTAAATCGGATTATATCTTGATTTTATCTCATTGTAAAAGTGAAATAAGTAGTCGTTTCCGGATGTCTTCAGTTCGTCGAGATTGTGACTGATGTCTTTCATGTTTTTAGCCGAATGCATCAGGTATTGACTTTTTTCCAATAGTGTGTTTACTTCATGTAATGAATGGCTTTCCCTTGTGCCGGATTGAAAATCGAGCATATCTTCCCACCAGTGCCCTTGCATGGATTTTATACTTTTATATTGGTCTGCCCTGAGCGCCATCAAATCATTGGATAAAAAAAACTTCTTTAAACCGCTTGTTGGAGTTTGTTTCAATGACGGAATTTCAAGTACGCTTTTATTAAACTCCATTACTGAAAATAATATTCTGTTTAATTCTTTACGTGCGGCTTTTAAAAAAAGAGTCTCGTCATTATTGCTGTGATTTGGGTAATGAAGAGCACTATCTATCTCTTCATTGGCGTATTTTGATTCCAGCCAGCCCGAGATCCGTTTTATAAAAGGCAGAACCAAAATAGTACCCATCAGATTAATCCCTGTTTGAAAACTGGCTAATCCGATAAGCGGATCTTGAATGTGCAAACTGAATTGGATAAATCTTAGAATGGGATACAGTAATAACATTGAAACTACCAATATGGCTAAATTGAACAACGTATTACCGAGTGCTAGTCGTTTTTTATCAGCTGATCCGTTAAAAGCACCCAATAAAAATTTCAGACTGGTACCCAATTCTGATCCAATCACAATGGCCGCGCTTTTATCAAAAGTCAAGATGCCCTGACTGAGTGCCGCCAGGGTAATGGCCACGGTAGCCGAACTAGATTGTATCAGTGATGTAACCAGCACCCCGACCAATACAAACCAATACGCTGACCAATTTTGTATCAGGTGAAAATCAAATTTCTGTACTATGCCTATCATCGATACTTTTAACCATTCAAGCCCTAAAAACAATAGAGCAAAACCTGTAATAAAAGATGCAGTATTTTTAAGCCGATGATTTGAATTAAAAAAAATGTGAATTAAAAATGCAATAGCTAGCAAAGGCATTGCAAAAGATTCAAGATTTAATTTAAATCCAAGAATGGCGACTATCCAACTAGTCAGCGTAGTTCCCAGATTGGCTCCCACAGTTACTGCAAATGCACAGCTCAGTTTCATGATACCAGCTCCTACAAAAGAGAGTACCATCACTATTACCAGCGAACTGCTTTGCAAAAGGGCCGTGATAACTGTCCCCGTAAGAATAGATTTTGCAAACGAATCGGTATGCTTTTGTAAAAATTTTTTAAATGGCCTACCTGCTAATTTCTTTATTGATTCTTCCATTAAATTCATTGCAAATATGAATAGAGAAGTACCCGCCAGAAACTGCCAGATATTAATATTAGACATTATGTCAATATACAGAATTTGCTGATTTTAATAAAGAAAATTATAATCTGGAGGAATATATCTAAAGGATAGTCATACCTAACGACTTCAAATCATTCCAATAATTTCCATACGATTTTACCACTACCTCCTGGTGCTGAATTTCGATAGGATGCAATAATGCCAATGGAGCCATACACATAGCCATTCGGTGATCTTCGTAGGTATCAAAGGAAGGAATTCCTTCAAATCTGGCTATACCTTCGATCATATGATATTCTGCCTGGCTGTATTTTGTCATTTTACCTGGTAATCGGTAAAAGGGGACACCAATTTTCTTTAATTCGGCTTTCATGGCAGCAATGCGATCTGTTTCCTTTATCCTAAGTGTCTGAAGTCCGGTAAATACACCCGTGACACCGGTAGCCGCACACATGGCCAGCACGGTCTGAGCCAAGTCAGGACAGCGAATGAAATCCCATTCTATAGACTTTGGTAATGGGGCGTTACTTTTGGTCAAACGGATATGATCTGGAAAATACGCTGTATCCACATTAAATAGTTTGCCAATTTCTGCTATCACTGCATCTCCCTGTAAACTATTCCTGGTTACTCCATATAAATTCAAATCGACTTCTTCTGCTATGGCGGCAAGGCTATAATAATAGGAGGCGGCAGACCAATCGCCCTCAACAAATAAATGATTCGATTTATACACCTGAGGTTCAATAGTAATGGTATCGCCTTCCCAATTGCTTTCAATGCCAAAATGACTCATCATAGCCAATGTCATTTCTATATAAGGCCTCGAAATGACCTCACCGATCATGGTCAACTCCAGGCCATTAGCCATAGCCGGTCCAATCATCAATAAAGCAGAAATGTATTGGCTGCTGATCGTAGATTTAATGGACACTTTTCGGTTAAGCAAATTAAGATCTGCAGGATGAAATTGTAATGGAGGATATCCTGATTTTTCAAGGTATTCGATATTAGCCCCCATGGTGTTCAGAGTATCCACCAACTCCCCAATTGGCCTTTGTTTCATTCTTTCACTTCCCGTCAAAATCACTTCTTTGGTCGAGAGAGCAAGAAAGGCAGTAAGAAATCTAAAAGTAGTACCAGCAGCTCCTGCATCTAATATAGTATCGGAGCTTTGGAGCAGTGAATTCATCAGTTGGGTATCTTTTGAATTGGAAAGATGATCCAGGCTGATTTCTGCATTTCCTGCCAATGCTTTCATGATCAATGCTCTATTGCTTATGCTTTTAGAACCATCCAGGTGTACACTTCCCTTTATGATGGATTTTGGAAAATGAATTTTGATACTTTCGCCTACCATTTTACTTCTATTGCTTGAATTAAATCAGGATGCAAGCTTTTTGCGACAGGGCAATTATCGATAGTCTTTCGGATAAAGACTTTTTCTTCATCAGTATAATTTTTATGTGGCATTTGGATATGTACTTCTATTTTGGCTACGCGCCGTGGGTCAGAGGCCATATGTTTTACAACTTCAGCACTAGCCCCATCAATATTTATATTTTTGGCTTTACCCAATATGGCCACGGTGGTCAATGCACAGGTAGCTAATGAAGTAGCTAATAAATCAGTAGGAGAAAATGCTTCGCCCTTTCCGTGGTTATCAACCGGGGCATCGGTGACGATGGATTGATTTGATCGCACATGCGTGCAGGTAGAGCGCATTTCGCCCGTGTAATTAACAGATGAGGTAATCATTGGGCAAAGGTAATTTTTTGGTGTAGTAATGTTCTCACCGGATAAAATAAACTTACATTTCCTTTTTAAAAAAATGTAAATGACTGGAAATATGCAGATTACAGTTAATTCTTTACCCTGTTTTTAATGGATTGCCTATACAACTCAACGGACTGAGTAAAACAAAGGGAGAAGTAGTAGTTACTGAGTATTCAATACTTTAGTTATTATTGGCAAAAAAACTAGGGCACTTCCTTTTTAATTAGCCTCATTTTAATCGACTCCAAAGTCGAAAAAACTCCAACTAATTTATATAAGCATACAACCATTGACCAAATTGGTATCCTCCCTGGAATATTTTAATAATCATAGCTGCTGCAGTAGTGACTAAAAATACTTTGAATAGATTTGATTTGAATAGTTCTTTTGTTTCCATGAATGCAAATTAAATGGGATTTTAATATTGTTTCATCCCCCCATATGGGTGAATAATGAAAAAAGCCCAGCGAAATCGCCAGGCTTAGCATTTTGGAATATTTCTTTAAAAAAGCGATTACGCTTTCTTAGCAAATTTCTTATTGAATTTATCGATACGCCCTGCAGTATCCACAAATTTCATTTTACCGGTAAAAAATGGATGTGATTTATTGGAAATCTCCAATTTAATAAGAGGGTATTCTTTGCCATCTTCCCACACTATGGTGTCTTTGGTGGGTGTACAACTACGGCTTAAGAAACCTTCATTGGCTGAAAAGTCCTTAAATACTACCATTCTATAACTACCTGGATGAATATCTTTTTTCATGACTATCCGAAAATTTTGGACTGCAAATGTAGCATGATTTTAGGGAATAACAAAACGAAGATTTTGAATACAGCAATTTGTTTTTTCCGGGCAATAATTGGATTGAAAATTTACTACAACTAATTATGAATCAAAAATATACATATAAAAATTATTACTATTTAAAAATAGTGGACTGTAAAAGCATCTAAATTCTGCAAAATCGATCGCAAAAAAATGGTTAAATAATCAAAAAATAAGTTCCCAGAGGGATTAAACATTACCAACCAGGCCAAAATGCATCCTCAAAATGTTCGATTTTTTCCAGTTTATCCTTATGCAAAAGGATACTTATCACATCAAATCTGAATTTCCACTCATATTTTATTTCTTCCATGAAGGCAGCGGCGGCTGCCATCATGAATTCTTCTTTCCTGGTGGTTACAAATTCAGCCGGTTCGCCATAATAATTATAAGACCGCGTTTTTACCTCTACAAAAATTAAATGATCATTGTATTTGCAAATTATATCCAGCTCTGCCCTGCTGTATCGCCAATTGGTCTGTATAATCTCATAGCCCTTATTCCTTAAAAATTCAGCTGCTATTAGTTCTCCTTGTTTACCAATTTCGTTATTTCTAGACATAAAATAGTGCACTAATTTGGCAAAGAGAAAGCAATAAATACATCATTGGATGGAGTATTATTTCTATTTCCGCCACCTGCAGCGATCACGACAAATTGTTTTCCATTTACCTCATATATAGAAGGAGTAGCATACCCTCCGGCAGGCAATTTGAAAGACCAAAGCTCTTTACCCGAGGCTGCATGAAATGCTCTGAACATTTCATCAGCAGTAGCGCCTATAAAGACTAAACCTCCTGCAGTAGCAACACAACCCCCAAAATTTTGTGTACCAGTATTGTCGATACCCCTGGCTTTTAATTTGGGATAATAGCCTAACGGTACTGACCATTTAATTTTTTGATTTAAAATATCTATCGCGTTTAATGTACCCCAGGGAGGTGTGCTTGCAGGAAAACCTTCCTGATCGGTAAAAATCCTAAATCCTTTTAATACGTATTTTTCGATGGCGGAAGTCTTAGTCAATGCTTTTGTCGTATCCTGCTTTTCATTTTGTAAGAATAAAATTAATTCGGATAGGTCCTTCTCAGAAAATTGTCTATGAGGTGGCATCAACCCTTTTCCTTTAACTATGATCTGTCTCAATTCATTTAACCTAAATTTATTCTTTAGGTTTACCAATGGGGGTATGCCGTCAATATTCCCTTTTCTGTTACTGCCATGACAGTTTGCACAATTAAGCATGTATATCTTTTCCCCTTCATAAAATACATCATCCCCACTATTCTTTGATCTCAACTTCTCCAACTGAAATAACATGGGAAAATCATTGCAATTGGTATACACTACATTATTCTTTGGGTCAAAAGATATACCAGACCATCCCATGCCTCCTCTGGTCCCCGGTTGGCTGATAGTACCAACGATACTGGGTGGCGTGTACATCCCTTTTGAGATGTATTTTCTTGATTGATTCAAGACATATTTTTTAGCACTATCGGATAGTGTGGTTAGATGATTGGTATCCCAACCCTGGGTCACTAATTTTATACCCTGATTCAAAGTTTGAGTAGGGTGTGCCTGTTCTCCTGGAACATCCGAAGGAAAAGTTGGTACTTCACTGGGAGATAATATATTTTCACCGGTGTTACGATCGAGTAGTATCAGCTCACCCATCTTAGTTGGTTGCATCAGTATATCTCGTGGTGCACCTTTCCATGGAATAGTAGCTAAAGTGGGTGCACACGGCAGATCATAATCCCAAATATCGTGCTTTACGGTTTGATAATGCCAGAGTCTCTTACCTGATGTTGCATCCAAAGCGATCACTGAATTACCAAATAGATTGGTACCGATTCTGTTACCACCATAAAAATCGTAGGTGGGGGATCCTGTGGCAACAAATACAACTCCCTTCTTTTCATCCAGGCTCATTCCACCCCAATCATTAGTGCCGCCATAGTTTTCATTTTCTTTCCATGCCCATGTTTCATAGCCGAATTCACCAGGCAGGGGAATGGTATGAAATATCCACACCATTTTTCCGGTATGAGTATCGTAAGCGCGAATATGGCCCGGTGAAGCATCATATCCTTCCCCTGTTGCCGAACCAAGAATGAGTAAATTAGTATAGATTACTCCCGGTGTGGTAAGGGAGATTGAGATTTTATTGGTGTCTTTGCCCAAATTTTCTCTAAGGTCTATTCTGCCTGCATGACCAAAATCGGTGATGAGATTTCCTTTTTTTGCATTGACAGCATATACATAATGCCCAGACGAATAAAAGATACATCCATCTTTCTTATCATTCCAATAGGTTATCCCTCTACTGATTCCTGAGGCATCATCATTTTTAAATCTCCAAATCTCAGTCCCGGTAGCTGCTTGCAAGGCCACAAGACTGAGACCCGGCGTGGTCAGATACATAATATCGTCGATTACTATTGGATTGCACTCAATGGTACTTTTAGCAGTACTATCTCCAGTATGAAATATCCATGCGGGTTGAAGACGATCTACATTAGTGGTATCAATCTGAGTTAAACTTGAAAACTGTGTGGCTGTAGGTGCGCCTCTGTAATATTGCCAGGTATCTGTTCCCGTTTTGGATGTACACCCAATAAATAGTACCAGGAAGGCTATAGTTTGAAATAGAATGAGCTTCACACTAAGATTTTAAGTAAAGCTAATTAATTTATGGACTGTCAGTAAAGTTTAGAATGATTATTAAGCATGAATTTACAGAAGCGATATATACAAAGCATTGATTTTGAGATTCGATCCCTGTTTTTTGTCCAAAATAACATGAGGTACAGATTATTTCCATTTAATACCAAAATAAAAAACCGCTGAGAATGTACATTTGCACCACTTTATGTTACATAATATTAACCCGACTACAACGCCCTCATGGAAGCAGCTTCAGATCGAGTTCACTGCAATAGCGGATAAGCATATGAAAGATATGTTTAAAACGGATGCAGAAAGATTTACACGCTTTCATGTACGATGGAATGATTTTATAATAGATTATTCAAAAAACAGAATTCAGGCTTCTACACTTAATCATCTCGTTTCATTAGCAAAAGAATGCAAATTGGATGAAGCAATTAAATCCATGTTTTCCGGCGAAAAAATCAATCTTACCGAAAACAGATCTGTGTTGCATATTGCACTACGCAACAGATCAAATCGACCAATCTACGCAGATGGAAAGGATGTAATGCCCGAGGTAAACAAAGTATTGAGTCAAATAAAATCCTTTACCCATGATTTACACCATCATACATGGAAAGGATACACTGATAAACCCATCACCGATGTCGTAAATATTGGCATCGGAGGATCAGATCTCGGACCGGTAATGGTTACGGAAGCACTCAAACCGTATTGGGACATGGGTATCACTCCGCATTTTGTATCCAATGTAGATGGAAGCCATATCTATCAGGTATTGAAAAAAGTAAAACCGGAGACTACTTTATTTATCATTGCTTCAAAAACATTTACCACTCAAGAGACCATGACCAATGCGCAATCGGCGCGAACCTGGTTTGTGGCCCAGGCAGGAGATACGTATATAGCAAACCATTTTGTTGCAGTCTCTACAAATGAAAAAGAGGTAATCAAATTTGGGATTTCACCGGAGAATATGTTTCCATTTTGGGATTGGGTAGGTGGTCGATATTCTTTGAGTTCGTCCATTGGACTCTCTATTGCATGTACAATAGGCTATGACCGATTTGAAGAATTACTGGATGGACTTCATGCTATGGATGAGCACTTTCATTCCACTCCTTTTGAAAAAAACATACCTATACTTCTTGCCTTAATAGGAATTTGGTATACCAATTTTTTTAATGCAGAGACCGAAGCCATTTTACCTTATGATCAATACCTGCATCGATTTCCTGCCTATTTCCAACAAGGCAATATGGAGAGCAATGGGAAGCAGGTAGATCGTAATGGAAATAAAGTAACTTATCAAACCGGTCCTGTTATATGGGGTGAACCCGGCACCAATGGTCAGCATGCATTTTATCAACTGATCCACCAGGGCACAAAATTCATTCCGTGTGATTTTATCGGCATTGCACAATCTCAAAACCCTTTGTCCGATCATCACGAAAAATTAATGGCCAATTTTTTTGCTCAGACAGAAGCACTACTAAATGGAAAACCATTGGATGAAGTAGTATCTGAAATGAAAAAAGCAGGAAATAATGAGGACCTGATAAAAAAAATAGCTCCTTTTAAAGTATTTGAAGGCAACAGGCCCACGAATTCAATTTTGATTAGGAAATTGACTCCATTTAACCTGGGTGCTTTAATTGCCATGTACGAGCATAAAATATTTACACAAGGAGTGATATGGAATATATTTTCATTCGATCAGTTTGGAGTGGAGCTGGGAAAGGTATTGGCTACATCTATTTTAAATGAATTGGTTGACGACGCTATCATCAATACACACGATAGCAGTACCAATGGCCTGATTAATTCATATAAAATGATGAAATAGAACTATGAACGGGAAACCATTAAAAATAATTCCTGCCTTACAACCTTATGCCTGGGGAGGGGATACCTTTATTTCTTCCTTTTTGCATATCCACTCAAATAATAAAATTGCAGAAGCCTGGTATGGAGATCATCCGCTGGGCTCAGCTATAATTGCCAATTCAAATATCACCTTATTGGAGTGGATAAGGTCCAATCCAGAATCACTTGGCCATGAGTCCTTCAATTCAAATCGAGGACAGCTTCCCTTTTTATTAAAAATCCTGGATGTAAAAGATATGCTTTCGATCCAGTTGCATCCTACTAAAAAAGCGGCAGAGATCGGATTTAAATTTGAAAACGAAAATGGAATTCCTTTAAATGCACCTTATCGAAACTACAAAGATCAAAACCACAAGCCGGAGATTTTATTTGCGCTTTCTGATTTTTGGATGCTCCAGGGATTTGCTTCGATTGATGAAATAAAAACAAGATTTGAAAATGTATTGCCGGATTGGAAAATAGATAAAAATGATGACTGGGAAAGCCTGTTGAACAAAGTGCTTGACCTGAATACAAATGATGGATTTATAGCCTTTAAAAATTTAGTTTCCAATCTGACCAAAGTAAATACGGGCGATAAAAATCAAATCTATTATTGGTTGGCAAAAGCCATTGAAACTTATCCTGTACAAAATGATAAAATCGATATCGGCTTTATAGTAATGCTCTTATTGCACGTGCAGTATTTAAAACCCGGCCAGGTAGGATATCAGGCGCCCGGTGTATTGCATGCCTACCTCGAAGGTCAAAATATAGAACTGATGGCCAATAGCGATAATGTGCTTCGTGGAGGTTTGACTCCAAAACACATAGATACTGCCGAACTAAAGAAACATATTGATTTTAGCCATGCAGGGCAATGCCTCATTCCAGCTATCTACATTATGGAAGACGAAGCTGCTTTCACACCACCCGTCAATGATTTTATGCTAAAACATTTCTGTGTCAAGCTAAATGTAGTAAAGGAGTTGCAATTTGAAACCGCTTCAATTCTTTTGATTAAATCGGGTAAATTAAGGCTAAACGACAGGGAATATAATCAGGGAGAAAGTGTTTTCATTCCGGCTTATGAAAAAGTGGATGTCCTTACCGTTTCAGACAATGCAGAATATTTTTTATCCATGTAATCTTTTCAAAAGACAGAAAAATTACACAAGAAGAATTATACATCGTACATCAATAGGTTGCTCTCCCGCCTGACAAATCATATACAAACCCGGTGGTAAAACTATTTTGCTTCGATACTATCCAGGCTGTTATTTCGGCTACCTCCTCCACCGTGCCAAGTCTTCCCATGGGTATCTTAGACAGCATATAAGCCAATTGCTCAGGAGCGGTATTATCATTCATCGCCGTTTTGATTACTGCCGGTGCCAAACCATTTATGGTGATTCCGGTGGTAGCATATTCTTTTCCAATCCCTTTCACCAGTCCAATAACACCAGCCTTGGTCGATGAATATCCGGCCATCCCGGGATTACCTTCTTTGCCGGCAATAGATGCAATCAATAATATCCTCCCGTAGTTATTTTTCTCCATTTCCAGTATTGCATATTTTGTCATTAAAAAACTCCCTCTCAGGTTTACTGCATATACTCTATCAAAATCCTCTACTGAATATTGTATAATCTTAGTGCTTGTTGGTCCTATGATACCTGCACAGTTGACCATAATGTCTATTTTTCCATAAGTATCTATAGCCAATTTAAATACGTGCCTTACTTCGTTTTCATTAGAGACATCCGATTTGATGCCCATGCAATCATAACCATGATCTTTACATTCTGCAATGGCATTATTCAGCATAGGCTGATGAATGTCGACCAATACCAAACGAGCACCTAAGGAACCCAGTTTTTTTGCAATTCCTTTCCCTAATCCATCTGCTGCCCCAGTCACCATAGCTACCTGACCATTAAAATCCGACATAGTTTATATAAAATTAGCTCGTTAAAATAAGAAATATATGCTACTTCCAATTGTTTGATTAACTTTCGAATCGAATAATAAAAAAACTTTTTATCCATGTATTCGTATAATATCAATAGAAGAGAATTTGTAAAAAACTCAGCGGCTACATTAGCTTTGTCGACCTTTGGAATGAGAGGCCTTGATTTGATCAATCCTGCCAACCCCTATAAAGTGGCATTAATTGGAACAGGCTGGTATGGAAAAAGTGATTTATTCAGGTTGATGCAGGTGGCCCCTGTAGAAGTAGTTGCCTTATGTGATGTGGATAAAAATATGCTATCTGAAGCTGCCAAAATGGTAGGAGACCGGGCTCCCATGTCTAAACCGAAATTATATGGGGATTACAGAAAATTATTGGCTGAAAATAAAATTGATATTGCAATTATTGGCACCCCGGATCATTGGCATGCTTTACAAATGATAGATTGCGTAAAAGCGGGTGCTCATGTTTATGTTCAAAAGCCCATCAGTGTAGATGTGATTGAAGGTGAAGCTATGGTCGCTGCCGCCAGAAAATATAATAAAGTAGTACAGGTTGGTACTCAACGAAAAAGCACTCCACACCTGATAGATGCCAAGCAAAAAATAGTCGATTCAGGCATGCTTGGTAAAATTTCTCATGTAGAAATGTGCTGTTATTTTCCAATGCGCAATAATGGTAATCCTCCGTTAGAAAAAGTACCGGATTTCCTGGATTACGACATGTGGACCGGACCTGCTCCACTCAGACCATACGATGGGCTACCACACCTGAGATGGTGGCGCACTTTTAAAGAATATGGCAATGGCATCACCGGTGATATGTGCGTACACATGTTTGATACGGTAAGGTGGATGTTAAAACTTGGATGGCCCACCAGAATATCTTCTCAAGGTGGCATATTTGTGCAGAAAGATGGAAAATCAAATATCTCCGATACACAATCAGCAGTATTTGAATATCCTGAATTAAATTGTGTTTGGACTCATCGTTCCTGGGGTACTCCTAATAATCCTGCTTATCCCTGGTCTTTTACTTTATATGGAGACAAAGGGACACTTTGGGGTAGTACTATGCAGGCTGATTTTATACCATTAGATCCAAAAGGTGAAAAAATTCACTTCGATGTCTTATATGAAAAAGAAAAATACCCAGAAGACAATACAGAGCCAAGGATAGAATTAAATGCTGCTCCGGCTACCCGGTTACATATGCTAAATTTTCTTGATGCTATTGAAAAAAATGGAAGACCGGTAGCTGATATCGAAGAGGGCCATATTTCCACCGCCTGTTGTATATTGGCTAATCTGTCTATGGACTTAGGCAGACCATTAAAATACGATCCAAAGAAAAGAATTATACCTGGAGATGCCGGGGCAACCAAATTGCTTACCCGTGCATATCGTAACCCATGGATACATCCTAATCCTTTAAAGGTGTAAATGCCATAGGACAGGAAAAATAATGATCAAGGCATTCTGATTAAATGTATACCAATTATAAGTATTGTTTTTTATACCTGCTCCTTGCATTGATTGCCTGTAAGCCTGTCTTAGATCCCGGTAATCCCTCCCCACCTAAATCGGTAGAAGATGCTTTAAAATCCTTTCAAATAGAAGAAGGATTTGAAGTGCGTCTGGTTGCTTCTGAACCAATGATAGAAGACCCGGTAATCAGCCTTTTCGACGAATCCAATAGATTGTGGGTAGTGGAAATGAGGGGCTTTATGAATGATATAGATCGTGGTGGTGAGGATCAAAAAAAAGGCAGAATATCGATACTGGAAGATACCACAGGTGATGGTAAAATGGATAAGAAAATAATTTACTTAGATAGTTTAATTATGCCCCGGGCTTTGGCTGTAATCAAAGGCGGTGCATTGGTATGCGAGAATAAAGCGCTGTGGATCACAAGAGATACCAATCATGATTCAAAAGCCGATACAAAGGAATTACTCGATTCACTCTACGCCAAAAACGGAATGCCTGAACATTCAGACAACGGCCTTTGGCGAGGTATGGATAATTGGTATTATAATGCAAAATCCACTTTCAGGTACAAACTGGTGGCCAATAAATGGATCAAAGATTCAACAGAATTCAGAGGTCAATGGGGCATAAACCATGATGATAAAGG
Source organism: Saprospiraceae bacterium (assembly GCA_044227925.1). Lineage (GTDB taxonomy): Bacteria > Bacteroidota > Bacteroidia > Chitinophagales > Saprospiraceae > JADJLQ01. The sequence continues at coordinate 28,006 of JBGAVW010000030.1, read as the reverse complement.
GAGGCTGATATACAATTACAATTGGTCCCAATTACATGGGGATCTGGTACCTCCCAATTATTTTTTGAGGAATAAAAACTATAAACCCACTACTGGTATAGATCATGGACTCACCATTGACAGAAGGGTCTACCCTATTCGTCCCACTCCTGCAGTAAACAGAGGATATGTACCGGGCACATTGACTAAAGACAGTATGATAATAGAATTTACAGCTGCCTGTTCTCCTTTTATTTACAGAGAAAAGTTATTTCCTCCTGACTATTTTGGCAATGCATTTGTGTGCGAGCCCTCAGGTAATCTTGTAAAAAGAAATAAAATTGATGAAAACGGAATAACCTTATCGGCATATGATCCACATCCCGGCAGGGAATTTCTTGCATCCACTGATGAACGATTCAGGCCTGTACATATGCATTCCGGTCCCGATGGCGCACTCTACATCACCGATATGTACCGGGGGCTTATCCAACATGGTGCATATGTAACCCCCTATTTAAGGGCTAAAACTATAGAGCGAAATCTGGTATTACCTGTACATTATGGGCGAATCTGGAAAATAGTACCGATTGGATTTAAAAGAAAAATGAAAGCCCCTTCAGGTAATAAAATATCCAGGTTGGAAACGCATCAACTGATTAATTTACTTTCTGACTCTAGTGGATGGACACGAGATATGATACAAAAAGTATTGATCGAAAAAAACGATCCTACCAGTTTTAGTCAATTAAAAGAATTCATAACCAAGAGTGATTCTGAATTGGGACGGGTACATGCGCTCTGGACCCTGGAAGGATTGAATGCATTGGACCAAGATCTTTTGATCAAATTAGTAGACGATGAAAGTGATCTTATTTTTTGCAATGCATTGAGACTATTGGAAAATTTCTGTGCAAAGCATGTGCAGACCAATGAATTTGTATCCAAACTTATACAAGAGAAAAGTCGCCATGCCAATAGTACAAGAACGTTACAGATTGCATTATCCCTTTTCGCCTTAGAAGCTAAATCAAAAATTCAGATAGCAGAAAATGTATTGAATCGATTTGTACAGGTGCCCCTAATTCGTGATGCGGTGCTGTCAAGTCTTTGCGATAAAGAAGCCTCTTTGTTAATCAATCTATTCCAATCAACTGCCTGGAAATCTAAAGATCCCAATAAGGAAATATGTATAGAATCCATTGCTGGCGCAGTGTTTAACAAAGGCAATTCCAATGAAATAGAAAAAATAATCAAAAGCAGGGGTACTGATAGCAGCAATTGGTTTATGCAATCCATCCTGACAGGATTTAATGTTGCCCATAATTCCAGTGGTACAATTATAAAACTTCATTTTAACCCGGGCAAAGAGCTCGCACCTGCATTAGAAAACATGTTTGAATGGCCAGGTCATAAAATAATAAAATCCACACTTGAAAACAAATATGAACTCAGCCCGCAGGAAAGAAAACAATGGGCCAGTGGAAGACAATATTATCTCAGCTATTGTTCCGGATGTCACGGCACCGATGGAAAGGGTATTCCCAGAATGGCACCAACTTTAGTACAATCAGAATGGGTAACCGGTGATAAAAAAAGATTATCCCTGATAGTATTACATGGTTTGGAAGGCCCGATTTCTGTAAAAAATAAAAAATACAATGCACCGGAAATTTTACCAGTGATGCCTTCACATTCTACTTTAGGAGACGATGATATCACAGCCATACTTACTTATATCAGAAATGAATGGAGTAATAATGCAGGGCCAATGGATAGAAGGACAGTGGGTATGGCCAGGATTCTGGCCCAGGGTCGGGTGCAACCATGGACCGCAGACGCGCTCAATACCTATATAGAATCTACCAGAGATACTGCCAATTCAAAATAATCCAATACCTTTAAAAACATAAATACGAATACAAGGTATGTACAGAAGAGATTTTATAAAAAATACAGTACTAACCGGAATGGCACTTTCCGTACCAATGCCTCCTGCAGAGATGGGAAATCAAAAAATGGGCATTGTGGTTCACTCGTATGCCATACGGTGGAATTCAAAAATCCAAAGTGCTAAATATCCCGGTTTCAAATCGGCATTGGACCTTTTGGATCATGCTACCCTGGTAAATGCAGGTGGTATTCAAACTATGGTACAAGATTGGTCTGCCGACTTTGTAAAGCAAGTAAGAGACAAACGTGAAAAACTAGGACTATATCTGGAGGGTTCTGTAAGCTTACCTAAAACCATGGACGATGTACCAAAATTTGAGGCACTGATACTAAATGCAAAAGAGGCGGGTGCACAGATCCTTCGGTCAGTCACGCTTGGTCCCAGAAGATACGAGACTTTCAAAACAATGAAAGCTTTTATTGATTATAAAAAGCAAGCTATATTTTCATTGCAGCTGGCAGAGCCCATCTTGAAAAAACACAAAGTAAAATTAGGGGTAGAAAATCACAAGGATCTCAGGTCTGATGAAATGGTGACCATCTTAAAAACTATAGATAGTGAATGGATCGGAGTGACTTTGGATTTTGGAAATAATATCGCCATACTCGAAGACCCTCTTGCTGTAACTGAGAATCTCGCGCCATATGTATTTTCTACTCATATTAAAGACATGGCTGTGGATGAATATGCCAATGGCTTTTTATTATCAGAAGTACCAATGGGCACCGGAATATGTGACCTCAAAAAAATGGTGGAGGTATGTAAAAAACACAACCCCAATGTCAGTTTTAACCTGGAGATGATTACCCGTGATCCTTTAGAGATACCCGTTTTTACCAAAGACTATTGGATTACTTTCGGAGATATTCCGGCAACAGATCTAAGCAATATGATGATGCTGGTAAAACAAAAGAAGTCATCTGGTCTACCCATTATTTCTACCTTACCAGATGAGCAAAAATTGGCTCGAGAAGATGAAAATATTATTGAATGCATAAGGCATAGCCGCGAAAAATTATCCATGATGTAAAAACAGCAACCAAATAGCATGTCGATAAATCTACCAGGAATAAAATTATTTGATCTCACAGGAAAAACAGCTGTGATTACCGGTGGCTCTAAAGGCCTGGGGTTGGCTATGGCCTATGGCCTTGCTTCTGCCGGTTGTAATGTAATGATTGTGAATAGAAATGCAGATGAAGGCCAGGAAGTTGCACAGGAGCTTGCAAAGTCCTATCCCGTAAAAGTACTTTCCTTCCCTTGTGATGTAACCAATCCTGGACAAACCGAATTAATGTCAACGTATGCTGTTGAGCAATTTGGAAAAATTGATATTCTGATTAACAGTGCAGGCATCAATATTCGTGGGCCAATCGAAGAACTATCCTTGGAAGACTTTAATAAAGTAATGAATGTGAATGTGACAGGCACTTGGCTATGTTGCAAAGCAGTAGTACCTCATATGAAATCGAATGGGTATGGTCGTATCATCAACCTCGCCAGCACCCTTGGATTAGTTGGTCTTGCCAACCGTACACCGTATGCATCCAGCAAAGGAGCAATAGTACAAATGACCCGAACCCTTGGCCTGGAATTGGCAACGCATGGCATAGCTGTAAATTCGATTTGTCCCGGTCCATTTCTTACAGAGATGAATCAATCTATAGCCGATACGGAAGACGGAAAAAAATTTGTGGTAGGAGCGACTGCATTAGGCAGATGGGCAGAACTCAAAGAAATCCAGGGTGCTGCCATCTTTTTAGCCAGTGATGCTGCAAGTTATATGATCGGATCTATGGTGGTGGTAGATGGCGGGTGGACAGCAAGATAAAACGCTTTTATGAATGTTTTGCATTCGATGGTTTTACAGATCATTTATTTTCGTAATCCATAGAAGTCCTAATGTAGGATGGTTACCGATTTTTTTTCTCCTTTCTTCAAAGTAAATGTGTCCGATTTTTCTGTTTTGATACCATTTAAATTTACTATAGTATATTTCATTTCTGTCTGAACATCAGCCAAAAGCGGAATGGTATAGGCAGGGCTTGCTGATGGCCAAAATTCTTTATTTATATAGGTATTATTCTTATCCAATCTTTTTCCGGTGAGATATATGGTATCTCCTCCAACCGGAGCAACCTTATCTTCCAGGTTTAATGTCAGTATCCCGATGGGCAGTACCGTAAAATTACAGGTTTGCACATGATCATTTTTTAATGTATCCCTTACATCCGAAGGTACTGCCATCTGGCTGTATTCAAATTGGGTTACTCCATAATCGATAAACTTGTTTCCAAAATATAAGTAAAATCTATCAGCCAGAGATAAAGTCGGGATAAACGTAACAAACCTATATCTCAATGAATCAATTGGGTAGTTTAACTCTATTTTATAATTCCCATTTTTATCAGTGATGGTAGAATCGCCTCCAAGCCTGTTTTTAATGGACACACAACACAGCTCACCGTATTCCGTAATAATTTTTACTCCCTCAACTCCCTTTTTTGTATCCTCATGCAGAACAGAACCGATAAAAGTGATTTTTCTACTACTGTTGTCCTCTTTGTTACATGAGAATAAAGTCAAGACCAATGAAATACAAAAAATTAAATTACGCATAATCAAAAAATGATAGCTTTTAGATTGCCTCCCATTGAATGATCCCGGGAAGAACTTCAAAACAAGCTATAAAATTGCAGCGAAAAAGGTTAATGTGCAAGCGGAATTATCGGAATGGATTATTCCTTCCCAATATAGAAACTGCGGTTTAATCGGAAATCTTACCCCCTATGTGCCCGATTTAATCATCTCTGGTTCAACTCATCTTTATATATCCGGCCTTATATAATTACCTTTACCTTTCAATATGCTAAAACGGATCTTTAGGAAAGCAGTAGTGGTATTACTCCTGGCATACCTGATTATTTTCCTGATTGGCTGGCTTTACCAGGATAGAATGATTTTCCAACGATTACCATTAGATAAAAATCATCGTTTTACCATTAGCGAAGAATATAAAGAAATTTGGATCAGTGGTAAAGATGGAACAAAATTAAACGGTATTCTTATAAACACGAGAGACAGTTCGAAAGGCCTGATTGTATATACTCACGGCAACAGGCATCATATCCAACGTTACGCAAGGCCTGCCGCTGAACTTACCAGGTATGGCTATGATGTACTGATGCCCGATTACAGGGGGTATGGAAAAAGTGAAGGGTATCCGGTTGAAAATGATTTATATTACGATATGGAATCATGGTTGCACTACACTGATTCTGTACTAAAGCCGAAAGAATATATATTTTATGGTAGATCGCTTGGTTCCGCCATGGCCACCTATGCTGCTACAAAGAAACAATCAAAATTTTTAATACTGGAAACTCCATTTGATGAGATTAAAAGTGCAGCACCTGTGATATTCTCTCCTATGTTATTTTTTATACCACTCAAATCTACCTTCTCCAATATCAGCAGGTTGCCTTTGATCCAGTGTCCGATTTTAATTATTCACGGCACTGAAGACGAGCTAATACCGCTGGATGCCGTAAAAAAATTAGCTGCATCAGGCAATACAAAAACAGAATTAGTAATAATTGAGGGAGCAGGTCATATGAATATCAGAAGGTTTGATCTTTACCATGAGACCATCAGAAGATACCTTCATTAATTTTTTGCCTCTCTTTTGTTTCCTGTAGAACGGGCTTTAACCTGCTTTTTTTGGTTGCCATCACCTTGGGCATATTTTGTTTATCAAAGTGATATGGTATCGGGGCAATACCCTAAAAAATGAATATGGCAGATTGACCATATTTTGTATATTGGAGTACCGGTTTTATCTTGTATTTATTGTTTACCGCAGCCTGAAGGCTGTACTATTTACGAAGACAATTGAAAATAGGGCTACTCATATTGTTACTCTTTTACATTCTCATCAGCATTGTATTTTATTTTTTCCAACATTTGTTTTTCTTTCGCCCCGAAATATTGCCGCAACATTTTAATTATAAATACCCATTTCCATTTGAAGAATTGGATTTTCTAATGGAAGACGGAGGAAAAATCAATGCCATTTATTTCAAAGTACCGAATTCAAGAGGAGTCGTATACTATTTAAAAGGAAACAGCAAAAGCATAAAAGGATGGGGAAAGTTTGCCAAAGATTTTTTAAGTAATGGCTATGATTTTTTTATGATGGATTACCGCGGCTTTGGTAAGAGCAAAGGCCGCAGGTCTCAATCGGTATTATTCCATGATGCTCAAAAAATGTATGACTGGCTTAAAAACAAATACACAGAAGATTCCATAGTATTGTATGGCCGTTCACTTGGCAGTGGTATTGCCGCTCATGTGGCATCCCATAATCGACCCCGGCTATTAATTCTTGATTCACCTTACTTTAGTTTTTATCACAATATCTATCGCTTTTTATTTTTTATTCCTTTACAATTTTTAATCAGGTATGATATTCGTACGGATGAGTATATAGCGAATATTTCTTGTCCAATACACATTATACATGGCGACCGCGACAGATTGATCCCATTTAATCAAAGTGAATCATTAAAAAACCTATATCCTGAAAAAATCAACCTGCATAAAATTGAAGGAGCAGGACATAATAACCTGCCTGAATTTGCCAGTTTTTTTGATTTATTGTACAAAATATTATACATTAAACCGAATACCTGATGGAAATAAGCGCTCAAAAATCGTTTGATTTTACCAGGATTTTCGAATTGCTCCAATTTCAAAAAGACCGGTATCCTAATCATAAAGCACTGTCTACCTGGTCGCAGGGATCTTGGCATTCGTATTCGGTAACCACCATCATGGACAAGGCAGATGCATTGTCCTTATTGTTATTGCAAGCAGGATTTAAAAAAGCGGATAGGGCCATATTGGTACCCGAATCCGGTAGCCCTGATTGGATTATAATTGATATGGCTCTCCAGCAAATAGGGATCGTAGTAGTGCCGGTGCATCCCACATTACAAGCAGATGAAATCAATTACATTTTCAACGAAATAGAACCCAACCTGATCGTCACCCTAAACAAAAGTATTTACAATAATTGGTTGCCGTTAACCACTACAAATATATTTCATCTGGAACCAGGGGTGGAGGGCTATTTTCATTTTATGAATGATACCGGATTAGAATATACACAAATCACTCATTTGCAAAACATAAAAGATATGGTCCACGAAGAGGATCTTTCTACCATATTATATACCTCTGGCAGTACCGGGATAAATAAAGGAGTAATGCTGAGCCATAAAAATATAATTCATACTATAAAAGCCATACTTACTATTTTACCATTAGATCCCGGCACTAAAGTCATAAGCTTTTTGCCTTTCAGTCATATTTTTGAAAGAACCACCTGCTACGCTTATCTGGCATTTGGTGTATCCATTTACTTTAGTGAAGATAAGTCCAGATTCAGTCATGATTTCAGATCAGTCAGACCTGTATTCTGCACGGCAGTTCCCCGCGTATTGGAGAAAATGTATGACCACCTGGATGGAATCAAGCTTCGAAAAAATAACTTTGTCAAAAGAATAATCGATTGGGCAATAACCATTGGTGAAAAGTACGATGTAAATAAGACGCTGGATGTAAAGTATAAAATTCAATTAACAGTGGCACGGGTACTGGTTTTAAATCAATTTAGAAAGGCCTTGGGTGGTCATCTTAAATGGATTGTAGTTGGAGCTTCAGCACTGAGGCCTGAAATCAGCAGGTTATTTTCTGCCGGCAAGATCCGGATTATAGAAGGCTACGGTATGACAGAAATGGCTCCACTAATAAGCATAAATAGGCTGGAACCAGGTTTGTACAGGTCAGGTTCAGTAGGCATGTCCATACCCGGAGTTGAGATAAAAATTGACGATCCCAATGAAAATGAAACAGGTGAAATCTTGGTAAAAGGTCCTAATCTCATGGTGGGATATTATCAAAATAAAGAACTCACCCAGGCAAGCATCACAGCTGATGGATGGTTAAAAACAGGAGATATAGGTCGAATGGGTGAAAAAAGGTTTCTATACATTACCGATAGAAAAAAAGATATATTCAAGACCTCCTCCGGCAAATACATTTCTCCCCTGCCTTTACAATTGCATTTTGAGCAATCCCCTTTTATATTAAGATGTCTCATATTAGGATTTCAAAAACCTTTTGTTACAGCACTAATTGTACCTAATTTTGAATTATTGGAGACTTGGTGCAAAATGAATGCCGTACACTATACCTCAGCAGAGTATATGGTATATAATATAAAGGTGAGGGAGCTCTATAAAGCTGAAACAGACAAACTTAATACGACTTTGGCCAATCATGAGCAGGTTCGCGACTTTGTTTTATGTCATCAGGATTGGACTATAGAAAATAAGGAAGTGACTACTACCCTAAAACCAATTCGGCATTTGCTAATGGAGCATTATCATAAGGCTATAGACGCAATGTATGACAATTAGAATCTAATCTGTTGAATATCTGCAATATACAAATTGTTTTTTTGTCAATTTATATGTTCAGTACAGAATTGAGAATTAAAATTACAAAACATTGACTTCCAGGTAGTTTATCTCCAGAAAAAAGGCTACTTTTGCAGCCCAAATTTAAAATTACATTTCGCATGAAACAATACGAAGTGACTTTCATCGTAGATCCAGTGCTGTCGGACGATGAAATAAAGTCGACAGCAAAGAATTATACCGACCTGATCACCACAGAAGGTGGTGTGGTCGTACATCTTGAAGAAATAGGCCTGCGGCAGCTGGCTTATATGATCAACAAGCGTAATACCGGAGTTTACTTTAGTTTAGAGTTTCAATCTGAGTCTGGCGGATTCATCCCAAAGATGGAATTAGCTATGAAACGTGATGAGCGTATACTCAGATTCCTTACCGTAAGTCTTGACAAATATGGCGTGAAGTACAATGATGACAAACGCAATGGCAAGATTGGAAAGAAAAAAGAAACCAAAAAAAAATCAGCAACAGCTGAAGATTTTTAATAACTAAAAATTACGATGAAAATGGCTTCACAAGAAGAAATCAAATTCCTGTCAAATCCTAATATAGGTCACCAGAGAAAAAAATACTGCCGCTTTAGAAAATTCGGTATCAAGTATATTGATTACAGAGATCCTGATTTTTTAATCCAGTTTGTAAATGATCAAGGTAAATTACTTCCCCGTCGTATCACCGGTAATTCATTGAAATATCAGCGCCGTGTTGCTACAGCCGTGAAAAGAGCCAGGCATCTGGCTATATTGCCTTTCTCAACCGATTTATTAAAATAATTTTATCTAACCCACAAATTCAAATATATCTAAGTTATGGAAATCATCATGCTTCAGGATGTGGAGAAAGTAGGCGATAAGCACTCCTTAGTAAAAGTAAAAGACGGCTATGGTCGCAATTATTTGATCCCAAAAGGATTGGCCATCATAGCAAACAAAGCGAATAAGTCTCGTCTGGATGAAATGCTCAAACAAGACGCTGCCAAAGAAGCTAAACGTGTTGATACCTATAAGGAAATGGCTGCTAAGCTTACTGGTAAAACATTAAAAATTGCTGCAAAAGCAGCTACTACCGGCAAAATCTTCGGTAGCGTTTCTACTGTACAAATTGCACAGGCATTGAAAGATCAGCTCGGTATTGAAGTAGAGCGTAAAAAAATATCGTTACCTGAGGAAGTAAAAAACCTGGGTACCTACTCTGCCGATATCATCTTTCATCCCGATGTACCGGCTACAGTTGCTTTTGAAGTTGTAGAAGACTAGTATACATAAAGAAATGAACTAAAGCCTCGATCATTGATTTGATCGGGGCTTTTTTATTTAGTTTAAAAATATTGACTTCCAATTGTTAAACTTTTATTTACGTACAAAACAAGTTGACCTTCCGGCCTTCCTTACCGTTATAATTAGTTAAAATAGATCATTATGCATAGAATTATTAGTTATATCAGCATCACCTTTTGCATATTTATTCTTAGCTGCACATCTAAATCTGCTGAAATTGATTGCACCACTCTAAGCGGGGCTACCTTTACTTCTTCAGGGGGCAAAATACAAGGCATCATTCAGTCAAAATGCAGTGGTAGCTCATGTCACTCCATTGGCGGCACTGCAGCTGTGCACTGGGCTATAGAAGATTATTCAAAACTCAGGTTTCATTTTGAACATATGATAGAAGGAATTGAAGATGGGGATATGCCTCCGGCTGGAGCTGCCAAGTTGACAAACGAAGAAAAAAATTTATTTGAATGTTGGTCTAAAAATGAATTTCCACAGTGATCTCGTAACAACTCCATTTTTCTTTTGCACTGTGTGGTGTATTTATTTTTTTCAAATACACTCAATGAATTCGGCACCGTTGCTCTTCTCATTTTTTAAATTATCGCTTTTTTAAGCAGACTTGATTTAAATTTGAAATAAAATAGTCCGATACATGCAAGTTAAATTTTGGGGATGCAGGGGTTCATTGCCCTCCTCCTATAAATCTGAGACCGCTGAAAATGCCATTCGTTTTGCATTAACCAAAGCAATATCCGTTGGTCTGAATCAAAATACGGATCTGGATGGATTCATTCAATCATTGCCCTTCGGCGTAAAGTCCACCTATGGAACTAACACCCCTTGTGTAGAGATTATTGGTGGATCAGAAATCATTATTTGCGATGCAGGGTCGGGCATCCGGGACCTAGGTAAATCATTAGCCAGCACTCGCAATCAAAAACCCAAGGTTATAAATTTACTAATGTCACATCTTCATTGGGACCACATACAGGGGTTTCCTTTTTTTATACCTGCTTATATGCAAGGTACATCGATCAAAATATGGGGATGCCATGCCGAACTCGAAGATGCTTTTGTCAAACAACAAAGTATACCCTTTTTTCCGGTAAGTTTGAAAGATATGGGTGGCAATATAAGCTTTCATATGATAGATACTGATGATGAGATTGAAATCGGGGGAATCAAAATCAATGTCTTAAAGCAACCGCATCCGGGAATGAGCTATGGCTACTCCTTCCGGGCAGCAGGTAAAAAAATAGTCTATAGCACGGATGTAGAACACACCGAAGATTTTGAGAGCGAACAAAATCCATTTATCCGGTTTTACAAGGATGCGGATATTCTCATCATTGACGGCCAGTTTAACCTTGCTGATCATTTGCACACCAAACAAAACTGGGGGCATTCCAGCAATTTAATAGCCATAGAAATGGCAGTGCAGGCCACTGCTAAAAAATTATGCTTATTTCATTCAGATCATTTACTGGATGACATGCAACTGGACAAATTCCTGGCTGATAGTGTTCGATATAAAGAAATATATGACCCCAATTCTACCATGGAAATCTTATTAGCCTATGATGGCATGCTACTGGATACCAATCCTTGAGTTTTTAATCTCAAAGCAATCATGGTTATATCATCCGATTGTTCTTCTTCACGGGTAAATTGATTCACATTCATCTTGATATCATCCAATAATTTTTTGGTGGTATTAAATCTATAATATTGAAAATAGTGAAATAATCTTTCATCCGTATACAGTTCATGTTTTACGTTCATAGCTTCTGTCACTCCATCAGTATACAATAGTAAGACCTCATCCGGTTTGAGAATTATCCTGGCCTGAGTAAAAGTATAATTTTCTATTGCGCCTAATACGGGACCATGGATAGACTCCAATCTTGTGCATCCTTGTTTGTTTTTGAGGAAAGGATGCAAATGGCCGGCATTGGAATATATAAGTTCACCGGATCGTACATTCAATACCCCCAGAAAATAACTTACAAACATAGATTGTTCGTTGGAAGCTGCAATATCCAGATTCACTGCACTGAGTATTTCTCCCGGCGGCACCCCTTTGCCCCCATGTGCTTTTACCAATGTTTTTGTAACTGCCATAAATAATGCGGCCGGCACTCCTTTGCCGGAGACATCCCCTATACCAAATAACAAATGGTCATCATCCAGCATAAAGAAATCATACAGATCACCTCCTACTTCTCGGGCGGGTTCCAAAAAGGCCGACATCTCCATAGCTTCTGGTACTGGATAAATCTTGGGTAACATACTCATTTGAATTTCCTGGCCCACATCCAATTCCTTTTTCATCCGTTCATTGTGGCGGGCGATGATTTTATTCAATCCGGTGAGTTCGGCATTTTGCCTTTCTATCACTTCATTCTTCTCAGCTAATATTTTTTTTGATTTTTTCTCCTGGATAAAATTTCGGTAAATAAAAAAACTAATAGTTAAAAGGGAAAGCGCAGCTATGAAAAGAATATTTTTGAAGGATCGCTCTTTGGCAATAATGGATTCACTTTTCATTTGTTCCTGTATTCTGTTTAAACTATCAATCTCCGATTTCTGGCGCAAGGCTACTACCTGGATTTGGGACTTATCCAGATCATCAAATAATCTTTTATTTAAAGAATCGGTGGTGTTCAATTCTAATTCGGCCTTTCTGAGTTCAAACTGCTTTTTTAACAATTCCTGTTCTTTTTGTTTTTCGTTAATTACGGCCATTTCTTTTAAGAGCTTTTCCTCCTCTACAGCGCTACGCAATCGTTCGATATCCATGCTTTTACTTTTTTCCAGGAAGGTTTTATAAAAATCATAGTACTGTCTTGACTTCTTAAAATCGCCCGATTTTTCATAAGTTTCAGATAAGTTGGCATAGCATTTTAACAAATATTCCAACATGAGGTCCTGGTTTTTTATTTGCCTGGATAATAAAGTAGCTTCTTCCAGCAGACCAAGAGATTCTGAATACTTTTTCATTGCATTCAATGCGCCAGAACAATTCAACAAGGCCTGCACCACTCCTTCTTTCTGATCAAAAGATCGTCGGGCGGCCAATGTTTTCTGAAAGCATTCATATGATTTTTCATAATTTTTAATATCGGCATATAACAATCCGAGATTACTATAAATCATGGCCTCGCCATTTTCATTGCCGAGGCCATTGTTTAATTTTAATGATTTTTCATAATAATCTATGGCTTTCCTGAAGTTGTTGTGAGTCCAGTATTTAAAAGCAAGTTCATTCAGGTATCCGGATGCTTGCTTTACATTATTGTTTTGTATTGCTCTGGTATAATTAAGCTCTGCTTCTAAAACAAAAGCAGAATCATTTCTGGAAAAAGGTTGTATCTGTGAATACAATGGTACCTCAACGATCAGGGACCACAGCAGGATTTTAAAGAAGGCATATCGCTTTTTTATAATCATATGGAAATCATTTATCGGCGATACGGAAAGAAAGTTCACTGACAGCTTCATTTCCAACTTTATCGATTGCCCTTATCTTTATTTTATAGAGGGTTCCTTTTTGCCATTGACTTAGTGGATTGACATACAATAGCTCCGGAGATGTGTTGATTTGATAGTATATTTTATCGTTTCCTACCATTTCATCTGTGGCTGCTAAAAATAAAGTCATGTGCGAAGGATATACAGGCAGTTCATTTACTTGCCCAACCTGGCCCACACTGAAATTGGGTAATATTTTTGGAGGATTGGCATCGTATAATACTGTGGTTTGATTTATATTCCTGTTATTTACATTATCATATCCAAAGAGCTCAATCTTATGACTTCCGGAATTTGTATTTAAACGGAAAGGCTTATCGTATTTAGTTTCTGCCAATGCACCATCCATGCTATAGCTCAGGTATTGAAGGCCGGATTGCCGGTCTTCACCAAATAAATTGATATAGCTTGCCGGGCCAATAAAAACATCATTCGCTGATTTAAACGATGGACCTGTGATGGAATGGTTGATATCAGGTCCTGTAAGATCCAAATATACCAGGTTGATATTGTGTTTATATTCTTCAGCTCCACTGGGTTGATTGCTCAGTCGGTCAACAGAATAAAATTTAATTGTATGATTTCCTTGTACACTCGGTAAATAAAATGGTTCATCATAGGTTAAAAAATTACCATTGTCTATCGAATATTTAATTTCCTTTACTCCAATTTTATTGTCTATGGCTGTTAATTTCATTTTGGTCCTTCCCGAAAAATATACTTTGTCCTGATACAGGAATTTATCACCAATAATATCAGATGCTGTCAGAGGGGCCAACTTATCATAATAAAAGTCAAATTTAAATGTCTGGCTTTTATTGCCTACATGATCTTCAGCAAAATATTCCATGCTGTGTGGACCGTCATCCAGGCTGGAGAGATCAAGCTTATTTCCAGCATACTTTGTGAATGGCTGATCGTCAAATCTAAATGAAGAACCGGCCACTCCAGACAGAGGATCCACTGCAGTCAAATACAGTGTCGAAGTGCCTGCCAGGGTATTTCCATCTGCCACTCCGTTTATATTATGAGTAATGGCCGGAGCTGAAGTATCCACTGTAAATACTGCGGTTTGGATGGCCTCGGCATTGCCTACATTATCAGACGCAAAATATCTGATGGTATGCTCCCCTTCGAGGTGAATAGATTCTGCACCGTTATATGAATGCATGGGGGAATCATCCATTGCGGCAAACACTTTTTCAATTCCAGCATATTTGTCATTGGCATTCAATTCAAATTCCAATCCTTTGCCATAATATATTTTGTTGCCAGTAGTATGAACCATAGCCTTTTTAAAAGAAATTTGTGTTATCGGTGCCGTGCCGTCACTCACCACTTCAAAAAGTACTTCTGTCTTTGGAATCTTAACTTCTCCTGTAGTTTTATCCACAGCGTACCGCGTACGGATATAATTGGGACCATCTGTATCCAGGAAAACCGGATTGGTATACTGCTCAAATTCTTTGCTGATCAAATTTACTCCGCTTCCTTCCAGCGTAGGGGAAAGTTTTATATATATCGGTAACTTTTTGTTCCAGTATAAGGTTGAATCTTTGGCAACAAAATATTTGGGTTTGATCTCCAGTTCCTGAGCCTGAATAATGCCATAACAAAGGAACAGAAAAATGAGTAAAGCAAGTTTTTTCATACTTTGATTTTACAAGATGAGTAATTTGGATTTTGGATTGAATGTTAGTTTGGAATAGTAATTATTAAATTATTCTTATGATTTATCCGGTTGTATTTCATTTCACTGGAAATTTTATGGACTAAGGGAAGCCCCACCCCACCGGTTTGATCTAAATCCCGGCTTTTAATATTGTTTTTTATGTAATCAATGGGGTCAAAATATTTACCATCATCTATAAATTCCAATCTGACATGGGAATGAAGCGGCTCTATATTTAGTGAGATGTGATGGGTTTCACCATCTTCATAGCCATACTGAATGATATTGCTTACCACTTCGTCTATTGTAATAGAAATTTTTTTTGAAACCTCATTTTCAATATCCAAGGATGAATAAAACTCTTTTAGCTTAGCATGCATTACCTTCATTTGTCCTATATTATTTTCTATGGAAATATACATGAGTGATGAAGTATTGAACTAGGAAGAATGAAGGTCATTGATCGCACTATCCAAATCCGGAAAATATTTAAAGATCAATAGAAAACCTGAAATTTGAAATACTTCATGTACGGTCTTATTGAAATTACAGAAACGGATCTCTCCATTTGATTTTTTGATTAATCGGTTAGCTGAAAGGAAAATCCGCAACCCCGCACTGGAGATATAATCAAGTTCTCCAAGATCCACGATCAGGTGGTGATTGCCTCCAAGTATCAATTGATGAATTTTAGTTTCTGCTTCTGCTGAAGTGGCCGTATTCAACTCACCCTGAATACGAATTATTTTTACCTTCTCAAGGCTGGTAATCTGAATATTCATTTATAAAAAAGTATAATCAAGTAAATTCGAACATTAAATTAAAGAATTTTCCGATCATACGTAAATAATGTTTTATCATTCTACTATCGTATAGAATGAACTCCAGCTTAAAATTAGATAAATTGCTTTCTTTGGCACTTTCCCAAGCTATCCGGGTTGCCAATAGATTTAAGACTAGTATTTACTTGCTTCTGTGCTGAAATGTTTTATTACTCAAATTCCGATGTCCTCCATTTTCAGGTGCGGCTGGTGTATTTACCTCTGATACCATCTCCAATCAGAAAGTATATCAGTCGGTATCTGTCACCGAAGAGTACGCCCCTTTAATCAATAAAAAAATTGCTCCGATACCACTTTACCCTCTTTTACACCGTATACCGCTATTTCATTTAGTTGCATTCTGCCGTGGCCTTTAAATGTAGCATCTAAAGAACAAGTGATGCTAAAATAGTCACCATTTACAATAGGATCACCAAATGATCCACCATGTCTTTCTACGATGGAAGCGGCAAATGCCTGGCCTTTGGCTAATACAGCGGCTTTGCCGGAAGCAGATGGATTGGGCGAATGTGCAGGCTCTATACTGGTTACCGTGTCGGCATACAATTCCTGTTGTGCTTCCAGTACCTGGCCTTTTCTGCAAAGTTCTACTAGTTTGATTGCTACATCTTTTGTTGTCATTGTTTTTTGATTTAATAAGTTATATTAGATTTTAAATACAACTGGTTGACGAACGAAATGGATTAATTGGGACAAAAATGAATTATTATTTTATTGACCTGCTTTGGGCAAATCTGAAAATACTACCAGCATCATTTTTTTCATTTTTATATCTTACTGAAAATAATCATTTCTACATATTACATATTTATATCATATCTTAAAAAATAGTTAGAGGCACTAAAAGCTTGGTTATCTTAGTTTTAGTTTTTATATTGGCAGCCTTAATCCCGCTGAACTTTTTTTTGAGGCAATAATTTTTATTCACTTACAACTGTAAGTCGAATAGACCTTTTAAACCAAAAGAAGATATGGCAAAGAAAACGACCAAATACGTATTTAATCAGCACACACTTCAATTTGAAAAGGCAGTAGAGCCGATTCAGCGAAGATTACTTAAGATATTTTCATTTTTTTCAACAGCATTAGTAAGCGGATTACTTGTGTTCCTGTTATTTGCAAAATACCTGCCATCCCCAAAAGAAAAGCTTTTAATCAAAGAACTGGATGAAGTAAAAAGCAAATATTCGGTGATGTCAGATCAAATGGATCTTATGTCTAAAGCATTGACTAATATTCAAAAAAGAGATGCCGATGTACACAGGCAATTGCTCGGTATGGATCCAATAGATGAAGATATCTGGAATGGGGGTAAAGGTGGGCACGATTTATACGATGAATTTCGCAATCTTCCTACATCCGGCGAATTGGTTGGCAAAACGGTAGGTAAAATGGAGCAGCTTGAAAGACAATTGGTACTCCAGTCCAAGTCCTTGGATATATTACAGGAATCAGCATCCAAAAAAGAAGAATTATTGGCTTCTATACCTTCTATCAAACCGGTAAGAGTAGACAAACTCAATAAAAGTCTAAGGTTTCTATCCGGATTTGGCATGAGGCTCCACCCTATTCATAAAATTATGAAATTACATGCAGGAGTAGATTTTTCAGCTCCGAAAGGCACACCGATACAGGTTACAGGCAATGGTAAAGTAATAGATATAGAATCAAATTATTCAGGATATGGCAAGTGCGTAAAAGTAGATCACGGTTTTGGCTATGTAACTTTGTATGCCCATATGGATAGGATAGATGTGAAAATTGGCCAGGAATTAAAAAAAGGCAATCAATTGGGTGTGATTGGAAGTACCGGTACCTCTACCGCACCTCATTGTCACTATGAAGTGAGATACAAAGGCACTCCAATCAATCCTATGAATTTTTGCTTGGATAATCTGACTCCCTCCGAGTATCAGGAGTTGGTAAAGCTTTCAGAGCAGGAAAACCAATCTCTTGACTAGTAATTGGCATCCTTTCAATTGGTTATAAAATTATCTGCCTATTTTTGTGGCAATGTCCCAGGTTTGCCCAAATTGTAATTTTACCGATACCCAAGATGCTGACTATTGTTCAGCCTGTGGGCAAAAATTTGGCAATTCAAAACTGACCGTCGGAGAATTCTTAAAGGACCTGGTCGATCAGGTATTTGCCCTGGAGACTACTTTTTTTAAGACCTTATCTAAAATTTTTATTCCGGGTGAGCTGACTATCGAGTATTTTAATGGTCATCGAAAAAAATATTATCATCCGCTGCGATTGTATTTTATATTGTTGGTACTTCACATAGGTGTATTGGGAGGGTTGATCCCCTATGATAAAATTTTTAAAGAGGTTACCTTTAAAGCAAATCAGGTATTGGTAAAGGAAAACATCAGGAAAGAACTCGATTCCAAATTCTCTGCATTACATGATGGCACCTCCCGCAAGTATAAAGACAGTGTTTATAACTGGCTTGCCATACATGAGGAAGCACGAGCCCGGGATACCATTAGCAATATGCAATTCTCTGCATTCAATATGAAATTCTCCCAACAAGATCTCATAACGCTCAGTGTTGATTCATTAGCAAAAAAATATAAATTTCAGGATAAGTATTTCCCTAAATTGATTACAGGGCAAATGAAGAAATTCGTAACGGATCCAAAAGGAATGATCCTGTATATCTTAGGTAATATTTCGTGGATGATGATCATAATGTTGCCAACGCTGGCTTTATTTATGAAGTTTTTATTTAAATGGAAGACCCGGTATTATATAGAGCATTTATTTTACTTATACCACTGGCATGCGGCTGCCTTTTTACTTGGCATTATATTGGTCTTCTTCTTTAGAAATACCATAGTCGATATTCTTCCCTTTTTTTTTCCATTTGTGGTATTATTTGGATTTATAGCCTGGTATAGATATTACAAACAAGGCTTGGTGTTTACATTTTTTAAGTTCACTGTTATGGGAATATTGTATTTGGTATTATTTAGTTTTTTTATTGCCCTTACTGCATTTATTAGTTTCAGTTCATATTAAAAAATCACATGTCCATTCAAAAAATCGTATGGGAAACCATCATAGGCCTGGAAATACATATTCAGCTCAGTACAGCTACTAAAGCGTTCTGCGCTGATGATGCAAGGTTTTCTACTGAACCCAATACCCAGACCGGTATTGTCTCACTGGCCCACCCAGGTACTCTTCCCAAATTAAATAAAAAACAGATTGAATATGCTGTACGGCTGGGATTGGCTATGAATTCAGAAATAAACAAAGCCTCTTACTTTGAACGAAAACAATATTTTTATCCGGATTTGCCCAAAGGATATCAGATATCCCAGCAAGCCTCCCCCATATGTATTGGCGGCTACATCAATTTAAATACTTCTAATGGTGATAAGAAAATAAGATTACACCATATACATATGGAAGAGGATGCAGGAAAATCAGTACATGATACAGACCCGACCTGGTCTAAAATAGATCTAAACCGGGCTGGAGTGCCATTACTGGAAATGGTCACTGAACCTGATTTTCGTACAGCTGAAGAAGTATCCGTATTCCTGAATGAACTACAGCGCCTGGTACGGTTCCTGGATATATCGGATGCTAATATGGAAGAAGGGTCAATGCGATGCGATGTGAATATTTCGGTCAGACCAGCTGGCACGGATGAATTAAGAGAACGTTGTGAAGTAAAGAATGTGAATTCCCGGAGATTTGCCCGCAAAGCAATAGAGTTCGAAGTAAACCGCCAAATAAAAAAATGGGAGTCCGGCGAAAGAGTAGTAAGACAAACCATGCAATTCGTACCGGAAGAAGGAATCACTACTCCCATCAGAGAAAAAGAAAGTGCACATGACTATAGATATTATCCTGATCCCGATTTACCCCCAATCATACTAAGCCGGGAATATATAGATAATATTAAATCAACGCTGCCGGCACTACCACAGGAACTATATCAAGATCTTACAAAAAACAAGAACCTGGCCGATGCTGATGCTCAAGTCCTGGTACAGGATAAAGAAACAGTTTCCTTTTATTATGAATTGATTAAGGGCAGAGAGGAGTTAACCAAGACGGCTGCTAATTGGATGATACAAACTATTCTCCCCTACCTGGCTGAGAAAAATATGACTTTCCAGTCTCTTGTAAATAAAAAAGCATCCCTTGTATCCCTACTACATCATCTGGTAAATCAATCGATCACCAGCCAACAAGCTAAAGAAATTTGGCAGGAACACAGTACGGATGAATCAAAAACCATAGATACTTTGATTGCTGCCAAAATGAATACTGCTTCCGGTATCGACTATACCATAATACTTAATGAATTATTTAATGCTTTTCCGGAAGAAACTAAGGAATTTAAAGGCGGAAAGAAAAAATTACTTGGATTTTTCCTTGGTGAAGCAAAAAAGAAATATCCGCAAATCAATGTAAAGGAAATTCAGAAATTATTAAACTGATAGTTCTAACATTTCAATCGTTTTTATCCAGGCTTTAAATAAATGCCAGATTACTTTTTATTATACATTGGTCGGATTTAAAAACCGGCTACCCGAATGGTTTTATTTGGGAAATAAGCAAATTAATATTCTACTTCTAATCCCGCATAATCCAGGTCAACCCCAATCGTATATTGCCTCTCTGCACAGGTTGATATAATGTCTCATAAAACACTTTACCAGCAGGGTAAATAAAATATTCGAGTCCTTCGTACTTAAAAAATCCCCTAAAATTTCTGAGTTGGAAATTAAAAAAGAATTCGGTAGATGGGTGGCTACCCACTAAGGTGTTTCCTCCTTCATTAAAAAAATTACCCAACATGGGAAAATAACTTTGGGTCTTAAAGGCCGGCAAAAGCCTGCTATCGATTCCAGTAAGAACCGACATATTGTTTTTAAACCATGTTGATTGATAATAGACCATGTTTTGGGCAAACCAGGGAGCATATCTCAACAAATTATTTTTGGTATTGAATTGTATAAACACCCTATGCCTTGTATGTAATTTTCCAAAGTCAAATGTTTTATCGGCATAGAATGAAGTGATGGATATGGCAGCCTTTTCCTGGGTTGGTCTACGCAATGAATCAAGATAAATGGTATTGCTTAAGATCGACTGATCTATACCCGCTCTGAATTTAACAGATTGAATAAAAAAGGACCCACCCACCTGATTGGTTAACGGTTTTTCAAAATTAGTATTTGCATATACCAGCTTACCGTGACTATACAAAGCCTTAAATAATAATGGTATAGGAGAACGCTGAAAAATGGCATGCCCTTCCAATGAACCCAGTTTTTTACTTTGTAGCGTAAGGTCTCCTTTTAAATAGTATTCCCCAAAGTTTTCCAATAAGCCCCACTGTCCAAGGCCTGTGAACTGAAAAGCAGTACCCAGCGATTGCTCATATTTTCCATGCAAAAAAAGAAGGTTGAGGTTGGATTTAGTAAGGGATTGACTCAGATTATAAAATTCATGCCGGAGCCCTGTCATAAGGTACGATTTATCCTTTATCAACCCATCCAATCTAAAATCATTGATTATACCTTTTGCAGTGATTTTTACATCGATGGTATCCCGCGTGTAAAAACTGCGGTAATACAATGTGGAATCCTCTGTAAATACCTTGTCAAAATAGGAATAGAGATTATTGGCAGTGGAGATATAATGAGTAAAACCCAGTTTAGAACCTCTTAAGTTGATATTAAATCCATTTTGAATACTAAACGCATTTTCTTTTTGAGTACTCCGGCCATCTATTAAATTAGTGCTTATACTTTTAGGCTCGGACCTGTATTCTGATATCAGAAACAAAGAGTCTACATCCAGCATACCTCCATTATCCTGCAACTTAAAACTGTTGGTAAGATAGTTTATCACCAGATCATAATTACCTTTTGGACTGTGGTACCAGATATTAAAATTACCCGTCCGGTCTTTATTTATTTGTTCTGTAAATTCACCTGAATAATTCAACGTACGATAATACAGATTGAGATGCAATCCATTTTGGAATGTTTTACTAAACCGGGATTCGAGTTGCAGATCAAGCTGACTAAAACTCTTTTGTGAAAACCGGAAATAGGTGATGGCCCTCTTGGATTCGAGCAGTTCCACTTCATCATACTTTTGTCTGTATACATCCAATACATGTGAACCAATATCCAAACCCTGGTATTTGAAAAGTTTAAATAGGGCAGGTCTGTTTGGTGATCCATTATTTCCAATAGTCAGATAAGGAACATCCTGCAGCCTTGCATCATCGTATTGATGGAATTGATTATATAATGAAGTATCTGAAAAAAAACGGAATTTTTTAAGTTGAAAAGGAGAATAAATACGAATGGTATCCGGGGGAATATCTTCGAGTTCTTCCTGTTCTATACTGTCCTGACCCAGTTGATTAGAAGTAGAAGGAAAATTAGTACTGCCGGTAGGATTGGGAAAGCGTTGCTGCCCAAATGCCATTGAAAATGATAAAGTAAACAACAAAAAAAATATCCTAATCAAAGTAATTTGCACAGATTTAAGAAAATAAAAAGGGGAATAACCTATAAAAATCTTTTCTAAGAGCTACCCATACTAATATTATATTGAAATTTTCAATGTTTATGCCAATGCGAAAATAACCCATTCTGGATCTGTAGGAGTCTTTATGTCCAGCCAACTTTTTTAAGTGTGGAATTTCTTGAATGCGGTTTGCTGTTTCCAGAATGGTAATAATATTTAAAATTTTATCATTAAAATTGGAATTATTTATCTTCTTTACATCTTTAGCAAAACTATTTAAAATGATGACATTCATTTTGACTTTAGTTGATTAATAAATTCTTCTTTGTCAATTATTTCATTATCATCTTCATCTTCTTGCATCAACATGCCAGGTGCGAGATCTTCCAATTCAACCAGATTTAAATCGGCGTGCTTCACCCCAATTTTATTTAATAATTCATGAATAAAGGCAGATTCAGCTTGATCTTTTGGTTCAATTAAAATTCCTTCCATTGTCTAAAATTACGGCTAATTTTTAGAATGATAGATTATAGAAATACTAATTTCTTTTTATTCCTTTACTTCGAGTAATACCGGATTAATACCCATACTGGAGAATCCTCCATCATGAAAAAGATTTTGCATAGTCACCATTCGTGTAAGATCAGAAAACAGGGTCACGCAATAATTGGCACAATCCAGTGCAGAAGCATTTCCCAGAGGAGACATTTTCTCTGCATAATCAAAAAATTCCTTAAATCCTTTTACCCCACTACCTGCCGTAGTATATGTTGGAGATTGGCTAATTGTGTTCACCCTGATTTTTTTCTGCGCACCCAGGTGATAACCGAAACTTCTTCCTATGGATTCCAACAACGCTTTGGCATCTGCCATTTCATTATAATCAGGAAACACCCGCTGCGCAGCGATATAAGTGAGACCTAGTACGGAACCCCAGTCAGCAATACAATCATTTTTAAGCGCTACCTGCATCATGCGATGAAATGACAATGCAGATATATCCATTGTTTTCATCATCCATTCATGATTCAGATCAGTATAATGTTTTCCTTTACGCACATTTATTGACATACCTATAGAATGCAATACAAAATCAACCTTACCACCCAATGCATCTACTGAGCCCTGAAACAACTTAGTCAGATCTTCCATTGAAGTAGCGTCTGCAGGAATGACCTGGGCATTTAGTTTTTCTGCCAATTCATTTATTTTACCGAATCGCATAGCTACCGGTGCATTAGTGAGTGTAATTTGTGCACCTTCCTCTACCACCCTTTCCGCTACTTTCCATGCAATCGACTGCTCATCTAATGCCCCAAATATGATTCCTTTTTTCCCTTTTAATAACATATAAGTTTCGATTTAATTTGTTTATTTAATTTTACTTTAAATTTGCCCATTGCCCGTTGCCTATTGATCAATTTCTATTAATTCCTTAGCATTTTTCACAGCAGCAGCACTCGGTGGATTACTACTCAGCATAGCAGCGATGGCCTGAATCCGGTCTGTCTTGTTTAATTTTTTTACCTGAGCCAATGTACGATCCTGGCTATCATCTTTAAACACAAAATAGTGTAGATCCCCCTTACTGGCGATTTGAGGTGAATGCGTGATGCAGATCACCTGGTGATTCCTGGCCAAATCTTTTAATATCTGTCCCATCTTCAAAGCAACATCTCCTCCAATGCCAATATCTATTTCGTCGAATATCAAAGTAGGCAAGGGAATGGCTTTTGCAACCAGGGATTTTGTAACCAGATTGAATCGGGCAAGCTCACCACCGGATGCTATATTTTTTATAGGTAAAAAAGCTCCTCCCTTATTAGTAGCAAGCAGAAATGCCATTTCATCTTTGCCGCTTAGAGTAAATTCGTCTGATGGAAGCAATTCGATCTTTATCCTGGCTTGCTCCATATTCATCGGATGCAAAAGGCTATAAATATTTTCTATAAACCCGGGTATTACTTTTTTCCTTCGCGATGAAAGTTCACTTGCCTGTTCCTCCAATAGGATGGATTGCTTTTTTATTTCTGCATCCAATTTTATAATCTCTTGCTCCAGGTCCACCGATGAATGTAATTTGGAACCCAGGCTTTCTTTTAATTCAATTAAGGCATCCAGATCATCCAACTTATGTTTATGCATGAGTCGATACAGCTTATTCAGCCTTTCCTCGATGATAAGCAATCGACGCGGTTGTGCTTCTACCGAATCCTGTATAGCAACACATTCTTCAGCCAGATCCTCCAGCTCTATGATTACTGAATTAATTCTTTCGTGTATCGTGCGAAGCTTAGGCTGGTAATGGGAAACATGAAGTATTTTCTTATCCAGGTCCTTTAACACCGAGAGTATTGAATCTTCATTTTCCAACACAGCAGTATTAAAAAGTCCTGTCGATTCTTTTATTTCAGTAGCATGAGATAGTTCTTTTTGTTCTTGCTCTAAAGCATGTACTTCGCCCGGTTGAATGGCCGCTTCATCCAATTCATTATATTGGAAGCGAATAAATTCTTCTTCTAATTTTTGTTTTGCCAGTGATTCAGTCAACTCTTTTTTACGCTGGCAATTATGAAAATAAGCTTTATATAAAGATTGATATCCTGTCAACAAGGTTTTATTCCCAGCCAAAGCATCTATCATTTTGAGTTGAGTAGATACATTGTATATATCTAAAGTATCAAATTGCTGGTGTATATCAATCAAGGCATTGCTGATATTTTGTAAAACATCCAGCGTCACAGGACTATCATTGATAAAAGCCCTGGATTTGCCTTGTGGAGATATTTCTCTTCGGATGATCAGCTCCCGATCAAAATCCAGGTCGTGCTCATTAAAAAATGGAAGCAGCTCATCGTTTTCCAATAAAAATTCGGCTTCTACTATACATTTTTCATTTGGGTTCCCGATAGATTTCAGATCAGCCCGTTGACCCAATACTAAATTTAATGCTCCTAATAATATCGACTTGCCGGCTCCGGTTTCACCGGTGATTACAGTCAGATGCGGCGGAAATTCAAGTTCTACATCCTGAATAATCGCGTAATTCTGTATGCGTAGTTTTTTTATCAATCGGAACCCTGTTTTTTAGATCGTGCAAAGGTAAGGAGAAAGCGGGAAGCGCGTATACGCCCATATATTCTGCAACCTGTATAAAGAGAAAAACAATTGGCTAATGCAAACAAAGCTTTAATGCATTGTATGTCAATTATTTACAAATCCTTATTAAATTTTAATACTCTATTTTTTAATTCATCTATTTGGCTGGTAAGAGGTGAAAAAGAATATGGTTTGCCACTTTCTTCTGTTTTGAGATTTTTGGCCATGATATGGAATTTCAAATTTTTACTGCCAATTTGATAGACATGTTCTTTTATTATTATAAAACCATGTTTTACATAATACCGTAAAGCTCTTGTATTGCTTTGCAAAACCACCAGCCAGATCAGGGGACAATTCCGGCTTTTTGCAAAAGAAAATATTTCTTTCATCATAGTATTACCCAAACCCAAATCCAAATAATCTTTCAGTACATAAATTTTCTGCAATTGGATTTGCATTTGCTGCTCTTTACCGTTAAGGCCTGAATTCCGTTTTAGTTTAAAGTAACCTGCCGGTTGTTGTTTAAAGTATACTATACTGTAGAAATTATTCTCTTTTAATAAGCTCTCTTTAATCTTC
Organism: Saprospiraceae bacterium; assembly: GCA_044227925.1. Classification (GTDB taxonomy): domain Bacteria; phylum Bacteroidota; class Bacteroidia; order Chitinophagales; family Saprospiraceae; genus JADJLQ01. Next base: position 2,021 of record JBGAVW010000030.1, on the reverse strand, counting down.
AAAGGGTTAAATGTAGCTTGCAGATACTCATTTAATTCCTGTGGTAAGAACAGATCTCCAAATGATTCTTTAAAGGTTGTTTGACCTAAATAGGAAATAAGTTCAAAATCTTCCCGGGTGGCTTTTCTGATCTTAATCACGGTTATTGATAAAATTATAAAGGTGGCAATCTCCTTAAATTAATTTTATATAACCACCCGTTTATTGCTATTAACTAAAAAATACAATCCATTTCATTAGTTTACAAGCCTACCGTTGCCAATGCTTTTTTCAGCGAATCCATATTGACCTGCAATGCCATCTCATTGTCCATATCATTCAAAGCCTGATTAAATGGTTCTGTTCTTAAAGGCCCATCAAATCCGATATCAAGCAAACCCTGCATAAAATCTTTGGTATTAATTACCCCTGTCGCCATGGGCAATTCCCGTTTACCATCCTGTTGCTCCAATCGTGTAAATCCTGCACGGGCATCATTCAAATCCACATGCGAGACCTCTTCTGCTTTAAGTGTGCGGATATCTTCCAATTTGTCATCAGCACAATACCAATGAAAAGTATCCAATACCATGCCTACATTGCTTTCACCAATATTAGCTATTAATTCCCTACATTCTTTCAAAGTACTTATAAAAGGATAGTGGGCCAGATTTAATAGCGTGCGCATACCCAGGTATTCTATTCCAAGTCTCACACCATAGTCTTTCATCACCCTGGCACATTCACCTAACCTGTATGCCGTTTGTTTCATATTTTCAGTATAGGTAAGTTCCTTTGATGAAGATATAATCCAGGTATTGATACGGGTAGCTCCTAGTTTTTCCATGGTTTGACAAAATGCTCTCAGGTTTTTAAAGTCGTCATTGAATTTTGATTTTGATTGTCTCCATTCCACCGGAATGTTTACGGTATCCCAATCCAATTTGTTTTCTTTGACCTTAGTGACTATTTCATTTAGTTGTCCATCACCATATTTCATAGCCTCATTAATGTAGGGGCTCACTGCTTCGTATTTATACTTTACAGCATAGTCAATGGCTTCGTTGAGGCTAGCTTTTACGCCAATCAAACCCGGATTCAGAGCAAGTTTAAATTTTCTCTCGGGTAATGGTTTAATATGAACAGGTACACCCAGGCTGGTGCCAATGGTAGCCAGGGCAGCAGATTTTACAAAGTTTCTTCTTTCAGTCATATAAAATACAAAGCGGAATGTAAGCAAAAAAATACTAACATACAATCATTACCGTCAGCGTCAATAAAGATTGTAATAATTTAGTATATACCCGTATTTTTCAAATCTTTACACCGAAATAAATATCTGGTATGAAACCCATTATCAACTATGTACAGGCACAGGAAGCGTTATCTTTAATTAAAAGCAATATGAGAGTATTTGTACATGGCAGTGCCCAGACCCCATTGCATTTACTCAGTGAACTCGGGAAAAGAAAAAATGAACTACAAAATGTAGAAATGGTATTTATTACCCTGCAAGGTGATATCACCATCAACCGACCAGAATACGATGGGCATTTTCATTTGAATTGTATGTTTGTAAGTGAGCCGGTAAGACAGTCGGTAGCCGAAGGCAGGGCGGATTTTATACCGGTATTTTTAAGCGATATTCCGGATTTATTTAATAGAGGTGTGCTTCCGTTGGATGTAGCTTTAGTACAGGTAAGCCCTCCCGATCAACATGGCTATTGCAGCCTCGGCGCAAGTGTGGATATTGCACGCAGTGCAGTGAATAATGCAAAACACATTATCGCATTGGTCAATCCAAATGTGCCCCGCACTCATGGTGACAGCCTGATACATGCCACCCGGTTTTCAGCCATGGTCTTTCACGAAGCTCCCCTACCCGAGGTAAATTACAGTAATAAAATCGGCCCTACTGAATTAAAAATTGGCGAACGAATAGCGGAATTAATTGAAGATGGCAGTACATTACAAATGGGTATAGGGACCATACCGGATGCGGTCCTGGCTTGTCTGACAAACCATAAAAACCTTGGGGTACA
>JBGAVW010000002.1:0-173109 GCA_044227925.1 Saprospiraceae bacterium | reverse complement strand
CTTTGATAAATTAAATTATATCCTCCGGTGCGTACGGGAAGCACAATATCAGCGGTATATTTTGCTTCTTCAATACAATCTGTTGGGCTTGGAGGTAATATACAGGCATCTTTAATAAGACTTCGATCTAATGGTATGGATTGTTTTGTGTAATACAAATATACAATGCCATTATTTCCAACTTTTGTAAGTAAGTTGCCATTATTGTCAAAGATTCCTACTGCAGCAGGAGCATCAAATTGAGCAACCCCATTGATGCAATCCCGCAACATAATAAAGGTCACCCGATAGGTATTATTTCCCAGGCATTCATAAGTCATGGTACCACCAATGACATGAGTAGCTTTTACTTCTATACATAGTGCACATAGTAAGAAAAATAAAATATTGTATCTCATGATCATTTTAGTTTTTTAGAATTACATTAATTATTTCCACTCGCCTTTCCTGGCTCGCCTCTATACTAAAGACGGATAATCTTTGATTTACCAGATCATCGCTTATACCTTGCTTTGATTTTTCTTCACCAAATGGTTCATGTGTAAAACTTAAATGTTTAGTATCTAAAAAGGGTTTAATAATTCCATTTCGAAACCTCAACACTTCATTTTCTATCGAATTAATCCTTCGTTCACTCAACAATTTATTGTAGCTGGTTTCGGCTCGGGGGCTGGCATATCCTTTTAAAATTAATTCGACTTTATAGCCTGCCTGGAGTTGACTCACCATTTGATCCAAAAAGAAAGTAAACTTTTTGTAATTGCCCTTTATGGAGTCTTCAAAAAAGGCATCGTATTTTGATGCGTACGCTGTCTGCACTTCTGAGGGTAAGTCTTTAATCCATTCGGTTTTATATTGGTCTCGTCGATTATAATAGGTAGTATATGTTTCCCCATACGATTTAGTAGTGGTTTTTTTATTTGACTTTATATCCGGTTGGTCATTATCAAAATACAAGGCTATAGGAATAAGCTCGGGTAAAGGCTTGGGTACGAGATAAAGATCTTTACGAATACTATCTTCCATATTAATTTCAGTGGAAAACTCCATACTTTCAGTGATGTAGCCATCCCTTTCTGCAGTAATCAGGAATGAATGGCCTTTTTTAATCACAAAATGAAAATCATTTGCCCTATCATTATAGGAAGAATCAATCGTTTTATCTGTCAGGTCTGATAAAGTAATTTTGGATTGTACCAATTCTTTTTGAGTTTCTTTGTCAAAAGTGAAGGCATGCAGGGTCAATACATTGCGATCTAAATAAATGGTTTTCTCTATGATCTGAGATTTATCCAGGCCATACGTAGTTACGGTTTCCTTAGTGGGGAAATACCCCATATTTTCTCCCAGTATTTCATAGTCCGTATTACGTGAAATGTCCAATAATACATCACCTTTCCCGGAAGTGGTGTATTGATTTGGCAATGACAAAGGATCCGTTTTGTTAATTAACTGCACTTTCGAACCCGGTAAAACTGCAAGACTCTTTTTATCCACTATTTTCACAAGCAGTTTTAATACGGGAGGCTGCATACTGATGTCATAGATATCATTACAACAGGCTTCTTGCAATTCATCAATATAAAATGATCCTTTTCGATTAGAGGATAGCAGGCCTTGTTTGCCTTCATCATCCAAAGAAAAATACATATCATTGTAACTTGAATTTATGGGTGATCCCAAATTCAGTACATTAGGTGGAGATTTGTCCGTGAGGATTACTTTGTAAATATCAAACCCTCCATATCCTATGCGTCCATTTGTACTAAAATACAATTCGCTTGTAGTGGAATGAAAAAAAGGTGTGATGTCATCCTCCTTGGTATTTATTTCCTTTAGATTTTGAGCTTCAGAAAAACTAGTATCATTAAGGAGATAGGCATACCATATATCCAATCCACCCATACCACCCGGCCTGTCGGATACCCAATACAAAATTTCTCTTCCGCTGGTCCTATCCCGGCCTAATGAAGGTTGTGTATTGGTAAATCCGGACAAGTTAATGTGGTTGGGTAATTTTTGAGCTTTGCTGGTATTCAAATTATTAAAATCACGATAGTATATATCACATCGAATTTTATTTGAATCCTTATTTTCACAAATGGTATAAAAAACTTTATTTTTTGCAAAATTTGCAGCAGTATGGGCGGTATGCCTCAAAGAAACATTTAAAGTATTGATTGTCGTATCCGGAATTCCATTTTTAATGGATATAATTTTTCCATATAAATTTTTTGGACAACAATTTTCGGTTGAATCCACAAACCGATTGGAAGAATAAAATAATTTATCTTCGATTCTTATAGGGGCAAAATCAGTGTAGATTGAATTTATTTCTTCGCCAAGTTTATTTACTTGTGTTCCTTTACCGGTTAATGTATCATTCATGCTTATCCATTCTAAGGAAGCCAGCCCTTTTTCTGCCTTTGCAGTTAGTTCGGTATCCTCATCCTTGTTTTCAGTTAAATACCTCTCATACGATGCTTTAGCTTCAGTATATTTACCCTGATATAGTTGCATGGTCGCCAAATAGTATTTGGCCGATTTATATTTATCGTTTTTGTCCAATGAAATAATAGTGGAGTAAAATGCTTCTGCTTTAGTATAGGTATTGAATCTTCTGGCTGATTCAGCTGCGAACCATAACCGTTCTAAATTCTCTGAATTAAACTCCAATGCTTTAAGATTATATCTCAGTGCTGAATAATAATCTCCTTTATCAAAAGCTTCATCTGCAGCACGAATGTATTGTTTTAAAGTTTGTCCTGAACCCACTGAAGAGATCAATAGAATGAATACAAATGTGTAAAGTATATTTCTAATCATATTGGCAACTATAAAATGGTAAACAATTGATATTTTCCTGTTAATAGATCGGACAGAACTGGGGCTTATCGAAAGGTTTTACTTTATTAATGAAATAAAGAAGCGAAAGCTCCGGCCCCCCCTTCCGCCCTGTGGTGACATTGAAAGGAGATGTATTGATATCGTAACTCAGACCTACCTGAAGATCATTGATTTGAATTTGAAGAGCCGGAGCCAAAGCATCTTGCAGCCTGTAATTTAACAGGAGTCCGATGGAATGGTTTTTACCTGCTTTTTGATTAATTGTGAATTTTGGCCCTGCTCCTATAATTATTTCACGAAATGCTCCTTGAAATTGAGCCAATCCATTTATCATTAAATCCCAGCCTGAAGAAATGCGATTTGATGATAATACATTAAGCGCCAATCGCATCGGCAATTTTACTGATTTATCATCAGTATAAAAAGGGCTTTGAGGTCGGTTTATATGAAATAAGGATAGTCCGATATCCCATTTATGCAAAGGCGATTTTTGTATTCTGTAATTAATGCCTAACGATACATCCGGTATTAATACAGATTTTCGGTCAAATGCATCGGTCACGGCACTGGAAGCAATGTATTGTGAGCCATCCCATTGTTCATCAAATGCAAGATCGTCCAATGAAAAAGCCCTTCTTGAAAGTGCCAATTGCCCCCCAAATGTGATAACCGATTTTTCTTTTAATGGAATGGAGTAAGAACCATTAAATCCCAGCGTGGCAAGGTTTAACTGGCTGTCTCCGGCTTTGTCATAATTTAAGACCAGGCCTGCACCCCAAAATCCTGGTTTACAAGGTCTATTTATTTTAAAATCGACAGCAGCCGTAGTGGTATTATAGGGCACTGGAACACTGGGCCATTGATTCCTGAAATTCGTTGCCAATCGTATGTCGCCATTGAAGATTCCGGTTAAAGCAGGATTTATATTGACATGGGCGTTGTAAAATTGACTATAATGTAAATCTTGCCCAAAAACAGAAAATTTAACACATAATAAAGTTAGTAAAAGAATCAGCCTGGATATTGTCTTTTGGAATTTTATTTTCATTTTATATTGGGTTATTTATAAAACTCCTTAAAAATATAAATTTTTCTAAAATAGCTAAACTATTATTTTTCAGCAGGCCCGATAAAATGCAAGTTTTAAGCAGTCCGTCTTAACATAATTTGAACACTGGTCCAGATCCATAGTGTGTATGAAATCTACAGAATCTGCTGGTTCTCATAGGATAATTTTAAAATTACATTAACTTCTCAGATAATGAACAACATGATAACAAATCATTTTTACACATTCCATGTGAGGAAAATTATTATGCAACAATGTACTTGAGAAGCTCCAGTGGCAATATAATTAGTCGACCCTGTAACGCAATCACTGTACATATAATGTTATTGGAAATCCTGGAACCACTAAAAGGAAGCCAGCATATTTTAAAAACATATACTTCCCATGACCTACTTCTGCACCACCAGCTTTGATTTATACACCATTCCTTTTTTTGAATAAAACTGGATGACAAATACCCCATTTGGTAAGCTTTCTATGGGTATACTTCCCTGGTTTGAAATTTTTCCACGCAGGCACTCAGCACCGGTCATGGTATTGATAATGTATTTCGCATCATTTAGATTTTCATTGGAATGAAACCTTATATAATCTGAAGCAGGATTAGGATATAAAAGAATGGTTAAGGTTTGATCGTTTTTTATTGCAGTGGTACCCAGAGTAGTAAAAAAAGAGGATGCAGACCAGGTACCAAATTCTATCCGGTTGCAATCTCGGGCAATCTGAAATTCATATCTTGTATCTTTTTGCAAACCCTCCAAACGAATAGCATTGTCGGTGGTAGCATCTATATATTTCCAGTCCACATCCCCTGTTTTTTTATAACGGTACAGATAATACCTGGCTGTGGTGTCTTTTAATCCAATGCGTGCACTGTTTGAAGTAATACTGTCTGCTCGGACTAAATTATTCACTGGGCTAATACAATCCGGTAATGTAGTAAAGGCTTTAGCAAGGGAGAAGTCGCTGACGGTATGGTTTAGGCATTTCAACCGGGATTGATATAAATAGGTTTTACCGGAATTGAGTTCAGTCAGTTCAAAAAAGGGTATATTGACTGTATCGGTATACTTCCAGGACTTATCTTCCAATAAACGGTACCGGTATTGATATAGGTTGGCTTGATTAAAAGAGATCAATCGGGCACTGGTCTGTTGTATCTGATGTGCAAAAAATTCGGTAGCTGAAGGCTCCTGGCAACCTGATTGCGTTTGTGTGCTAAATATCCAGGATGTTGAATAATTACCCCATCCATTATTACAATAAAGCCGGCATTGAAATTCGTAAATCATATTTGGTCTGAGATTGGATATAGTCAGGGATTTTGCAGTTTGTTCGTTGATCAAAACCCATGATGAATCTTTAATCTGTCTGTATCTGAACTGATATTTTTCAGCAAATTCACGGCAGTTTAATCTTACACTTGTACTGTTTATTTGATCCGGGTAAAGATTGATCAATGAAGGAATGAAGCATTTATTGTTTTGATTGTAAATAATGGGAGCAGTTATAAAAAAGGCGGTATCAGACCATTCGCTGAAATCATTATTACATTTTATTCTCACCTGGTACCTGTACCATTTGTGTGGTATGAGTAAGGGTATGAACAAACTATCTTCTTTTCGTACAGAAGAGAATGTCCATGAAGTATCCGCTACTCTTGCTATCCTGAATTGATATCCATCTGTCTGACCGATGGCACAGGATAAAACCACAGAGGAGGTACCAATATCATAAGCAAAGATTTCGTTTTTAGCAGGAGCCGTACATAGAACAGCAGACCGGAAATTAGAAGATAAGATTTTATTTTCATTTTCTACCAGGCCAGAAGCCCGCGTAGTTACATAGGCACTTGGAGAATAGGTACCGGTCTGACCAATGCAAGAACCCTGTACCTGGAATTCATACTCGGTTCCCGGATTCAGGTTGGTTACGGTATACTCAGGATTTATTTGGGTAGGAATGTTTGTCCAATTTGCAGCATTTCTCATCCGGTATCTAAAATTAAAGCCTTCTGCGCCGGACTGACATTTGACCTTTACAGAGGTGGAGGTGACATTGGTAAACCGGTTTATGTTCACATCACAAGTGGTGAAAAAAAACTGGATTCCTGACCATGCACTTTTGGTTGTTTCTGTACAATTTTCCCGAAGGCGATATTCATAGGTAACACCGGGTACTAAATCTTCTACTAAAGTTGATTCACCATTGCTTTCTGCAGTTCGCCAATTGGTATTCCCAATCTGACGATATTGCCAGGTAAACTGTCTGCCATTTGTAATATATGGATAGTAGAGTACGGCGCTATGGTCCTGTACATCAAAAGCTTCAATAGAATTATATTCAGGAGTTTCACATACCTGTGTCGTAAAAGTGACCCATTCCGTAAATCCATCGGAGAATGCAGGGTCACAAAAAACTTTTAATGCAACTTCATATGTGGTGCCTGATTTTAATCCTGTTATGGTGGTCCTGTTCGAAGTTTGTTGGGGCAACTCCATCAAGCTACCACCACCTGCTTTGCGGAATTTCCAAAGATATCCGGCTCTGTCCACGGTGCATTTAAGTTCGGCGGTTTCATGACTTATATTTTGGATTGTGATTTTAGTCGGTTCAATTTTACATTTTTGTTCTGTGGTAAAAAAGACCATGGAAGACCAATTGCCTGTAGTACTACCTGTACATTCATGCTGTACCTGCATTACATACTGAGTATAATCCATCAAGTTTTTTATATTCGTTTCATTTGATGAGGTTTTTTTCGTAGTCCAGTCAGCCCCATCGGCTTTTCTCCATCGGAATATATGATTGTCAATGATGCCATCACCATGTCCCGACCGGCAATATAATGTAGCGGTTGCCGTACCAATATCTTTTGCTCCGATGTCTCCAATTACTGGCACAGGGCATGTACCAGGTATGGTATGCAATAGGGTATTGGACCAATCTGTTGCTGATCCATTGGTGGTGCAAAATACTCTTACCTGTATTTCATATTCTACAAATTTCTGAAGATTGGTAAACGTATGTTGGTTCTGTGTTTTTTCAGATGATGTATTCCAGGTATTGGTTCCTTTTTCCCTCAATCGATATTGATATTTGGCTGCAGCGGTTAGGCAGGTTACTTCTATACCCGTACCGGTATTTACATTATTCGATGATAATTCACCCGTAGATGGTTTAGCACACTCAGTAGTAAATGGTTCGATATCTGCGCCATCTGCATTAAACTCAGCCCAGGGATACCAGACACCCCCATGACATTCTATTCTATGTCGATGATGGTACCGGGTATTACTTTTGAGGCCATCGATGGTAATATGATCATCATAATATCCTCCTTTTACTGAAATAGGCCAGGTATGGCCGCCATCTTCACTCAGTTGCACTTCAGTATATTTTGCTCCATATCTGTAATTAAAAGTAACAGATCGCGAACCAACATTTTTTGAATCCAGCCAATAATTACTGGTGCAGCCTACTTTATATCCTTTTTCAATCCAATAATGATATGGATCTTCTTTCCAATTCGTCCACACCCCATTGTCACATTGTACTCTATATGCCAGCAAAATATAATAATCATTATTCCGGTCGTACCATGGAATTATTATTTTTTTTGATTGATTGGGAATAATATCCTGTACCTGCCAATACACGGACACAGCTTCACTTGTTTCCCAGTCCGGTGTGGTGCCAAGGTAATTGGAGAATTTATATTTAATCTGAACCTTCTGAATTTTTCTACTGAATAATTTGAATTCGGAAATCGTGACTCCATCATTTCGCTGATCTACACCATAGTTTAGATAATCATCACCTGTGCCTGACCCTTCCCGCAGATTGCAGTCCTGGCTATGCAAGGAAGAAAATGGATAAAGAATGATGAGCATCAAAATATAAAAAGCATGAGCAGTTTTCATTTAGAATGATTGTTTTGCGAACCATAAAATTATAGTAGTGCCTGGCCATAAATCCTACACCATGGGGTAGTTTTTGAATAATAATAGGAATCATTAAAAACGGAAATGCCTGATTAATAAAAGATTAAGCTGTTCAACTCGGATGATCAGATTATAGTGCTCATAATGAATAAGGTGCGCTAATTATATGATTGGAAGAGAATTACAGATCGATAAATGGAAGTGGCCTGGAGGTTTTCAAAACCTAAATTTTTGGCTTAAGTAAACAGAGGGAAGGCGAATAGATTTATAACTACCTCTGGTCTTGTAGAAAATTATACAAAATGCTAAAGCAGATCAAGAGTGTAGTGCTGGATGATTAATGTGTTGTTTGAGAGGTATTACAAGTAATCACAGATCAAAACTCATTTTTACCTCTGACCCATTCCGTTCATAATGTACCCGATCACATAGTTGTTTGATGAGGAAAATGCCCCGGCCACCATCTTTGGCTACGTTTTCTGGCAAGGTAGGGTCATTTACTTTGTCCGGATCAAACCCCTGGCCTTCGTCTTTTACTATCACAGTGATGCATTGCGGTTGCTCTTCAATATCGATCTGAACGCATTTGCACTCGTCACATCCATTGCCATGTATGATTGCATTATTTACTGCTTCAGTAAGACTGATGAGTATATTAGGATATTTGTCCTGAGCTATGCAGTATTTGGCAGCCAATTGCTCCACCAGTTGTTCGATTTCCCCTATGCAAAGCGGCGTAGAGGGAAAGCGCCATGTGCTATTACTCATCAGTACAGCTACCTTTTGGTTACTTATTAAAGTTTGTATTTCCATGATCAGTACGTAGAGTCTTCATATACTCTTCGACTAAAGAACGATAATACGGTTTGATGTCGGGGGAAACAGTTTTATATAAATCGATCTCAGCCTCGCGTTTTTTTAAATACTCTTGCAGCGAAGGAGGCAATTTTCGTTCCAAATCTTGCGCAACCTCCGATTTTCTTTTCTCATCTTGTTTTCTTTCACGCTCTGCATTTTCAGCTTCAAGCAATCGGGTAAGGATTTCATTTTGGCGCATCATCATCTCATTGGTAAGTTTTTTATTTACCAGGTCGGTTTCTATTTTATCCATCCCGTCTATGATTTGCTGCAAGTCTTTGGTCTTTTCACCCCTGCTTTGTCTTTCTTTTTGTAATTCTTTCATCGCTTCTCTCAAAGCAGCTTGCCTGGCTGCAGCTTTGGCAAATTCTTGAGAGCCGGCTCCTTTCCCTTGTTCCATATTCTTTTTCATCTGCTCCAGGGATTCTTTCATGCCTTTTTGACCTTCGGATATTTTATCCATTGGCTTTTGGCCTTCGCCTTTACCTGATTTTTTAGGATTGGCACAGGCTGCACCGGACATTTGTTGGTTCATATTGTCCAATGACTCGGATAGCATGAGGGCCAGATCGTTTACATTTTTCATGGTCCGCTGCTGATGGTCACCAGCTTTGGGTTTGTTACGTTCTTCGAGTTCGGTGAGGGAATTTTCCATTTGTATTTTTATCTCACCGACTTTCTCAGTTACGAAAGCCTCCAGTTCAAATACTCGCTTACTCAATGCCTGCAGGCTATCCTCTATCAGGGTAAAATCATCTTTGATTTTAAACTGCTGCTGCATCAATTCATTGTAATGCGGGGTGTTGATCATGGAAGTATTTACATCTTTAATCAAACCTTCCTGATCAAAAGACATGTTTACCAGATTTTCGAGTAATTGACGCAATGCCTTGGCATCTTCTTCATGTTCTTCTTTTTCCTGCTGTTGCATTGAATTTTCCATTGCCTGCGCCATATCCTTCATTTTATTGGCAGCAGATTTCTGAGATTTAGAAGCTTTTTTGTTTTGATTTTGCTTCATCTCCTGGGAGCTCTTTTGCATATCCTGTTTGATATCTTCGGTCTTTTCCTGGTTATCACCCAATTGTTTTGGCCTTTCGAGTTCTTTGTTTTTTTGTTCTAATTCTTTTAGTTTCTCCTGTAGCTTTTCAAGCTCCTTATTTAATTCTTCTTGTTTCTTTTGAATTTCTTCTTTGGTCATTTCCTTTTTATCCTCACCACCATCTTGTTTTTCACCATTTTGATTTTGGTCTTTCTTTTCATTATCACTGTCTTTTTTGTCGCCACTCTGCTCTTTATCAGTTTTGTCTTTGTCGGCTTTGTCTTTATCGGCTTTGTCTTTGTCGGTTTTGTCTTTGTCAGTTTTGTCTTTGTCGGCTTTGTCTTTATCGGCTTTGTCTTTATCGGCTTTGTCTTTGTCAGTTTTGTCTTTGTCGGCTTTGTCTTTGTCGGCGGTATTTTCTTCTTTTTCTTTTTTATTATTTTCTTCACTCAACTTCTCTTCTTCTTTTGCCATTTCGCGCAACTTCTCTATCGTTTTCTCCATTTCATGCTCTACTTCCAGTGTTTTGAATAGTTCCATCATGCGATCGAGCTCTTTCTCCATTTCTTTGCTTTCCATTTTCATTTCATCCATCATGGGGAGGGTCTGTTCTTTTTCCATTTGCTGTAAGAGCTCTTGTATTTTATCCATCAGTTCCTTCATTTTAGGATCCTGTAATTGTTCAAACATTTTTTGGATTTGCTCTTGTTTCTCTAATATTCGTTCGGAAGTTTGCTCGAATTTTTCCTGATTCTTTACATTTTCTTCAAACATTTTTTTTGCATCTGCTATTTTTTGCAAAAGTTCTTTTTGCTGTTCGAGCAGTTTTTGCATTTCTTTTTTATCCTGCCAGTTTGCATTTTTTTCCTGGATCATTTTCTCACGAAGTTCATTCATACGATCCTGGATTTTCTTGCTTTGTTCCAGGGCTTGTTTGAGATCATCACGAATCTGATCATTATTTTTTGCATTTTTACTTTCTAGCTCTTCTTTGGAAGCCATACGCAACTGGAGCACATTTGATTTTACTGACTTTGGTCCATGTATTCCATCATTATCAAACAATTCGAAGAAATAGGAAAGCTGGTCACCCGGCTTGAGATCAATTTCTCTGGTATCCCATTGGTGTTGATAAGATGTCTTATTGCTTTTACTAATTTGTACAGGAATAGTTGTAGAGGGTTCTTGTTTTCCGTCGGGATGAGTGATTGAATAATTAAAAGTCAATTTTGTCAGACCATAATCATCTGATCCATTACCAGCAAAATACAATAATCTGTTTTCAGTAGTGCTGTCTTTAAACTCTTCCACCTGAATGGTAGGAAACTGGTCTGCGATCACCCGCATCTGAAAATTTACAGAATCCGGTGAAGGAATGAATTCATTTGAAATGTAAATTCTATAATTCTGATCTTTTTGGGCACTGTGCGTATGGGTATAATAGCCTTCGCCTTTTTTGCTGATTTCCTTTGGGCTTTCATCACCGAACGCCATCATTACCTTATCGGTATTTTCTGCATCGATTTGCCACGAAAGCCGTGTACCCTGGGGGATTAACAAATCTCCAATGTTTTGTACTAGTTCAGATTTTTTCCCTAAATAACCCGGATAATCCAGTTTAATGGAAAAATTGCTGAGGTTTGGTTTTTTCAATACGGCCAATTCATAAGGTTTGGAGCTGACCTCGCCACTATACATTTTAAAAGGAATGTTCTGCTGCACATTATTAAAAGTATACGTATAGTGATGGGCATCCACCTTAGTCATGCGATAAGGATATTTCTCTATTTCGATGAACACTTCGTTGGGCAAAACAGAACCGTCTATTTCCATGTCCAATGTGAAATTGTCAAATTGAACCACGGATGGTTTTTCATTTTTAAGCTTAAAGTGAAATGGGGCTGCTTTTTCAAAATCCTGATCGTTTTGTATGATGCGCTTGGCGCTATCTTTAATCAAGCTGGGTGCACCTACCAATAATGCAAGCAATAATAATAATGGAGGTAAAGCAAATCGAAGATGTTTTTTATTCTTTGTAAGGTCGATTGCATTTTTGAACGGCACCAACTGTATCTGCGAACTTTTTTGTTGTATACTGGCCTCGATCAAACCGGCTGTTTCAGCATCGCTGTATTGCGATCTCAATTGAAGTACATTGAGCAATTTATCTTGTACATCTCGAAAATGGTCGCCTATGATCCTGGCTGCCTGCTCATACGAAATGATTTTACCTAATTTGAAATAATGCATCAATGGAGTCAGAATCCAAATTGCGGATGCAATACCGGTAAAAGCTATAAATGAATAGAATAATGCCTTTCGTATTTCTTTTGAAAAATAAAACTCACTCTCCAGCAGATTGTAAGCTAAAAACAATATCAATACGGATCCGGTAGTAAATAAAGCTCCGCGAATGATTTGATTAGTATAATATTTGCGAGTAAACTGATCCAGCTTTTCAAGCAATAGATTATAATTGTCTTTTGATGACATATAAGCTAAATTTTAGTATAAGTTAAAGGCTTTCAAAACGTGCAAGGTACGGTTTAAAAGACTAATAGTCAAGGGGTACAATTTTTGAATTTATTAAGTAAACTTTAAGGAAAATTTTAAGTATCCAATGGCTATTCGTTCTATACCTACACATACCAAGATTAAATGAACCGATTTATATTATTTCCCTATTTTAGGCTTTTTAAAATACTAAGTAACATGCGTATAATTACCATTTGGATTTTATTAGTTTCTTTTTTTGGAACCTCCTTTGCCCAGGAGTCCAAAGCCGAGCGCGATCGCCGGATGGAGTGGTGGCGGGATGCCGGTTTTGGTTTGTTTATTCACTGGGGAGCCTATGCTGTTCCGGCTGGCATACATAATGGCAAGGAATCAAAAGAGGTAGGTGAATGGATTATGCATTCTTTGAACATACCGGTGTCAGAATATGAAGAGTATGTAAAACAGTTTAATCCGGTAAAGTTTGATGCTAAAAAATGGGTAGCCACTGCAAAAAATGCAGGCGTAAAATATATTGTAATTACATCCAAGCACCACGATGGTTTTTGCCTTTGGGACAGTAAGGTGACCGAATACGACATCATGGATGCCAGCCCGTTTAAAAGGGATATATTAAAAGAACTGACAGAAGCGTGCAAAGCAGCGGGTATAAGAATGTGCTTTTATCATTCTATTATGGACTGGCACCAACCCGATGCAGAATCTAAAAAAAGCTATACTCACCAGAATACCGAAAATCCGGATTGGAATAAATACAGAGAGACCTATCTGAAACCCCAGATAAAAGAATTATTGACCAACTATGACCCGGGAGTGATGTGGTTTGATGGTGAATGGATACCTGAATGGACTGAAGATCAAGGCAAAGACTTATACAATTTCATAAAGGAAATTAATCCTAAAATCATAATCAACAACAGAGTAGGGAAGGGACGAAAGGGCATGCAGGGAATGAATGAATACGAAAATGCGGCGGGCGATTTTGGCACCCCGGAACAGGAAATACTGGAAGGTACTTCCAATTACGACTGGGAGTCGTGTATGACTATGAATGATACCTGGGGGTATAAGAAAAACGATCAAAATTGGAAATCGTCCGGGAATCTAATAAAGAACCTGATCGATGTAGCTGCTAAAGGTGGTAACTATCTTTTAAATATAGGACCTATGGCTGATGGACAGATACCCAAAGAAAGTGTGAACAGATTGGATGAAATGGGAAAATGGATGAAAGTAAACGGTGAGGCAATATACAATACGCGTAGCCGCACCGATTACAAAGAAGGAGATCGGATAAAATATACCGTAAGTAAGGATAATGCCTACACTTACCTGATTGCCGAACAAATCTCAGGGCCTACCCTGACTGTACGAAATATAGCTCCTAAATCAGGATCCAATATGTATATGCTCGGAAGTAAAAAAGCATTAAAATGGACTCAGCTCTCCAATGGCGATTATCTTATCACCTTACCTAAAAAACTTCCAACTAAAGTAGCCAGTGTAATAAAGATTGTAAACTAAGTACATGCAGATTGAGCAATTACAAGGCTTTTTACAGGACAATTTTGATCTCCATGGTGACCTTGCTGTAATCTACTCCGAGTTGGATGCAGTATATAAGCTGACAAACACACAAGGTGCTTTTACCATTAAGTGCTCCATGCCGGGTAAGGATATTTCATTAATAGATATGGAACATTCGGCTTGCAGGCATCTAATAAATGGTCAAATCAAAGCCAGGACCGATTCAGAGAGCTCGCTTCATGCTCAAAATAGATTTCAAATTTCATCTCCGGTTTTAAGTATACATCAGAACGAATTTGAAATCTTAGAAAATCAGATCATCCGGGTATTTCCATGGATTGATCTTCCGCTTCAATCATCTGTAAAGCCATTGACCGATATCAGTTATCAAAGTATTGGTGTCCTGGCGGCGAATCTTACTAAATCGCTTGCTAACTTCGACCATGTAGCAGCACATCGATTCATCAAATGGGACCCATCCGGGGCAAACTGGATCAGAAAACAATTATATCTCCTTGATCCTGACTGGCAAAGTATTTTTATTTTCTGGCTGGATGATATGAGCCGCTTACATTCAAAATACAAGTCATCACTTCGAAAACAAATTTGCTACGCCGACCTGAATGACTATAATATATTGATGCAGTGGCATGATGATGAATTGGTCTATAAAGCTGCTGCCATTATAGACTTTGGCGATATGGTGTATACCCATACCATAAATGAAGTGGCCATAGCATGTGTATATTCCTGTTTGAAAACTCCGGATCCACTTGCGGTAGCAGGTCAAATCATCGCTTCGTATCACCAATTACATCCGTTGAATGAAGCAGAACTGGAATTACTCTATTACCATATTGCAGCCAGGATGATGATCAGTCTTACCGTTTCTGCTATCAATAAAAATGAACATCCCGAAAATGAATATTTACAGATAACAGATCAGGATGCATGGTACCTGGCTCAACAATGGAGATCAATCCACCCTGCTTATGCGCATTATTATTTCAGATCTGTATGTAATCTGGAGCCGTGTACAAAAAATGAGAAATTTATGGATTGGGTCAGCAAAAAAAAGTTTTATCCTGTGACTCACTGCGGGACCAGGATCAAGGTCCTGGATTTATCTATTGGAAGTTCCGAACTGGGTAATGTTCCTGACTATGAAAATATTGAAAATTGGATGTCCAGGTTATCGGAAATTAAAAAAGAAAATAAAGCAGATGTGATGATCGGGAGATACCTGGAGTGCAGACCGGTGTATACCTCGGAGAGTTTTAAATATGAAGATAATCATGGACCTGCCTGGCGCACAGTACATATTGGCCTGGATATATTTAATGATGAAAACACTGAAGTATTTTCACCCTTGAGTGGAGAAGTGATAGGTATTGCAAATAATACCGGAGATAAAGATTATGGGCCGACAATCATCTTAAAGCACGTTGAAGACGAAATTGAGTTTTTTACTTTATACGGTCATCTCTCACCTGATTCTCTTTCGATGCATGACGCAGGTGATAAAATAAAGGCAGGTGATGTAATTGGTTATTTTGGAGGTCATCATCAGAATGGTGGCTGGCCACCGCATTTGCATTTTCAAATCATCCTGGATCTTTTTAATAATACAACAGACTACCCTGGAGTATGTCATTTTAATCTACAGAAATTATATAATTCAATTTGCCCTGATCCTAATTTAATTTTGGGATTAAAAATTGATCCAGGTACTATTACATACGAAAATGATTTATTGATCCGGAGAAAAAAATCAGTTGGAAAGAATTTAAGTGTATCCTATAAAATGCCACTGATTATACCCAGAGCCCACCGGCAATATCTCTATGATCATACCGGCAGGCGGTATCTCGATACAGTAAATAACGTGGCACACTGCGGACACCAGCATCCAGCTATTATCAAGGCCGCGGAGAAACAAATGAAGTTGCTCAATACAAACACCCGGTATCTATATCCTCAGCTGGTAGACTTTGCCGAAAATTTAAAATCATTTTTGCATCCTTCATTATCAACTGTGTATTTTGTCAATTCAGGGTCAGAAGCGAATGAATTGGCTATTCGTATGGCTAAAACATATGCTGACCGGAAAGATATGTTGGTATTTGAACACGGGTATCACGGCAATACTTCAGGACTGGTAGATCTCAGTTCATATAAATTTGACCGTAAAGGAGGTAAAGGGGCCCCACCCACCACTCATAAACTCAGCATGCCCGATGTTTTTAGAGGTAAATACCAAAGCGATGAAAATCAATATTTTATCGAATCAAAAGAAATTATTCAACAGTTAATTAATGGACAAAAAAAACCGGCAGCATTTTTGGCAGAATACATTCTCAGCTGTGGAGGACAGGTGGTATGCCCACCTCATTATTTTAAAAAACTAATCGAGTACATAAAGTCTGAAGACATAGTATATATTGCGGATGAAGTGCAAACTGGGATCGGTCGCACCGGCATGTTTTGTTCGTATGAGTATGCTGGTGTGGTGCCGGATATAGTAACATTCGGAAAACCATTGGGCAATGGCCACCCCCTTGGGGCTGTAGTGTGTAATCAAAAAATCGCCGATGCGTTTAATAATGGCATGGAGTACTTTAATACATTTGGCGGTAATCCGGTGAGTTGTGTAATAGGAAATACCGTATTGGATATTGTAGCCGGCGAAAATTACATGGATCATGCTTTGAAAATCGAGCAGGCTTTTTACAAAGGCTTTGAATCACTAAAACAAGATTTTGACCTGGTAGCTGATTATCGTGGGCATGGACTTTTTCTAGGAATAGAATTTACATATGATACGATAGCTAAAAAGCCAGCAACAAAACAGGCTAAATACCTGGTTCACCGGATGAAAGAATACGGTATACTCATGAGTACGGATGGTCCTGATGATAATGTGGTTAAAATTAAACCACCCATGGTATTTGATGTCATGAATGTGGAAGAGGTCTTATATAGAATGAATAAAATACTGAGGGAAGATTATATGGGAGTCGCCAGCAGTGCCAGGTAATCTTACTTTTTGACAGGAGGGTGGTCAATCGAAAAAGGACTTTCATTAGCTTACTTGTTTATTTGCAAAAAAATGGTATATAATTTTCTACTTTTACTTTGATTCTGGGTTTAAAATAAATAAATGAAATTTTTTGATGTCGGGTCGGTCTTAATAAATGGTCTGGTCGGTTTTCTGATTGGTAATTTTCTAATTAAATACCTTGAATTAAAATCAAATCACCCCGGTAAATATCAGAAAGTAAAATACCTGGGAGTAGCAGGAGCTGTAGTTTCTGCAATATTCAGTTCGTTGGATTTGGACCTGGCATTTAATGAATTTTTATTGATTCTATTCCTTGCTGTACTCTGGTATTTATTCTCTGTAACCAATACAGAAAAGCTAAAGAATATAATCCTATGGTCCGCCCCATTGATTTTAATACAAATAGCAGACATCATTGCCAGTGTGATCCGCCCGTCTCTTCAGGGAGAAATAGGTGATTTTAGTACTTTCGGTATTTTTTGGCTTATTGGATTTGGAATATATCTTATACGACAGAAAAACAAAGACGATAAACTTCGATTGGCCGAAGAGGCAGAACGACTGAGGCTTGAAAAGCAAAATTCCTTGTTGGAAACATTGGTGAAAGAACGTACCAATGAAATTCAGAATCAGCATGAAGCTTTGTTGAAATCAATGGAGCAGTTAAAAACAACTCAAGCCCAATTGATACAATCTGAAAAAATGGCATCACTGGGTGAATTGACAGCAGGAATTGCTCATGAAATCCAAAATCCACTCAATTTTGTAAATAATTTTTCTGAAGTTAACCAGGATCTGATAAATGAATTGAAAGAAGAACAATCCAAACCGGTTACTGAACGGGATGATAAATTAATAGAGGAAATACTCCGGGATATTCAATCTAATTCTGAAAAGATCAATTTCCATGGTCATCGTGCTGCCAATATCGTAAAGAGCATGCTTGATCACAGCAGAAAAAGTACCGGACAAAAGGAGCCCACTGATATCAATGAATTATGTGATGAATACATACGGCTGTCGTATCACGGATTGAGGGCAAAAGATCAAAAAGGCAGCGGACAGAAAATGTTTCAGGCTGATTTTAAACTTGATTTGGATCCAACTTTACCTCCCATTCTGGCAATAAAACAAGATATAGGACGGATACTTCTCAATCTTATCAACAATGCATTTTATGCCGTTTACGATGAAGATAGGAGAGCATCAGAAAACGGTCGTAAATCAACCTATATACCCACCGTGATCGTCAGAACAAAATCCATTAAAAACGACCTGGGTATGATAGAGAAAGTAGAAATACGGGTGATGGATAATGGTGCTGGAATCCCCGATGCAATAAAAGACAAAATCTTTCAGCCTTTCTTCACTACTAAACCCACAGGTCAGGGTACGGGACTGGGATTGTCTTTAGCATATGATATTGTTACTAAAGCGCATAATGGGGAATTAAGAATAGAAGATACTGATACAGGAGCATGTTTTGTGGTGGTATTGCCGGTAAAATGAACCGTGACTTTTGATATTTATCCTACTACGCGTGATACTCCATTCGATTATAGAAAAATGATTCTATTCCCTTTCTTTTAATAGTTGAATGAATTTTACATCTTCCAGTATTTTACCTTCACTATTTTGAATTGCCCTGATGCGCAATCCATTTGGGACCAAATACGCATTGGGAAGAAGGACTTTAAAATTTCCGTTTTTATCCACCGGCACAGTGGTGATTAATTGTTGATCTACATATATCTCTACCGGATGTTTTACATCATATTTAAAATAATATCCGGAGATTTCCATTGGTATTCCTTTTTTGATGGCATACGGGTTTCGTGCTTCAGGGTTAGTGAGCACGATCAGGGGATCGGTATAAGGCTTTAATTCCAACTCGCTATCACTGTATAATTTAATGGCCGATTTACTCACTATCAAAGATTTAATTTCATTATTTCCGTTTATATGTATTAGTCGTATGGGAAGTTGGTTATAGATTTCGGTAATTTGTCTTATTACCTCTTTGCTTTCAACCAGAATTTTTAGTTCACGCTCCTTGTCATTTTCTATACGGTTTTTATTTTGCCATACTTCTAATGGGTATACCCGTATGGAGCTTTTGCTTGCATCTATATCCCGAATGCTCATGCAATCTCTAGGTGACAACACTATTATCTGATCGTCAGCACGCATAACCATGCTATCCAGACCCTTGTATTTTTTAGTTTTTCCTGTAATAAAATCAATTTCTATGGCATCATGAGGGCCGAGATGATATTTCATCCTGTGCTTTTTAGTTGGTTTTTTAGGTTCCAGTTTGAATATACCTCTGCCATATGTAGAAATCAATATTTTCTGATCATAATAAAAAAATATACTTGATACATTAGTAATTTTATCGGTGTCATCCAATTTGTACCAGGTATCTCCACCATCCCAGGAATAGAATACCCCATTTTCCCTTGTGCCCACTGCAATTTGATTTGGATCTTCAGGGTGAAATTCAATCGTGTTTACTATTATAGCAGGGCAGCACTCTATTTGCTTATAAAACTGGTATGCTCCATTATTGGTCACGCAATCAGTGAGCTCATCGTCATCTACCCAGTTTTGTCCACCATCCCGGCTGATTTTCATTTTCTCATTGGCTACATCGGCAATAATGAGGTGATTCGGGTCACGGGGATTTACAGCAAATATATTATACCATTTAAACATAGTGGGAAAGGTACCGAGACTACCAAAACCATTAAGGTCCGCTCGCTGTACTGTATTGCCGCTGGTTACTAATTTTATCAGTCCGATTTTACCTAATCCTTGTGGGGTGACTCCACCCAAAGAGACTGGTTGGTAAAGAACTGCATTGCCAGCCGGGTTTGATATTTTAGCCAGCTGGCTAGTTGGGTCACTCATCATACTGCCAATGGATGTCCAGTTGGCACCAGCATTATATGTACGATAAAAGTATTTTCGGGTCAGGCCGGTGACGGCCGTGGCTCCTGATCCAATCTGAATAAATCTATTTGGCGGATTAGGATCCAGGTTATCCGTGGGCCATATCACCGGATCAGTAAGTACATTCGATACATTGGTAAATGCCACCTCTCCATTAAAATATTGTTCCGATACTCTTATACTGCAATCGCTGCATGTGACAAAAGACATTTTATTTCCTTCGTTTACCAGGGCGTGTCTTTTTGTTTGTATGGAAAATCCTTCGCCGCCGGTGGCTTTAGTATAGGTATTGCCACCATCTTCGGAAGCCCATACATAGTTGTCCTGTGTACCGAAATAGACATACTCCTTATTTTGTACGTAATTTTTTTGGGCGGTGACTTCAGTAATTTGAAGGGCATTTAATCCATCTTTTCCTCCACCTATCCATTTCCAATTTGCACCATTATCAATGGTATTGAATACACCTCCATCACCCGATAGCAATAATGGTGTTTTTGAATCCACTGCAGCAATGACATCACTTTGATCTGCATGATCGACTGCAAGATTTTCCCATGCATTTTTAAAAATTAATGCTCCTAAATTATTAGTTGTAATTTTTTTTCTAAAGAAAGATACTCCATTGCCATAGTAGAGATGCAAATCCCTGTCTCCTCCACCCACCGCTCTAAAGCATCTTACAAAGGGAGCTCTGTTGCCACCTTGAGGCGCATCTATAGTATCCCAAGTTTTTCCAAAATTGGGTGAAAAATAAATTCTATAGTGGGATGCCGCATAAAAACAGTGGTCCTGATTATTGGGCGAATTAGTAAGGCCATTGATATTGTTCGTATTGGGTACATTGGTATCTGAAAACAACCATGTATTTCCATTATCAATAGAATAAAATATCCCAAAGTCAGTAGTGGCTAATACTTTTTGCCCGGTTCCGGTCACCACATCGTATACATTATTCCATTCCAGAAAGATATTTTTATAATTCCAGGTTTCTCCATTATCATGACTAATGGCAATGCCCCTATTGGTGCCCACAAAAACAGAATTGGTTTGCGGCCTGAATGCAATACCATTGGCATGTGTTTCCAGCTCTATTCCATTTTCGATTTTCCGGGAGCCAATTGGCTTATACCAATTTTTTCCGCCATCTTTAGACTTCCATATTCCGCCCCCATTTATCTTTTTGAGATCTATACGGGCCGAAGCAAGTATTACCTTGGGATCTGTACTGGCATATTGAACATCTCGCATCTCAAATACTGGTAGATTATCTATATGCTGCCAGGATCTACCTCCGGATTTGGATATAAATAATCCACCTGACTCTGCGGCTGCGATCAGATCTGAATTATTATTAGGGCTGCGGGACAACGCGACAATCCTACCTCCATTTTTTATATCAGGCTGAAATTCAAACAAGCGACAAACACAGGAATCACAGGATGTAATAGAGATAAATAATAGTAAATAAAGGAAGTATTTCATACTAATTTGGGGTCGTGATAAACTAAATTTGACAGCAGTACTCTGCAATAGTGTAAGAACTACTATAAATTGTCAGTAATTTAACTATTAATATTTCGAATAAAACAATAAAGAGAATACTTAAAGCAATTTTCTATTTTAATTATATCAAGATAAGCCAACAGATTAGGCCCGGGGGGCAGTAAAAATCATTTTTTATTTACTCTTATCTGCTGGTATGTCATTCTCCTTATTGTACTCATCGCGTGTATACAATGTAGTATCCGATCGCAGGATGGGTACCTGGTAATGACCACTATCTATCTGTGCTTCAGGAAAACCGGATTTAATTTCTTCGAAGTCTTGAGTCAGCACCCGGGTATTGAATACATAAAGAAATTTTAATGTTGGACTTTTTAATCCCGCTAAACCACTTTTGCTGATTTGGGTACCTGTGAGATTTAAAGTATTCAAATTCGGTAAAGCAGATAGTTTAGATATGGATGCATCATCAATGTTAGATTGACTCAGATCAAGGCGGAGCAGATTTTTACATTGGGATATAAATTGGATCAGCTCCGGAGACCATTTTTGTTTTTTAGCATTTAAGTAGACTATGTTTTCCTGCACATTTTTTAATATGGAAAGCACATTACTGTTTACTTCCGTTTGATTTAATAAAACGGATACTAAGCTTGAATTTAATGCAATAGGAGTGACTGAAATGCCAAGTTTATTTAACGTTTGCACGGTGGTGGTATTCAATGCTTTTACCTTGAAATCAGGAATAACTGCCTGAGCTATATTATCATTGCTGGTAAAAAGTGAAATGATATCCGTACTATTGGGAATATCAGATACCTTCTTGTCAAAATCTGCACCATTTTTGATCCACCAGGATATAATTTTTAGTTCCTTTTCTGTCAATTGTAGTTTTCCTTCTGGAGGCATGTGATCATCGCTTTCCATAGGCAGATGAATCCGGGTAATTAATTCACTTTCTTTAGAGGTGTCAGATGAAATTATAGGTCCGTTTTTTCCGCCCTTGAGGATATATTCTTTTGTATCCAATCTGAGTTTGCCTTTTTGTTTCTGAGAGGAATGGCATGAATAGCATTTGTTTGCAAGGATAGGTCTTATGATATCTGTATAAGCCGAGGCACCTCTGACATTTTCAATACTAAGTTCAATCCGATCAGTAGATTTTGGATGGAGTAAATTATAACCATGCGTAAGCAAGGCCCCGGATTCTCCGGTAATAAAAAGAGCTATACTTCCAAGTAGCCAACTGAGGTTTTCTACCTGCTTTCTATTTTTGATGACGCTGATATATAAAACCAGTGAAATTACAGTAAATGCAATCCCACTGAGGCGATGTTGATTAAATGCGTCTCCTTCAAATTCGTCACTGTAAGCATGTATCAATCCGGTAATGACAGATAATAGACCGGCTGCTGCGGATATTAAAAGTATAAAGGGCATTGGTTTTTGATAAATCTCATTTGCTGAACGCAGCAACATTAATTTTAATATAACGGCCAGGCTAAAAATGCCAACAGGAAAATGCACCAACAAAGGATGCAGGTCGCCGCTAAAGCTAATTAATTTTGAAGTCAGATAAAATAAAATCATATTCAAGGTCACGATATCAGTTCTTTTATTACTTTACCTTCAACATCTGTCAATCGGAAAGGTCTGCCTTGAAACTCATAAGTCAATTTTTCATGATCAAAGCCCAGTTGATTTAAAATTAGAGCCTGAATGTCGTGAGGATTCACCCGGCCATTTACTATTGAATACCCGATTTCATCAGTTTCACCGTAAGTATAGCCTTTGCGGATGCCACCTCCAGCCATAAATATAGTAAAGGCTTCTGCATGATGGTCGCGACCTTTAAATGCATTTTGTACTCCGTCCCGATTTTCTGACATAGGTGTGCGGCCAAACTCACCTCCCCATATCACTAATGTATCTTCAAGCAATCCACGTTGCTTGAGATCTAATATAAGTGCAGTGGTAGCTTTATCTATTTCTCTGCATTTATTTACCAGTCCCACATCGATCGATCCTTCTGCGACATTGCCGTGAGTATCCCATCCCCAATCAAATAATTGCACATAACGTACTCCATTTTCCACTAATTTTCTGGCCAACAAAGCATTATTGGCAAAGGAGGATTTGCCTGGTTGTGTGCCATACATATCGTGAATGTATTTTGGTTCTTCGTTTATATTCATTACTTCAGGTACAGAAATCTGCATACGGTACGCCAGTTCATATTGTTGTATTCTGCTTTGTGTTTCGGGATCCATGTTGGCAGCATACTCTGCTTGATTAATTTGATTAATTGCCTCTATGGATGCATGTCTCAGATCCCTGGATACAGAATGCGGGTCCTGAAGAAATAATACAGGATCACCTTCTGATCGGCATTGTACGCCTTGATACACCGAAGGCAAAAAACCGGACCCCCAGGCACTTTTACCGGCATCAGGATTATTGCCTCCAGATGTCAATACTACGAATCCAGGTAAGTTTTGATTTTCTGAACCTAGCCCATAAGTAGCCCATGCACCTATGCTTGGTCGTCCTAGTCGCGCACTACCGGTATGCATCAGCAATTGAGCTGGCGCATGATTAAACTGATCTGTAGATACTGATTTGATTATGCATAATTCATCAGCTATAGTCTGTAAATGTGGTAGATAATTACTTATCCAGGCACCACTTTGACCATGTTGTTTGAATTTGGCCGTAGTACCCAGCATTTTAGGTACTCCTCTGATAAATGCAAATTTTTTTCCTTCGATTATGCTGGGTGGGCATAGCTGACCATCCATTTTTATGAGTTCCGGTTTATAGTCGAATAGTTCCAGTTGAGATGGAGCCCCTGCCATATGCAGATAAATTACTGACTTTGCTCTGGGATTAAAATGGGGAGGTTTTAATGCAAAAGCATTTGTACCGGACACTTCTTCATTATTGTTTTTTACCTTGCAACCATTCAGCATTGCCCCAATAGTCAATCCTCCCAAGCCCAGAAAAGATCCCTTGATAAAATGTCTCCTGGTCTGTTCCTGAAGAATAGTTTGTTTTATATGATGGAGTTGACTGCTTTTCATTTCTTATGATTTAGTGATTACCTCATCCAGATTGAGTATTGCACTGGTAACCAGATTAAGTGAATTGGTTTTAGCGTCAGAGATTTTCCCCTCTCTGATCATATACGTACTTACGGATTCATAATACAATTTGCGTAGTATTTGCAGGCGCAGGTCATCTATTTCTTTTGCAGCAATATTTTTATATATACAAGCAATGGCAGATTCAGGGCTTTCGTCATTGCATTTTGAGGTCAGTATTCCTGCCAGATCTATATAAGTAGAATCATTAAGTAAAGTCAATGCCTGTAGCGGGGTATTTGTTCTTATTCGCCTTGAAAGACATACTTCCCTCCCGGTAGCATCAAAATTCGTCATAGAAGGAAACGCACTGGTGCGCTTCCAGAATGTATAGACCGCTCTGCGGTATTGGTTCTTGCCTTCGCTTTTACGCCATTTTTTTCCATTATAGGGTGATTGCCATACCCCTTCCGGTTGATAAGGCATAACCGGGCTACCCTCATATAATGAATCAATAAGATCACATGCTGCCAATGCCTGGTCTCTTAATTGCTCTGCAGATAATCGTACCCGTGGCCCCCTGGCATAAAATCTATTGAATACATCTTTTTCTTTCAATTCGGGAGTGAGCTTTGAGTCTTGTCTGTAGACCGCACTCATCATTATTTCTTTAATCAATCTTTTGATGCTCCATTGGTGGTTGTGTACAAATGAATAGGCCAGGTAATCAAGAAGTTCCTGATTTTGAGGTGCGGCACCCTGTGATCCAAAATCCTCTAATGTTTCTACTAATCCTGTGCCCCATAATTGTTCCCATATTCTGTTGACCAGTACACGCGCTGTAAGTGGATGTTCTGGTGAAGTAATCCAGGAGGATAAGCCCAACCTGTTTTTGGGCTGATCTTTACTCATGGGTAAGAACACGGCAGGGGTATTTGCTGTCACCGTATCCGATTTGACAAGCCAGTTGCCTCTTTCAAATACTCTGGTTGTTCTTGACATATGTTCTGGATTTTCATACATGACAGGTGTGTATTCTGCGGGTGCATTTAAAAGGGTCCAGAAATCATTTTTATATTTAGTCCCTTCTTTCGTTTTTTCATCAGGAAATGGATTGCTAAAATGCATCCAATCAATCATCACTCCCGTATGATCGGGATGGGTGATGGAATTACTTTCAAACAAAATGTAGAGATCATGTCTTCCCTGGACTGGAATGATGTCTAATTCTTTTTTATTCCAACCATTGGTGGGTTCATTCCAGCTGAGGGTGGCTATCTCAGGGCCATTTTTATGATCTAATCTAAAATGAACTGTGCCTGTTTTTGAGTAAGCCCTGTAATTAATAATCATTTTTGGGTAATTATTAAATCCGGCATGGTGTAGTCTTGCACTCGATGGAGTACGCATCGCGAGCCATTTTGTATCTACTAATGCCGAGTTTTCCAAAGAATCACACTCCATAGAGAAATAGGAGGGAGCATAGGATTTAATAAACCGAAGGATGGATTCTACTTCAGAAGGGGTAGATTTTGAAACAAGGTAATTGGATAAAGAATCAAGTTTTTGTTTATGTTCAGGTTTAAAATGTCTAAGCCAGGGATATTCTTCGGGGGTATCCACATCACGGGTATTATTAAAAAAAGCCAGAAACTTGTAATAGTCGTTGTGTTTGATTGGATCATAAGGATGCGCATGGCATTGTACACAGGCAAAAGTAGTACCCATAAGCGTTTCCCAGGTGGTATTTACTCTGTCGATCACAGCTGCTGTACGAAACTCTTCATTATCCGTACCGCCTTCATCATTGGTCATGGTATTGCGATGAAATGCAGTAGCCAGGTACTGATCATCAGTAGCATTTGGGAGCAGGTCACCCGCTAATTGTTCTGTAATAAACTGGTTATATGGCATATCCGCATTAAAAGCTTTGATCAGCCAGTTTTTATATCTCCAGATAGATCTGTTATCATCTTTTTCGTATCCTTTGGTATCTGCATATCGCGCCAGGTCAAGCCACATCGATGTCCATTTTTCACCATAATGCTCAGATGAGAGCAAGGAATCCAATAAGTGCTCATAATTTTTGTCAGAGGGATCTGCCAGGAACTGACTTAGCATTTCATCTTTTACCTGAAATCCAATGATATCCAAAGCAACGCGTCTCGCTAGTATGGCAGGCGGAGCCTGACCGGAGGTATTTAATTTTTCTGATTTTAATTTTTTAAGTATGTATCTATCAATATCATTCTTTATCCATGGGGACTTTACAGCTGGAATTTCGGGTGATTTCACAGGAATATAAGACCAGTGGATGCCCCATTTGGCTCCTTGTTTTATCCAATCGGTAAAAATCTTAATTTCTGCTTTGGACAGGGCATCGTGTTTATAGGGCATTCTTTCAGCCTCATCCGGTGAAGTGATCCTGTTGATGATTTCGCTTTGATTGGGTTTAAAGGGGACGATGGCAAATGCACCTGATTTTAATTGTGCTTTTGCTTCTTCTTCAAAAAGAAATGAAAAACCGCCTTGTTTTTTAACACCACCATGGCAGGATATGCATTTCTTGTTGATGATAGGCTTTACATCCCTGTTGTAGTCTATTTTATCAGAGGTAAGTGAAAATGAATAAAATACTAACCCTATTATGGATAAAATACCAAAAACGGCAACAGTGGAAAGTATCTTTATTGAACTGAACATTGGCTTTGATTAGAGCAATGAATATAGGGCAAAATGGGGAATTATACAAACGAAGGATTTCCAAATACATGGCTTTTCGATAATGATATCTACAAGAAATAATGCTCACAAATCCTCCTCTTCTTTAACAAGCAATTAATGTTATTCTCGAAAGACTCAAACATCAAGTTTACTTTTGCAGCCCTTGAAGAGTGAAAGAGTTATGTTATATTTTCAATTGGAGATTTTGCCATTTTTAATCCGTTTTTTTTCAAATCCTTGTTTTATTTCCTTTTCCCAACTTTCTATTTTTCATAAGCAATTATCTTGACCAAGATGGTTGATTTGGTATCCCCATTTTAGTTTATATTCGTCTCTTTAATGAGAAACAAAAAGGCTGCCATAGGGTTTATATTTTTTACCCTGCTGATTGATGTAATTGGATTTGGAATCATCATCCCGGTGATACCAAAACTATTATCGGGAATGATAGGAGGTTCTGTCGCCGATGCCAGTAAGTATGGTGGTTTTCTTATGTTTTCATTTGCCATCATGCAATTTATTTTTTCTCCTGTATTGGGTGCATTAAGTGATCAGTACGGCAGAAGGAAAGTATTATTGTTTTCACTATTTGGCTTTGGGATAGATTATTTATTGACTGCCTGGGCTCCCAGTATTGGCTGGTTATTTATAGGGCGAATAATTGCAGGTATCACCGGAGCAAGTTTTACTACTGCCAGCGCTTATATTGCAGATATAAGTACTGATGAAAACCGCGCCCAAAATTTTGGAATGATTGGTGCAGCGTTTGGACTGGGTTTTATCATTGGACCTACCCTTGGAGGGATTTTGGGGACCTATGGACCCCGTGTACCGTTTATTGCATCCGCGGTGCTCACCCTGATTAACTGGTTATATGGTTATTTTATATTACCGGAATCACTGGACGAAGAACACCGGAGAAAATTTGATTGGAAAAGGGCTAACCCTGTTGGTTCATTACTTCAACTTCGAAAATACCCCGTGGTACTTGGCTTAGTTGCTTCTTTAATTTTAATTTATCTGGCAGCGCATAGTGTACAGAGTACCTGGACATTTTTCAATATGTATCGATTTAACTGGGATGAGAAAACGGTTGGCTATTCACTCGGTTTTGTAGGCATTTTAGTAGCTTTTGTACAAGCAGTGCTTATCAGATATACTATTCCTAAGCTAGGTCAGAAAAGGAGCCTGTACCTGGGTTTTATTTTTTATGCCATAGGGTTATTGCTTTTTTCATTTGCAAGCAAAAGCTGGATGATGTTTGCATTCAGCATTCCCTATTGCCTGGGAGGAATAGCAGGTCCGGCATTGCAGGGCCTGATCAGTAGCCAGGTGCCGCGCAATGCACAAGGGGAATTGCAAGGAGCATTGACCAGCCTGGTTTCCGTCACTACGATCATTGGCCCTTTACTAATGACATCAGTATTCTATTATTTTACCAGGCCAAACCATGCAATTCAATTTCCAGGAGCTGCATTTTTGCTCGGCTCAATATTTATATTTCTGAGTACAGCCCTGGCATACAGGACATTGGGAAAGCCGTAAGCAGGGCCTCGTCTTCCTGATGGTTTATCCATAGATATGTATCAAATTCAGTATAATATTCAACCTCTGTTTCATTACCACCGTGGTTATTTGATTTGTCTCAGGGCAATCTAAAATCCAAAGATGATCAGGTGTAATGTCACCTCCTTTTTAGGTATCCAATCAATAGAAAACAAATAAAAAAGATCGATAAAAGTTTGACTTTAATGATTTCTGTCATTGAATCCGTTGACCTTACTCAATCCTTTAAACCTTAAACAAGAGGAGCTTTATATCTAAATAAAAACAATAAGATCATGACAACCGACAATATGCAATCTGTTTCTCCAATATACAATTTTATGCCAAGGATAGGAGATACTGCTCCAGAATTCACCGCTATGACTACTCAGGGACAGATTCAGTTTCCTCAGGATTTTAAAGGGAAATGGGTAATACTATTTAGCCATCCGGCTGACTTCACTCCTGTATGTACATCTGAGTTTATGACCTTTGCCAGAATGGAAAATGAATTCAATCGAATGGGTTGTCAATTGTTGGGACTCTCCGTAGACGGATTATACAGCCATATCGCCTGGTTGCGTACCATCAAAGAAAAAATAGAATTCAGAGGGGATAAAAATGTGGAAATAAAATTTCCTTTGATCGAGGATATCAAAATGGACATTGCAAAAAAATATGGAATGATCCAGCCCAATGAAAGCAGTACTAAAGCGGTACGGGCAGTTTTCTTTATTGATCCCAAGGCCAAAATCAGAGCAATGATCTATTACCCACTGTCTCTGGGTAGAAATTTTAAAGAAATCAAAAGAGTATTACTTGGTCTGCAGACGGCCGATAAATATGATGTGGCTTTACCTGCTGACTGGATACCGGGGGAAGATGTAATAGTACCTCCGGCCGGTAGTTGTGGCACAGCAGCTGATCGGATGGCAGGCAAAGAAAAAGGCATGTATTGTCTTGATTGGTTTTTCTGTATGAAACCACTCACAAAGGAAATGGTAGAGAATGGAAGAGTAGTTCACGAAAAAGAATTAATATGAAAATAGTACTGAAAACATACTTGAAAGGTGTTATACTAATAATTGCACTTTTTTATTCGTGTTCATCATCGAAAATAGTACATACCTGGCAGCCTGCAAATCCCAAACCCAATAAGTTCAACACAATATTGGTACTGGCTTTGATAAAAGACAACGATCGGTTTACCCAGGAAAGAATGGAATATCATCTTGCTGAAGATTTAAATAAGCGAGGGTATCAGGCGATATCTGCTTTAAAAGTATATGGCCCGGGATCGTTTGAGATCATGAGTAAAAAAGAAACATTCGATAAGCTAAAGGATACAGATATCGATGCCGTGATGACTATTGTCCTTGTCAATAAAGCAAAAAACTATATAGTGGGAGGCTTGACTAATACAAGAAGTGGAGAAATTATCCAGGAAGAAACCTTCGGTTATTATAATGATATTAAAAATCAGCTTCTCAATCCGGATTATTATCTCCTTAATACAGAATATTTTTGGGAAAGCAGCCTTTATAATGTAAATACAAATGAATTGGTTTATGCTGTGCAAACCCAATCATTTAATCCATCCTCTACAGAAACATTGGCCCATGATTATGGAATACTGATAATTAAAGATATGATAAGAAAAAAAGTGTTTTGAAATCACCCATCATCTGATACTTCTTCCCAAGGTAATTCCAAATCCGCTAATTACATTACCTGCGATATCGTTTTGAATCCCAAGTTGGCCTCCAAAGAAATAATTATTTGTCACAGAGAAAGTATAGCCAAGTGCTACACTGTACCCAATCAAGTATTCTCTTTGTTTTTCGTCAACATCAGTTGATAAAATATATTCGGTATTTGATCCATTGAATATATTAATTCCAAAGCTGGAGTAATTTTGAGAAGATTGAAATCTGCCGACCAAACCAATTTTTGTGTACAGATTATGATTGTTCTTTTTCAGAATGCTTAAACCCATAAATGGAACCAATTGAAACCCTGCGGTGGTCATTCTAATGGCCTTTACGGTTTCGATACCCGGATTATCGACAAAAATATATGGACCAAATTTGGTTTCACCGTCGTGTATAGTACCTGCCATCGTAATGCCGGCAAAGAGCCTGCTTTTCCCAAATCGGGTATAATCTGTTCCAAAATACAAACCGTTCAAATCACCGGCACTATGGAAACTTTTTGCAAGATAAATTTGAATTTGTTCATCGGGTCTGCCCCCCTGTGCCTTCAATAAAATAGAACTGCATAAAATAATGCAAAAAGCGTAAAGTAATTTCATTTTCAGAATTTTAATTTTAAAATTACTGACATTTTGATTGGACCGAGGACTTTTTTGTATTACTTTCTCTTATCTATCCATACACCTCCATCATAAATTTCTCCAGCTTCCATTCATCCAATTTTCCATCGGTGCGCACGCCACTGCAAAGATCCAGGCCATATGGATTTACTTCATCCATAGCCTGCCTTACATTTTCAGCTTTTAGCCCGCCTGCAAGGAAAACCGGTATTTTTATGGCTTCCACTATTTTTCTGCTTAGACCCCAATTATGCACCCGGCCGGTACCACCCAATTCTTTGACGGATAAATTTGGATTGCCGCTGTCTAATAAAATGGCATCTACATGCTCAGCTATGTTAATGGCTTCATCTATTGAGCTTTCATCGATTACGTGAATTACTTGTACCAGCTTGATGGATGGCAAAGCAATCCTTATGCCTGTATAATTTTGATCTGAAAGGCTATCTACGATCTGTATGGTATTCGTATTTACTTTTTGATGATGATTTACTATGGCTGCAGCAGTCGTATGGCTTGTCAGTAAGAAGGTCGCAATGGGAGGAGGAGTATATAGTGCAATTTCTTTTATTAAATCATCGGAGATGATACCGGGACCTGAGGGCATGGGGCCCACCAGGCCTATAGCAGCAGCTCCGTGTTTTATTGCAAGCTGTGCTTCCCATACAGAACTGATACAGCAGATTTTTACTTTAGTAATAGGCATTAGACTATTTTTAAATTACATACTGATTACCGGGTACCTGCCTTAATCGCTTTGCCATTTTCAAACTGGATTTCAAGTAATTTTTCTGATGCAATCAGGTGGGCAATTATTTTTCTGGTGGAAACATCTATTACATCACCAGAGGATGCATAGCCATAACTGCCATCAATATCAAATGTGATCCAGCCATTTTTACCGGTAAGTTTGATATCGGCTACTTGCTTGTGAGGCTGTTGGTTGGCATCAAATATGTGTATATAAGGCCCTGCATCATTCGATACCCAGATTTCATTTTTACCGGAAGGCAGATTAATACCATGACTGGTGGTAAGATGACTCCCACGCAATGATTCGTATCCTTGTACTTCTACTCTTCCCTTTCTTATACCACTGTTGAGATCACCTATTTCATAACCTAGTATGCCATCCAGGTTTACATAACATTCTTTTTCATCATGAGATAGAGCAAAGGGCCGTATTCCTTTAGGGCCTTTCTTTTTTTGGGTCCATCCCCAAGGCTCTTCCGGGTTTGGCATAAAGGGCCCGATTTGTTTTACCATTTTATGTTTTGTTACATCAGCTACATACAGGTATTCATTCCCCAACGCGGCCAGATACATGGTTTTACCATTTTTACTGCACCAGGTATTATGTGGGTTACCATAGGGAATAGGAACATTCGCTATTATTTTTTTCTTTTCGGTGTCTATTACATCCCAGCTTTTACCATGTCTCTTGGGGATATAAATAAATTTACCATCGGGAGTCTGTGCATGACTGTCAGGATAGCCGATGATCGGTATCGACCAATCTATTTTTTCAGTATATAGATCTACACATACCAGTTGATCATTGGTGTAAGAGCTCAGGTAGATTTTTCCTCGTTTTGCATCGGCAGAGATTCCCTTGTATTCTCCGGTACCCGGCACTTCGAATTTTTTTACCAATTGATGTTGGTTTTTAATATCGTATACATAGATCCATCCCTGATCCTGGGCTACGTACACATACCGTTGCACTTCCTGGGAGTCCAGATGTAGATTACTTGTCACCAGAAAGATGAAATAAATATAAATCCTCTTCATTACCGTTGTCAAATGTACTACATAAAGGGTTAACTGTTCAGAGTGTAAAATTGCAGGTTAAATCTGATTTTGAAGTACCGAATGTAGAGTAATGATCAAGGCTTATCTTTTTGATGCAATAGGTGAATTTTTAACTGTTGGCCTGAAAGAGATGCAGAATCCGAAGGATTCAAATGTTTCTAACCAAATCGCCAACGGTCACCTCGACCCCAATGGGGTCGTATGTTTGCTATAAATTTTGTTATACTCATTTAATTCAATTCTGATAAAATTTATAATTCAACTGTCGAGAGAAATAGAATATTTAATCCCTTCGATATTTGTGCTCTAAATGGGTTTGGTTTTGGCAACCAAAATATTTATTCAAGAAGTGTTTATAGCATGAATGCATTTGAAATAAGGTCAAAGAAAGATACACATAAAAATTTTAGATCATTTCTATGTCAAATAGATAGATAGACTGAATTTGCTTTCAAAAAAATATGCTTTGTCCTAAACAAAACTTATTTTTCAATCATGAAAAGGAGAAATTTTATAAAGGCAGTCCCTCTGATCTCCGCCTTGTCTAGTGATAATTACAAAGCCGGTTACCCCATTTCCTGCAATACGTATAACTGGAATACGTTTTACAGCAGGGAAGGCAAGGAGTGGGGAAGAGATATAGACGATGATATCCGTACCTATACTCAATCCGGATTGACGGCTATAGAGCCAAATATCTTTTCTGTGGAGATGGGCCAGGCATTAATCACCGTATTGAAAAAATACCGGATCAGTATGCCTTCTATCTATGTCAGCAGCACCTTGCATATTGCTGAGGAAGTAACTCCTTCTGTAAATTCGATCCTGGCAATCGCGGACCTCGTAACATCCTATGGCACTAAAATCATAGTGACCAATCCAAGTCCCATTTCGTGGTCAGCCAAACAAAATAAATCAGATCAGGGATTGATAACCCAGGCAAAAGCACTAAACGAATTAGGTGCTGCTTTACGGGCAAAAGGAATCACCCTGGCTTATCATACCCATGATATGGAAATGCACGCCGGAGCAAGGGAATTTCATCATATGCTGCAAAATACGGATCCAAGGAATATGTCGTTTTGTATGGATGTACACTGGATCTATCGCGGTACTGAAAACTCTTCTATCGCGGTATTCGATGTATTAAAACTGTATGGGCATAGGATTGTGGAGCTCCACATTCGTCAATCCACTGACGGGATCTGGACTGAAACATTTTCAGGAAAAGGGGATATAGATTATAACCGGTTTGCCAATGAATTGGGTAAAATGAAAATAAAACCTCACCTGGTGATAGAGCAGTGTGTTGAAGATAAAAGCTCTCGTAAAATGAATGTGGTGGATGCGCACAAAGTGGATTTGGAAAATGTGAGGAAGGTGTTTGGGGTGTGAGAGAATTAATCTCGTATCTATATAATTTTAATCCTTATTGAAACACATCCTGATCGTAATTTATTATTTATTCGAATACCGAATATAATTGCTGTAAAGAAGCAGTTAACATCCTGATATTATATTTCACTTTATAATATTATTGTCAAATACCCATGAGGTTGAATCTCCTACAATTTCACCACTTCCCCGGTCCTCACTGATTCGTCGCAAGCAAAAGCAATTTTCAGACTATTCACTGCATCCATCATATGGTCTGTAAGATCAATATCTTCATGAATCGCTTTGAGAAAATAGCGCTGCTCGCGATTGCACAGTTCCTGGTGATCAGGCTCATCGTGCAGGTCTATCCATTCATCGGGTTTTGTAAATTCATTTTTGGCGTCTATATCGGCATGATGCAAGAGTAAAGATTCCGTTTTGGAATGAGAGTCAATGTCGGATGAATTTCCCTTGCCTCCGGCACTTTTTGCTACGATGGATATGCAGCCTTTGGGGCCGATCACATCTTTGATAAAAAAGGCGGTCTCACTCATCATTGGCCCCCAACCTGCTTCGTACCAGCCGATGGATCCATCTTCAAACCTAATCTGCAATTGTCCATAATTATAATTGGTTTCCGGTATATCATTCGTAAGCCGGGCACCGATAGCGGTCACCTGCAAAGGTTTGGCCCGGGTCATCATACACATTATATCAATGTAATGTACTGCACAGTCTACGATAGGGCTCAGGCTTTTCATCAGGTTGCGATGCACATCCCACATATAGCCATGACTTTGCTGATTGAGGTTCATACGCATGACCAGCGGTTTTCCCAGGGTTTGTGCTATTTCGACAAATTTGGCCCACGATGGATGATGCCGGAGGATATACCCCACCACCAGTTTTTTATTTGCTTTCTGGGCAGCATCCATGACCCGGATGGCGCCTTCTACTGTATCTGCCAGCGGTTTTTCGATGAATACATGGCATCCAAACTGCAACGATTGAATAGCAAAAGCTTCATGTGTATCGGGATAGGTCGAGATGCATACCGCATCTGGCTCCGTCACTTTCAGAGCAGATGTGAGATCCGAAAACAAAGGAAAGCCTCCTCCGAGAGATTCGTTTAATATTTCCTTGCTTTTACCGGTGGATACTATTCCGCAGATTTCAAAACCATCGATCTGATGATATGCTTTGGCATGGGAGGCGCCCATATTGCCGCATCCTACGACCAATACTTTAATAGATTTTTTCATACGACTAAGTTTTTGTAGAGAGAATAACTTTTTTCGTACTCAAATGTACAAAGGATATTATTTAACACGGCAAATAATGATTTCTATCATCGCAATATGAAGCCTGCAGACTTAACTTAGCTATTTAAAATGAGGCTATTGAATGATCCCGGATATTTTGATAATGATACATTGAATACCATATACAGCAGGCGGGCTGTGAGAAAATACAAAAACAGACCCGTAGACAAATTAATATTGGAAAAAATAATAGATGCGGGCAGAATGGCGCCAAGTGCCATCAATGTTCAACCTTGGAAATTTTATGTAATTCGTGATCGGGGTCTGATTTTAATATGTGCCAAAGCCATACTCCAGGTTACTGCTAAAGAATTTTTAAAAGGGGGCCCCATAAAAGTGTTAAAAGAAAGCATCCATTTACTAAAATTTACACATGGAATACGATTTATTAAGGCAGAAGATCCCGTATTTCATGGAGCTCCGGCAGTCATTTTTATTACCTCACCAAAAGAAAGTGAATGGGCTGCCCTGGATATTGGTATGTGTGCACAAAACATCATGTTGGCGGCTAAGTCAGTCGGCTTGGAATCTTGCCCAATAGGTATGGCAAAATATATAGAACATACCGAATTAAAAGCCAAACTTAAAATTTCACCTTCCGAGGAGGTACAACTAGGCATTGCTGTCGGATATGGGGATGAAACACCTGAAATTCACAAAAGAAAGATGAAAAATGTGAGGTTTATAGAAGCATTTTAAACCAGAATACATTATTTGGCAACTTTGCCTTTCTTTAATGAGTCTTGTCGGGCTTTTTCCAGTTTTTTAAAGTATCTCCTGAATAAAAAATTGTGTTTCAATGCTTCCATGTTTTGATTTAGATTTTTGCTTGCAATTACCAATTGGTCCAGTCCTGTATTTAATTTTTTGGTAACCGTGCTGTCATTAATAAGCGTTGGGATTACACCATTTCCATGTTGTACATTCTTTGTTAATTCATCCAAAGACCCGGATAATTTATCTTCAAACCCCTCTACCGTATTCCCAATATTTTCAATAGAGTATAATGTTTTAGTAAGTTGGTCGGAAAATGAAGTGTCGTAAATCAACGTATTCATCAATCCATTGGAATCCGTTATATGTTTAGTCATAGTTTGGATATTTCTGCTGGCAGTATTCAGGTTTTTAGACATTGATTGTATTTGGTTTAAGGAGCTGTGTAGCTTTTGCCTTAGGCCATCGTCTTTAGTTAGAGTCCACAGAGCATCGCTGGTATTTACTTTTTGAAGTATTTCTTTGAGTTGTATGGATGCGGTAGATATTTCTGCTATGGTTTTGTCCACGCTTTCGATTAATTCATCGGTGTCGGGACCGCTTTTGGCACTCAACAGATCTCCGTTTTGTACATAAGGGGCATTTTCGTTTTTGTTTTCAATGTTTATTAATTTGTATCCCACGAATCCTTCAGTGCCTATAGTGACTATTGCATTCTTTTTTATTATTTTATCCATTTCTTTTTTTAGTATCATGCTCACTTCTATGCATGAGTCATTCACTATTTCTATATCTTTTACGGTACCTACATCTATTCCGGCAAATCGGACATTATTCCCTATCATCAGGCCGTGTACATTTTCAAACCTGGTTTGTACAGTGATGGTTTTATCAAATAAATTTCTATTCTTCCCGATCATATACAACAGTATAATTAACGAGGCGAGTCCGGCGATTACAAAAACACCCAGTTTAATATAATCTTTACTTTTTTTCATAATACATCAGCTAAAAAATGATTTAATTTGGGGATCCACTGAGGTCGATACTTCCTCGAAACTCCCTACTTTATAACATGTACCCTCGATCAGCATCACTACTCTGTCGGATACTTTTCTGATGCAATTCATATCATGTGATATCACCAGCGATGCGGTATTGTATTTTTTTTGTATTTCGATCATTAGGTCTATGATTTCGTTACCTGTAATAGGGTCAAGGCCAGTGGTAGGTTCGTCATACAGAATGATTTGTGGTTTAAGTATCAGGGTACGGGCTAATGCGATCCTCTTGCGCATACCTCCCGAAAGTTCGGACGGCATAAGGTCAATGGTGTGCAGCAGACCTACATCTTCTAATGATTCCTCTACCAATCTGTCTACTTCAGCCTGCTCGAGAATAATCCAATGTCTGCGAAGTGGAAACTCCAGATTTTCACGCACGGTCATAGAGTCATACAGGGCATTACTTTGAAATAAAAACCCCACCTTGGCCCTCATTTGATCCAGCTCTTCATGATTCATACTCAATACATCCTGATCCAGTACAGTGATCTTACCCTGATCGGGCCGTAATAATCCAATTATACATTTTATAAGTACCGACTTACCTGACCCTGATTTGCCGAAGATGACCACATTTTCACCTTTATATAATTTCAGGTTGAAATCAACAAGGACATGATGATCTCCAAATGATTTGAATACATGATCTATGGATAATACACATTCCTTATCCAGGTTTTTTACCTTGCTTTCTGTATCATATGCTAATGCTGTTCCCATTAATTGTATCCTAATAAATCAGTGATCTGCACAGCTAATAAATCAATAATAAAAATGATTACCGAAGAAACCACCACTGAGGAATTAGCAGATCGGCCTACACCTTCGGTGCCCTTTTTACTGTAATATCCTTTGTAACAACCAATGATACCCACAGCAAAACCAAAGAAAAAACTTTTGACAAAGGCAGGAATCACATCGCTAAATAATAAATTATCAAATACCTGTTTCCAAAAGGATTGAAAACTGGTAACCCCTTTTACATTTACTCCTATATAAGATCCATAAAGAGAAATAGCATCACCTAATATGATGAGAATAGGTAACATCATGGTAGAGGCCAGCACACGGGTCACTACCAGGTATTTGAAAGGATTGGTACCACTTACTTCCATAGCATCTATTTGCTCCGTCACTTTCATAGACCCTAGTTCAGCACCGATACTGCTTCCAATTTTGCCGGCAAAGATCAAGGCTGTAAGCACAGGACCCACTTCCCTCACAATGGCTATACCCACTATCATGGGAATTTGTGATTCTACCCCATAGTGCACCATCGATGGCCGGAGCTGCATGGTAAGTACCAATCCCATTATAAAGGCCGTCATACCGACTAAGGGTAACGATTTATACCCGATTATAAAACATTGTTTAAAAAATTCATGCCATTCGTATCTTGGTTTCCACCATGTGCTCATAAAGCGACCAGTGAAAACGGCTATCTCCCCCATTTCCTGCAAGAATATTTTTGAAATAGAAGATGAAGAGATGTTTGCCATATGTACATCAAAGGGAGTCAATAAAAAGCAATTACAAGGTGAAAAAAATCATGCAATGGAATGACCAATATCATTGAAACCGGTACCAGGTCAATCTGCCAGGTCAGATTTTAGATGTATGTTAAAATAGTTCTGCAAATAGTGGTTAAATTCATTATTTGCAATAGGTATGATCTCAGTTCCGTCACCATCGTTTATTTTCAAGGTATCATTAGTAAGTGTAATTCGACCCTGGGGACGGGCAAGAGAAATTACCTTCTTTCGGGTAAAGTGGGATAACGGACTGACCTGATGATATTCGCACATGGGTTCAAACTCATCCAGCTTTCTTGATTTCAGTGTGAAAATGTATTCAGGCGTCAA
Organism: Saprospiraceae bacterium; assembly: GCA_044227925.1. Classification (GTDB taxonomy): domain Bacteria; phylum Bacteroidota; class Bacteroidia; order Chitinophagales; family Saprospiraceae; genus JADJLQ01. The sequence goes on along the minus strand of JBGAVW010000002.1, from coordinate 133,957 downwards.
TATATTGTTTTCCAATTTGCTGACGCGATAATACCCACCCGGGTACTCATCAAATATAAACAAACCATGTTCATCATGCTGGGGTACACCGACTGCAATTTCGAGAGGCTCTAAAGTGAATTTACCAAAACCAACATCTGCCAAATACGATTTTCCATCCAATTTTACCACCACAGCCATATGGTCATATTCTTTTCCATAGGTATCATTTTCTATGAATGCCCTGGCAGAAATGAGATAAGAGTCAAAGCCGATGGTTTTTAATAATTCATTGAATAACGAGTTGAGTTCATAGCAGAAACCTCCTCTTTTGTTTTCTACGATTTTTGTATACTGGCTCTCCGGGTCGAGCTTTATTTTCTTTCTATAGTGAATGTCCAGATTTTCGAATGGCACATGCAGAAGGTGATTTTTTTGTAATTGAAATAAAACATCTGCAGAGACTTCTGGTTTTTTCAAAAAATGAATTCGGTCCAGATAGGGTTGAATGTCCATTAAAATAAATAGAAGGTAGTACTATCCATTACCAAATGATTTTAAACCGAGCATGATCAATAGCAATCCAATCAGGATACACAGCAGGTACAGGGCTTTACCGTAATTTTTAAATTTCCCCAATGCTATATTACTTAAATTGTGAATCTGCAATAGTAGCTCATCATAATGCTCTTGCCTGGTGCATGCCCTGAAGGTGTTTATATATTCAGAGGTAGGCATAGATGCTATCTCACCAAAAAAATAGAGTTTTTTGCTTTTTACATCGGGTTTGCTGCGGGTATGGGCAGCCACCGTAAGAATACTATAATATAAAAAAGGAACCATCACTATCAAAAACAAGACAAAACATGCTTTGTATCCGAGCGAAGAAGTACTAAAGTCATCTGTGCTATCAATCACGATAGATAGTAATATACCTGCAATTACAAATAATAAATTGATTTTATAATCAGCAAATTGAATAGAAGATTGAAGAGTCATGTATATATTCCAGGGTACAAAGGATTCATCGGCTGCGCCAAAAATACTTCCTTGCTGATCATAGGGATAATACGCATCGTGTTCATGTTTTTCCGGTTTGGCTTCGTGAAGTCCCATCATCCTATCACCTTTACTATTAATAATAACATTACTTGAATAATCATAACACACAGTACGTACAGCGCCTTTGTATAATTTGAAAATTTTCTTTCTGCTATATGGCTCAGGTTATGTATTTGCAATAGCAATTCATCGTAATGATCTTTCCTCGGAAATGACTTGAACCGGTCGATGTATTGGCTGGCTTGCATGCTGAGAATATCGCCAAAAAAATAAATTTTTCGCGAAGCTACATCCGGTTTGTGTTTTACCTGGGCAGCTACAGTGCGTATGCTATAATACATAAACGGAACCATGGCTACCAGAAACAATATAAATATCACCTGAAATACCATGTTTTGTTCTTTAAAATGATCTGCTTCACCTATAATAATGGAGAATACGATACCGGCGATTACAAATAAAAGATTGATTTTATTATCAGCAAACTGAATAGATGATTGCAGATTGGCATATACCGTCCAGGGTATAAAAGATTCATCATAGGCAGTAAGCACATTGGTATCTTCCGGATTGATGTCTGGTTTTTGACTCATTATGATCTTTAAACTAGGACTAAAAATAAATAATCCATCTCACATGACTTTCAATTTTTCTTTTTTTGTATGCTTTTCAAATACCAGTTCATAGGATTTTTTGATGTATTTTTTCCATTCTGATTTTTTTAGCGCTGATCTGTTTTTGACCAATACCCAATGATATCGTGCAGTGTACGGGGCAGGCACTATTCCGTCTCGCTCTGTTAACGTGATAAATTCCTCGGGTGTGGTTTTGAAGGCTACTGCATCATCATGCGCAGTATCGATCACACAAAATAGTTTACCTGCAACACTAAAACAAAGATCGGCTCCCCATTTTAAATCCTGGCTCGCACCTTTGAAAGCAGCACAGTACGCTTGTAGTTCGGATGGATTCATTCTAAAAAGAAAAAGTTAAAAACTGCCATGCAGACGAATAGCTTTTTTAAAGAGACAAATATTAAAAAAAATCCTTTTAAAATCTTAATTTTGAACCCAATCCCATTTAAAGCATAGCCAATAGTTCATGAAGAAAATTTCCTTTTTATTTTTTATCTGCCTTTCAGGCATACATTTTACATTATCCCAAAGTCTTCCATCAAATATTAGCATCAAGCCAAGAAATCCTTCCGGTTTGAATGTATATAAAGGGGTTACCAGCGCTTCTGATTTGTTTTATTATATCTCATCGGATAAGAAAAACAACATTGAAGTAATCAAAGACAATGGAAATCACCAAATGTCAATAAAGTTAAATGGAGATGCGCTCGATCTGGCGGTCAATTCGAAATCGGTATTTGCATTGTTACCAAAGGAAAAATCGATTGATGTCTATAATATAGTTCAGGGAAATTTTACGAAAATCACAGGTAAAGGGGATACAAAAATTAAAAAACCGGTGGGCATGGTGATGAACCCCGAGGGCAATCTGATGGTGCTCGAAGAAAGTGGTCTATTGCTCACTTTTAACACTGAAGGTAATGTATTAAAAAGTATACAATTAAATGGAATAGTATCTCCGGTAAGTATGCAATCCGATATGGCCGGAAATCTTTATGTACTCGATGATAAACTGAATGCTGCTTTAAAATTTTTACCTGATGGCAAACCCCTCAATAATACCCGATTGTATGCGGATGCATCAAAACCCGACGATAGAAAAGGCAATATTGGGAGTTTTTATATAGACCCGCTGGGATATGCCTGGCTTTGGAATAAATCCATGAATGAATTACAAGCCTTTACCTGGACTGACAAACCTATTAAAATATTTAGTGCAGGTGACAAAGATGGATTGAATCTCTCTAAAGCGGATGATGTAACGATCAACCCATTTAATTATGAAGTATTAATCAGGACCGATAAAAAAACACAAACTTTTCAGATTCAGGTGCCTGTCGATGCACCACAAAATTTATTTGGATTCGATATAGATGGTGAAAAACTGATAGTCGCCTTTAAAAATAACCTTCCCGGAGCCTCCAAATATGGGCTTTTGAGCCAGGACCGGAGTGGAGCCGACTCTTTGGTCATGGTATCGGCCGGGAGACCATTTGAAATAAACGAAATGTCCATTTTTCAGGATAAATGCAGAAGGTATAAATTGATCGCTATGAATCCATCTGCAAAAAGTACCCCTACCGTTGGATTTGATAATTTTTTCGGATTAGGCAATTATTACAGGAAAAAGGGAATGCCCGACGAAGCCTATGCAGCATACCAAAACGCACTTCGATACATGGGCCGCCCTGCCAAAATGGTTCAGTTCGTCTCATTAGCATATGTAGACCTGGGTAAAGAATTGCTTGCAAAAAATATAGACCTGATAAAAGGACTGAATGTTCTCAAGACGGCCTACAATATCAACCCCAGGGACCAGGTAATTCAACGGAGTCTCTCCCAGGGTTTTTCCAACCTTTTCTGGCGATTGGCCACGCAGGAAAATTACCAGGCTATTGTAGAAGAATCGGGTAAAGTGATGAGCCAGACTTTTCTCAAACCCCTGCTGTTACAGAGTCTTGATTCTGTAGCCGATGTGCTTGAAAAACTGAACACCATTTCGTCCCTCACCAATGCAAGATATATACGGACTAATATTGTAGATTGGGCGCCAGAACAAACCGCTGTATGGAAAAATGTACACGAATTGGATCTGAATCTTTTTCAGCTAAAACAAAAAAACGATGCCCCTGACTATGAATTACAAGCCCTGGCCTCAGAGGCGGAGCGACATATCCTGAGGGCGATAGACCTGTTACAGAAAAGCAATCGGCCATTTATATCTGAATATATTTCTTATTTACGCACGCTGGAACTTGGTAAAAAGTATGCGGAACTTGAAAAAAATGCCCGTAATGCCCTTCAGATATATTCTAATAAACTGGATGCAAATCAATCACTGAATATTAAGGAATATCAGGCCATTGGCTTAAAAGGGATTAAAAAATTCGATGAGGCACTTACCGCCTATCAATATTTGCTTTCGATAAGGCCCAATGAAACCAAGTGGAAATTGCAGCTGGCTGAAATCACTTTTGTCAATAATAATCCAACCGAAGCTTTATCTCTTTACAAGCAACTTCTATTAAATGATAGAGACAATATCGAATTGATTTCAAAAATTGGATTGGCTGAGTTGGCAGTGGGAAATGCCGCCGAAGCAAGTATTCAAATTGAGCGCGCTCTGAAATTGGACCCCACTAATAAAAATCTATTGGGCCCACTCGGAGAGGCATACGAAGCCATAAATAATAATCAAAAAGCCATAGATCAATATAAATCGGCCATTTTACACCTTAATCAATCTCTTAAAAAAAGCGGATCTGTATCTTTTAAAGAGTCCACTGAAAAAGTTAAAAAATATGAGGAGAAATTGGCAAGACTGTATACCAGGTCCAATTTATTCGATGAAGCCTCCGAAATATATAAAAAGCTTACCCGAAATTTTCCTGAAAATGCGTCACTTTGGTTTGGCCTTGGACAATCTGATTTGTCAAGAGGATTGGTTTACGATGCCGTCAAATCATTTCAAAAAGCACAAAGTCTGGAACCTCAAAATGCAGAATACAAATCTGCCTTGCAGAGCAGTACTGAACTGAGGGCTCAAATTTCAAAAAATGAAGATCCATTGTCAATTACCGATGTAAAATTGAATGATATTTATCCATCATTGTATTTAAACTACAGTGAAACCAATCTGCTCCCTGTAGGAAGTCTGACATTAACCAATAATACCAATTTACCCATCCGATACAATCAGATTTCAGTAGACATACCGGAGATTATGAAGGAAGCCAGCATCATGCAGGGTGGGGTGATCACAGCATTTTCTAACAATACAATCGATCTGTCTGCGATATTATTACCCAAAGTGTTGGAAAATAATCAGAGCCAGAAGTTACAGGCAAAAGTGACGGTAAATTATATCTATGAAGAAAAACCCAAATCCAGTCAACGCACCAAGCCATTTACCCTAAATCCGCGCAATGCTATAAATTGGTCTGATAAAAGAAGAATTGCTTCGTTTATTAGTGTTGGCCCAGGGCCTATGGCAGAATATGCCAATACCAGTAATTCTCTTTTTAATTCAGTAATTCAGGTACCGTTGCCAGATAATCTGTTAAAAGCCATGCAATTGTATGCCATGCTCCGATTTGAAAAACTGGTGTATACACCGGATCCTGACCTGAGCTATTATAATGTGTCTTCAAATGCCAATATCATCGATTTTCTACAATATCCGGGAGAGACATTGAAAAAGAAAAGTGGTGACTGCGATGATTTTGTCGCACTGTATTGCTCTGTACTTGAAAACATTGGTATACCTACAGCATTTATAGATGTTCCGGGTCATATATTTATGGCCTTTGATTTAAATATCCCCTCGACATCGGTTGAATCGATGGGCTTTAATCCACGTGATGTAATCATATCGCAGGATAAAGTATGGTTACCTATAGAAACCACCTTGATAGGCAGTGCCGAGTTTAATGATGCCTGGGAGACTGCGGCCAAAAGATACCACCTGGAAATAAACAAAGGAAATTTTCCCGACCTGATCCCTATGAATGAGGCTAGAAAGGTTTACAGGCCTTCACTTTACCACCCAGCAGGAATCGTGGGCAAAACGTACGAAACAGACAAAGTAATTAAGAACTACAAAGACCAATCATTCAAAGTCTACGCCAGGATAAACGAGGGCAGCCTGGCAGCATTAAAAAATCAATATCTGTACGAGCCTTATAATGTGTATATTAAGAATAAATATGCAGTGGTATTGGCTCAAAGTGGGCGTTTTTCAGAGGCTAAAGACATTTTGGTAGAAGCATTGCGTTTTTCACCAAATAATGCTTCGATCCTTAATAATCTGGGAAATATAGCCATGCAGGAAGGAAATATTAAAGAAGCCGTGCAACTTTACGAAAAATCCCATAGCTTTGACGATTCAGATTTTCAAACAACAATCAATCTGGTCAAGGCATATATCAAGCTGGAAGATAAAGTGAGTGCGAGAAAATGGCTTGAAATTGCAAATTCCATTGATACCCGATTTTCTGAATACTATAATAAGATCATCAATCAACTAAAATAAAAAATGAAAAGTAAAACCCTGATTATTTGCCTGATTCTAAGTGCAACATTCTCTCTACAACTTATCGGTCAAAATGCAACTCAGCTAGGTAAAGTAGTTTACCTTGAAGGTACAGCTCAAGCCCTGGCCGGGAATACAGTAACTCCGATTAAGGTGAATACCGTGCTTTACAATAATCAAACCATTAAAACCGCTGCCAAATCTGTAGTGGAAATCCAATGGTCAAACGGATCAAAAACTTCTGTAGAACCGCTCGGCAGCTATTCGGTGCAGGCTTTGTTCGATCAAAGTGGTGGACAGGCGCTGGCTCAAAGTGAAAATGTTTTTGCCGGTTTTAAAAAGATATTTAAAGAAGCCAGTGATTCTAAGCGGGCTGAGGTAGGAGGTATCCGTAGATCTAAAGCCAAAGCCGATACGGTAAACAATCCTGACCAGACCTATTGGAAGGAAGATAAGGAAATCAGCTTCGAAGAAGCCTCCGTATTTTATGAAAAAGGAGATTATGTGAAATCGGTATGGGCATTCAAAACTTTTCTTGATCAGAAACCGATGGACAGTATGGCCAAATATGCCATGTTTGCCCTGGGCCATTCATACTTAAAAATCAACAATCAACAAAAAGCAAAAGACATTTTCGAACAATTTATTGCAAAATATAATAGTGATGATCTGCGTGCACAAGCAGAGACTGTTTTAGCTAAATTTGTCGCTTCGAATTGAAGAAGAAGCAAAAAAAATTTTTAATAAAGTCTTTTTTATTAGCAGTGGTAAGTCTCGCACTTACCCTGCTGATATCATTTGTAAGTGACAGGCTGGAAAGCGAGCCCATTAAAAGGATAGAAGATTCCATCTATGATCTGGCATTCAGAGGAAGGAGTAAAAACAATCAATTTAAGACAGTACGGCCTGAAGACATTCTGATTATTGATGTAGATGACGAAAGTATAAAAGAATTAGGAAGGGTCAATTCTTGGCCAAGACTTTATGATGCACATGTGATTGAGTTTTTGGGAGCATGCAGGCCATTTGTGATTGGTGTAGACTTTTTATATACAGAGCCCGATACCTTGCCCCGTATTTACAATCAGCTCTTAAAAGCACGTGGGATCAAAGAAAGTGATCAGGCCATTGAATTTTTAAGCACTGATGATTCGTTGAGCCAGGCTATAGCAGGAGCACAAGTAGTATATCTCAGTGCATTTGCAGATCCCAAAGATTCTTCTGAATTTGAAATCGGCTATTTATCTCATTTTAAGATTAAGTCAAGCCCCGATATGGCGATTAAAAATGTGGGTAGGATAAATATGCCTATTTCCACGCTGGCCCGGCACGCATTAGGGGTAGGTACGATACAGATGGATTCGGATTACGACGGTATGCTGAGAAACTATCCATTAATCCATACAATTAAGCACAAATCTACCAAAGACAGCCTCGCATTGGCAGGTAACTTCCCCTTTTTTATGTGGGCCGACCTGATCGGTGCAGACCTAAGCAAAGCTTATATAATGAACAGGAAATTATTCGTGTTGGATAGTCTGCATGTACCTTTAAACAAAGATGGATCTTTTAGAATAAACTGGCTGGGAGCTGACCAGGAAATTCGGCATATACCTTTCTATAAAGTATTGACCCATATGCTCGATTCTTCTAATTTTAAAGATAAAGTGATCTTTTTAGGCACCAGCGCCAGTGGTATGGAAGATATAAAAAGTGTACCTTATTCCAATACCCGTATCCCAGGAGTAGATGTACATGCTATTGCATTTCTCAATATTGCCAACCAGGCCTATATAAATGAGAAATCATTTGCACGATTTTTGCCCGTCATCGCTTTAGTCATTTTTATCACAGCTATGATGATGAGTTATATCCGGCCCATCTATGCGCTTTTTTTATTGGGCACTTTACTTACTGCAACGTTTTTTAGCATATTTCCTTTATTTAATGCATTTAGTTTAAAGTTCCCGGTAGTAACACTCATGCTGGGGGGGTTGGTAAGCGGTATGGTCAGCATGACCTACAATTATTTTACTGAACAAATACAAAAAAAGCAACTCAAAAATGCATTCGGTACTTATGTTTCATCTACAGTGGTAAATAAAATCATAGAAGATCCCAAGAGTTTGATGCTGGGCGGTACCAAAAAGACACTCTCTGTATTGTTTTCGGACATACGTGGATTTACCAAATACTCCGAAAGGATGGATCCTCAACTTGTGGTAAGTATTATTAATAAATATTTATCTACCATGTCCGAGCCGGTACTGGCTCATGAAGGGACCATAGATAAATTTATCGGGGATGCCATATTTGCGATATTCGGTGCACCATTGGACAATTCTGACCACGCCACAGAGGCTTGCGAAGTAGCTCTTGAAATGATACAAAAGCTAAAAGATGTAAACACCTATCTCATAGGAGAAGGGTATGGTCCCTTAAAAATCGGGATTGGACTCAATACCGGCGAGATGACTATAGGTAATATAGGATCTGAAAAAAGATTTGACTATACGGCTATAGGCGACTCAGTAAACCTAGGATCACGGATAGAAGGGCTCACTAAACATTTTAATGTAAATATATTGGTGTCGGAGTTTACTAAAGAAGCCTGTCAGCAGCACCAGTTTTTATTCAGGGCCTTGCCTGCTACCCGGGTACAGGGTAAAGAGCTAACGGTAGGTATCTATGAATTAATGGATACTGCTGCCAACAGGAATTTATACGAACCCGGCATCTCACTATGGGAAGAAGCACATGCTGCTTTTATGTCAAAAGATCTTACCAAGGCTCTGGCTTTATTCGAGCAATACCAGGAAGGACATCCCCAGGATATAAGCACCAGTATCTATATAGAAAAATGCAAGGAATATTTGATACATCCTGAGGAGTTTTCTAATAGTATTGATATGGATAAAAAATAATAAAGTATTTATTAAATTATAACATATCTACTGACTTCTATTTTGGCCATTAGTGGACATGAAGGTCTTCCTCGTCGAAAATCGCCCTATCCAATCCTCAAAATTTGAACTAAATTTGTGCTCATATTTGTTATACCATCACTTCATCAGTCAACTCTGTAAATGAAAACATTAAAAAAAATAATAATCCGTACCCTGATCATTCTTTTTGTATTGGCAGTTGCCATAGGATCATTTTTTACATTTGTACCCTATAGTGAAGGTATGCGGGCAGGTCAGGTAATCAAACTCAGTAAAAAGGGAGTAATATTTAAAACCTATGAAGGAGAGCTCAATACCATGATGATGCCTTCATCCAATACCATGGGCACCATTACTCCTAATGTATGGAACTTTTCCGTACTGAATAGAGAAGTGGCAGATCAAATAATGAAATCTTCTGCAGCAGGCGAGCGAATGGAACTTCACTACAAAGAGAAATATTTCAAATTTCCCTGGCAAGGGGATACTAAATATTTTGTGTACAAAATGTCGACCGCTCCAGCCCCTGCTATACAACAACCTCAGCAAGTACCTACCAATGTTCCAATCGGCGGGATAAATAGTGGACAGGTGATAGAGGTCAAATAGGAATGTTTTTGATTTTATTTATTCCGGTCTGACCTGATTCAAGCTTTGACCAGGTAACCTAAATGTTTGTTTTTTGGTTGGGTGGTAATTCTGCTTTTTAATTCATAAGGTATATGGTTATTTGACAGTTTAAAGTCGAAATTAGTTATCATCAATGCAACCAATAGTTGCATTTCCATATAGGAGAATCGGTATATGATCAGGTGGCTGCTCCAATGGGTCATTTGGCTTTTGATCTTGCAGGACCGGATGCTGATAGTACCATTTCCAGAGCAAATTTTATCAAGCTACATGAGGCTCAAACTCAGATTCAAGGAGGAGGCGATGAAGTATTCGATCATCTTTCTTCTGACGGAAAAAGTATTAGCTTAGATCAGATGAATGCATTGCTATTGGAGTTTTTTCAAAGCAATGATGTAAATGCAAAGGGCAATTGGTTTTTTGGCAGATTTTAGATATTTCCGATTATTTATTACATTTTTGATAAAAAGAGTGATGAAAATCGCTCTTTTTGTTTTTATATATAAATGTTTCATGGAATACGGTATACTCAACAAAAAATCTTAGTACCTTAGAATATGGCAAGAATTATCACACTGACTTTTAACCCTTGTATTGATAAGAGCACATCCGTAGCTGTATTGATCCCGGAAAAAAAACTTATCTGCACTGCACCCATACTTGAACCCGGTGGTGGAGGTATAAATGTGGCCAGGGCTATAAAAAAACTTGGCGGTCAAGCCCTTGCTATATATCCGGCAGGTGGATATACCGGAGCCGCTTTTAATGAATTAATTAAAAAAGAGCAACTTGATGCTATTGTAATTGCCACTAAAAATGAAACCAGGGAAAATATTATAGTGCTCGATGAATCAGCCAATAATCAATACCGGTTTGGAATGCCCGGCAATGAATTAAGTAATGAGGAATGGAATGCATGCATAAATGCAGTAGAGAAAAATAAGGATGTTGAATTTTTAGTCGTGAGTGGAAGTCTGCCCCCGGGTGTTCCGGTAGGTATTTATTCGCAACTAGCACAACTAGCACATCACAAAAAGGCTAAACTCATAGTGGACACCTCAGGTGAAGCCTTAAATGAAGCAATAAAACAAGGTGTTTATTTGATAAAACCCAATCTGGGCGAACTCAGCAGGCTGGCAGACCGATCCCATATAGAATTACATGAAGTTGAAAAAATAGCACGAGAAATCATCGCACAGGGAAAATGTGAAGTGATGGTGGTATCTATGGGAGCGGCAGGTGCCATGCTGGTCACCAAAACAATATCGGCCACGTTTACCCCACCACAAGTTGTAAGAAAAAGTACTATCGGTGCAGGTGATAGTATGGTAGCCGGTATGGTACATTATTTATCCTCAGGTCATTCCCTGGAAGAAGCAGTGCAGTATGGTGTGGCGAGCGGATCAGCTGCAACTATGAACCCCGGTACGGCTTTGTGCAAAAAAGAAGATGCGGATAGATTGTACGGAGAGATAAAGAGAAAATAAACCTATTCCCGAACTAAAAGCTAGTCAATGGACGACGGGCAGGATGTATTTGTATTTAATTGATAATCAGTTTTTTAATATTAATTGATCATTCGATGACCATTTGTTAATCACACTGAGTTAACTCCAAATGGGTAATTCGCAAATAGCCCTATCTTTGCACACTTTTTACTTAATTTATGAAAACGAGCGAGTTTACGAAATATCCTGAATATAAGTCCCTGAATCTCCCTGAGATAGACCGTGAGATGCGAGCATTCTGGGAAAAAGAAGGCATTTTTAATAAGAGTGTCAGCGAGCGCCTGGGAGCCAAGCCGTTTGTATTTTATGAAGGCCCTCCATCTGCAAATGGTATGCCTGGTATACATCACGTGATGGCTCGTGCTATCAAGGATATATTCTGCCGGTTCCATACTATGAAAGGGGAGCTGGTGGAACGCAAAGGAGGGTGGGACACTCACGGTCTTCCCATAGAGCTTTCGGTAGAAAAAGAACTGGGTATTACCAAAGAAGATATAGGCAAGTCAATATCTATAGAGGAATATAATGCAGCCTGTCGAAAGACCGTGCTTCGGTTTAAAGATCAGTGGGACGAACTCACCCGCCGAATGGGATATTGGGTAGATCTGGAACATCCATATATCACCTATGAAAATGATTATATTGAATCCGTATGGAATCTGCTCAAGATCCTTTATGACAAAGGACTTTTGTACAAAGGATACACTATTCAACCTTATTCTCCGGCGGCAGGTACGGGACTAAGCTCACATGAATTGAATATGCCGGGTACCTATAAAGAAGTATCCGATACTACCGTAGTGGCCTTGTTTGAAGTAATAAAAAATAATGAGTCGGCTTTCCTGTATGATGAAGAGGATGAAGATGTGCGCATAGCAGCTTGGACTACCACACCATGGACCTTACCTTCCAATACAGCCTTGACAGTAGGCGGCAATATCAAGTATATTAAGATCAAGACTCATAACCCTTATACTAATAAAGAGATGTCGGTGGTAATGGCCGAAGTTTTATCAGGTAATTGGTTTGGTGGTAAAAATAAACCGGAGATCCTTTCTAAGTCGGAACCATTTACAGGTAATCAATTAAAAGGAATAATATATCATCAGTTACTAGGTAATATAGTTCCTATAGACGGAGATGCATTCAAAGTAGTGGTTGGAGATTTCGTAACCACCGAAGATGGTACCGGTGTGGTACATACTGCACCGTCTTTTGGTGCAGACGATATGCGGGTAGCCCGTGCCAATGGTATCGGATCCCTCACCTTAGTAGATAAGCAAGGTAAATTCACTGATGATGCCGGCGAGTTTGCGGGCCGGTATGTAAAAGATTATACAGACGATAAAGAATATAAAAATGTAGATATTGATATCGCGGTAAAACTCAAACAAGAGAATAAAGCATTAAATGTTCAGAAATATGTGCATAACTATCCGCATTGCTGGCGCACAGACAAACCTGTTTTATATTACCCACTTGACTCTTGGTTTATAAAATCTACTGCAGCCAAACAACGTATGGTAGAACTTAATAAAACCATTAATTGGAAACCGGAAAGTACCGGTACCGGGCGTTTTGGAAATTGGTTAGAAAACTTACAAGATTGGAATCTGTCCCGATCTCGATATTGGGGTATCGGCTTGCCTATATGGCGTACTGATGATGACAAAGAAGAGATTTGCATCGGATCATTAGCCCAATTACAAAAAGAGATAAATAAAGCGAATGAAAAGTTTGGTTTAAATCAAACCGTGCCTGCTGACCTGCATCGGCCTTATATAGATGAGATCACATTAGTGTCTGCTTCAGGCAAACCTATGAAGCGTGAGCTCGATCTCATAGATGTATGGTTTGATTCAGGATCCATGCCTTATGCACAATGGCATTATCCATTCGAAAACCAGGAAAAGTTTAAAGCTAGCTATCCGGCTGATTATATCGCGGAAGGGGTAGACCAGACCCGGGGTTGGTTTTTTACATTACATGCTATAGCCGCTATGTGTTTTGATTCCATAGCGTTTAAAAATGTAGTAAGCAATGGATTGGTACTGGATAAAAATGGACAGAAAATGTCGAAACGTTTAGGCAACGCAGTAGACCCTTTCATGACCCTTGATCAGCATGGAGCAGATGCTACCCGATGGTATATGGTGAGCAATGCCAATCCCTGGGAAAACCTCAAATTTGACATGGAAGGTCTCGAAGAAACTAAAAGAAAATTCTTCGGTACATTATATAATACCTATTCGTTTTTTTCACTCTATGCCAATATAGATAAGTTTTATCATAAAGAAAAAAATGTACCAATACAGGACCGGCCTGAAATAGATCAGTGGATACTGTCAGCTCTGCACAGCATGATTAAAGAAGCAGACCAGGCTTATGCCGAATACGAACCTACTGTGGCAGCGCGCGCCATCGAATCATTTGTAGACGAAAAGTTAAGCAATTGGTATGTACGACTTTGCCGGCGAAGATTCTGGAAGCCATCCATCAATGAAGATGGAAGCCATACCACCGATAAAATTGCAGCTTACCAGACATTGTATGAATGCCTGGTCAGCATCAGCAAACTCATGGCTCCAATTGCACCTTTCTTTGCAGATTGGTTGTATCGCAATTTAAATAATGCAACCCAACTAGAAGTTCACGATTCAGTTCACCTGGCAATGATAACATCCTCTGATCAGGATAAAATAAACAAAGAACTGGAGCAACGTATGGATTATGCCCAGCGCATCAGTTCCTTAGTATTGTCTTTGCGTAAACGCGAAAAACTCAGGGTACGGCAACCGTTGCAGCGCGTATTATTGCCTATACTCGATGAAAACTTCATCACCCAAATCGACAAAGTAAAAGACCTGATACTCTCAGAGGTAAACGTAAAAGATCTCGAATACATCACAGACAGCTCCGGGCTCATCAATAAAAAGATCAAAGCCAATTTTAAAACGCTTGGGAAGCGACTGGGCAAAGACATGAAAGCAGCTGCCGAGCTGATTGTAGGATTTAACCAGGATCAGATAAAATCATTGGAAAAAGACAATCAGTACGTATTGGAGATCAATGGAAATAACTATCCTATTACACTCGAAGATGTGGACATATCATCTGAAGATTTACCGGGATGGTTTGTAGCCAATGATGGCAAACTCACGGTTGCACTGGATACTTCATTGACGGAAGAGCTTAAAGCAGAAGGCATAGCCCGTGAGATAGTAAATCGGGTGCAAAATCTTCGTAAAAACAATGATCTCAATGTGACCGATAGAATAAAATTATTTATTGAGGATCATGCTGCGGTACGGAATGCTATAGCACAGTTTGGTGATTATATAATGAATGAAGTATTGGCTGATGTGATTAGTGTAGAGAGTAGTATGTTGGGAGATAAAGAGGAATTGGTAGAGGGTGTGGAAGTGGGGATTGGGGTGGAGAAAGTGTGAGTTTTTATCCAATAGATCGCGTACCATTTTTTCCCACCCTGCCACGACTTGAATTTAAGTAAAAAGAAAAATAGTTGTACTTTCAGTATTAGCCAATGTGAGGAGATTGAGATAATCTTGCTCATCAAAGCCTCTAAGTCTAATATCTTCGAAATTGATGAAAACATGTTTTTGATCTATTAAACGACTCATTACCTGACTCATCAAAGTACTTTTACCAACATCTTCTTACTCCTGTTATGATGATCGCATAACCTGGTCGTAAGCTTATATTTTCAGTTTTCTCCCTCGTAGTGCCTAAGTCTTACTTTCTATAGTGTAGTTTTTTTCCTTATGAAAGATACATTTTAAAAAAATCATCGCTGAATCTTTTCCAAAGAACAGAAAATCAGTTGCTTATATCTGAAATAAAAAACTTTCACTATCCATACAAACTATGATCCCCGATATCAATCAATATAATCTGATCTTCCTGTATGATAAAATCGATGAGTATCCGGTATTGCATATTGATGGATACGGATTGGTAATGATTTAATCGACCCTTTAATTTATGCAATCGAAGCGATGGATGAAACGGATTGGTTTTAAGTAATATTATGGTTTTTTTATAGGGTGCTACTAACTCAGGATGAATTTTTAAAAAGGATCTCGACTTTTTAGAATATTTATCTGTGAAAATGATTTTAAACATTTGTTAAGGCTTTATCAATCTCCCGGAAATGCTTTTCTACAGAGGTATGATACTTTCCAGCTTCAATATCCCTTTTAACTTCAGCATACGCATTATCCAACTCCAGGAGGCGTATTTGCTCAAATTGCTCTATAGTCATGGTGACATACTTAAGTTTGCCCCGGACAGAGATCCCCACTTCTTTGTTTTTTTTAAGTCCTTTTTCAATGGCTTTTACACCTTGGGTCTTTAATTCATTGGCAGTAATCATGATCGAACGATGTATAGTATGATGAATAGTACTGATAAAAGTACGGCTTATTTTTAAAATGAGGTCTTGTTGGCTTTATCACTATTGGAAAAGACTTTAACCGTGATAAAATAGTATACCCCGGTTTCATATTCCATAAACTTCGTTGGATATGGTGGAAATGAATAAATATATCAAAATAGTTGAACAATCGATTTCGTTACATAAGTGACAGATAATCAATATAATAGTAATATGATTATAATAATTATTACAATTTTAACCTCTAATCTTGATAATTTTTTTCGAACATATTCATATTATTGCCTTTCGAATCTGCCTAAATTCAAGATAAAATAGTTTGGAAACAGTATTATTAGTTAATAAACAGGACAGTTATTTACCTGTGCTTGAAACTTTTACAAAAGTATTCCAGGCGTATTTTAGTAGGAATCACGCCAAAATCAAGGTTCGCAACATAGATTTTCCTAAGAATATTGGTTTCGGGCAGATCCATAAGGAAAATTCGTTTGCAGGCAGGGAAATCTCATCCATGAACATAATTTATACTCCGCAATCTGGAATGGACATTCTCTTCTTCAATTGTAGCAAATAAATACATAACCTAAATATGACAGAAATACTCCGGGAAATCACACCACTTAATCAATTCGATTGCTTTCTGGTGGTAGAAAGGCATAAAACACATTTTGATTTTCCAATTCATACTCATGAAGAAATTGAATTGAATTTTATTTTAAATGGGGCCGGTTCATTGCGGGTAATCGGTGATCACAATGAAGTAATTTCAGATCTGGAATTAGTGCTGGTAGGGACTAAACTTCCACATTGTTGGATGACCCACGAATATGTCTATAAGAAAGAGAAGGGGGAGATGACTGAAATTACAATACAATTTCATAAGGATCTTCTGGATGAAAAATTTTTAAGACGAAATCAATTGATATTTATCAAAAGCCTCTTGGAAAAAGCCGGGCGCGGTATTTCATTTCCTAAAGAAACCATAGCTCAATTGGAGCCCCGAATAAAAAAGCTAACCAAGCTGAGTGGTTTTGATTCGGTGTTGGAATTATTATCTATACTTCATGATCTTTCGCTGACCAGAGGCATACAATTATTATCCGATGTATCTTTTACAGAAGAAAAACCAACCATTGTAAATCGAAGAGTAGAACAAGTTTACGATTACATCCGTACTAATTTTCACAAACAAATTACCCTTTCTGAAATTTCAAAGATGGTGGGTATGACTGAAGTCTCATTTAGCAGGTTCTTTAAAAAAACTACCTGTAAGACCTTTGTCGATAGCATAAATGAGATCCGCCTTGGTAATGCCTCCCGTATGCTCATGGATAGCAGTTTTTCTATTTCAGAGATCGCTTACAAATGCGGATTTAAAAATCAATCCTATTTCAATCGATTGTTTAAAGAGAAAAAAGGCGAGACGCCAAAAGCATTCCGGGAACGGTATTCAGGGACAAGGATGTTTGTATAATGGTGATTTAAAAAAAGATAACGACAATAAAATCATTTATGGCTTATATCCATCCATATTGTACCTATTCATCCAGTCAAACTACTTCCAATGTACATCGAATGTACCATGATACAGCCTATGGCTTTCCCATAGAATCGGATAGTGAATTATTTGGCAGGCTGGTATTGGAGATAAACCAGGCGGGGCTGAGCTGGAACCTGATTTTAATCAAAGAGCAAAATTTTCGCAATGCATTTTATAATTGGGATATTGATCGAATAGCAAAGTTTAAAGAAAAAGATGTTGAGCGTTTGATAAACGATGCCGGTATCATCCGAAACAGGCTCAAAATTAATGCAACTATTCACAATGCACGGGTAGTAAAGTCACTTCAAAAAGAAATGGGATCTTTTAAAAATTGGATCGACCATCATCACCCTATTTCTAAAGATGAATGGGTGAAATTATTTAAAAAAACATTTAAGTTTACCGGTGGCGAAATAGTAAATGAATTTTTAATGAGCTGTGGTTACTTGCCAGGGGCCCACAGTGAAGATTGCCCGGTCTATAAAAAAATACTGAAGATGAAACCAAAATGGAAAAATTTATAGTACGTAATTCGATGGTATTTATAGGTGTTTGTTCTGTTACCGAAGTAGAGTAACCGATCCGGATTTAGTGTATCTTACTTTGGTGAGGTCATTAGAATATTCAATTAGATATACATACACTCCGGTGGGCAAGTTTTTATTTTTTAATTCTCCATTCCATTTAAAGTTGGTTTCATAACTGGTGATGAGTACTTCACCTATGCGGTTGAAAATGGATATTTTATGTACAGTAAATCCCTGTGCATGCACCTGCCATTCATCATTAATGCCGTCATTATTTGGGGTAAATACATTAGGGATATACATAGTAGTCTTACAATTGTCATTCTGTACTGTGATCAGGTAATCCTTTACTGCACAGCCGGGTAGATTAGCCCTGAGTTTGTAGATACCATTCTTTTCTATCGACTTCATTTTGGTAGCTGCAATATTGTCCCACTCCCACAGGATACTGGATGTGTCGGTGGTGATTCCAGTCAGTTTCAATGCATCCAATTGGATAGGGAAGGGTTGATCACAGTATTTCGCAAGCAGAGGCAGTTGGGGAGGATCTTCATTTTCAAACAGCCATACTTCATCAATAAAATAGTAAGATATTCCACCATTACCAATACAATCATGCAATGCATTCGGGTAGTGAAAATCACCAATGATCAAAGTCTGTTCACCACCCTTGGCCCTATAACACATTTCGTTAAATACCCATAAATCTTTTGAATAGGAAGGATAAAAAGTAACCGAAGGCGGGTGTACCAGATTTCCACTGGTATTCATAGCCAATGCAGTGGAATCGGTAAAAACTAAGTCAATGCCAAGTGAATTACAAATTGGATTTTTAATATTAGAAGAGTACAGACTGACCTTGTACGTAACATCTGCCTGGAGTGGTTCTTTTAACTTTATGCTTATAAACTCTCTGAATGCGTTGCTGGTCATGATCCCGGCAAACCCGGATCCCTTATAAGCGGTTCTATAACCAAAAAAGGTATAGGGCACACCCGTCTCTACGCTGCCGCCACATGCATTAAAATAGTTGGGTGTACCTGTATTGGCTGCTTTCCAATATTTTACATACCCGTCAAAATCAGTGAGCCCTTGTGGACATTTATCAAATTCTTCAAAGCCGGGATTGGGTATCAGATTGGTTTGTGCTATAGTCCAGGTAAAGACCCAAAAGCAATAAGGAATTATAACAATTGCCTTGCTCATTTAATCAAAAATAAGATGTATTAGCCTATTTTATAAATAATAATTCATTACATTTAAACCAATATAACCGATAATCTATGAAATTAATAAATCATACGGCGAGAAGAAAATTTTTACAGACCTCATTGGCAGCTTCCATTGGTTTGACCGTGGGCACGACGGTCATTAATAAAACCGATGCCATGCCTGGCTATTATATTCATAAAAAGCTCGTACCGGGTATTCGGTTTGCAGCAATAGGTTTGAATCATGGCCATATTTATGGTCAGACGGAATCAATATTACGAAATGGAGGAGAATTGGTATCGGTATATGCTAAAGAAGCGGATTTACTGCAGGCTTATCAAAAAAGATATCCCAATGTAAAAATAGCAAAGAGTGAACAGGAGATACTGGAAGATAATACCATACATCTGATCATCAGTGCTGCCATACCTATTGATCGTGCTCCGTTGGGAATACGGGTGATGCAACACGGAAAAGACTATATGGCTGATAAACCCGGGATCGTAAGCCTGAAGCAATTGGAAGAAGTGAGAAAAGTACAAAAGCAGACCGGCCGTATCTATTCTATCATGTATAGCGAGCGATTTGAAAACCGGGCTACAGTAAAAGCAGGCGAATTAGTGAAAGCCGGTGCCATCGGTGAAGTAATTCAAACCATAGGCTTGGGACCACATAGAATGAATCTGGCTACAAGACCTCAATGGTTCTTTGATAAAAAATATTATGGGGGCATCATTTGTGATATCGGCTCTCATCAATGCGATCAGTTTTTATATTTCACAGGATCGAGTTCTGCCGAAATACTTTCTGCTCAGGTAGGCAACGTGCATTATCCCCAATACCCAAACTTTGAGGATTTTGGAGACATTACTTTAAAAGGAAATAAAGGTGCCGGATATATACGTAATGATTGGTTTACTCCGGATGGATTAAAAACCTGGGGCGATGGTCGACTCACCATTCTGGGAACGGAAGGGTTTATTGAGGTACGAAAAAACATAGATATTGCCCGTACAGACGGTGGAAGTCATTTATATTTAGCGGATAATAAAAAGACAGAATACATCGATTGTAAGGAAGTGCCGCTTACGTATGGCCGACAATTAATTGACGATGTACTCAATCGAACAGAAACGGCTATGACTCAAAAGCATTGTTTCCTGGCTACCGAGATTGCTTTGAAAGCACAGAAAAAAGCCAGTCGGCTGACTATTGACAAATCCAATGGGTAAATAGAAATGGAAATACAAAGCAAATAGGATAGCATTACCTATTTGGAAATACACCTGCATTTTAAAGCATCTCTGTAATGCAATGTATTAAGACAATTCAAACTGAGGTGATGAGTTTCACTTTTTTAATTTAACTCCAACTAAAGAGATCATACAATAAGATATTATAGTTCATTCCGAATGTTGCGGTTTAATGCCATTTTTCTCAATGAAAAAATATGCATTGCTATAGCGATGGGTACCAATACTCCCGGTAATACTATATATGGAAAACGGGAGATAATGATATTGGATGGCTCATTTGTAAAATACCTGACTGGTGTAGGAAAAGACAATACGGCCACAATCAGAATATTTAGAAGCAAAGCTATGCCTGTCAGATTATACGCCAATACCAATTTAGGGGAATCCTTTTTGTATTTCCATAAATAATAGCCTGCCGGCAAAGCCAAAAGACCGGAGAGTATATCTGCATTTTTGCCCTCCCATGTCATTTGGATGGGTAGCTTAGATTCAACATAGGTGTACCAAATTAATATTTCTACTACTATTCTAAATGACTGCATGAGGATAAGTGAATGAGCGGGCACTGCATTCAATAATCGAACTCCAATAGTTGAAAACGAAAACAGTATGATGGCAATGGTTGGAATTACTATACTGATTATAAGTCTTGGTGGAAAAGAAGTAGTAACGGCAAAGAAACCATTTTTTGCTAAAGTGAATAATGATATTAACCAGACAGTAATCAAAATTATATACCTCCATACGATATTGGGTTTATTTGAAGCATTACGGAATACGATAGCCGAGACTTTACCCAGCCCGGCTCCGATACCGATGAGACAAACTAACGTAAATAAAAGCCAAAGCAATTCAAGTATAGAAAACGAATCCATATTTTTTTATTTATTTAGCTGCAAATAAAAGGTAAGCAGATTTCAAATTACTTATCAAATGACAAGAAATACGAAGGCTTTATTTTTTAATTTGCTCTTTTCTGATCCTGCTAAGGGAGGTGTCGGTAATTCCCAGGTAAGAGGCTATATGTTTTAAGGAAGCATATTTTATGATTTCAGGATTTGACATCAAAAGAGCATTGTACCTCTGCTCAGCGGTTTCAGTAATCATGTACAACATCCTTGACTTGAGATTCGAAAACCCACTGACCAGGATACTTCGACCAAACTCTCTAAACTGGGGTATAGTGTGAAACAATTCATTTAATTGAGCATAGGAAATATACCATCCGGAGCTTGGAGTGATGGCTTGAATATTTTCTATTGACCTGCACCTGTTAAAAAATGAATTGACTTCAAATACAGGTTGGTGCGGCCCATAGAACTGAGTCGTGATGTCATTTCCTTTTACATTATAGGCAAAAGCTCTAAGGAAGCCTTGATTTAAATAAAAATATTCATCGGCTACATGACCTTCTTGTAGAAAAAATTCGTTTTTCGAAAGTTCTTTATATTGAAAAACATCTGCTACTTCAGATGCTTGGGTATATGAAAGATGGTTAGTACTCTGCAGGAATTTTTTCAGCGGGTCTTTATTCATACATTCACTTCTACCACCCAATGCCATAATCATCTCCATGATTACTGGCCCCGCCCCACATGGCTTTGTTTTTATGATCTATATAAATAGCAGTGATGGGGCCCGAGGTGCGGTTTACAATTTCCAGGGTATAGCCTTTCCGTTTTAATTCTTCTCTTATTTCCGGAGGAGTGCTGGCATTTATCATGATTTTACCAGGTATGCGCTCGTGATCTCCAAAAGCAGACTTCATCTGATAACTGTTTATATTGGCAGCTTCACAGGCCTGTTGTACATTCATTCCAAACTCCACCACATTTAGGAAAAACTGCAATAAATTTTGATCCTGGCTATCGCCACCCTGAACACCAAATGCCATAAATGGTTTTCCATCCTTCATAGCTATAGTGGGAGTAAGAGTTACACGAGGTCTTACACCGGGAGCGACGACATTAAATGGGCATTCTGCACTATCCAAAACAAAAGACTGCATGCGTTGGCTGAGACCAATACCGGTATTTCCGGCAATACATGCAGGCATCCAACCACCGCTGGGGACCACACTTACCAGCCAACCTTCTTTATCGGCTGCAGTCACTGAAGTGGTTCCTGCATAAAAATTCTTAATATAGTTTTCATCAAATTCGGGTATATGGGAAGTGGCATTTTTCATTTTATCGATATAATGCCTATACGGATTTACCTTTCCCTCAAATGGGTATGGATCACCAGGCAATACCATAGGGTCATTTTTGGCCGTATCAATGGATTGTATCCTTTGCTTTGCATATTCTTTAGACAATAAACCCTGGATAGGCTCTACGGGACCATGATATGGATCACCATAATAAAAATCCCTGTCGGCATAAACATGATTCATGACCTGGTATAAGGTATGTATGTATTGAGGGCTATTGTATTTCATTTTTTTCAAATCATAATTTTCGAGCATATTCAATGCCTGTAACATAACCGGTCCTTGTTGCCACTCTCTTAATTTGTATACTTCGATTCCTTTATACTCTGTTTTATACGGTTTTTCTGTAATTACTTTCCATTTAGCCAGGTCATCCCTGGTGATAAGTCCACCCATTTCATTTGTACCTCGTACCAATTCTTCAGCAATGTCTCCTTTGTAAAATCGATCGTAAGCAGCCATGATAGCATCCTTTCTCGACTTCCCTTTTTTTAATGCAGCTTGTTCTGTTTCTATTAGTTTTTTCAAAGTCATCACCAGATCAGATTGAATCAATACATCACCATGAGCAGGGGTATTGCCATTAGGCAAAAATATTTTTTTACTGTATGGCCACTTTGCCAACTCATCCTTATCTCTTGCCATCGATCTTGCTAAATCATTGTCCACCGGAAAACCTTCAGCTAAGGTGATTGCCGGAGCCAAAACATCTTTCAGACTTTTAGTACCATAATTAGCAAGCATGGTCATAATCCCACCTGGTGTACCTGGAGTGACGGCTGCCAATGGTCCGGTAGAAGGTGGATATTTCATTCCTTTATTTTTGAAAAAATCTGCAGTCGCCCCGGTAGGCGCTACGCCCAAAGCATTAATGCCAACAATCTCTTTTGTATGCGGGTTGTATATCAACGCCTGGGTTTCACCTCCCCAGCTTAAAACATCAAACATGGTGCAGGTTGCCGCTATCATAGCACAAGCAGCATCTACGGCATTGCCACCTTGTTGAAATATCGAAGCCCCTGCTGTTGCAGCTAACGGTTTCCCTGTAACAGCCACCCATTGCTTGCCAAATATGACCGGCTTTTGAGTTCGCGGTGTATTTATTACCGGATTGGGATTGGCTTGTGAAAATGTACTGGTTACAATAAAAAACGAAATAATGCTGATCAATAAAATTTTCATATTCGAATCATTAGGTGATTAAATGTAGGGAAAATATTTAGTTATTTGAAAGTCAACACAGCCATGATAATAATTCCCAGGACAACCAATAAAATGAATGGGCTTAATTTTCTGATTTTACCCAGATACACCGAAGGATTACCTGCTTTTGCTTTTGAAACCAGGCTTTCAGAGTAGACTAATAGTCCTGTAAGGATAAGGACTAAAGTGAGTTTAGTAAGTAATGCATGATTGGCCAGAAGAGTATTCCAATAAGGTGTCATTAGATACAAACCTGAAATGATTAAAAAAAATAGACCTATTTGCCCCATTCTTCTCAATCCAAATACATTCATCATAAATTTCCCCCGTTCTGTTTCGGGCAATGACTCTGCTGCTTTGCCAAGAAAAATAAAGCCAATGCTTGTACCAAGACCCATGGCCAGACCAATAAAATGTATTATTAAAAAAAGTTCACGCATGTAATAGGATTTAAAAAACAGATTAAATTTAACAATTTCATGGAATTATCTGATGTCTGTCAGCGGGATTATTGATCATCATTGGAGACCTCCTGATACACTATTGTCAAATTTGATATAAGATTTATCAAAAAGTTCTATGAAGTATTTATTTTTTATCCTGATAGTATTACATGCCATACTACATAGTCTCGGATTTTTCAAAGCCTTTAATCTGGCCAGTTTTAGCCAATTCACCCAAACAATTACCAGGTTTACTGGTGGATTATGGTTATTAACATTCTTGTTCATGTTGCTTACCGCCATACTTTATTGGTTT
Source organism: Saprospiraceae bacterium (assembly GCA_044227925.1). Lineage (GTDB taxonomy): Bacteria > Bacteroidota > Bacteroidia > Chitinophagales > Saprospiraceae > JADJLQ01. The sequence goes on along the minus strand of JBGAVW010000002.1, from coordinate 109,541 downwards.
AAAGCGGAAGCCTGGTGGCTGGTTTCGCTGATTGCGATAGCACTGTCTCAATATTTGATTATCAATACCTGGGCGGATGCCAAATGGGGGACCATACCCAATATAGTGATCTTTGTATTCACAGCGATTCAGTTTTTCCAATGGAATTTTCATAATAAATACGATGCGGATGTGCGGAATTTGTTGAATGAGCGTTCCATAAGAACTACTGATTTGTTACACGAGCAGGACATTCAACACCTGCCGGAGCTGGTTAAAAAATACATTCGATATACCAACAGTATAGATAAACCAAAGGTGAAAAATTTTCATGTACGGTTTTCCGGCGAAATAAGAAAAAATGAAAACTCCGAATGGATGAAGCACAATACAGAACAATATACTTCGCTTCTTACCGGAACACGATTGTTTTACATGAATGCAAGAATGAAAAAACTTCCGGTAAGCGGTTATCATCGATTTAAAGACGGTCATGCCTGCATGGATATCAAATTATTTTCAATGTTCAGCGTGCAATACCAGGAAGGACCACAAATGGATATCTCGGAGACCGTCACTTTCTTAAATGATGTATGCCTGATGGCACCGGCTGCTTTGATAGAGCCAATATTTGATTGGGGCCAGGAAGAAGTAAATAAAGTGGAAGTCTTTTTGACGCTGCATGGAATAAAAGTTTCAGCCTGGCTGTATTTTAATGATGAGGGTCAACTTGTCGATTTTATTTCCGAAGACAGGTATGTGTATGAGGAGCCAAATAAAATGACTAAAATGAGGTGGAGTACTCCGGTATCAAAATACAGTGAAATGAATGGCTATACCCTTGCCACCGAAGCATCTGCCATATACCATTATTTATCCAAACCACTTGCTTATGCAACATTCAGGATAAATCATCTTGATTATAATTTGCAAAAGGAAAATCATTTGAAATGATCATGCCCATACGGCCCTGGGTGGTTTAGGTACATTTAATTCACCTCTTCTCCTTTTTAGTTCAAGTTGCAGGCTTTCTAATCCTTTAGCCATGGCCCACCTGTGATTAAAGCTAAAAATTGGCCTCAATAGCCAGCTTAGTTTGGATAGATAAGGTTTATCAAAATTAATATCCCAGTCGTATTTCACTTTACAGGTGTCTGCAATTTGTGTAAATGTCCATACCCCTTTGCCATTAAGATCACCAAAAGCGCTTAATTCAATTCTTTTGTTTTTTATTACTTCTGTTACTTCGAAAGCCCAGTTGAGAGTATATGGCAAATATCCTTTTGTATGTAAACTTACCATTTTGCCTATTCCATTGGCATCCCCATCTTTTATTGTGTTAACTTTCAGATATACAGAAGGCCACCAGTCGCAAAGCCTGGATGTATCTTTGATAATGGGATATACCTCTTCTACATGTGCCGGCAGGTCCCAATCTGTAATGAAATGAAATCGTGACATATGGGATACATACGAAAAATTGGTTTGAATGGATTTTACAATTGCTGGTACAGGTTCCAGGTTACTGTAATTTAATAGATGTTATGAACACGAATTTAATCGCGGGCAGACTGTGAAAAAATGAATTCTAAATTCGTGGATTACCGTTATTTCCCCAAGACCAGTAATCCAAAAGAACTTGGAATATGAAAGTCAGGTGTTTTACTATCCGGTTTTACCCAACTGATCCATTTAAATTCAGCTTTGCCATCTTTTAATTCTATGCATTCTCCCCTATACAGACCAGCCTGAATTTTGTTTCTTTTGAGTAGGCCCAATTTTTTCAATGATTTTTTGCTCAATGCAAATTCCAGGGTGTATCCGTCGCTGGTAATATTGGTCTTAAGTTGAATTTCACCAGCCGGCCATGACCATGTATTGTCAGAATTACGATAATGCCTGGCTACATAATCATAATTGCGACCCAGCGGATCCATTTCCATTCCATAATATGGATCCATTTTTTCATTTTGACGCATAAATATTTCCACGCGATCAGATCTCAATACATCGTGCTTGGTATTTTTGTCAGTATACAATAATATTTTTTTAGGGTCACGCACTATATACAGTCCATAAATCCAATCTTTATCGTGCAGGCCCTGAAATGACATCGGTGGTGGGGATCCTTCGTTCCAGGGATACATAAAATCGGTGAGCTTATCTGCCTGGGACCAGGTTGGGTGATCGCCCTTGCCAGTGAGTACCAAGTAGTGATCTTTTATTTTAGTAAGCCGGTATTCTTTGGTCTGAGCGGTCAAAGTCATGAGGTGTATACAGATTATTCCAATGATTGCTGACAATTTTATCATTGGATAAATATCGTAAAATTATTTGAGCATAATTTTTTTACCTGTTTTTACTGCAAGGAATATCGCGTCCATGATCTTAAGATCTTTTAATCCTTCTTCTCCGTCTACAGGTACTATTGGTTTTTTGCCTTCGAGTATGATGGAGGCCATTTCATCCATTTGCACAGTCTGATGGGTGATGTGCTCATGCATTAGTTCACCTTTATTCGTTCTGCCTTTGATAGGACCATATCCTGTAGATGGTTGCATTTCTGCGAAGCCTTTTTCGCAATTGAGATAAAATTTATCCAATCCATTCATAGAATAAGTAGACAGGCAGGAAGCTATTGCTCCACCTGGGAAACCCATTTGAAAGGTAATCGTCTCATCTACTCCTTCTTTAAATTTTACTTTGTCATTTTTTACTTCCTGGGCAGTAACCCAAATAGGCTCTTCCCCGATCATATACCGTGCACCGTTGATTGAATAGATTCCAATGTCCATCATGGCACCTCCTCCGGCAAGATTTTTATTCAATCTCCATTGAGTGGGATCACCTATTCTAAACCCTGAAAGTCCCTGGAAAAATAAGGGTTTACCAAGCTCACCATCTTTTCTCATTCGGATTATTTCCAAGGTCTTGGGCTCGAAATGCATTCGATACCCAACCAATAATTTTACATTTGCCTTTTTGCAGGCATCCAACATCATTTGCCCTTCTTTTGCATTTAAAGCCATCGGTTTTTCAGAAATCACATGTTTGCCAGCAGCTGCTACCCGTAATGTATGAGGCATGTGCATTGAATTGGGCGTAGTAAGGTATACTGCATCAATTTCCGGATTGTTTTTTATTGAATCAAAATTCTCATAATTATAACAATTCTTTTCTGCTATACCGTATTTTGACTGCCAGGTAGTAAGCTTGGATGGAGTACCGCTGATTGCAGCTACAAGTTTTGCTTTTTTACAGGATTGCATGGCATCAGCTACCCGACTACCATAACTTCCCAATCCAAGTATTGCTACCCTGAGTACAGGGCCTTCATATTCTTTTTCCACTGTTTTATTTTCGGATTGCTGTATAGTGGTTATCAAAGGCATAGCCAATATGGGAGCAGATAGCTTTTGTAAAAATTTGCGACGAGTACTCATGCTGAAAATTGTTTTAATTTGAAAAAGTGAATATACAAAGGAGATGAAAACATTTTATCAAAACACCATTTCTTTATCAGTTTGGGGATTCACTTTTGCAATTTTTTATCCTAAATCGGTAGTATGATAATAACGGCCAGTAGGATTATTTGGATTATAAAGCCCAACCGGGGATTTATCAAATGGAATGGAAAGTATATTAAACTTTAAATCAAGTCATCTTATGACTTAGGAGCCAATCTTACGTTTACTGCATTCAACCCTTTTTGGCCTCGCTCTACTTCAAATTCTACTTTATTGAATTCCTGCACACGCTCAGTGAGTCCATTTACGTGCATAAAAATACTTTCTTGTGATTTATCATCCCTGATGAATCCATACCCTTTTGATTCATTAAAATGGGTTACTGTACCTCTTCGGATTAAATCGGCAGGCTCCGGTTCTGCTCTTTTAGGTACCCCGATTTCTATGTCTTCGGCATTGATAATTAATTTTTTTGTTGGATCCGGTGGGGTGGAGGTTACATTTCCATCTTCATCAACATAGGAAAACATGCTGGTAGCTGTAGGATTGTTTTTACGCTCCTGTTTTCGTTCTTCTTTTTGTTTTTTATTCTGTTTCTTCTTTTTTTCTCTTTCTTTTTTATTCCATGATTCTGCCATAATTAAAATGTATTGGTGATAAAATATGGAAAAATTTATAAGAAAGCTACATTGCTTGCCGGTGGTAATTCCAATTTGTATTTGCAAAGGTAAGGTTTAAATTGATGTAAATTGGATAAGATTATTACAGTTGCCCTGGACGGGGAGCACTGAAGGGCACCCTCTGACCTGCTAATAGGAGTCCATATGTATCTGCTTACTCTGATTTCAGTAATTTTTCCCTATTTTAAACTCATGAAAATTGATTTTCCTGAGATAAAGTCCAATCGGATATATGCTATAGATATCATCAGAGCATTGACTATGATACTGATGATATTTGTAAACGATCTTTGGTCGCTAAAAGATATTCCTTCCTGGCTGGGACATGTGGAGCGAGGGGTTGATGGCATGGGCCTGGCAGATACCGTGTTCCCTGCATTTCTTTTTATCGTAGGTCTATCCTTGCCTTATGCCATAGATGCCAGGAGAAAAAAAGGAGATACTGAATGGCAACTCATTTTGCATGTGGTAGTAAGGTCCTTAGCGCTATTAATAATGGGAGTTTTTTTGGTCAATGGAGAAACGATTAATGCCAGTGGTACCGGGATTCCACGTTTTATCTGGAATACCATCTGCTGTTTGTCATTTATCCTGATCTGGAACCAATACTCGGAAAAGGATGATAGCCGATTCGTTTTTTTCAACAAATTGCTTGCTGTCGTATCCTTACTTTGCTTGGCTTATTATTACAGAGGTGGTAAAGACGATGCACTTACCCTTTTTAGCCCGCAGTGGTGGGGTATACTGGGATTGATAGGCTGGGCATACCTGGCAGCAGGTATCATTACTGTATTATCCAGGAATAACCTGTTTGTGATATTGGCTGGCTGGTTGGTATTTGCGATAATCAGTATGGTTTCGCATGCTGGTTTATTTCCTGAATCATTACATTTTATACCCGATGCTATCCGCGGCGGAACACTCGCTGGCTTGTCAATGGGTGGGGTGTTGACTTCTTTTATTTTCCAATACTTTAGAAATAAGAATGACCATCAATCCATGTATTTGGTATTATCAGCAATGGCAGGATTACTCATCTTAGCATCGATCCTGGTTAGGCCCTATTGGGGATTAGCTAAGCTTGGAGCTACCCCGGCCTGGTTGTTTTTATGCAGTGCACTTACATTGATATTATTTCTTTTTATTTACTGGTTAGTAGATATCAAAGGCAAGTCGGCCTGGTTTGATTTTGTCCGGCCAGCTGGTACCAATACCTTGCTTTGTTATCTGATACCTTATTTTTCCTATGCATTTATGAGACTTTTTCATCTGCATTTACCTGCTTTTTTACTTAATGGGGTAGTCGGGTTGATAAAAAGTCTTGGATTTGCATTATTATGTGTATTCATTACCGGCAGGTTGGCCAAAGGAGGTATAAAATTAAAATTATAAGAGGAAAAGCTATTTCGGAATAGGCCTAATAAAACTATTTTGCATGACAATAGGCCAGCAATACCTTGATCAGGCTGGATAAAAGAAAAATCTCTTTTATGTGAAATCGTTGATTCCAGAAAAAACAATAAAACCAGGCATTATTTTACTGTTTTAAGTCCTTTGGAAACCCAGTCTGACATTCCTCCTGTATAATCGTATACAGTTTTAAATCCCTTTTTGGATAATACTGCGGCTGCTTTGGCACTTCGACCGCCAGCTGCACAGTAAAGAATCACCGGTTTTTCCTTATCCAGTGAGGAGACTTGAGATTCAAAATCAGGAGCTGAATAATTAATGCTAAGAGCACCCTCTATTTTACCTGTTTTATCGATTTCGCCGGGAGTACGAAGGTCAACCAACTGTATTTTTTTGTTTTCAGATTTCAGTAATTGCAATTTGGCAGCATCAATCTTTGACTGAGCCCCAGCCCATATATTCACAAACACGAATAGAATTAAAGACAGTACAAACTTCATTTCTTAGAATTTTAATACAAAATTACCGTTTACGCGTAATTTGGATCAATAATTATTCTTTGTTGGGCATGAAAAAGTAAAAGCAAATCGCATTTTACCCGAAAAATAGTGAACAGAATGTGGTAAGCTTTATTTTTACCTATTTTTGATCATAACATTAAAATTATAATTTATGACTTTTAAAAACGCGATCAGTTGGTTTGAAATACCAACTACTGATTTGGAAAGAGCCACTTCTTTTTATGAAACGATTTTTGACACCAAACTTATCCCTCTGGATATGCCACAGCTGCAGATGCGTATGTTTCCATTGGAAGATATGATGACAGGAGTGGGAGGAGCCCTGAGTTACTCACCGGGATTTTATAGCCCATCTGCCACTGAAGGTACATTGGTTTATCTCAATGCAAACCCCGATGTGCAAATCGTACTTGATCGTATCGAAGCTGCAGGAGGCAAGATTGCATTACCCAAAACTGAAATTTCGCCCGAACATGGTCATATGGCCGTTTTTATTGATACAGAAGGAAACAGGGTGGCTCTGCATTCCGTACCTCCGGGGATGTAAGTACTTAAATACATTTCTTCTGTTTTTGTATTTTTCTCGTATCCATAAGAAGAATACCTGCTTTATTTTCGTTTGTGTACCAGAATTGCTGCTATCAATTAATTTGGATCTTTGGACCTCCAAAGGATCTTGATACCTTTTGGGGAAAGTGTTGATAGTGCAAAGATTGAAGTAGTATCATCAGAAATAAAAATGTATTCTAACCGCCAGTCGTGGCGTACCAATAATCAACGAGATATTGATTATTTAGAAGTAGCAGACGGACAAACTCTTTGGATTAAAATATAACTGGAGTAAAATGCCCAGGCCAATATAAACAGGACATTTATGCATAATTACTCCAATTGCTTGAGGTAAAATCATGTCTCCGTTCAATATTGAAAATTTATCCTTAATAAATATATACATAAAACTACCAAGAGGTTATCTTAAAATTTCATAAAATGAGGTTGATCCTGTAGAATCTCTTAACTTTAAAGTGGAAAGTAACATATTAAAAAAATATTTAATATATCTTTGCCGTTTATAAGATTGTGGAAATGGTACATTTGATATTTTGGTGGATGTTGTTTTTAGAAATGCTTTCAGGAAAGGCGGAGATACCTGATTACAGAGCTCCATTGAGCATAATAAACCTACCTGCCCCAAATCATGCTTCTATGTTTACTTCACCGGTAAAAAGAGCGATCACTTTGTCAGGTACTTTCGGAGAGTTAAGGCCCAACCATTTTCATGCAGGACTTGATATTAAATCATTAAATGGTAAAGTAGGAGAGCCGGTGTATGCCGCTGCCGGTGGTTTTGTTTCCAGAATCAAAATATCAGCCTATGGTTATGGCAAAGCATTGTATATGCAGCATCCAAACGGGCATACTACGGTGTATGGACATCTTAACCGATTTATACCGGAGATCGAAAATTATGTAAAAAGAGAGCATTATAAAAGAGAGCGGTTTGAGTTGGATCTCAGCCTGACACCGGGGACATTTTCTATATCACCTGGTCAGTTGATTGCCTATATGGGTAACTCGGGCAGTTCGACCGGACCCCATCTCCATTTTGAAATTCGAAATTCTATGTCAGAACATGTATTGAATCCACTTGAATACGGTATCCCGGTTCAGGATGAACATTCGCCTTCAATATATGCTGTAAAACTGTATGCTCAGTCTTCCGGTACGGAAATACCGTTGCATACAATAAAGATTTTAAATGAAGACGATGACGAAGGGCGGAAATATGTGGTCGAAAAAGATACTCTTTCCATCAATAGCAGCGTAGCGGGCATCGGAGTTAAAGTCTACGATCGTGCATTCAGCAGCAGCCAACGATTAGGGGTGTTTGGGATAAAATTGTTTTCAGATGACAGACTGATGTATCATTTTGATATGAAAAATTTTTCATTTGATGAAATGAGATACTCCAATGCCCACCGGGATTATGAGGAGCAAGTAAAGTCAAGGCAGGTTTTTCACCGCCTATTCAGACTCGCCGGAAATAAATTACCCATTTATAAAGAAAGATTGGATGACGGGTGGATCAGCCTTCGTGAAAATGAAATAAAAAAAATCAGGATTGAGACATTTGATTATTCAGGTAATATTTCCCGGTTGGAATTTTATTTAAAACAAGCCTCCGGTCCTCCTCCGGCACTTCCCATAGGTGATAAATACATTTCTTATGACCAGGATTTTGAATATGCAGATCAGGATTTGAAAATAAGCATACCTAAAAACAGACTCTATTCTGATTCTTATTTTAATTTAGAAAAAATAGCTACTAAGCAATCTCAGACATCTGTTTTTAAAATATGCGATGTCAGTATTCCGTTGCATAGATCCTATACAATATCAATAAAAGCTGGTGATATCCCCTTGCGATATAAAAAGAAGGCAGCCATTGGCCAGGTACAAGGCGGATCACTTTCAAATCAAGGCGGAAAATGGGATGGAAACTGGCTTCAAACCAATGTCAATTCATTTGGCAATTACACCATCGTGATAGATACGGTAGCCCCTGCCATAAAACCGGTATTATTCAAATCCGATATGACCAAATCAACTGAAATGAAATTTAAGATCTCAGATAATTTTGGTGTCGGAGGTACTGCTGATGAAATGACTTATACCGCCTGGGTAGATGGTAAATGGATCTTGATGGAATTGGACTCAAAATCAGATGTGATCACTCATACTTTTGATGAACGCATACCTAAAGGAAAACATTCGCTGAAAATAAAATTGGCAGATGATAAAGGAAATGAGAGTACGTTTAACCATACATTTATAAGATGATAAAAGCCGGAACCAAAATACCAGAGTTTAAGGCAGTATTACAAAATGGCCAGGAAATTTCTTCCAATGACCTTAAATCTAAGAAAGTCATATTGTATTTTTATCCCCAAGACAATACACCTACCTGTACAGAAGAGGCTTGCAACCTCCGGGACAATTACAATGCATTATTAAAAAAGGGATATTTAATCTACGGGGTTAGCCCGGACTCCATCAAAAAACATACAAATTTTATTAAAAAATATGCTCTGCCATTTAATCTGATATCGGACCCGGATTTAAAATTGATTAAAATGTTTGGAGTGTGGGGGCCTAAAAAACTATTTGGACGAGAATATGATGGTGTGTTGAGGACTACTTTTTTGATAGAAAATGGAATGGTAACCAGGGTAATAGATGATGTGCATTCGAAACAACATGCAGATCAGATTTTAAATGTGTAATCATCCGGGCACTGCATGAACAAAGAAGAATATAGGCATTGGGCTAATGATCGAATTGCAGACTTGCCTTTATTTTTACAACCCTGGCTTTTGGATTCAGTATGCCTGGAGGAATGGGATGTAGCCCTTGAGCGTAATAAAGAAAATAAAATCATAGGGGTAATGCCTTTTTTTACTTTTAAGAAAAGAGGCATTAAGATAATAGGTATGCCTTATCTGATTCCTTACATGGGCATTCACCTGGACTATCCTGCAAATCAAAAGCGCACTTCAGCATATGAGTTTGAAAAGGAAGTGCTTACCGGACTCATTGCCCAGATACCTGCTTCTGTATATTTACAACAAAAGTTTTATCCTGAATGCACATATGGTTTGCCTTTTTTTTGGAAAGGGTATAGATTGGATTGGCGGTATACTTATCACCTGAGCCTGCTGCAATCGGAAGAATCCATCTGGGAAAACATGGAAGGTTCGGCCAGGACCCAGCTGTTAAAAACATTGAAGGCAGTATATATAGAAAAATCAGATGATACTGCGACGGCTTATCAATTGGTATCGCTTACCTTCAGCAGGCAGTCACTTAAGGTGCCATATAGTTTGGGTGAATTCGAACGTATGTATACTGCGGTCAAAAAAAGAAATGCAGGATCAATCTATATGGCCAGGTTGATTGAAACGGGTACTCCGGTGGCAACCATGTTTATGGCTAAAGACAAATTGAAAGTATATAATCTTGTATTGGGCAGGGACCATCATCGGGATCCGGGGGGCAGTATTCACGGCATTCTTTGGAAATGCATACAGGAGCATATAGGTAAGCATGAGATATTTGATTTTGAAGGTAGTATGTTAGAAGGTCCTGAAAGGATGTTCAGGTCCTTTGGTAGTATCCGAATGCCCGTATTGCAGGTAACGCGATTTAAAAACAATTTATGGCGCAGTATATTTTCACTTACAGGGAGATAAAAAAACAGGATTAAAAAACAGCCTCCGCAATCTTCCTGGTCGTATCGCTGTCTCCCATGGTATAAAAGTGAAGTGATGGAACTTTGGCTGCTTTCAATTCTTTGCATTGGGCTATGGCCCACTCAGTACCGACTTGTTTTACTGCCTCTGGTGATTTTGCTTTATTCACTTCGTTTACCAAATCTGCAGGAAGGTTAATATAAAAAGCAGAAGGAATAGAATTGATCTGGCTTTTCCTGGTAAGTGGTTTTAGGCCAGGCACAATGGGTACCTGTATTCCATGATCCCGACATAGCTTTACAAAATCAAAATACTTTTTATTATCAAAAAACATTTGAGTAACTATGTATTCTCCACCTGCTTCTATTTTTTGCTTGAGATACTTGATATCACTTTCCAGATTCGGTGCTTCAAAATGTTTTTCAGGATAAGCTGCTACTCCAATGCAAAAATTTGACTTTGCCCCGTCTTTTATATCAGCATCAATATAAAGCCCATCATTCATGTCTTTTATCTGCTTGATCAGATCTATGGCATAAAAATGACCACCCGGTTCGGGTATAAATTTACCTTCAAATTTTCGCGCGTCACCACGCAGGGCGAGTACATTATTGATTTTGGCATAAGCCATGTCAATTAATGCATCTTCTGTCTCTTCTTTTGTAAAGCCACCACACAACAGGTGTGGTACCGTATCCACTCCATATCGATTTTGAATCGCCTGTGAAATCACAACGGTACCAGGTCTTTTTCGCATGGATATTTTTTCGAAAAAACCTTCATTTGTTTTTCGATATATAAAATCCTCGCGATGATAGGTCACATCCACAAAAGGAGGCCTGAATTCCATCAAAGGGTCAAGTATATTAAATATTGAATCAATGCTTCCACCTTTCAATGGTGGTAGTATTTCAAATGAAATCAAGGTATTGCCATTGGCACGTTCAAAATACTCGGTTACTTTCATGAATCGGTGTTAGTACTAATACGGCCGCAAATATAAAACTATTACCATGCAGTGCACAGCATTATTACTTAATTTAATCGGGTTTTGAATATCACACTATCGGTTAGAAACATTCATTGCCAATCGCAATCTGAGATTGGTACTGGATGAAATACTTCCGCGTAGTTTTATTTTTAGTCTGAGATTGAATTTATCTCCCATAAATATATCGGTGGCATCCGTCAATGACGGAAAAAGCTGCAATGAATTGGTCGAGTTTAAAGGTACCGGCTCGAGATAGGCAATTTCTTTTTCGACAGAGAAGGTAAGGTTGCTGGCCAATAATGAAATTTTTTCCACTTTAGCCAGGTCTAACTGATTCAATTGGTCTACTAACTGCGTACTTCCTGCACGTATAATCAGTACTGATGAAGGAGAAATATTAAAAGTGGTAGAAAGTGTCTTGAAATTAGTATTCAGGTTTTGCAGTAAAAAAGAATACGTTTCTACCGTATTTAAACCTCCGGGCACATTGATCAACTGATCATATTCCATTTTGAATAATACATTTGCATCGTCTTTTCTGCATTGTAAAAAAAGTAAAACCAGGGATAAAAAAAATAGACGCTTTAATAAGGCATGATTAATCATATAAATAATAAGGTAAAGATATAGTCATTTAAGGATTTGAAGCGGATACTGTACTGGTTTTAGATTTATATAACACCAATTGTATTTGCTTGCTAATTCCAAATTCGTAGATAGGTGTGGAAATTCGTGGATATTATATCAGCAGGGCGTAAAATTAACGGATGAATAGTGGCTATTGCCTTAGGCCATGTTATGACACGAATCTGCACCTATTTTGCCGATGTACATGAATTGATAAAATAAATTTTATAGTACTTTTGTCGTATGGATACCAGCTTGTCGATTATCATAGTAAATTATCGATCATGGTATCATCTAAGAAATTGCATTCAAAGCCTGTTGTCAGGCCCCAATCTCTTCGAGATTATAGTGGTAGACAATCATTCGGGAGATGGTCAATTCGATACATTTAAGGCAGCATTTCCCAACGTATTGTTTTTGGAAAGTAAGGCTAATCTTGGTTTTGGAGCAGGATGTCATATGGGGGTCAAAGAGGCTACGAAAGAATATTTGCTTTTTTTAAATCCGGATACCATTGCCACCCCGGGTTCTATACTCGCCATGTTGAATTTTATCAGCACCAACAAAGAATTTGGTATAGTATCGTGCCGGCAACATGAAAATTTAAAAAAACATTTTTTGCTGTTGCCCAATTTACTCCGGCTTTCTGGTATATGGCGTTCATTTGAAAATGCGTTAATCAAAAGGAAATATTTTAGGATCAAACAAATAAAAGAATTCCATTACATTGAGCCGGAATGGGTTTCTGCCTCAGTATTGATGATTTCTAAAAACCGGTATGTAGAGGCAGGTGGCTGGAACAAAAAACTATGGATGTATTTTGAAGATCCGGATTTGTGCAGGAGAGTCGGTAAGTTAGGATTAAAGATTGCGCTGCTTATCGACTATTTTATTCGTCATGAACACGGCGGAGCTACCCGATTGAACAAATCCACTTCGATCATAACAAAAGGAGAAGTTTTGATTTCGAAACACGTATATATACAGGAAAATTTTAATGGGGTTGAAAGAACAGCAGCCCAGGTACTCGCCGTAGTTGATTTTATTTCGATAGGTACAATAAAGGCACTGGTTGGGCTTATTTTTTTCTTTATCCCGGTATTAAATATTCACACTCATATCTGGAAAAACAGTATTGGATATTATGCTAACGCCATTAAAACTAAATCATGGTTAAGTCCTAAATTAATCAGGGAATGACTATAAGTGGCTTTACGTTTGTCAAAAACGCTCAAAAATTGTATTATCCTGTCAAAGAATCTATTCTTTCCATTTTGCCTTTGGTAGATGAATTTGTAATCGCATTAGGTAAAAGTGATCCGGGTGATAATACCCTGGCGATGATCCGAAGCATAGACTCTGATAAAATAAAAATCATTGAAACCGAATGGGATCAGATCAGGTATCCCCGTGGCAGTATATATGCCCAGCAAACGGACTTAGCCAAAGCACATTGTACCGGAGATTGGTTGATTTATTTGCAGGCTGATGAAGTAGTGCACCATCAGGATTTACAACGGATTCAGAATGCATGCAAAGCCCATTATCTTAATACTGAAGTGGAAGGATTTGTATTGAAATACATCCATTTTTGGGGAGATTATAAGCATACCGCTAACGGTCATGCATGGTATAACCGGGAAGTCAGAATTATTAGAAATCTTCCACAAATTCACTCCTGGCGGGATGCTCAAAGTTTTCGATATCATCTTGAACAGTTTGATGATGATTATTTTAAAAAAATACATACACGACCTCTGAACACTATGCTATTGGATGCGCGTGTATTTCACTATGGATGGGTAAGGCCCCCTCAAATAATAAAAATTAAAAACGATGAAGTAAGGAAAAACTATAAAGCGGATTTGTGGAAAGAATACGATTCGTATTTTGATTTTGGAAGGATGGACCAATATGAAGTATATACTGGCAGTCACCCGGATGTAATGTCAGATCGAATTGGAAAACTGGATTGGAGTCATTTGCTCAGAACTTCAGGCCCCTTAATACTTAATAGATCCAAGCTGAAGCACGAAAAATGGAAATACAAATTTTTAACAATAATTGAAAAATTGTTTTTTAAAGGTAATAAAATAGGTGGGTTTGCGAATTACACCAGTATTAAATAGAGTACAGTATCATTATTCTATTTCTTTAAATTTAGCGGTAAAATGTCTCAGCAGTGGAGCTTCATACGTAATCTTTAGTCCTTTGATTTTATCTCGCTTTTGCCAGGTAGTTACAATTACTTCTATCAGGTAATCGATATGACTTTGGGTGTATACTCTACGCGGTATAGCCAGCCTTACTAATTCATTGGAAGCGGGCATAAATTTGCCATTATGATCATGCTTGCCAAACATCACAGAGCCGATTTCTACACTTCTGATTCCCCCTTCAATAAATAATGCAACACTCAATGCCTGACCAGGATATTGATGTGCAGGAATATGTGGTAAAAAAGCATTAGCATCTAGGTATACAGCATGCCCGCCGGTTGGCCTTAAATAAGGTACTCCCGCAGCATCTAATTTTTCGCCGATATATTCCATTGTCCTAATTCGATATCGTAAATAATCTTCTTCCATTACTTCTTCTAATCCAATAGCGATGGCTTCCAGGTCTCTTCCTGCTAATCCACCATAAGTCGGAAATCCTTCTGTTATCACCAATAGATTACGACATTGCTCTGCCAAAGACATGCTGCGTAGTGAAATAAATCCGCCGATATTGGCAAAAGCATCTTTTTTGGCGCTCATAGTACAGCCGTCTGCAAAACTGAATAATTCATGTACAATTGCTTTGATGGGTTTATTCTGATACCCAGCTTCTCTTTGTTTAATGAAATAAGCATTTTCTGCAAACCGACATGCATCGAGAAATAGGGATATTCCGTATTTAAGGCATATTTTTTTTGTCTCTCTTATATTTTGAATACTCACTGGCTGTCCGCCGCCGGAATTATTTGTTACCGTAATCATAACCAATGGAATATTGCCGGGACCTATTTTCTTAATGGTTTTTTCTAATTCAGCTATATCTATATTGCCCTTAAAGGGAGCCGATATGCCGGTTCGTTTCCCTTCTTCACAAATAAGGTCTATCCCCTCTGCCCCCGAAAATTCAATATTTGCCCTGGTAGTATCAAACAATGTATTACTTAGTATATACTTTCCTTTACCTCCAAGGATAGTAAAAAGGATTTTTTCCGAAGCCCTCCCTTGATGAGTAGGAATAATAAATTCCATCCCCGTTAATTCCCGGATGACTTTTTCGAACCTATAAAAACTTTCACTGCCTGCATAACTTTCATCTCCGCGCATGATACCAGCCCATTGTTCGGCACTCATGGCACTGGTACCACTATCGGTCAGCAGGTCTATTATTACATCTCTGGCTTTTAACAGGAATAGATTGAAATGAGCGTTTTTGATTAATACTTTCCGCTCTTCGTATGTAGTAAAATGAATTGGTTCTACTGATTTAATACGAAATGGCTCAATGATGGTCTGCATATAATTTAGAATTTATAACTATGAAAGAATGACGGAGGTAAAAGAAATTCAGTTTTCTTTAACTAGGTCTGTCTATTATGTTTTTCCAGATATTCACCCTTTACCAAATGCGTTTTCGGATGGCTTAAAGTTAAGAATTTGCAGAATTTCCTAAAATTGAAAAAAAGAGTAAGCCTTAGCCAACTTTCATCACTAATCAAAAATTTGACATTTACACACTAGCCAAAAGTCCATATATTTGAAGATCAAGAAATGAGACTGTTCAGAATTTCAATTTTGCTTCATAGACTACTGTTCATCTTTATCCTTAGTATTGGCATATTTGCCAAATTAACTGGACAAAAAGTAACGGTATCCGATGAGATACAACTTCGAAATGATTTGTCCTATGACCTGGTAGGCAAGGTCGACAGTCTTGTAGTTTTATTCAGAGACAGGGGAAATAAATACGAAATAAAGACATTTGATAATAATCTAAAGCACAAGGAAGATATCGAAATCAACTTGAGCGACAAAGGATGCACGATATTGGCTACCATACCGAGAGATACCTCTTTTTTTGTAATGTATAGTTACCGGAGCAGGGGTGATTATTTTATCCAGGCCGATCAGATCAATTCAAGAGGGAATATAATAAGTTCGGATACTATAAAAGTGTATGAAAGCATGCTGTTTAACCCGGATGTAAAAGTGGCTCGCTCTGAGGATAAAACTAAAATACTGTTTTTTTCAGTACATGAGCAGCATGAACTCAGGGTAGCTTTATATGATATCAAAGAAAGGAAGATACTGTATAATCGTACTATTCTATTTCAGGAAACGGACCTCAAGGATGATTTTAGGAGTATGCTGGTTACAAACGAAGGTGATTATATCATTATTTTTGAAAAGAATAATTTCAGGACTAAAAAGGATAAGCACGTATTTGAAGTGCATAATTTTTCTATAGGCACTGAAACCAATACGGCCTACCTCATACCGTTGTTCAGAATCGTTAGTTTTCACAGCAAATTCGTATATGATAATATAAATAAACAATTGCTGGGAGGGGGAGTGTATACACAAAAAAACCTGAGTAAAGCAGAAGGAATATATTTTGTACAGCACTCTTTAGTACCCGGCGCTGTAGAAAAGGTAAATGCCTTTCCATTTGAAACCAGGTTTGATGAAGAAATAAAAAGAAGATCAAAAGATAAAAATGAGTTCAATCAATTGCAGGTCACAGATATTGCGCTCAAACAGGATGGAGGTATGCTCCTGATTACTGAAATAAAAAAAGAATACGAGCGAAGAGCAACGTATAGTGGAGCGACCAATCGGGGATTCAATAGTCCATTTGGATTCAGAGCACCTCTGCTGGTAGATTATTATTATGAAGATATGGCTTTGTTTTCCATTTCAAAAGAAGGCAGCCTGGAGTGGTCGGATGTATTGCATAAAAAGCAATATTCTCATGATGATGATGGTATGTATTCCTCCTTCTTCTTGTTTAAAAACCCATCTAAGCTTCGACTGATCTATAATGACGAAATCAGCGCAGAAAATACCGTGAGCGAATACATCGTGCAGGCTAACGGTCAGTATCAGCGTAAAAGTGTGCTCAGTACAGAATACGTACGACTGCAATTGAGATTCAGAGATGCCATGCAGGTATCTTCAAATACATTCATAGTGCCATCCCAGAGAAGTTTGCGATTGAACCTCGTTAAAGTAGAATATTTATAATACTTTTACGGGCTTTCGTGGTTATTTTATGAGATATTTTGCTTTCACTTGTTTTTTATTTTTAATCGTTTTTCAAATTAGCTGTAAAAGTGATGGAGTGTCGTCAAAACCCAATGCCTCCAACTATTTCAAGGATGAGCTCAATGTACAAGAGGGTCAAAATCTATTCATCACTCACTGTGCCAATTGTCATAGTTTTGAAGAAAATAATATAGGGCCTAATCTGTCTGGTATCACAGCTCAGGCAGAAAAAGATTGGTTGGTAAAATTTATAAAAAACCCAATTGCGGTTATTAATAGCGGCGATGCCAGAGCCACTGAGCAATTTAAAAAGTATAAACAATATATGCCGCCATTTCCCCAGTTAAAAGAAGAGGAGATCAATCAGATACTTAGCTATATACATAAATTCTCAGAGGGTGAAAAGAAAAATAAAGCAAGCAGGCCCGGGGCACTTATAAATCCAATTAAAGAGAAAATTGCTGTTTCAGATCATACCCTGGTCTTAAAAAAATGGCTCAGAATACCACCCAGTGCCGATGTAGCTCCACTGGCACGGATAAATAAAATGGTAGACCTAAAAATAGGAGATAAATACCGGTTATTTATACACGATCTGCGCGGTAAAATATATGAATTAAATAACGATAGTGCCACCCTCTTTTTTGATGTAAAATCCCAGCTGCCCAATTTTATGGACCAACCGGGTCTTGCATCGGGCCTGGGTAGTTTTACATTTCATCCGGATTATGCTTCTAATCGATTGATGTATACGGTGCATACTGAACCAGATTCTACAGGTTTAGCTGATTTTGCATTACCCTCAGGAATAAAAGTATCGGTACAATATGTAATCACAGAATGGAAAAATAATGATATAACTGCAAAAGTATTTGTGCCTGCATCTAAAAGAGAGCTATTGCGCATAGATATGTATTCAGTAATACATGGGGTTCAGGACATACAGTTTAATCCAATGGTAAAGAAAGGTAACGCTGATTATGGTATGCTTTATATTGGTGTAGGTGATGGGGGGGCTGCCTTAGCAGGGCATGCGGAATTGACTGATAATATTAAACATATTTGGTCAGCTGTAATCAGAATAGACCCCTTAGGCTCAAACAGTAAAAACGGCAAATATGGAATACCAGCTGATAACCCTCATATCGAAGCGGCGGAAGCGGTAAAGGAGATCTGGGCCAGAGGATTTCGCAACCCACATATTATATCCTGGGACAGAACCGGATCGGGTAAGATGTTTATCAGCAATATAGGTCAGCATAGTATAGAAGAGATCAACCTCGGAATAAAGGGGGGCGATTATGGCTGGCCATATAGGGAAGGAACTTTTTTATTTGATCCCAATGCCAATCACGAAGTCGTATATCCATTGCCGGATAATGATAGTAGTCACTACATACATCCTGTGATTCAGTACGATCATGATGAAGGCAATGCTATATCAGCCGGAGTAGTTTATTCAGGAAAAATAAATGCATTAAAGGGTAAATATATTTTTGGGGATATACCACGGGGCTTTTTGTTTTTTGCAGAGAATAAAGAAATTATGCCTGGCAAGCAAACCACTATAAAAAAACTTCAATTGGAAATGGATGGTGTAAAGACAGACCTGGAGACCATTACCAAAAATGCCCGGGTAGATCTGCGAATAGGAACAGATCATACGGGCGAAATTTATTTATTTACCAAAAGTAATGGTGAAGTGTATAAAGTGGTAGATATGAAATAATTTTCTTTATTACCGTATATGCACACCATTAAATGGTATACTTTATTTTCTGTTTTCAAACTCCTTTATCATACGCAGCCTTTCAGATTCCATAGGGATATATCCTCTTCCCGCAGCTATATTTTCAACTAAATGATCCGGGTTGGAAGTAGCAGGTATTGTAAAACAAACTTTTGGATTAGAAATTATATATTTGAGAAAGAAGGCGGCCCAGGTATGGATGCCCATCTCTTTTATCCATTCCGGTATTTTTTTTCCTTTGACATAATCGAATAATTGTCCTTCCTCAAATGGCCGATTGATAATTATCGCACACCCGGCATCATGAGCAGCAGGGATTAGTCTTTTTTCAGCTTCCCGGGAGTAAATATTGTAATTACACTGTACAAAGTCTAATTTTTCATTTTTAATTAATTTAATCATCTCGTCATATGCTCCTGGAAGATAATGCGTGATGCCAATATATCTGATTAGACCCCGCGCCTTCATGTCCATTAGAGTATGTAATTGAGTGTGTACATCTACAAGGTTATGCACTTGCATCAAATCCATTTTTTCTGTCTTCATTAATCTGAAGGTGTCCTGTATTTGATGGATACCTGCTTGTTTGCCACTGGTCCATACTTTACTGGCCAGAAAAAACATGGACCTGTTTTGTAATGTATATATGATATCGCCTATGGTGGCTTCAGATCTGCCGTACATAGGAGATGAATCAATGAGTTTATTACCAGCCGCAGCCAATTGGGAAAGAATTTTTTTTCGAATGGTTAATGCATCAAATTGAACAGTATCGAAGGTCCGCCAGGTACCCATCCCGATCACGGGCAGTTTTTCTCCGGTCGAAGGAATTGATCTGCTAATTATTAGATCACTTTTGAGACATATTGGCGGCGAAAGCAAGGCTGTGCTGGTATAGCTAATGAATTTCCTTCTATCCATAGGTATAAATGGTGTAATTACAGGCAAACATACTTCTATTTAAAACGTATTGCCGTCAGATTATAAAAAAAACAATATTACCTTAAATTGTATGCCGTGCTAATCTGGTTCTTTGCTTTTTAAAATGCTAATGATTGCCTTCTTTATTTAAATACCAGGTTATACCCGGTCCAGTTTTACAGGATACGTTTTTTGACTATACCATTGTGGCACGTATATATTTTCATCACTATCTATATAGACATCGTGCGGATGCATAAATACATTGCCGGGGTCATCTTTAAATTGTTTTTGCAATTTTCCGTTTAGGTATACTGGTTCTGTACCGCCCGGTGTAGAGATTGCTTTCATGTTTTTATCCAGTATTTGAATATAACCGGAATAATTCCAGCCATCGTTGCCTGATCTGAAAACAGCCCCAAAAGTATATTCTCCCCTAATCACCGGTCTGCAGATATAGGAACCTGGTAAATTATAGGTTTCAAGATATTTGCCATCTAATGTAAAACGCTTTAAACAATTATGCCTTCTGTCTGTAATGATTAAAGTCGAAGCAGGCTTGCTTCGTGTATCTACAATGATACCATGACAACAATCAAATTTTTCGTTCACATTTTCAGCACTGGACCCCCCAAAATGGCGTATGTATTTCCCTTTATGGTCGTATTGAATAATATAATTTGATCCATAGCCGTCTGCTATATAAATGTCCCCGTTTGCAGGATTAATGGCTGACTCCGTAGGCTTGAATTTTGTGGGATAGGGATATACTCCTGTCTCTTTAGGGTAGTCAATGATCATCAGCTCCTTTCCTTTGAGATCGGTTTTGATCACCTGGTGCCTTTCCGGGTCACATATAAACAAAAATTGTTCCCCACCTTCATTACTTATGGAAAGCCCATGCCCACCAATATAACTATTACCCCACGATTCTAAAAGCTTGCCTGATTTGTCGTAGATCAGTACATTGTTTTTTGTTTCATTCGTAATCATTATTAGTCTGCCTTTGGAATCCTCGACCATTTCATGGCAGTCATTTACAGGATTTTTGCCTGCATCCAGCATACCCCAACCTTTGACTACGCGATACCGATGACTATTATGACCAATGATGGAGGGATCAGTTTGAGATTTGGTATCGTCGTGCAAGATATTGAAACCGGTAATTGAAGTGGCCATGGCAGCAGATTGGATAAAATTTCTTCGATTCATAAAATGATGTGAATGAGAAGATGAATATAATAAAAAACTGAGATACTGTTATTGAAAGCATCTGCTTTCTGGTAATCCTGGATGATCCTTTGAGCCTGCTATCGGAAAAGATGGATAAATCTGAAGAATAAAGCAGGTGAAGTTGGCCATCTTCACCTGCTTTGAATGATTAAACTTTAAATACCAAAAGCATAAAAATATTCACCGGGTATTTCTTCATACACCCCCTGAAGCATCACACCTCCTTTCTTTTTTTCCAATAATGCTACTACATCATCTACGGATTTTACAGGTTTGCCATCAATAGCAGTTATAATAAAGCCTTCCCTCATTTGGGTGTATTTTCTCAATTTACCGGCATATAATTTTTTAACCTTTACTCCTCCTTCAATATTTAATTGATCTGCCTGGCTTTGATTGACTTCTTCCAATTCAGTACCCAAAACTTTTAATATTTCACGGTTATCTTTATTAGCTAATTCAGTATTACCCTCTCTGTTGTTTAGTTTTACTTTCATATCAGATTCTTTTCCTTTCCGGTTGATTGTAAGGGTTACCTCTTCACCTGGACTGTACCGGGCTATTATACCTTGTAATTCTGGTGAGGACTTCACTGCCATTTGATTTACTTTTAATATTACATCTCCCGGCTTTACTCCGGATTTTCCTGCTGCACTATTTTCCATCAGACTGTCGACATAGACGCCCTGAGTTATGC
This sequence comes from Saprospiraceae bacterium, assembly GCA_044227925.1. Classification (GTDB taxonomy): domain Bacteria; phylum Bacteroidota; class Bacteroidia; order Chitinophagales; family Saprospiraceae; genus JADJLQ01. The sequence continues at coordinate 87,754 of JBGAVW010000002.1, read as the reverse complement.
CCAGATTTTTTTCTTTAGCAAGGTTACCGTCAATGGTTCTGATCATGACGCCTAAAACACCGCGCTGGACAGTACCATATTCCAGCAGGTCTTTAATCACTTTATTCACGATATTGGAAGGTACGGCGAAACCATAACCTGCAAAGGTGCCTGTGGGGCTGGCAATTGCGGTATTGATTCCAACCAGGCCACCTTCGAGATTAACCAATGCTCCACCGCTATTTCCTGGGTTGATTGCAGCATCTGTCTGGATAAAATTTTCTATAGCATACTTATCTTTCAAAATATTGATGCTACGCCCCTTGGCACTTACAATCCCTGCTGTGACGGTAGAGTTTAATCCCATAGGGTTACCTACTGCTAATACCCATTGACCTACATGTACATCATCGGAATTGACAAAAGGTACTGTAGGCAAATTTTTTTCTTTAATTTGCACTAAAGCCAAGTCAGTGGATGGATCCGTACCCACTACGGTAGCTTTGTAAGTTCTGTTGTCATGTAATGTTACTTCAATATCATCGGCTTCGGCAACCACATGATTGTTGGTAATGATATACCCATCTTTACTGATGATCACTCCGGATCCGGTACCCACCTGACTGGGAGGCTCATTGGAGGGCGGATTTGATCTCGGAGATTCAAATCGAAATCGAGGCCCAAAAAATGGTTCAAATTCATTTCCAAAAAAATCTTTGAATGGATCCAATCCTCCTCTGAATTGCAGACTTTGACTGTTGCCAGCGTAGAGATGGGTTGATTTGATGTGCACCACCCCATCGAGCACTTTTTCTGCTGTCTCATTGAAATCAAGTGGTATGGCTTTTCCGTTCTGGTCGAGGGTGAATACCGCCGGCTTGCCAGGTACACTGTTGATGTGTTCAATTTTTACAGTTTTGCGGGTATTACTCATCCATGAATATATTCCTATGCTTGAAATGCTTACTACGAAAGCTATCAAGCCTGAAAAAAATAAATTCTTTTTCATATTTGATGCCTCTTAAAAGTGTAATAAAAATTAAAAAAAGGGGAGATCTGATCTCCCCTCAAAAAACAAAGAATTAAGAAATTTTAATGCTGCGGGATGGTTTGGGTTTTGCTTCTTCTTTTTTGGGAAGTACCACGGAAAGAATACCATCTTTATAAGTGGCTTTGATTTTAGACTCATCCACTTCCTGATGGTTTAGGTTAAATGATCGGTAGAAGGATTGATAACTAAATTCCCGCCTGGTATACGTTTCCCCTTCTTTTTTTTCCTGCTCATTTTTTACCTCACTCCGGATGGTAAGCACATTATTGTTTACTTCAATTTGGAAATCTTCTTTTTTCATACCAGGTACCGCCATTTCCACCAGGTATTCATCATCATTTTCCCTGACATTTACTGATGGAACAGTAGTAGCTGTGTTTGAAAAATTGCGATTTGACCAATCAAATAACAGATTCCAATCGTCATCAAAAAATCTTGAGACAGTTGGTAAGATTGAACTTTTTACAGGTAACATAACTCAAAATTTTAAGGTTTAAAAATAAATTTTATCAATTTTTCGTCATCAACTTATGTTCCAACCGGTCTTTTTGTGTCATTATGGCATATTATTCGTGCTTATACATTTTCATGTACCAGTCATTTTAGCAGAAAATAATTTTAGAAATACATTTTTTCAGGTTGACCATATCCCGGCAAATGTGCATTTCGGTAGCCGGGTATGTACAAATTGAAACATTAATTGATTTGATTTTCGTATTGGAAATCAATCGTTTGTAATTCCCAATTTCTTTTGAACTTGCCAGCAATGACCCAAAGGATCTCTTATGCTGCCTTGCCGACAGCCGTATTCTGAATCTGTGGCGAGAGGTTATTAAATTTAATATGGAAACAAGAAGAGCAATTTTTCCCCAAAAAACTTTATTATGACCTAAAATCAACTCAAAATCCAACCTGCAGATTTTTTCGTAGGATTAAGTGATTCAGATAATGAACTCGTTTAAAAACAAATTTTATTCCACTGTTATCGCTCGTTATCATGAGGATAAGCGAGATCAGGTTTCTACTATTATAAATGGTGCCGGGATTACTATTCTCTTTATGGCACTGTATATCTTCAATGCCATCTGGATAGGCTTTCAGGGTGGGGTTTTTATCCAGCTCGGCTTGATACTGGCATTTTCTATGTCATTTGTTTTTTTAAGCTACGGAGTCTCACCTGACTTTATTGGAAATTATATTGCAACGATCGGGTTTACAGGCATTGTCATCTTGTGTTTTTATACGGGAGGTACTACTTCTCCGGTTTTCCCTTGGCTTAGCATGGTACCGGTAGTATCCTTATTGTTTTCTAAGCCACAGTGGGCAGGAGGTTGGTTAGTCGTAGATTTGCTGTTCATATTGTTATCTGAATCTATTTTTAAGGGCAATGTATTTGCTGAGAAGTACCAATTTAAATATTATGACTTGTTTTATCTTAACAGTTTTATTGGATTAGTCAGTACATTTTTTTTCATGAGCCTGGTTTATAAAAAAGAATTAATCAAAACCAATGATCAATTAAAAGAGAAAAAAAGGGAATTAGAATCAGAAAAGCAAAAAACCGATGCTTTGTTACTCAATATCCTGCCGGCAGAAATAGCCCAAAATTTGATTAAAGACGGAAAAACAGAAGCCCAATACTATCAAAATGTATCTATTCTTTTTACTGATTTTGTAGGGTTTACGAAATACTGCGAGCGGATCACCCCGGTAGAACTCATCGATTTATTACATCATTATTTCAAGGCATTTGATCAGATCATGCTTAAATATGGAATGGAGAAAATAAAAACGATTGGGGATGCCTATATGGCCGTAAGCGGATTGCCGCGGACAGATCAGGATCACGCACTGCATGCGGTGAGAGCGGGTATTGAAATACTTGAATGCATAAACAAAAACAGATCCAATGGCATCCCACTTTCCATTCGTATAGGAATCCATTCCGGATCAGCCATTGCCGGTATTATTGGAACCCAAAAATTTGCTTATGATGTATGGGGCGATGATGTAAATATGGCTGCAAGAATGGAGCAATCCGGTATGATAAATGAAATAAATATTTCAGGTGCTACTCATAATTTGGTCAAGGATATAATTCCATGTAAGTATAGAGGGAAGGTAAATGCGAAAAATAAAGGGGAGGTGGATTTATACACTGTGATTATATAATGGGTATAACAGGGTACAACAGATACGAGACCTGCTGCTGTAAAATGCTTTTCGTATACTTTAACTCCACAATCTGTCGTGTGATCGGATAGCGTTCCACTGCGGAGTGGGTTCGAAATACGATTTATCTTCTGCATGTAAATGTTGTTTCATCACTTCATCATTCAATTCGATGCCCAGACCTGGTGCATCCATCGGCACATTTGCATATCCTTTAGTATATAGTGGTTGTTTGCCTACCATTTTGACTAAGGTGGGCCACCAGGCATTATCTGATACTTGATTGGGCATTTCCAGTGCCAGTACGTTTTGAGTAGCAGCGGCACAGTGTACATTGGCCATAAATGACACCGGGGTTCCGGCAAAATGCAGCATCATAGCCGTATTGCCTTCTTCTGCATAGTCCCCAATTCGTTTTGTTTCCAATATGCCTCCTGATGTGCCCATGTCAGGATGCACCATATCCACTATTTGATGATCTACGAGTTTTTTGAATTCTTCTTTGAGATAGATATCTTCTCCGGTCATAGTGGGGATTGTGATATTATCTGTGATTTGCTTAAATTTTTTCATGTCTGTCCAGGGCAACAGATCTTCTACCGAAGCAAAATTGAATCTTTCCAGGGCTTTGCATACTTTGATGCAATTATTTAAATCATAGTGCCCGAGGTGATCTATAGATAATGGAATGTCATAGCCGACCACACTGCGTATATATTCTGAATATTTTACCAATTCATCGATGCCTTTTTGAGTAACCTGTATTGGGGAAAAATCATGTTTTGTATTTTGATAAGATAAATAATTTTGCTGTGGATTTACCCTGTCTTTAAAACTATCGACTTGGTTCATACCGGTAATGGCGCCAGGGATATCAAATATTTTTTCAAGCCCGGGATGCATTTTGAGCCAGGTATATCCCTGGTCAACCATCCTGCGCTGAACATCTGCCTTAAATTCGGAATGATCTATTTGAGCCAGCGGCTTACCACCGGAATTGGGAATATAGGTATACAATCTGATTTTATCCCGATACATGCCACCCAGCATAGCCCATACGGGAGTATTAAACGCTTTACCGGCAAGATCCCAAAGTGCCATCTCTACGCCAGATACACCTCCACCCATTCGTCCATGCCCGCCAAAAGGTTTTAAGATCTTAAACAGCATTTCTACATTTATTGGGTTTTTACCGAGCAATCTGCTTTTTAAGAATAATGCATATCTATAGTCACCGCCATCACGTACCTCTCCCAGACCGTAGATGCCTTGATTGGTATCGATACGTATGATTACATTTCGTGCATTTGTGGCCCCGGTGCCATTGGCCACAGTGGTGTATCGCATATCGGTGATCCTGAGGTCAGTAGGTGCACCATATCGGGATATATTGGAGGTGGTTTTTTCTATTAATTCAGGGGTAGACCATGTCATCATACCTGCCAGAGACATGCCACCCAAGGTTGATTTTTTGAGGAAGGACCTTCGATTATCGCCAACATCTTTGAAGTTTAATTTGCTCTCAGTAGTTTTATTTTTCATTTCCTGCTCAACTATTTTCTTCATTTTTAGTTTAATTATTCATTAATATATGTGCTAATCTAATGATTACTAAGCACTATTGTATGTTGAATATTTAAAAATGCATCATAAGTATAATGATTGGCAAATTTTGTTTTATACTATATGTAAGAGAGTGGATGCAGCATTTCGTTTATCGTGAAGTCAGAAATGACAGCGTGGTCACAAACCCAGCGTGTTTCGCCCTGGTTTTTTCAATTTTAAGCATTTCAAAACATATTATTTCAAATTATTATCGCATTTTAGCTGTTTATATTCATGAATAATTTTATCAAGTGGCTTATGAGAGGTTCATTTCTTGCTTTTGGCATAGTATCTATTATGTATTTGTTTACTGTGGCCAAAAAGCCAAACACCAAAACAGATGGGAGTAAAGAAGCGGTCATTTTACACACCGTATTGCAAGCGCTGGAGCAGGCGCATTTCAGGCCTCAGCAGTTGAATGATGAATTTTCCAAAGCGGTATACAATTCTTATATAGACGCGTTAGACGGATCAAAGAGAATTTTCATTCAATCCGACATAGATCAACTCAAGGGATATATAACCAAGCTGGATGATGATATAAAAGTTCGTAATCTCGATTTTTTCTATCTAAGCACTAAATTATTTCGTAATGCTTTGATCAAATCCGAGATATATTATAAAGAGGCAGTTTCTAAACCATTGGATTTAAAAGCAAATCAGACCATCGAACTTGATCCTAAAAAATCGAATTTTTCCAAAAATGATGCGGATTTAAAGAATACCTGGACAAAATTGATTCAATATGAAGTGGTATCACGAATGGCTGAAAAATTAGATATACAGGAAAAAGAAACTAAAAATAAAAAGTCGGTAACTGAATTACAAAAAGAAACTCTTGAAAAAGTAAAGGAAACATACGACGACTATTTTTTCAGATTAAAAAAACTGGATGATAAAGTATGGTTTGAATCTTATCTCAATGCGATCACCGGGTATTTTGATCCACATACTAATTATTTTTCCCCCAAAGACAAGGAAGATTTTGATATGAATATGTCAGGCAAGTATGAAGGCATTGGTGCCAGGCTTGGACAGGAAAAAGAATTTACTAAAGTCACCAGCATCATTCCGGGTGGCCCCGCAGCCAAAAATGGAGAATTGGAAGTAGACGATTTGCTATTACGCGTTACTCAGGATGGGGGTGAACCTAAAGAAGTGATTGGATTGAGAGTGGATGAAGTAATCACTTATATAAGAGGCAAAAAAGGGACCGGGCTAACCATTTCAGTAAAGAAAAAAGATGGCAACCTTAAAGATATTCACCTGATCAGAGATGAAGTGATATTAGAGGAGGGTTATGCCAAATCTTCAATTATTGAAATACCGGGTTCTACAGAAAAAATAGGATACGTAAGCTTACCCGCATTCTATTCTGATTTTGATGATAGCAATGGTAAAAGTTGTGCCCGTGATGTTGCTAACGAAATATCCAAATGCCAGGCAAAAGGTGCCAAAGGAATTATTCTTGATTTGAGATATAACGGAGGAGGCTCACTTACTGAAGTAGTAGACATGGTCGGTGAATTCATCGAAACGGGTCCGGTAGTGCAGGTAAAATCTAAGACCGGAAATCCATATGTAATGAACGATCGCAACAGTGCAGTGCAATATGATGGTCCTATATTGGTAATGACTAATACATACAGTGCTTCTGCATCTGAAATATTAGCTGCTGCTTTACAGGATTATAAGCGCGCAGTCATTGTTGGTTCGCCAAGCACTTTTGGTAAGGGTACTGTACAGCGATTTTTTCCATTGGATAAAATGGTAAATGGATTACAGCAATACAAACCATTAGGAGAAATCAAAATATCGGTGCAAAACTTTTATCGCATCAATGGTGGAAGCACCCAACTGCGGGGAGTCAATCCGGATATTGTATTGTCAGACAATTTCAAATACCTCAATATAGGTGAGAAAGAATACGACCATCCATTGGAATGGTCAGAAATAAACAAACTCAACTACAATCAAAATGTATATGTAGTGGATAATCTGGATCAAATCAAGGCAATGAGCAAAGCCCGTACCGATACCAGCACTATATTTAAATTATTGGAGGAAAATGCTATTCGGTTAAAGAAAAGAGAAGAAATGTCTACAGTATCCCTCAATCTCGATACCTATCGTAAGGAAGAAAAAAACAGGGACCTGGAGTCTGATAAATTTAATTCACTTAACAACCGGGTTACCAAATTAGTACCAAGTCCTTCAGCTGAATTTACTGACCGGGAAAAATCGATTACCAGCGAAACTTTATTAAAACAAAGACAGGACGAATGGTTTAGAAATATTCGCAAAGATGTATACCTGGAGGAGTGTTCGTATATCATCCAGGATATGATCAAGACGAGTAACAAGAGCAAAGTAGCCAGGAAAAACTAAATTTTAACTGGCAAATGACGAAGTAGTTGTATTACTACATCCTTTAGATACGAGAGACATATTTAGTGTTTTGCATCATTTGGAGCTCACAGTGAAAGCCTGTTTACTCTATCCTTTTTTAAATAAAATATCTATGAGTCCATCCAGGATATTCACTGGATTTTGTTTCATGTTTTTTTCTTCTCCAGACAGGTAGTCAAAGAAAATATCGGTGGCTATTTTAGCCAGGTATTCTTCATTGTCCAGGTTGAGTTTTTTGCCGGTTGAGCTTTTTATTTCCCTATCTATTTTTTTGTATAGTTTTTTGCCCCCCGAAAGTTTGAATGCAGTTTTAGCAAATGGTTTTGAAATCGCTACCAATTTGGCATATTGCATGCTTTTAAACAAATCGGTAATGTTTAATGATGTGTCGTCTGCTTTATCTACCAAAGCATGTACATCCAATTCCGTTACTTGTTCCGCCATTTTTAACAATGAGTTTAGCAGGGCATTTTTGGCGGCGATAGATAGTGAAGATTTAAAATCAGATAATAGACTGGCTTTACCTTTTGTAATGAGTGTCTGCTTGTTTTGATCAAGGGCTTCAGGAAGCGGAATGAGTAAATTATCGACCCCGTTTGAGAGGATTCTATCCTTTGTACGATTGACAATACCACCCATCGTTTCTCGTAATGCATTGCCCAGGATACTTCGATTGCCATTGGTACGCATATCTTCTAAAGCTTTTTTTCGGGCTTCATTAAAAAGCTCACCAAAAATGCGAATAACTTGTTGCTCCCCTTTAGATAAGCTGTCCTGGGTATTGCCTATCGAAACGGTGAGACTAAAAAAGAAAAATAAAACGAAGTATTTATTCATTGTCCAGAGTTGGACTAAAGTTAACCATTGTTTGTAAATTTGGAACTAAGTATAAGATGCGTACCTTAGTAATCGGTTTTGGCTTGCTCACTTTGTGCTTATTGGTTTTGTTTAAAGTAGCAGAAGTTCAATATAGCCAGGGAAATGCCCGACTTGAAATCATAGTAGCATTAGCTGCGGTATTATTTTTTTTTATTGGGTATTATGTCAATCTAAGATCGAATAAAAATACCGGATCCGACCCTCCTGGCATTACCAAATCATCCCAGAGTCCTGAATCTCCCAAGCCAGATCAAATAAAAAAAATGGGCCTTACATCGAGGGAATTGGAGGTATTGGAAAAGATGGCAATGGGTCTGAGTAACCAGGAAATTGGCCAGGCTTTATTTTTATCTGAGAGTACCATCAAAACACATGTCTCCAATATTTTGCTTAAAATGGAGGTAAAAAATCGAATATTGGCAGTTCAGCAAGCTAAGAATCTGAAAATCATATCATAATAGCAGGTAGTACTACCTTATTTCCTACTTTAGTACCATCCAAATCATACTTGTCACTGATGAATTTGGGTAAGCAACAAGCCTATATTGGTCAAAAATTTTAATTAATTATGAAAAAACAAATTATTCTAAAAAATGGCAGAAATGCGGCATTGACTCTAATCGTTTTTGGCTTGATCCAATTCTTTATTTTAATTCCAAAATTTTCAAGTGAATCCAGTGAAGTAGTTGGTTACCTGAGCATGTTTGTGTCCATGATATTCGTCTTTATTGGCATCAGGCAATACCGGGATCAGAAAGCAGATGGCAACCTGGGATTTTGGGAGGCCTTAAAGATCGGAGCACTCATTGCCATTATCCCTTCTCTTGGATTTGGTATATTGGATACAATCTATACCCAGATTATCAATCCGGAATGGTCAGCGCAGTATTATGCTCAATATATAGAAAAACTAAGGGCAAGTACTCCTGCAGATCAGTGGGCTGCCACACTGGCAAAGATTGAAAAAGAAAGATCTTTTTTTAGTAATCCTGTAATGTTGTTTCTGGTGATGACACTGACCGTATTTATCATTGGTATTATAGTATCTATTATATCTGGCATTACGCTTAAAAGATCTGCATTGACTACCGACCGATCATAATTTTACCACCTTAGGGTGAATGTATTTATACTATTTCATTTAATTTTGTAGGAAACTCCAATGACGATGTACAAAAAATATCTGTTCACCTTTTTGGTTTTATCTTGTTATGAACTCTTCAGTCAGCGATTTGATTTTAAATTTTTATTTGATGGTGTTCAAAGAGAGTTCATTTTGGTTAGACCTTCCGGCACAATACCATCAGGTGGCTTTCCCATAGTGATGATGCTTCACGGCACTACCGGTGATGGTGAAAAATTTTTCAGTATTTCCGGGTGGAAAGAATTGGGTGAGAAAGAAAAGTTTATTACGATCTATCCCAGTTCATTGGCCTATTGTTATGTGGGTGATTTGGGGTTTAATGTGACCAATACCAAATGGAATAATGGTGACCTTCAATCTGTAAAATGTCCCAACAAGATACAGGATTTTAAAGACGATGTTAAGTTTTTGCGAAAAGTGATCGATACAGTACAGAAAATAGCTAATATTAATCCTAAGAAAATATTTGTTGCCGGATTTTCTAATGGTTCAGTCATGGCCAATAAGCTGGCTGTCGAAGCCAGTGATATTTTTGCCGCTGCTGCCAGTAATGCTGGGCAATTGCATCCATTAGATTCTGGTAAACCGCTAAAATACATACCGGTTTGGCAAACTATTGGAGTTGCTGACGATTATATAGTAGAGCAAATTGGAAAGCCTTTGCCGTTCAATGATTCATTGACGGCTTTTGTACCTAAGATGTCATCTGTAATCAGGGGAGCAGAGAATATTTCAGATACCAATAGCCTGGCTAAATCTGAATATCTATTTACTTATACATTTAATAAACCTAAGCAAAAAGGACAAACTAATTATTTTTTGTATAGTTATATCAAAGACTTGACCCATCTCTTTCCCAATGGGGTAAATCATCCTGTAGCAGCTAGTGTGTTATACTGGGATTTTTTTAAGCAAGTCACTTCCATTGCGACACCTCTTTACTCCCTGGGCAATCCAAGAGAACCACTACAATTATTTCCAAATCCATCATCAGATCTGGTACATATCACTATTCCTGCTTACTGGAAATCCGATCCATTGGATTTTAAAATAATAAATACTTTCGGCGCAGTAGTCCTATATAAAAAGATAAAGCCGGGTAATCCTGCTTCGGTATCAAAAAATGAAATTGGGACAGGTATGTATACTGTAGTTTTACAAAATAAAAATGATCGACGAATGAATAAGCTGATATTTCAATAAGAAGCATAAATCGCTGATAGATATTTGGTACACCATGCACGGATTTCATTCAGACTGACGATACCTTGGGCAACATCAGGGAAGAATGGAGTGAGTATTTAATTTGATTTAATTTCCTAAATGGATTTTCAATTTTTCAGGATCTATCTTTATAAGTTAGCATTTAGACTAATTAAAAAATCTTACAAGTGCTTTAATAATTTCTTTATTCTGCTCAAATTTCTTTTACTAAAAATGACCAAACTAAATGCAAAAAAATACCAGTTTTTCAACCATCACGCTGTCCTCTTCCTGTAATTCCAAACTGCTAATACATTCAATACTATCCCAAATAATATCATAGCCTTTAGCTCTGGTAATAAATCACGGATACCCGATCCCTTAATTACTATAAATCGCATGACCCTGATAAAATAAGACACCGGGTTAAACGATGCGAGCTTTTGTGCCCAATCCGGCATGGAATCAATAGGAGTATACAAACCACCCATCAATACAAAAAACATGACTATAAAGAATGAAATTAAAGTCACCTGCATCTGTGTATCAGCCAATGTGCTGAGTAAGAGACCAACACCCAATGCTCCAACCAGGTAAATAGCCGAGAAAAAATAGATGGTGAGATATGAGCCTGCCGGCACTATACCAAATACGATTCTGGCTACAATAAGCCCCAATGTAATTGACACCAATCCCAATACCCAAAATGGGATTAGCTTGCCCAGTAAAAACTGATACTTTTTAATTGGGCTTACATTTAATTGTTCTATAGTGCCGATTTCTTTTTCTGATACGATATTTAAAGCGGACATGAGGCCTCCGACCATAGTTACTAATAATGCCAATATGCCTGGCACCATAAAAAGCGGATACTTGATAAATGGATTGTACCACATACTGCTGCGCACCTCTATCTGAGGAAACTCGACCAGCCGCGGCATTTGTATCCATTTTTCCCTGATTTCGTTATTAAAAGCGCCGATGATCTGAGTAGCATAGGCCACCCCCAAAGATGCTTTTTGTCCATTCACGGCATCCGCTTCTATAGAGACTGTTGCTTTACTCTCCCTGATCAGATCTTTTTCGAAATGTCCAGGAATGGTAAGAGTAAGATCGGCTTTGTTTTGCTCTATCTGTTTGCTTGCCATCGAGGGGTGGTCAGGTAAGCCTACCAATCTAAAATAAGGTGATGCATCCAGCTTTTGTATTAATGAATTGGAATACGTAGAGTGATCAAAATCCAGTATCTGAATATTTATGTTCTTAATTTCATAGTTTGCTGCCAACGGTATCAGTATCAATTGCAATATGGGCATCATAATGATCATCCGCAGTATAGCCGGTTGCCTGAATATCTGGGCAAACTCTTTTTGTACTATGATGAGTAGTTTTTTCATTTAGCGCTGTTGAATGATTTGCCCAGCTTCGCTGGTCCCCTGCTGATAAAACTCATAAGAAGATAAATATCGTAAGTTAAATACCTCAATATTTGAATTACAATTAAAATATGTGTTTTCATTCGAGGTGTACTTTAAATTTTTTAATAGCAATACCTGTAAGTACCAGGGTCATGGTGGCTAATATGAGCGTTTCTTTCCAGATACTTTCAATACCCAATCCTTTTACCATAATGGCACGTACTATATTATAATACCATTTGGTTGGTACAATATTGCTGATGGTCCTTAAGGGCAATGGCATATTTTCTATTGGAAACATAAAACCACTAAAAATCAGAGATGGCAGCATAAGGCCCACTAATGAAATAAACATAGCTACTTGCTGCTGATTAGTAGAAGAGGATATAAGGAGGCCTAAAGCAAGGGTAGTGCTGATAAATAATATGCTTTCGGCTAATAATAAAAACAAACTGCCTTTGATGGGTACATTCAAAACAAATACCGACAAGAGCAAGATGATAATCTCAGTGATAAATGCCAGTGCCAGATACGGTATGGCTTTACTCAATACGATCTGCAGAGGATGAATAGGGGAAGCCAGCAATACCTCCATAGTACCCAATTCTTTTTCACGCACTATAGCCACAGAGGTCATCATGGCACCCAATATCATCATGATCAAGGTCAATACACCGGGTACAAAATTGTATGCACTTATCAGCTGTGGATTATACAGCATTCGTTGCTCCACTTTTATTTCATAAGGCATTTTGACCAGGCCCAACAATTCATTTTGGTAGTCCCTGAATATCGATCCGGCATAGGTACTCACAATAGCAGCGGTATTTGGATCAGATGCATCCGCGATCAGCTGTACGGTAGATTTGTATTGGTGCTTCAGGTCATCCTCAATATTGGCCGGAATTACAACAATTAGTTTAGCAATTCCTTTTTTAAAGATTTCGTCAGCATTATTTTCATTGTGCAGGATGTCTACTATGTGGAAATATAAATTTTGTTCAAATCTATTGATCAATGATTTTGAAACTTCGTCCCGTGCATGATCTACTATAATGATTTTGGTTTCTTTTACTTCATTGCTCAGAGCAAATCCGAACAATAAAATCATCATCACCGGCTGAGCCAATAAAAAGAACAAGCTTCGCTGGTCGCGCAGCACGTGCTTAAATTCCTTTATTACCATGGCAGTGAAGTTAGATCTCATGATTATTCATTTCTTTTAGCACCTCGGGCAAGTTTTCTAAATACGCCATCCATATTTTCAGTTTCATACAATTTCTTAAGTTCATTAGGTGTATCCAGGGCAGCAATTTTCCCATCTACCATGATAGATACCCTATGACAATATTCTGCTTCATCCATATAATGTGTGGTGACAAACACCGTAAGTCCATTATGAGCTGATTCGTAAATCATGTCCCAAAACTGCCTTCGAGTAATGGGATCTACTCCCCCGGTGGGTTCATCCAGAAATACAATTTCAGGGTTGTGTTGAATAGCAACTGAAAATGCCAGTTTTTGTTTCCATCCGAGAGGAAGGCTCTCTACCAATTTGTCGGCATAGGATGTGAGCCCCAATCGTTCCAGCAGTTCATCCGTCTTCTGTTTAAGTTCTTTTTTAGGTATGTCATACAGTCCACCATAAAATCTAATATTTTCACGTATGGTCAGATTATTGTACAGTGAAAACTTTTGACTCATATATCCGATGTGCTTTTTGATTTCTTCGCTTTCGGTATTAATTTCATAGCCGGCTACTTTGCCCTCTCCGCTTGTGGGCTCCAATAATCCACAAAGCATACGCATGGCAGTAGTCTTACCTGCTCCATTAGCTCCAAGAAAACCAAATACCTCACCTTTAGTAACATGAAAACTGATGTGATCTACTGCCGTAAATGATCCAAATGTTTTGGTCAGGTTGTACACTTCTATTGCATTCATACTACCTGGTTTAATTTTTCCATAAATACATCTTCAATGCCGGCATCGATGTTAGAATATGTCAAACCTGGAAATCCTCTTGCCGATAAAAAAACCAATAATGCATCGATATCATTATCCTTTAGATTGATGTGTAAGGATGAACCAAAGGCAAAGCAAGTATTGATATTTTTGTATTCTTTAATTGTCTGCATCAAATGAAACGATTGATTGGAATCAATAGCGTATAACACCAAACCGGACTGGTTGCATATTTCCGCAGGAGTACCCATGTCTAATATTTGTCCCGATTGCATTAAGGCTACACGGTCACACAAGCTTGCTTCGTCCATGTAGGGAGTGGAAACAATAATGGTAATGCCTCTTTTTTTTAATTTTAAAAGCATGGACCAAAATTCATTTCGTGAAACCGGATCTACCCCGGTGGTAGGTTCGTCTAATAATAAAAGTTTTGGCTCATGCACTAAGGCACAACATAATGCCAGTTTCTGTTTCATCCCTCCTGATAATTTTCCGGCTCTTCGATTTTTAAATGGGGCCAACTGATCATAAAGATCTTTTATCAGGTGATAATTCCTATTCATATCCACTTTGAATACATTGGCAAAAAAGGTAAGATTTTCTTCCACACTCAGATCCTGATAAAGTGAAAACCTCCCCGGCATATATCCAATTATTTTACGTACGTGTTGATACTCTTTCTGTGCATCGTACTCAAATACTTTTACCGAGCCAGAATCAGGTATCACCAGGCTGGCAATGATTCTGATTAAACTTGTTTTTCCAGCCCCATCTGGTCCTATCAATCCAAATAATTCACCTTGCTTAATTGAAATGGAAATGGCATTAAGTGCTTTTACTTTGCCTTTATCATAGGATTTATATATGTTTGAAATGCCAATCATCTTTTCAATTCAGCTTCTTTTGCTTATGTCGATGCTATTTTTCACCAATTCACTTCCGCAAACAATCCCAGTTTCAGGTTCCCATCATTTACTACTTTGATTTTTATCGGATATACTAAATTAGCTCTTTCATCTGCAGTCATTATCGATTTTGGCGTGAACTCTGCTTTATCAGAAATCCAGGTCACCAGCCCTTTGTAATTATTTTCATGTTCTCCTTGTTGTGTTCGAATACTGAGCTCCTGATTGAGTTTAATCTCTGGTAACTGGCTTCCGGTAATATAGGCTTTCAGGAAAAGGGTATCGAGATTGGCGATTTTATATAATGCTTTACCCGGAGTGGCCATTTCATATCTATTGGTGTATTGTGTGAGTACGGTGCCTTTGATTGGATTGATAATGTCACATTTTTTTTCAAGGTCTTTTAATTGATCTATTCGTGCAGAAATGGGACTTTTTTCAGATAATATAGCTCTGTTCTGAACGGCTGTATTCTTTCGGGTGGCGCGTATTTGTTCTTCCAACACAAGGATCTGTTGGTTTGCAGTGAGAATTTGTTTTTGCATCACCGATTTATTACTTTGGATATCATCTAGCTGTTTCGATGGTATGGCTTGAGCATCTACTAATTTTTTAATCCTGGCTTCTTCCTTTAATAAGGTGGAATATTGATCTTCAATTATTTTAACCTGATTTTCCTGTACAGACTTTTGTTTTTCCAATACACTGATGTTTGCAGAGGCATCAGCTGTTTTACTGTTTAAGCTTTGAAGAGATTCATTTGCCTGGCGAGTAATCAATTCCTGTTGAGTACAGTTGATTTTTCCTATTTGGGCACCTGCACCCAGGGTTATGCCTTCTTCTATTGATAATTCATCAATTCTGCCGCCGGTTTCGGCCGATACGATTACTTCTTTGGCTTCAAATATGCCACTCGCTTTATAGGCATGCTGTTTTTGTTTACAGGAAATTAAAAATAAAGCAACGGCTAAATAGAGTATAAAATATTTATTCAACATACTATTCTTTTGATTGGATGAGATTTAATAATTCAGTGGTTTGTAACAGTAAAGTTTCGTGAATGGATTTCTTTATTTTAGCCTGAGCCAGGTTATTCGCATCGGTAGTATATTCGTTGATATTGGAAATGCCTTGTTCCAGTCTTACCGCACTGCTTTTTAGTACAGTATCAAATAAAGCGATAATCTCTTCGTCTTGTTTGATTACCGATTGATAGTTTGCCATGTCGTTTTTAAGTTGATCTGTTTTGATCTTTTGTTGCAGATCAAATGATTCCTGCTGTACCTGTATTTTGCCCAGATTTTTTTGGAGTATTTCTTTTTCTTTGTGGGTATGTTTTAAATAGAGATTACTTAGATTCCACGAACCCCTCAGGCCAAGAATGGAATATCCTCTAAAATCATTGGTGAGCAGATTCAGGCCGGGTCTTCCATAGCCGAGCTGAGAAAAAGCCTGCACTCTGGGATTAAACCTGGCTTTGTTTACTTCATACAAGGCCATGGATAGTTTGCGTTGACTATCAAAAATTCGGTATTCTGGTCTTGGTTCTGATTTGGAGGAGCTGATATCATTAAATTTAGTATCTGTAGTCAGGTGCAGGCCGGTGAGTGTGTTTAGAATCTGGATAGCATTTTGTTTTTGCTTTATTGTTTCATCTTTGGATTGCCTGGCTTCCATTAATTTTACTTTGAGTACAGCTGACTGGTATCCACTGGCAATTCCTTCTTTGATCTGGCTGGCCAATAAACTTTCCTTTTGACCCAGATCGGCAATCAATAAATTTAATTGATCCACTGCTAAATCTGCAGTTATAGCCCCATAATACGCCTTGCAAATGTTTTCCTTCATACTATATATAGTCAGGTCTGTATTGGCCAGGTCAAGATTTCCCTGTTCTTCAATTTGTTTTAACATTGATTTTGAAGTACCTCCGTCATACAAAGATTGGCTCAGTTCCAATACCGCCCTGTACTGATCTTTAGGTGGTGTTGGAATGTCAATTCCGGGAAAAGAAAATGGAATTTTAGTTACTTCCGACTGCCAGGTGGCCTGACCAGTTACGTTTGCCTGCGGAAGATGGCTTTCCTTATTTATCTTTTTCTGCTGATCGTTTATTGACTTTTGAAGGTCATATAAATTGTGAGCAGGATGATGTGATTTCAACGCATCATACAACACATCAAGTGATATGACAGATTGAGCATTGGCCTGAAAACTACATACCAATCCCAGGTATACTATACACCCTATATATGTTTTCATATTTTTAAAATGAATCAGACCATTGATAGGCTTTTATAAGTTCCAGCTCTCCTTCTTTGCCTGGCTTTGCATTTCCGTGTTCCATACCCATGATGCCTTTATACCCTTTTTGATGAATGTATTTAAAAATGTTTTTATAATTGATTTCACCACTGGTGGGTTCCTTTCTGCCTGGATTGTCGCCAATCTGGAAATACGCTATTTCATCCCAGCATTTTTCAATTGTTGGTATGAGATGACCTTCATTGCGTTGCATATGATATACATCGTATAAAATTTTACATGCGGGACTGTTTACGGCTTTGCATATCATATAGGTTTGAGGAGCGTGTCGTAAAAACAAGTCAGGATTATCAGAGAGTGGTTCCAATACCATGATTAGGTTATTTGGAGCCAATATGTCTGCTCCCCTTCGCAATGCCTCAATTACATTGGCGGTTTGAATATCTAAAGGTAAATTTCGTTCAAAATAACCCGGTACGACAGTCATCCATTTAGCATTGACCCGTTTTGCCAGTTCAACACTTTTTTTGCAGGTATCTACAAATCGATCTATGAATTCTTTTTTACCGGTAGCCAAAGAAGTCTTCCAATTATCACCTCCTTCGATTACAAATACTCCCATGGTCATGCCTAATTTGACCAGTGCTTCGCCAATTTTGTTTTGAACATCAGTAGTTCTTGCCAGCATACCGTTATCTTCCAGGCCACGGAAACCATTATCGGCCATGAATTTTAATTGATCTACCAGGTCTTTGCCAGCAGCATTTTCAAACATGCCAAAATGGGGGGCATAGTTCATCTTAAAATTGTACGGGGGTGCAGCATCGGTATTTTTTACAGATGGAATACTGGCGGCCAATGATCCGGCGATGCTGTTTTTGATAAAGTTTCTTCTTTCCATATTGAGTTGAGTTTATGATTTATTTTAAAATGGATTTCCAGATGAGATCGGCTAATTCGGCTTTTCGTTTCTGCATCATTTGATGATAGTTTTTTTCTGTTATGCCCAATCTGTGAATCAGCATAGGTTTTGCTACAATCGGGTAAATAGTAAGTGATTGAATATTCATCATTAATTCCAATGGTTCAATCTTGTTTATTTTACCTTTCTTTACTTCTGCATCTATGTCTTTTTCCAGTCTCAAGAGTAAATTCTGAATAGGAATATTTTCAAGGTCTTTTAAAATTATATCGGTATTCCTGTGCAGCTCGCTCAGGATAAATACAGGCAACTGAGGCATCTGTATTAATTTGTCCATATCCAGTTGGATGATCTGGCTGATTTTTTCTTTGAGCGATAAATCGGATGCCATCACCATTCCTATAGAAGTGAATAAATGTTGAAATTCCTGTCGGAATATTTGGGTAAAAAGTTTCTCTTTACTGCGGAAATAATAGTTGATCATGGATTTGGTAGTACCGGCTTCTTTCGCTATGTCCTGTAATGATACTCCAGCAAATCCTTGCCTGCCAAACAATTTTCTGGCGGCTTCCAATATAGCAGATTCGGTATTTGGCTCTGATACATTCATTTGATATGATCGGTTAGTACGATCGTTCGAAGGCGAAATTAACTCTATTTTTGAAATCTGTGAAAAAAAATTCAGTCGGGTAAAGATTTTTTTGGAGCGTGTATTCCAGCTAATGGATTTGCTGAAATAGTAGAGTATTCCCTGATAAAAATAGAGATCAGGTCAACTGTTTTACATTGGTTTGCCACTTGCTATATTAGGAAGAGATGGCTTTAGTTTTAATTTTTAAGTTCTTTGGGCCACGGTATACTGACTCAATTCAATTCAACACACCTTGTTGTATGGCTTTCATTACCGCTTCGGATCTGCACGCCACATGCAGTTTTTTATAAATCTTTTTTACATGAGTTCGTACTGTTTCATAACTGATAAAGGCGGTCTGGGCTATTTTGGCAAAGTCTAAACCATCTACCATCATCCGCAATATTTCCTTTTCCCTTTCACTCAATTGATAATCTTCATTGGAAGGTTGAACGAGGATAATGTTTTTTGATGTAAAAAAACTCATTACTTTCTTAGCAATAATGGGATTTATGGGTGCCCCGCCATTAAATATTTCATTTATTGCTTCCAGATATTTATTCGGCGGATCATTTTTTAATATGTACCCGGATGCTCCTCCACAGAGAGCGTTGAAAATTTTATCATTATCAGCAAATACAGTCTGGATCAGAATTTTAATATCAGGATACTTTTCTTTAATTAATTTGGTCAGTTCTATTCCATCCAGCCCGGGCATCTCAATATCCATGAGTACTACATCGGGTTTGGAAAGCAGGATATTCATGTTCCAATTATCACCATTCGGAAACATACCCGAACACAAATATCCGGGCGTGCCATTTAATATAGCATTGAGCGCTTCCCGTACAAGCTTATTATCTTCAAATATAGCTACACGTATCTCCATTTCAATTAATTACAAATATGCGACTTTGCTGATTACCCGTCTATACCTCTTTGGGTGATTTTTCAAGGTATCAGTATAAATCATCAGTAAAAAGAAAATTTTATTTTAATCTGATACTCAAGTTAACCTCAGAGCCTTTGCCGGGAGAGGATTTAATAGTAAGTACCCCCCCAATTTCAGCGGCTCTTCGTTTCATATTGGTTATACCATTACCCTGTTTGGTCTGATCAGAATCATAGCCAATCCCGTTATCAGTAAATTGAAGACTTATCAGGTCGTTTGTAATTTTTGGTTCAAAATGAATGTCAGTAGCCTGCGCATGTTTTACCATATTATGAATTATTTCTTTTCCTATCAGGTACAGGTTTCTGCTTTGATTTTCAGAAAGGAGCATTGTATGTGGAGTATTCAAAGCGGCAGTGGATGAATTTATGTTTTTAGCCTTGGCTACTTGTCTTAAATATTCATCTAACCTTTTTATTATATCGTAGGCATTTTCATGTTGAAGTTTCGTAAGCCATACAATATCTTTCAATTTATCTACCACATCAGCCGAGTGTTGCATGATTAAATTCAATGATTCCTTTACTTCGCTCATTGGCGCCGTACTGAGTTGCCGATGTGCCAGGTGACTGTATAATGAAATTCCGCTCATGGTGGCTCCCACATCATCATGCAATTCTGAGGCAATACGATGTCTCTCGGCTAAGATAGCCTGCGCACGGCCTTCAATTGATTGTTGATGCCATTTATGGAATATCGCTATCAAATAACAGATGGATTGTACCAGGATGCCAATTTTTAAAGTTAAAAAGGGAAAATGATCTACTAATATATGTTTTGTCTGTTGTAACCTGAGCAATAGAAGCCAGGTAGTGAGCACCGAACCAATAAGATAAAAAATAGTACCCAGGGCAACTATGTGTGCATACGGGATTTTATGCTTAAAAATGATATACACAATCCAGATGCCGATAGCCACTCCTCCAAAATTTACAAGGTTGAATAAAAACTCAGTGGGCAATTTCAAAAAATACATAATGTAGAAGGGGATGAAAAGCAGGATTTGGATCCGGATAATTATAGTTAACAATCGGGGAATTCGTTGGTCTTTCACCACATCCCCGAAAAAATCACGGAGAAATAAAGAAAAGAATAGCCCTGAAAGCATCGCAAATGGAGTATTGAAAAACCGAAACCATCGTGAAGTGAGTACCTCTCCATCCTCTTTATTATAAAACAATTCCGGTGCAGCGAGGAAAAAATTCAATGCGGCAAAAAGTAAAAATCCCATGAAAAAAAGGCTGTCTTTTCTCCTGGTGATGTAATAAAACACCAATAATGCGATTACCTGGAAAAACAGGGTACCCTGGAAAAAAAAATAAAATAACTCTATGACTTTGTACATACGTGATTAAGTGTAAGATCCGGCACTAAGGTTACCCAATATCAAAATTTATGCTTAAATGAATTGGTAACCGAATCCGTTGATACTTTAGTGAAGTATTTTATTTTTATCATTTTTATTTTGGGAACAAGGGGTGCGATTTGATGCGCCTGATTTGTCGCAGATGGCGATCTACATGACCGTAATGAATCATATGCAATTGAACCAGGTTTTTGTTGTAGTTGGGGATTTTGCGAATGTATAATCTGAAATTAAGATCAGATTGTTCTATTTCATTTATTAATTCATCACATTTTGAAGAAAAGAGTTTAAGATTTATTTGATCAGGTATAAATCCGGTAGGAATGGTATAGTCAGGAGAAGTATGAGGTTTATCTTCGTAAATCCAATTTGTTGCAGTCGAATCGTCTTCCAGTAATTTTTTTACATCTTCCATATTTATTCCATTCCAAATTGCTCCTCTGGTATCCCGCTGGGTGATGAGTTCCCACATATACAGATGCTCAAGTACCTGCCCGATATTCCATGACCCGGGCTTTTCTTTGAAATTCCATTGCGCTTTAGTCAGATGCTGGGTTTCCTCAATCACTTCTTTTTGAGTGCGTTTGTATTCCATAACCAGATTTTGTTTATCAGCTTTGGTCCAGGTCGTATCCTGAGCCAACCCACTCGTTATTCCCAATAGAATGAGAATACCAGTTTTGAATGCGGTAGGCACGAACAGGATTTTTGAAAATTGTATAATCATCTCCAAATATGCACTTATCTTTCCGGATACCCTATACCTCAATGTGGTATTTTTTGTCGTGTTAAATGCAACACAATGTTTTTCCTTCGTATTGGAAAAGGATATTTTGGGCACAGAAATAAAACTTCCAAATCCAGAATTTAATATATATCTTTGCACCACTTATAGTTTTTACACTCTCTGTTTGTGTAGTTTTCATCCTTCCCAAATTGTGATGTTTTAACCTAAGGCGGATAATGTACCGTACCTGAGACTTTAAATTTTAAACGGTAGCCTTATCACATTTTTTTATTTTAAACAATTTAATTAGTGTCATTTAATCAATTGCCGCTTATAGAGCCATTATTAAAGGCTTTAAGCAAAGAAGGGTACAGCACCCCTACACCTATTCAGTCACAAGCCATACCGGTGATCTTAGAACAAAAAGATCTGCTTGGATGTGCACAGACTGGCACTGGTAAAACTGCTGCATTTACCATTCCTATATTACAACTTATGCACCTTACTGCAGAGAAACAATATAGATTGCGTACACTTATTCTTACCCCTACCCGTGAACTTGCAATTCAGATTGGTGAGAGTATAGAGGCCTATGGCCGTTTTCTCAATTTAAAACACAAAGTAGTATTTGGCGGAGTGCCTCAGGGCAGCCAGGTTCAGGCTATTCGAAGTGGATTGGATATCATCGTCGCTACTCCCGGTCGATTGCTCGATCTATTAAACCAAGGATTAGTATCATTAAATGATATTCAATATTTCGTATTGGATGAAGCAGATCGTATGCTCGATATGGGATTTATACGGGATGTACATCGCATCATTGCCCGGTTGCCCATGAAAAAACAAAGTTTGTTTTTTTCAGCAACCATGCCACCGGAAATATTGAGATTGGCAGATAATCTGTTACACAATCCAGTAAGGGTGGAAGTAGCTCCCCCGGCATCTACAGTAGATATGATCAGTCAGTCTGTCTATTTTGTAGAGAAACCTTATAAACTTCCGCTATTGATAACCCTGCTCAAAGATCAGTCTATTGAATCCCTGCTGATTTTTACACAAATGAAGCATGCAGCAGATAAATTATGCAAAAGTCTGAATCTTGCCAATATCCGTACCGAAGCTATACACGGAAATAAGTCACAGGCTGCAAGACAGTCTGCATTGAAAAAATTTAAAAACAGGCAGATTCGGGTATTAGTGGCTACTGATATTGCTGCAAGAGGTATAGATATAGACGATCTTACACACGTACTCAATTTTGAAATGCCTAATGTAGCTGAAACGTATGTGCACCGTATCGGTCGTACCGGAAGAGCAGGTGCCAGTGGTACAGCCTGGTCGTTCTGTGATCGAAGCGAAAGAGCCTTATTAGCTGATGTGCAAAAGTTAATAAAGAAAGTAGTACCCGTAGTAAAAGGACATATATTTGATGGATATGGTAATGGTGGCGGGTCCGATATACCTATGACTGCTCCTGCGCACAAACCAGTGAAGTCAGCCAGAGGCGGTAGAAGATACAGAGCATTGGCACCAAGATAAGTTTTTTAAAGAATAGAATTTTATAAAAAGGGCTTGAAAAAGCCCTTTTGCATATATGGGATCTTCATATGAAAATACTAATGATCTCTAACAGCTAACCGGGGAAAACAATTTCCCCCAATAGCATAAGATGCTGATTATATTCCAAACACCTTCAACTCTCTCATAGTCCAGGTTACCTCATAATCAAATGGCTTACCTCTCCTCTCTCCGTGTACTATGGGTTCGGTCTTGGTGAGCATAATGCGAACAAATTTTGCTTTCACGGGATTAAACCGGATTGCGGTAGATGCACCGGCCCCGATTCCATTATCTATCATTTTAGTCCATCCTTTGCCATCCAAAGACACTTCGACTATGTATCCTGAAGGTGAAGTGTGCAAGGGTGGGGGACCATTACCCCTGAATCCCCTATTGATAGGTTGTGATTTAAAATGAATTTCAGTAAGGTTATCTATTATCTTAGGAAACTCAATCATGTACCACATACCTGCTGTCTGGCTGGTACCGCTGGTCCATCCTTCAAAATTAAAAGCACCACGTGGTGAGGCAGTAGATCCTTTTCTGATCTCTCCGGTATGACTTGCAGTAATTTTCCATGATGGGTCCGGAGATAATACTTTAGGAATTGAATGCCATAGTGAATCAAAAGAATACATTTTGGTTTGGCGAGCAGTTTCTTTTCTTATCCTGGCCACATCTGCAGGGGCGATGGTAGATGATTCGTTTTCAAAATTAGACCGGATAAAGGATGCAACAGCTGCTATCCATTCGTCTTTTTCTTTTTTCATAGGTGCCATCATAATTCCGGTATACATTTCTTTTTGGATGGGCCCCATGATACCATGCAAAAGTGATTTTACTATATAATCAGGATGAGATTGAATACGGGCAGAATTAATAAATGAGGGTGCCACTAATTTTCCACCGGCAGCTGGCGTGCCACTTCCCAGCTCGCCATGACAAGATGAACATAATCCCGCAAAAATTTTTGAACCTTTCTCCACTAATGCCTTTTGCTCATCATTAAAATTAGGATTGGACCTTCCAAAAAATGCATTTACTACTGGAGGGTCAATGATTTGCCTGGTTACTATTTTTAATCCCGCAATGCTGGTGTCTGCTTTGAGTAGTTCTTTAGCTTTTTCTGCAGTGCCTGGTATTTTGAGCAATCTCCCGGTCATCAATGCGCGCATTTTTACCTCTGTATCTTGGTCGTTCATCATCTGCAGATAATTTTTTTCAAAGGATTTTACACCTGCTTTAAATAATGATTCGCTTAGCCAAAGACCCATTTTGCGCATCCTGGGATTGGAATCACTCAGTAGAGATTTTACCAGGTTGCTATCCAAAGTGCCGATTCCTTCCAATGTCCACAAGGCATTAAATTTTGATTCTAATTTATTCGAAGATTTTACTATTTGTACTAAAGCATCGGTCACTGTTTTGTCTTTTCGTTGCACCAATATTTGCTGCGCCATATCCCTCCACCAGCCATTGGGATGTTCGAGATGTTTTACTAGCTCAGCAGATGATTCTTCATACATACGTGGTTTTGTCTTATCCCTTGACATGTCTTTATGGGTCAGTCTCCATATCCTGCCAAGTCCAATTACTTTATCTAATTGGTATTGTTCTATTTTGGCTCTTAAATACGACCCTACCGGTGTCCATTCCCCTTCCTGAATAATTCCATGATACATATCCACGATGTACATTGTACCATCAGGAGCAGTAGCCATGTCAACCGGTCTGAAAAGAGGATCTGTGGAGCGAATAAACTCAGAACTATCTTTCTGATACACATTATGCAGTGTGCTCAGTCCATCTTTTACCTCTGCATGAATCTGTCTTACAATCCGGGCCACAGGTTCGCCATAAAAATATTCCCCATATAAAGATTTGGGTAATCGGTCGCCCCTGAATATATCATTACCTGCAGACCCGGTAACCTGATTAAGGCTACCATCAGGTTGCCGTACTGCTCCCATGCCAGGTTGTAAATCAGCAATTTTGATAGCAGCTCCCCAGGGTACTTGAAATCCGGGAGCAAAATTATCCTTAACTACATAATCACCATAGTGAATTGGAAATTGAAAATAGGAAGGTACTCCGCTGGCTCCACCCTGAAACCAAAGTTTGCCATCATCATCATGCGTTATACCCCATTGGGCATGATTCGAAGCGGTCGATTCCCTGATCACTCCATTGGCTGTTTCTCTTATACGAAATGCATTTACTGTACTGTATAGCCAATTATCCATACCCCAATACAGAAATGCTTGTTGATGCTCTACATTGCCCGCACGACCAAAGTTATCTGTAAAAAACTCTTTTTTGTCTGCTTTACCATCATTATCCGTATCCGTGAATTTGTATACTATATCTGCATTGGATTCCATAGTGAGCACACTGTTGGGGCCATAGGGTAAGACAAATCTTGGAAAAACCAGGCTATCCACAAACAGGCCTCCTTTTTCGTATATACCATCGTTGTCAATATCTTCCCATCGGGAGATTCCGCTTATTGGTTCGAGCGTGCCTTTTGAATCCGCTGTGAGCATATAGGATCTAAGCTCCAGTACATACATTCTACCATTACCATCAAAGTGTATAGCAGCTGGTTGCTCTATTTTTGGTTCTGTAAGCACAGCCTCCATTGAATAGCCATCTTGTAAAAGAAACTTTGAGCGTTCTTCTTTTACCGGTAATGGTAAGACAGGCGGTTTTGGACTAAGATCTACCCCTTTCCAATATTCGGAAGTGGTATCAGCATCTGCAGGTAATTTTACCACAGGCCAGTCTTTCGGGTCTTGATGGGAAGGCTTACAAGACAAGAAAATACAGGTGCTGATACAAATAAAATAAAAAGATCTGTATGTAGTAAAGCTAAACTTCATGCAATGAAGATATTAATTATGAAATAAATTGTGAGGGGCGGTGTAAATTCTATTTTAATAAAAAGGCAAATTGTGCAATAAATAAAATGGCTAAATATTTTTCATCGACAGACTGATTCTTTTTCTGGACAGATCGACATTCAGTACTCTCACCTTCACAGCTTGTTGCAAACGTACTATTGTATTAGGGTCAGTGATAAAGGTTTCAGCTAATTCGGAAATGTGAACCATGCCATCTTGTTTCACTCCTATGTCTACAAAGCAACCAAATTGTGTAATATTGGTAACTATGCCGGGCAAGACCATACCGGGTTTTAATTCTTCCGGTTTTTTAATATCGCTGAAGGTAAATGGGATCAACTTTTTTCGGGGATCACGACCAGGTTTTGATAATTCGTCCAATATATCCAGAACCGTAGGCAATCCCGCCTGGTTAGTGATAAATTTTTCAGGTGAAATGTTTTGTCTGAGGTGTGCGTGTGTCATCAATTCCACAATACTGCAGTGTTGGGAATCAGCCATCCTACTCACTATATCATAACTTTCGGGATGTACTGAGCTATTGTCTAAGACATTTTCTCCGTTGGGTATTCTCAAAAAACCAGCACATTGTTCGAATGTTTTTTCACCTAATCGCGGCACTTTTTTCAATTGCATTCTGGACTTAAATGCACCATGCTGGTTTCTATACTCAATTATATTTTGTGCTGTTTTTTCATTTAGACCTGACACATAGGTCAACAGACTTTTACTTGCTGTGTTTAGATTTACCCCGACCTGGTTTACTGCATTTACTACTACGGTGTCAAGGCTGGCTTTTAGTTTTGATTGATCTACATCATGCTGATATTGGCCGACACCAATGGACTTTGCATCTATTTTTACCAGTTCGGCCAGGGGATCTGCCAATCTTCTTCCAATAGAAACAGCACCCCGCACCGTAAGATCTTTATCAGGAAATTCTTCTCTTGCAATCTCTGAAGCAGAATATACGGAGGCCCCATTTTCATTTACCATATATATGCTTACATCTACAATGGATAATGATTTAATCCACATTTCAGTTTCCCTGCCGGCGGTACCATTACCAATGGCTATAGCCTGTATTCCATAGCTTTTTATCAGAAAATGGATCCGTTGGGCAGAATGGTGGGTTTGATTTTGAGGTTCCATCGGATAAATTACTTCATCATGTAATAGCATTCCCTGTTCATCCAGGCAGACTATCTTGCAACCGGATTTAAATCCAGGGTCTATAGCAAGTATTCTCTGATGACCGAGTGGTGGTGCCAGTAATAATTGTTTCAAATTGTCTGCAAATATTTGAATCGCTGCCTCATCAGCTTTTATTTTTGAACTATGACGAATTTCTGTTTCGATAGATGGTGAGAGTAACCGCTTGTAAGCATCACGTAATGCCAGTCTGCATTGTTCACTTGATGCATTGTTTTTTTTGATCAATAGATATTCTAATTTTTGAATACATTTTTCTACATCGGGTTCTATAGAAAGTTTTAAATAACCTTCACTTTCCCCGCGGAACATGGCCAATAACCTGTGCGATGGACAATGATTTCGTTTTTCTTCATAATGGAAATAGTCTTTGTATTGATGACCTTCCTGCTCTTTTCCTTTTATGACTTCAGAAAAAAGAATGGAATATTTTTCGTATTGATCTCTTACTATTGACCTTGCAGTGGCGTTTTCGTTGATCAAATCAGCAATAATATCCCTGGCACCACTTAAGGCAAGATCTTCGGTAGGCACCTCTTTATGCTTATATTTTTTTGCTTCGATAAAAGGGTCCAAAGGGTATTCTTTCATTAACCAGAATGCTAAAGGCTCCAATCCTTTTTCCTTAGCCATGGTGGCCCTGGTCTTTCTTTTTGGTTTGAATGGCAGATACAGGTCTTCCAGTATACTGGCATCCCAGGTTTGTAAAATCTGACTTTCCAGCGCGGGAGTGAGCTTAAGCTGAGATTTAATGGTGTCCAGTATAAACTCCTTTCTGTTTTCAAGTTCAGCATATTTATTATATAACTTACGAATGTTTTCTATTTGTACTTCATTAAGAGATTGTGTAAGTTCTTTGCGATACCTGGCTATGAAAGGGGTAGTAGAGCCATCATCTATTAATTTAATGACGGCTTGCACTTGATTATTACTTATGTTTAACTCTGCAGCAATGATGGGAAGATACACGAGTGACATATGGGGCTTATTATTTTATCTTTTTCTTGCCAATAATGGCCGTCCATACACTTAATTTGTTGTTCTGATAACTCGTCCATATTGGCCTTACTATACCTCCTGCGGCCGATATATTATTATAGTCACCAAAAAACACTTTCGACCCGGGAGGAGTGAATTTTGACCCCTGCAGCATAATTTCTTTGAAGGTGGTACCGCCATCTTTTGAATAAGCAACGACTACTTCAGTATCAGTATTCCCGGTGTTTCGCCTGTCATAATATACTATATTAATATACCCGGTGATTGGATCTACAGTCATCCATGGAAAAAATTGAAAGCGATCGGTCTTATCCTGATTGACTCGTATTCTATCCGACCAGTGATCACCACCGTCTCTGCTATGCATGATCCAGATATCCATATTTTTTTCACCGCTGTACATATCTGCCCAGCATACGTACAGTGATCCTTTATATTTACCATTACTTTTATCAGTACAGGTCACCGGCATGCCATTGGCTCGGCCGAGCCCCTCTATATCCAGGGTCCAACCACCTTTCTGATGCATTATGGGTTTGTCTTGGGGTAACCATGTATTGCCGCCATCAAGTGATTTGTCAAACCAAAGTTTTTGATCAAATGCCCAAACCACATAAATTTCATTCCGGAGTCCATAGGAAGGTACAGCCCCTTCTGGTGTAAAATCATCATCTATACAATTGCCCTCGAGGTCACTTATGGTTTTTGCAGGTGACCAACTGAGCCCCTGGTCGTGGGAGATTGAAAAACGAATTCGGGATTTATCTTCGATTTTATTGGAAGCATACTTGTCAAATTCTGTCCAGGTTACAACCAGATCATTGCTATTGGGGTCAGATGCTATCCATGGTTTGTCCTGATTTTTTGGCGGATTAGTGCCTATAGCATGCCCGCTATCCCAATTCTTACCTCCATCTGTACTTTTTTGGATTACAATGCTTTCAAGCCATCGACCAGATGTGCGTCCTTTATGTTCGGGTGAACCAAGATGTACATAGTAAAAATTGCCCTTATGATCAGACCATAATACAGGGTCACCAAATACGCCCAACTCAGGTGATTTGAGATTAGTATGCAAAAAAGTATTTCCGCCGTCTGTAGAGTAATGTACCCTGTCGATGATGGACCCTCCGACAACGATATTCGGATTTTTTTGAGAAACAGTTATGGATGGTTCTGCAGGTCCATAAAACTCACCACTGTTTTCGGCAATTTTTACTAATCCATGAAATCGAATTGGAGAGCAGGAAGTTATAAGTATAACCAGTCCCCAAAAAAGAAATTTTATACCAGATTGCATCAGAGAAAAATAGGTAAATAAATCGAAATGTACAATTTCTTATACGAAGACTGAATGATCATTCATTTTACCACAATTCAGTACAATGATGATGAATCAAAGGAATTAAATTTCAGTTATTCTTGCAGAGTAGGTATTTTTATTTCGTTATGCAGAAAATTCTATTCTAACTAAGAATTAAAGTAATAAGGGTCATATCCAGCTAAAATGAATTAAAAAAGGATGTTGATTACAAGGATTGCCTTTTTACCTGAAATAAGTAAATTTATTATCTCTTTATATAGGGTTTCCACGCCATTTCGTACATTTAAAATTCGATATTTTCATTCTTTAAAAGACTCTCGCATGAAATTTAAGTTAATCATTTTTATTGGTATAGCCTTTTTCCAATCCTATTGGATCACAGCGCAAAAGCCCAAAGCAACAAAATCAATTAATACTACACATTCAGCCGTAAATGAAAAGGGCATAAAATACGATCAATCACTTTATTCAGGTATATCCTGGAGGGAAATAGGTCCTTTCAGAGGTGGCCGCTCATGTACTGTAACCGGTGTGAAAGGCAATCGGAACCTTTATTATTTCGGAGGAGTAGGAGGTGGAGTATGGCGAACGCAAGATGGCGGTACAACGTATGAAAATATTTCAGATAAATACTTTGGCGGAACTATAGGAGCTGTTGCTGTTGCCCCTTCGGATCCTAATGTGATCTATGTGGGCGAAGGAGAACAAACATTGAGAGGCAATACTTCTTCAGGTTGGGGAGTGTGGAAA
The DNA here is from genome assembly GCA_044227925.1 of Saprospiraceae bacterium. Taxonomy (GTDB): domain Bacteria; phylum Bacteroidota; class Bacteroidia; order Chitinophagales; family Saprospiraceae; genus JADJLQ01. Next base: position 57,416 of record JBGAVW010000002.1, on the reverse strand, counting down.
AGTACGGATGCAGGTAAAACCTGGCTGCACATCGGGCTTACGGATTCACGACATATTTCCAGAATCAGAATACATCCCACCAATCCGGATATAGTATATGTTGCCGCTTTAGGTAATCTATGGAAACCAAATGAAATGCGCGGCGTGTACAAATCCATTGATGGAGGCAAGTCCTGGAACAGAATATTGTACATCAATGATCACGCAGGCATAGCAGATCTTATTATGGATCCAAATAATCCGCGAATACTCTATGCAAGTACCTGGAATATGACTCGCAATGGATGGCGAATGGATAGTGGTGGTCCGGATAGTCATCTTTGGAAAAGTACGGATAGTGGTGAGCATTGGGAAAAATTATCTAATAAACCCGGATTGCCTAAAGGTACATGGGGTATCGTCGGTATAGCTGTTTCCCCAGTAAACTCAGAAAGAGTATTTGCGATGATCGAAGCGTTGGATGGCGGTCTGTTCAGATCGGATAATGCTGGTGAAACCTGGGTAAAGGTAAATGAAGACAGAGCTATGCGCCAACGGGCTTGGTACTATACCCGCATCTATGCTGATACAAAAAATGAAGATATCCTTTACGTATGTAATGTATCGTTCTTTAGAACTAAAGATGGAGGAAAGACTTTTACTACCATCGAAACCCCTCATGGTGATCATCACGACCTGTGGATAGATCCCGATGACAATACCCGGATGATAATAGCCGATGATGGAGGTGCCCAAATAAGCACAGATGCAGGTGCCAATTGGACTACCTATCATAATCAACCTACAGCACAATTTTATAGAGTGATCACCGATAATCATTTTCCTTATAGAATTTATGGTGCACAACAAGACAATACCAGTGTACGGATAAACTCAAGATCTAAAGGGAATGCTATCAACGAAAGGGATTGGGAGCCCTCCGCAGGAGGGGAAAGTTCGTATCTGGCCATCAACCCGCTCAATGAAAACATTGTCTATGGAGGAGAATACAAAGGATATCTCAATATGCTCAATCATGAAACCGGAGAAGAACGTTCTGTTAATATTTGGCCTGATAATCCCGTAGGCCGTGGTGCTGAAGTAATGAAATTCAGATTTAACTGGAACTATCCCATATTTTACAGTCCTCATGATCCGAAAAAATTATATGCTGGATCTCATTATTTACATGTGACTTATGATGGAGGATCATCCTGGCAAGTGATCAGTCATGATCTTACACGAAGTGAACCGGAAACCATCAAATCCAGCGGCGGCCCGATTACTCAAGACAATACGGGTGCTGAATACTATGCTAATATATTTTGTATGCAAGAATCTGTATTAGAAAAAGATTTAATTTGGACAGGATCTGATGATGGACTTGTGCATATTACACGTGACGGTGGCAAATCCTGGATCAATGTAACTCCTCCTACTTCTCCAAAATACAATATGATAAATAGTATAGAACCGAGCCCTTTCGATAAAGGCAAGGTTTATATAGCAGCTACTTCCTATAAATTTGGAGACTATACTCCATATATATATAAATCTGTTGACTACGGTAGCACCTGGACGACCATAACCAACGGCATTCCAAAGGAAGAATTTGTGAGAGTGGTTCGCGCAGATCCAAAAAGAAATGGTTTATTGTATGCAGGTACTGAAAAGGGAATGTGGATATCTTTTGATGATGGCGCCTCCTGGTCTAAATTCCAATTGAATCTGCCTATTGTACCCGTACATGATTTAGCTATAAAAAATGACAATCTGATTGCGGCTACTCACGGTCGTAGCTTTTGGCTTATAGATGACCTTACCCCATTGCATCAAATAAAAGACGAGATCGCAGCTAAAGAACATCATCTATACAAACCGATGCCATCCTATCGTATGCCGGGAGGGGGTGGCTTCAGACAAGCAGATAGAAGATTAGAAGGTCAAAATCATCCTGGGGGAGTGATACTAAATTATTTTGTAAAAAATGTATCTGATAGCACGGTTGCAAAATTGGAAATATTGGAAGTGAATGGAAAATTAATAAAATCTTTTACTAATAAATCTAAAGAAAGGAATACTCTACTCGATGTAAAACCAGGTGGCAACAGGCATATATGGGATATGCGATACGAAGGATATAAAACTTTTCCCGGGATGGTATTTTACTCTGCACCTAATCTTGGGCCTAAAGCAGTGCCAGGTAAATACATCGCGCGACTTACTATAAATGGCCAGTCCACTGACCAGGAGTTCGAAATAGTAGCTGATCCAAGGTCTAAAACTACTCCGGAAGAATTAAAGCAACAGTTTGACTTCCTGATTTCTGTGCGGGATAAAGTAAGTGAAGCTCACCAATCAATATTAGACATCCGTAAAACCAAAGAAGATTTGGCTTACCTGAAAAAGAAAATGGCGGATGATAAAAATATGATTGACAAGCTCAAAAAATACGAAGATGAATTGACGGAAATAGAAAATAATATTCATGAAACCAGAAATAAAAGCAACCAGGATCCCATCAATTATGGTGTAAAACTCAATAATCGATTGGCTTTTCTGATGGTAGAGCAAGGCCAGGGCGATTTCCCTCCTACAAAACAAGCACAGGAAGTAAAAGCAGAAGTAACCAAACTATTAGATAAAGAAATAATGCATTTGAAAGAAATTATTAAAAATAATGTGGGATCCGTAAATCAATTGATCAAACCGTAATTATAATTTGTATATGAATATTCAGGCTCGCAATCTCTCTCTCGATGTTTTCAGGGGACTCACCATTTGCTTCATGATTATAGTCAATACCGCCGGGTCCTGGTCCTGTGTTTATTGGCCACTGGATCATGCTAAATGGCATGGTTTTACACCAACTGACCTGGTGTTTCCATCCTTTCTATTTGCAGTAGGATCTTCTATATTTTTCAGTAAAAAATCCTGGGAGCATATGAATGCATCCGATGTGTATTGGAAAATCATCAAACGGGGAGCCATCATTTTTTTAATCGGTTACCTGATGTATTGGTTTCCATTTGTAAAACATTCAGATGCAGGATTGGTGTTTAAACCATTTCACAATACCAGGGTCATGGGTGTACTGCAACGGATAGGACTATGCTATATCATTGGCTCTTTTATCTTATTAAAATTTTCATTTAGATCTATACTGGCCATTGGTATTGGATTGCTTTTATTATACTGGGGCTTGCTGGCCTGGGGCGGTGATTTTGAAATGACTACCAATCTTGGTCACAAAATTGATCTTGCTTTGTTTGGTGATAGTCACTTATATCATGGTGAAGGAGTGGCATTTGATCCTGAAGGATTACTTAGTACCATGCCTTCCATAGTCAATGTATTGGGAGGATACCTGGTGACTTCATTTATGATCAATGGAGGTATTACTAAAGATAAACTTATGAAACTTGCCTTGGTTGGATTCGGTATTTTAATTCTAAGCTGGGTTTGGAATATGGTCTTCCCAATCAATAAAAAAATATGGACCAGTTCATTCGTATTACATACGGTAGGATGGGATATGATCATACTTTCTATTTTATCGTACCTGGTGGATATATTGAATGTCAGAAAAGGAGTCTCCTTTTTTTATGTAGCCGGACGCAATCCACTTTTCTTATATTTATTGCATGAATTGATCGCTATATTACTTCTATTCTTCAGGACATCCGAAGGCAAATCTTATTATTCCGCCATATTTGAAACAGTGTACAAACCACTCGGTTGCCATCTCGGATCATTTTTATTTTCGGTGACATTTATGTTGGTTTGCTGGACTGCAGGATGGTATTTGAATAAGAGGGGGTGGTATTTTAAAGTATGAGATTTATGGTAAGCTGCATTGAAATCACCAACATTCGTAATAGTAGTCTGGTTTCGTTTCAAAATTAATTGTTGATCTCTATTCTCTTATTTGTTTGGAATTACTTTAATCGAAGTGGTTGATTCGTGATTTTTGGTCAGCATTTTCGTTATCTTTTCAATCATTTCTTGTTGAATTTGACAAATATTCTTTTGCTCAGCAAGTTGGGCTTTGAGTTCCTGAATTGCCTTTATCATTGGGGCAATCAAATCATTATATCTCAACGTATAGAATCCATCGGCACTCTCTTGTACTGTCCCATATTTTATAGAATACGTAGACAACAACTGCTTTAAATCCTGTGCGATCAGTCCCATTTCAAAATCCTTCTCCGTATTATTGATGCGATGGTAAATTACAGGTTGCAACTTGTCTATAAATTCCAATCCCAACTGGATGGGTTGTATTTGTTCTTTTAATCGCCTGTCTGAACCGGGAGAAAAAGGCACCTGACCTTCGATTGACAGTACGGAGGTATTTCCTATCCGCACTTTGTTGTTTGCATTTACAATAGCACCTGCTCCAAGAGCTGTGCCATTTGATACTCCAGTCGACGAGCCGGCACCATGACCTATAAATGTAGAGTTCGAGTTATTGTTATTAAAACCGGCAAACGAACCAATTCCCACATTGTTTTGACCGCTGGAAGTATTATACAGTGACTGAGTACCGATTCCCACATTGTAGTTTGAATTTGCATTTAATAATGATTCAAATCCAACCCCAATATTTTGAAAGCCGGTTTGATTAGTATATAAACTTTTAACCCCGAGACCCGTATTTCCATTGCCTGAAGTGTTATTATTTAAAGAATTCGATCCGATAGCAGTATTTTCGAAACCATTAATGTTGAAGGTTAAGGAATTATTCCCCATTGCGGTATTATCTCTGCCATCTTTATTTGATAACAAACTGAATGCACCTACTGAAACATTACCAATACCAGTTGTATTTGATTGTAAAGATTCAAAACCTATTGCTGTCTGATAGGCTGGAGTGGTTGCCGTCAGTGCTTTATAGCCTAAAGCAGTGTTTCCATTTCCAGTACTGAAAAGTAGAGCTTCTGCTCCCACTGCCGTATTTGAATAACCAGATTTGTTGGATTGCATTGATTTACTACCTATGGCAATATTATTGTAACCGGTAGTATTATTGGCAAGTGCGCCGTTTCCGAATGCTGAATTATCTGACCCATTATTCGCTCCCAATGAGTTCATCCCTACAGCCGTATTATTAGAACCTGTGGTATTTTGGTTAAGAGCGGACCAGCCAACCCCTACATTTGATCCACCTGTAGAATTTGAAGATAATGCCCTATAGCCTACAGCAGTCAGTCCTGATGCCTTATTTGAACTTAATGCCTCCACTCCCAAAGCAGTATTTGAATTACCTGTAGTATTGGCACTCAATGATTGCCGTCCAACTGCTGTATTATCCACTCCGGTTGTATTGCTGGCCATCGATATTGTGCCTATGGCGGTATTACTTGATCCTGTGGTATTGCCAAACAAACTATTGGTTCCGACTCCGATATTATTGCTGCCCGTAGAGTTTACTTGACCACTTCGTATGCCCATGAAAACATTTTGTTTTGGTTCATCAATAATGCCTGCATGAATATTATTTACTTTCAACCGTAGAGGTTGATTGTCAAGGGTACCAATAAAATTATTTTGATTGGTGTTGGCATTTCCATTTAGATTCCATGCATTGTTATTTTGAAGAAGATTTTGTGGTGTCCACTCTGTACCTGACCATTGTAATACCTGGCCAATCGATGGATTATTAGGGCTCACATTTTTACCTTGTATTTTTATCACCACATTATTATTGGGACTGCCATTGACATCACCATTTAAATTAGCTGCAGAAATGGTATTACCAGCGATTGTAATTCCGTTCCCCGCACTATAAGATCCAGCAGGCCCAGGTATTCCTTGAATCCCCTGATCCCCTTTATCTCCTTTATCTCCTTTAGCTCCGGCAATCCCCTGATCTCCTTTATCTCCTTTATCCCCTTTAGCTCCGGCAATTCCCTGATCTCCTTTATCTCCTTTAGCTCCGGTTACTCCCTGAATCCCCTGATCCCCTTTATCTCCTTTGGGTCCGGCTGTTCCCGCGATACCTCGCAAATAAGAAGGATTAATAACAGAACTTCCTAAACTGGTATAATTGCCATTTCTCTCTGTGCTACATTCAATTAATAAAATTTTATCACCCGATCCCCAATTGATAGAAGCAATATTTCCACTCAATGCAGAGCCATTACCCACTATTGCTGATATCCAACCAAAGGCGTCACTGGTAAGGGCTTGCTTTTCTTTATAGAGGACAGCTCCAAACACATTATTTTCCAAAATGCTAAATTGTAAGAAAATCTCACTATTGGCATTAATCTGCCCATTCGCTTTACGCAATATAGCCTGGTAAGATGGACCCTGTTGAGAAAATAGCATTCCTATTGAAAAGAAAAATAAGCCTGTGAATAGATGTTTCATGGAAATTAAAGTTTAAGAAGTTTAATGGAATAATGATATTTTAAATTGCTAATGCAGATGACATAAAAACCGGGAATTAAATCGCCAGTATCAATTTGTGTACTATTTGAATAATGAGTTCGGATCAATGACCGAATTTTTACCCCTAGAGAATTAAATATTTCAATCGTACAGGACAAATCCACGCGACGCCAATCGACATTAATATTTTGTGTAAAAGGATTAGGACTTACCGAAATTTCAATCAAAGGACCGGCTGGATTGAGTGCAGTAGAGATTATCTCATTGTACGTTAACGGGGAATGTAAAATTCCGTTGCATGCTTTTCCATAAATCGATTCGCTGGAAATGACAGATTGAAAAATCAGGTCATTTGCGGATTTATTTAAATAGGATTGAAAAATAAACGGCGTGCTCAAATTGCATTGGGAGTACATCCATTGGACATGACAAAGTATTAGCGTTATGATAACCCATAGTTTATGATTTAATAGCATTTTATTCATGTTGCTTCTATTTTGAAATTCATAGTTTATGTACTTTAATTCTATCTCATTTTATCAATGATATTCAATGATCAAATTAAATCCATATTTTTTACTTTGTGTAAGAGAAGGAGATATTGTCTTGCAATTGTGGATACATTATAGTAATCATCGATATACCATTATTTTCGTCGATGAGTAACATTCGTCGATAAATACTGCCTTGAGTCTCTATTACTATCTTTATTCAGTAGATTTGAAGTGTACATGCAGGAAAATTTTAATTTAGTAGGTAATAAAGTAATCGCTTGCCTGGTAATAGATGATGAGCCACCGGCATTGAGAATATTGATGGATTTTATCGAATCCTTACCTTATCTTAAATTAGTGGCAGCATGTCATAATGCCATAGACGCACTCCAGCAAATTCGGGATCATCATATAGACTTGCTCTTCCTTGACATACAGATGCCTCAAATATTGGGTACAGATTTTATACGTAGCCTGTCAAATCCCCCAAAAGTTATATTCACTACGGCATATAGAAAATACGCAGTGGATGGATTTGATCTCAATGCTGTAGATTATCTGTTAAAACCGATATCTTTTGACCGTTTTTTAAAAGCGGTTAATAAGGTGATGGACATCCACTCTGCTGCCCTGCCAGCAAGTCAGGTAATGAATGCGAAATCCCAAACAGCATTTCAGGAATACATCATAGTAAGAGCTGAAAGAAGAAATGTAAAATTAGAATGGAAAGATATAATCTATGTGGAAAGCCTGAAGGATTACTTAAAATTGGTACTGTATAGTAAATCCCTGGTGACTAAAATGCCAATACAAAATATAGAAAAAGTACTTCCGCCGGATATATTTATAAGGGTACACAGGTCATTTATCGTAAACATTACGAAGGTATCCGGATTTACACAGGGTATGCTGGCCGTATCGGGATTACAAATTCCAGTATCAAGAACATATAGACTTTCATTAGTAAAGGCTTTAGAAAATTTGAATACAGGATACACCAAAACTAATGATGAACTGGGAAGGAATTTTTAAGGATGATTTAAAGTCGAAAAAACAAAGACTTTACACCTTAATTGTTTTTTCATTTGTTTTGTTACTATTTGACAATCTGCATGCATTTATAAAAATCGAAAATAACTCAAATTTTAAGCCCTATTTAGAAATAGTAATTAGTATAGTGTATTGGTTTGTATTGGTATTGGCTACCATTTTTATTTTTTCTAAAATAATTATACCCCGATATCTGGTTACTCGAAAATATAAGTTATTAATCTCCATCAGCGTCCTTACCTGGATAGGAATATATAGTATCGCATTAATTATGTCTTATGTATACCAATATTTACTTTATCCAATCATATGCAACTGCCCAGAGGATGGATCTGTAGTTACCACAGTGTTTCTTGCACATTATTACACATTTGTCGTGTTTATTCCACTTAGTATTTTTTTGATGGCTTTTTATTTTATGCAGGCCTTTTATAAGGAAGTGGTGCAACAAACCCAGCTTATAAAAGAAAAGACAGCGTTTGAGCTCAATTTAATTCAACGAAAAGTTCACCCTGAGTTTTTTTTAAATTCCATTAAATCTTTAGCAGAAAGAATGGATAATGGGCAGGAACTTCCTAAGCTGGTTCTTCTTTTCTCCAACATCTTGAGTTTTATATTATATGACAGCAATGCCCAAAAGGTCATTCTTGCAAAAGAACTGGAAGTGGTCAATGATCTGATAGAGTTTGAAAAAATTTTGCATGGCCGAAAATTTTCATTGACCGTTCACTTTCAGGATAATCTGAAAAATGATGAATTAATCCCACTTACTGTTGTAAACCCACTGGTTGATTTTTTTGTACATACCTGGGCACAAACAGGGAATACAGATAATATGATACTGTATGTTGACAAGGTAACTTCCGTAGTAAAATTGGAGAATGGATCAGAACCTGCAGCAACACCGTCTGCCGGTAATTATTTATCATTTGAAAATGTGAAAGTGGTATGAAGCTACCCTGGTCATATTCGTTTTTGTTTTCATCCTTTTTTCTCTGGCGCCTGGGAAGGCATGTGTTGTTTTGGTTTGGCAGGGTAATGATGTGTTTTATTATTGGGGTTCCTTTTGTGCGGGCAGTAGAACTTATGGAATTGTATTCGGTGAGCCAATTATTGTATAATTATATTCATGATATAGTGCTGTTTGATATTCCATTTACCTATATTACCTGTTATGTTTTATTCAATAGGTATTTAATAAAAGAAAAGTATACTTATTTTGGTATTTCATTATTCGTACTGACAGTGTTATTTTCAACAGGATTTGTCATCTATGAGTATATGCAAAACAGAAATATTGAATTGTCAGCAGGAAATCCATTGACACCGTTTGATTTGTATTTTATATTTTGGAAATTAAAAGTATTTTTTACCTATACCGGCGTTTCATTTATTTTATTTTTATCAATTAAATTGTATAAATTATGGTATTTAAAAGAAAAAGAAAATCAACAATTGGTTTTATTGAATAAAGAGGCTAAGATTGAAATTTTGCAAGCAAGGATTCATCCTCATTTTCTTTTTAACTCATTAAATACGATATATTCTTTTGCTTTCTATGATCAACTAAAATCAAAAGACATGTTAAAAAAGCTATATACTATCCTGCACTATATGGTATATGACTGTAATGGAGAATATATTCTGCTCTCAAAAGAAATCAAAGCAGTTGAAGATTATATTAATCTTGAAAAAGAAAGATATGGAGACCGGTTAAGACTGTCTGTAAATCAAATGGGTAACTTTAATGGAAAACAAATAGCTCCACTATTGCTTCAGCCATTTGTGGAAAATGCTTTTAAGCACGGTGCCAGTAAGGTGATTTCAAATCCCTGGATAGATATTACCCTTCAGGTATTGAATGAGTATCTTCATTTTACGATTACCAATGGTACTCCTTCTCATTCAAATTATACCAATAGTGTAGGAATTGGCATAGAGAATATAAAGAACAGGTTATCTATACTATACCCTAACAAATATGCATTAAATATAAGCCAAAAAGACAGTTCGTTTATTGTCAAATTAGAAGTTCCGCTCCATTAAATTGTATGTATTCAGTTGGTTTAGCTTTAATGATGGCCAGATCAGGTGTTTAGTGTTCTCTTACAATTAATTTTAACTTTTTTCCGGCATTTCATCCTGAAATTGTAAATAGATCCTTATAAAAATGGAGTGCTACTAATTTGATCTATTCACCTGCAAAACTTAATTATCCTTATTTATTGATTCTGAATGGCGAAATGCTATTTTAGGTTAAAACCGGATGCGATATCTATATATTCCTGCACTTTATAGAACAGATACACAAATTCAGGTAGACAATCCTTCATTTCTATTCCATTACAATATTCTATTATACATTATATACTTTTTATTAGTATTTTATAAATTTAATTTATTCTAATATCAAAAATATTTCCAAGATGGGCTAAGTCTCAATTTATTATCCTAATTTAATCCTAAATTAAAAACCGAATTGTCTATGAATGTTTTTGAATCAAAAGACCTTCGAAACGTGGTTTTGTTAGGTCATGCACACTCCGGGAAGACATCTTTAATAGAATGTATGCTCTACGAAGGGCATGATATCAACCGCCGGGGTACCGTAGAAGATGGGAGCACAGTCTCTGATTATAATCCACTGGAGCAAGAGCGCAAAAGCAGTTTGTTTAGCTCACTGGAGCATACAATTTGGAAAGATTCAAAAATCAATATAATAGACACACCGGGTTCCGATGATTTTATAGGTGAGGTAATCGCTGCTTTAAAAGTGGCAGATACTGCTGTAATGGTATTGAATGGTGCCCATGGTGTAGAAGTAGGTACTGAAATTATGTGGGAGTATGTACAAAAATTTGATACCCCTTCCATATTTGTGATCAATCAATTAGATCATGAAAAAGCAGATTACGATAGTACACTTGAACAAGCTAAAGCCAGATTTGGGCATAAAATAGTACAGGTACAATATCCTCTTAATGCCGGTACTGGCTTTAATGCCATTATAGATGCTTTGCGTATGGTGATGTATGTATTTCCAAGTGATGGAGGCAAGCCGGAAAAGAAGGCCATACCGGAAGAAGAGAAGACAAAGGCATTAGACCTGCATAATAAATTAGTCGAAGCAGCCGCCGAAAATGAAGAAGAACTAATGACCCGATTTTTTGAGCAAGGCACTTTGAGTGAAGAAGATCTGGCATATGGATTGAGAATGGCCATCGCACATCAAAGTATTTATCCTGTGTTTTGTGCATCTGCCAAAAAAAATATGGGTACGGGAAGGATCATGGGATTTATCAATGATATTTGTCCATCACCGGTAGACAGACCTGCTGCACCGGTGGAAGGGGGCGGCCAACTGCCTCTAAAAACAGACGACCTTACCACAGTATTTATCTACAAAACAGTGTCGGAGCCAAAAGTAGGAAATGTATCCTATTTTAAGGTTTACGCGGGAAAATTGAAAACCGGAGATGAATTGATTAATGCAAACACCAGGAATAGCGAACGATTTGGACAATTGTATGTAGCCAATGGAAAAATTCGAGAAGCTGTAGATCAACTCAATGCAGGCGACATTGGGGTGGTGGTAAAATTAAAAGATACACATACTAATAATACACTAAATGCCAAAGGAACCGACCGAAAAATTGAACCTATTCATTTTCCTGAACCAAGGATACGGGTTGCCGTACAGCCACCGTCCAAAAATGATATAGAGAAGTTGGCAAAAGCCTTACATACTATCCAGGAAGAGGATCCTACTATCATAATAGAGCAATCTCAGGAGTTAAAACAAATGTTGCTTTACGGTCAAGGACAATTGCATCTCGACATGGTGAAACATCGCCTGGAGAAAAACCAGGATATACATATGGAGTTTATAAAACCCCGTATACCATACCGGGAGACCATCACCAGGGTAGCGAATGGGGATTACAGGCATAAAAAGCAATCTGGAGGTGCCGGTCAATTTGCAGAAGTGCATATGCGAATAGAACCATATCATGCGGGTATGCCCGATCCATCAGATCTGAATGTCCGCAATAGAGAGGAAGAAGTTTTACCTTGGGGTGGTAAATTATTGTTTTATTGGTGCATCGTGGGTGGGTCTATTGATGCCAAATTCAGCAATGCCATCAAAAAAGGGGTAATGAATAAAATGAATGAAGGGCCGCTCACCGGCAGCCGATGTCGTGATATCAGGGTATGTATTTATGATGGAAAAATGCATCCCGTAGATTCTAATGATATGGCATTTCAGATTGCGGGTACGATGGCTTTTAAAAATAATTTTCAGAATGCTGGCCCACAGCTATTGGAACCCATTTATGATCTAGAGGTACTATGTGCTGATACAGTGATGGGCGATATCATGGGTGATTTGCAAACCCGCAGAGCCATTATTATGGGCATGGATAGCGAAGGCCATTATCAAAAAATAAAAGCAAGGGTGCCCTTAGCAGAGCTTGATGGCTATTCCTCTACATTACGTTCACTGACACAGGGCAAAGCAAAGTTCACAACCCGGTTTGCTGAATATGGCGCGGTGCCTGGGGATTTGCAAAAGAAACTCACTGAGGAATATGCAAGGGAATACCAGGAAGAGCATTCATGATATACTACTTTTATAACCAGGATAAATAATAGAAATTCTTAATCAGGGTACCTATACTAGATCATTTTCCACCACGGATCGCCTTTTATTTTTTTATTCCATTCTACTACCTCCCCAATCTTTGCAGTGAAATAAGGTAGGTCGATGGCCTCCGCTGCTTTGACCATTCGCTCCACTGGTTCGTACCAGGGATGATGGGCCATGGTGAATTTAGACCAGTGTACTGCAAATAGTTTTTTAGCATTTAAATCCACCGCGGCCTGAACTGTTTCTTCAGGTACCATATGTATGTCTTTCCATTGATCGTGATACTGCCCACTATCGAGTATGACAAGGTCAAAACTTTTAAATCGTGAACCAATTTCTTTAAAATGAGTATCATATCCACTATCTCCACCAATATAAATACGCTGATGATTTGATTCAAGTACAAAAGCAGACCACAATGTGGATTTGGGATACAAACCTCGCCCGGAAAAATGCCTGGCAGTGGTACAGGTAATTAGTAAACCATCTGTCTCCGTAGATTCATCCCAATCCAATTCGGTAATCTTGTCCCCGTTATAACCCCAGTATTCCAGGTGAGATCCGACACCAAGAGAAGTAAGTACTTTTTTTACTTTAGGTTTTATTTTTTTTAAAGTATCGTAATCGGTATGGTCATAATGATCATGCGATAAAATCAGCAAGTCAATTTCAGGCAAATCCTCCGTGGAATAAGCGTCCGCTCCGTTATAGGCTCGCAGCAAAAATGAAAATGGTGCAGCTGCTCCTGAAAATACCGGATCTACCAATATCCGTTTGCCTGCAAAATGGATCAGGTAAGAGGAATGACCAAACCAGATTAAACAATTGTCTTCCGGCGATATCCCGTTTAAATTAACTTTATCTGCCGGTATGGCAGCAACAGGATTTTTATCAATATGCTTTTTAAAATATTCTCCAAGTAACTGCCAGTAACTATACTTTGGATTCAAATCAGGGGTATAGTTTTTATTGACAAATTTTCCATTTTTGTAATTAGGTGATTGTTCTATTCTTTTTTTGCGATCTCCGGTGGGTCGCCTGCCGAATGCTGAAAACATCAATGAAGTAAATTTGGATGAATCGTCAACGAAGGTATGGAATTAATTTTTAGGTAACGATGTATATGACCTATTTGGGTGTATATCGTAATGCCCCAGAAAACCACACTTTAGAATTCGTAATTGGAACCCCGGCATTTTACAATGGTATCAAGATACATTTTCCTTTAAGAATCCACCTTTATCCCACCAGGTCTTCCAATCCAAAGGTCCTTGTTTTAATCTTTCGACTTCTTTATTCAATGCCTCATCTATCAGTTTGCGCTCCGATTTGGAAATGGATTGATTGGCATAAGTATTCACTTCGTTTTCCATACTTATTTTGTTTTTTACTGAATTGGATAAAATAGAAGTGATCTCTTTATGATTCATTTCAATAGCATGCTCATGTTTATGCAATATATATTCATACGGGCTTCTGCCTGAAATTAATTTTACGAAGATCGGTGCCGTCTCTATGATGATAAATAGCAGCATGATAAATAAACTGGCCATCCAGATTGCTTTACTTTTCTCGGACAATCGGGATAAAGCATCTATTCGAGAAGCAAATCCACCCAGCGCTGTTTTCTGCAATCCATTGATCTCTGATGATTGTTGATTTTGAATCTGGCTGATGGCTTTTTCTTTTTCATCAATAAGTGGTTGATGAATGGCAATCAAGTCTTTTAGCTCCGCATCGGCTTTGTCTGCATCCCCTTTTTTGGCTTTATATATAGGTCCAAGGTTTTTTTGTTTTGACCCACCAGTACCATCAGCTTCCTGCTGAGCTATAGTAGCCAGTTCATCTCTCTTTATTTGTTTTGCATTGATTTCTGATTTAAGTTTTGCAATATCAGATTGCAAGCCTGAGATCTGGGATTGAAACCGGTCCTGTACTTTTTCACTTTGTGTTTTATACACCTCCTGCTCCATACTTACCAATTCAGCATTGATTTCTTTTTCAAATATTTTTAATTCCAGGGGTTTGGAAATTACAATAGAGATTACTACCGCCATAAGAATACGTGGAGTGGCTGTCCAAAAATCCCGCCACCCTGATCCGGCATGTTTCATAGAAGATACCAGGTAACGATCCAGGTTAAAGATCATAAGCCCCCATACTATGGCAAACAGGCATGAAACGAACCAGGAATCAAATACAGTATAGATGGCATAGCCTGAAGAAATAGCCGCCAATAATCCGGTAAAAAAAACGGTAGCCCCAATACCAATGTATTTATTTGTATCGGTGGGTGATTTTTTGAGTATTGATCTGTGTATTCCGGAGCAGGTAATGAAAAAATCAGCAAGTTGATTCATGATAGTTTAGCGTTTTATGTTTTTCTAAACTTCAAAGTATCATTGGAAATTGTAAAGTGAGCCCTATTATTCGACCAGATGATAAAATATTAGGATTACAATAAGGAATTTACAGGAAATACCATTACTTAATCTGAAAACAGCGAAGGGTAGAAGGGAATTAATAACTGAAATTCAGGTAAATATTGGTCTTTTGAGAAATACTCTTCAGGAATTTAAATATTGCTCCAATCCTGTCATGACAATGTATTCCCATCCTTCCACAAAATTTTTCCTGCTTAATGCGGGCTCGCCACGATCAAAAGGTACCAGTATTTTAAATGTAAATATCAGTTTGGTGAGCGATTCGTTTACTTTTACCAATTCCCATATGGCTTCGGCTTTTCCAGCATATCCCGGATATTCCCAGGTATAAGCCAGTTTGGTACCAGGTAATATTTCTGTAATTTTTCCTCTATGCAACCATTTTTTTCCATCCGGCGGACCAGCAGACCATTCAAACACATGCCCTGTATTTAAATTAAACTGCTCCGAAAAATCAAAATACCAATTTCTCAATTCATCCTTATCCGAAATGGCCCGCCATACTCTTTCGATAGGATGAGGGTAAGCCTTTTCAAGCTTTATCGGATGGTATACTTCTAATTCAGGATAGCTGTCATATATGGAATTTCCGTAATCTTCTTTTATCTTAAATTGAGCTGGATCATACTCATTAGCTCCAAAATCATAATACTCTGTTTTTCCATCTAATGCTTGTTCCAACCTGTTTAACAATGTATGGAATCCGGCAACCGTACTTACAGCCCATGCAGGGTCTAGTCTGGAATAGGTAAATAATAATTTACAACTGGTATTGCTGATTTTTTCCAGGTGCCATTGAGCCAATTCATTTTCCCAGGACCATATAAATGTATGAGGAGGATCGATTTTAATTATTTTTCCAAAGCTTGTAGTTTTACTTTCGTCCCTGAATATAAATTTAATGTCATTCCCAACTTGTAATTCCATTTCAATATCCGTAAACCACCATTTTAGTTTTTCCGGATTAGTAATGGCATCCCAGACAGTCAGTATGTCATAAGGTAATATCCGCTCGAATTCTATTTTATAGCCTTCTGATTCTTTTAAAAATTTGCCTAATTTTTGCATTTATATATTCAATTTTAATTTGTATCGGTATCGATGGATTTACAACAAGAATTACTAAGGCAATAATTCTGATTTGCCCTCATAACAATTCAACATCCAGTGTATTCCAAATTTATCTTTAAATGATCCAAAATAGGATCCAAAAAACATATCCTGCAGAGGCATTTCTATAATGCCACCATCAGAAAGTTCATTGTAAATCCGGTCCGTTTCTGATCTGGTCCCCGGTTCAACACTGATGTGCATGTTATTACCTTCAGTAATAGTAAACCCCATTTCTCTGGGTGAATCTGTAGCCATAAGAATATGTCCTCCGGTGATCGGCAATTCAATGTGTAAGATCATTTTTTTCATTTCATCAGTTATGGCTGGCTGGCCCTCTTTCACAGGAATATCCCCAAAACGTTGAATACCTTTACCACTAAATTCCGACCGAAAGACTTTTTTATAAAAATTAAATGCTTCTTCTGTGGTACCAGGAAAATTCAAATAAGTGCATACCCTGGGTAGAGAATCCTTCTTTAATTCTTTTCTGACGATGTGACGGGAGCGCAGGTATTGATCTAATTGGTTGAATGTGCCGGCAAAGCCCTGATTCATACTCTCAGTCAAAGAGGAATAGCCTTTTTGTTCAGCTTCATTCGCCTGTTTAGGCCAACCTTCTAAAGTCAAGGTGGTAAAATCTTCATCTTCAACTAATGTAATTCTGTAGTTTATTTCCAACGGAAATTCCATATCAAAAGGGGCTTTGCAAATGTTTTCTGCTTCATCAGAAAACGAATTAGAGAACTCAATCAACGATGGCTTTTGAATATTCGTATACTTAAACAGGGCCCACATTACGTGATCTCCAGATGTCATTTTAAAATGAAATTTACCACCCGGTTTAAAGTCAAATGCATACACTGTGATTTCCATGCCGGTTGGGCCCCACCATGCACCCATGGCTGAGGCAGAAGAAAATGCGTCAAAAACCATGTCTCTGGGTGCATTGATTTTTCGGGTAATATTAAATTTAGCTGAATTATTCATACTTGATAGTTTATTTTAATAAGAAGGTATGGATCATTTTTTTTTAGTTTCCCATTTTTCCTTTTGCATCTTTCCAAGATAATTTTCCAACGCGTCCAGTTTCTTTTCCCAAAACACTTTATACTGTTCTACCCATGTCGATACCTCATTCAATTTTTCGAGCTTCGCCTCACAGAAGCGATCTCTGCCAATAGGTTTAATCGTGATGAGCCCGCATTCCGTTAGGAGTTTTATATGTTTGGAAACAGCAGGTCTGCTGATTTTAAAATGGTCAGCCAGTTCATTTACATTCCTTGTTTTTTTTGCCAATAATCCCAGTATCGCTCTGCGATTGGGATCGGCTATAGCTTGAAATACATCTCTCCTCATCATTAAAATAGGTAACTAATCGGTTACAAATATATATGTAACAATTCAGTTACGCAATAGTTTTAATTTTTTTTTACACTTTATTCTACAAGCCGTTTATAATCCACAAGGCTTAGACAATAAAAATTCGATAGATTTGGTTTAATTTCAATATGAAATGGGTACCTCTGTTGTTACTGCATCTGTATGCTCTTAGCCTGTTTTCACGTGTAATACATGTAGGAGCAGGATTTGCCATTACCTCGCCTGCAAATTTACAAGGCCAACTCAAAGCAGGGGATACAGCCTTCATTCACGCAGGCAATTATACGGGCCCTTTTTTTTTATCTAATCTTTCCGGCAGCGCATCAGCACCTATCGTAATTAAATCTGTGTTGAACGAAATGGTAGTATTTACTGGTGGCACCGAATCATTTCATTTCTCCAACGTGTCCTATTTAGAAATTGCTGATCTGATCATAGAAAAGCAATCAGGAAATGGGTTGAATATGGATGATGGCGGCTCGCTCTCAAATCCTTCGCATCATATAACTGTACGCAATTGCATTTTCAGAAATATCAACGCTACAGGCAATAATGACTTGCTAAAATTATCCGGGATTGATGATTTTATTGTACAGGACTGTATTTTTCAAAAAGGTTCTCCCGGAGGTAGTGGAGTAGATATGGTGGGATGCCACAGGGGGCTTTTTATCCGGAATAAATTTTCAGATCAGGGAAGTAATAGTATCCAGATAAAAGGGGGTAGTGAAAATATCAGCATCACACAAAATAGTTTTATAAATGGGGGTGCAAGGGCATTGAATATAGGAGGAAGTACCGGCCTCGAATTTTTCAGACCCCAGAACGCTACTTTCGAAGCCAGCAGGATCACGGTATATGCAAATGTGTTTGAAGGTGGTGAAACCCCCTTTGCTTTTGTCGGGGCAATACATAGTATTGTTTTTAATAATACCATTATCAGGCCCGGCAAATGGGCCATGAGAATATTGCAGGAAACAGTAAATGCCAATAGATTTGAACCCAGTGGAAAAGATAGTGTCGTCAATAATTTATTCATTATCAATAATAATGTGGGTACAGAAGTAAATATTGGACCCAATACGGCTCCCAATACATTCTATTATTCAAATAACCTTTGGTTTAAGGAAAATCAAAATAGTTGGGCTGGCCCATCAAGTTTACCTACAACGGATACTAAACAAATTATTGGCAATCCCCAATTGGATTTCAATACGTACAAACCGGGCAGCCCTGCATTGCTCAGTCAAAAAGGAAAGACAGTTCGAAATAGCGCAAAAGACTATTCGAATACTGAATACAAAAGTCCTCCATCGATTGGCGCTATAGAAATCAACGTGACCACTACTCCTATTGGCATTCAGGAAAAATCCAGTACCAGGGTTTATCCCAATCCCGGAAACAATCAAATTACGATTGAAGTAACTGCTGCAGGTGCCTATTTGATGTATGATGCGACAGGGAAAAGAATCCAATCAGGAAAATTGGTAAAAGGTATTAATAGGATAGTTTTGAACGACATTGATTCAGGAATTTATTTTATCAAAATTGGCCCGTTGAGTAATGAGATCATAAAGTGGATTAAAGCGTAATCTCATAGATTAACATATTGTTGTCAAAAAGTTAAAATCCGATCAGATTCATTCCTGCATATTTGCAGCTATATGCGCTCCCATGAAAAGCTGATAATATTTTTATTAGCTGCTGTAAACTTTACTCACATACTTGATTTTATGATCATGATGCCATTGGGAAATTACCTGATGCCTCATTTTCACATTAGCCCGGGGCAATTTAGTATTCTGGTTGGATCTTATACACTTACTGCAGCTTTCTCTGGATTTGCTGCTGCATTTTTTGTAGATAACCATGATAGGAAAAAAATATTGATTTATGCATTCGGTGGTTTCCTGTTTGGTACAATAGCATGTGGTGTAGCGCCTACTTTTGGTCTATTAATGGCTGCTCGAATTCTGGCTGGTCTCTTTGGCGGCTTGATAGGAGCACAGGTCTTGGCTATAATCTCCGATACATTTGGATACGAACGCCGGGGTGCTGCAATGGGAGCAGTGATGTCTTCTTTTGCAGTGGCATCTACACTAGGTGTACCCTTTGCCCTTTATCTGGCAAATGCATTTAGCTGGCATGCGCCTTTTATATTGGTAGGGGTGCTTGGCATCATCATGATCCCATTATTGAATAAGCATATACCGGAGATGAAGGAACATGTAAATACAGATGAGGTAAAAACAAAACTCAGGATATTGAATGAAGTAATTCATAATAAAAAACAATTGTATGCACTGGCATTTTCTGCAATCATCATGCTGGGCCATTTCCTTATCATACCATTTATAAACCCCTTTCTTGAATTTAATAAAGGATATTCCAAGTCATTCACCCCTTTGGTATATCTCGTCGGTGGCCTATCCGCTTTTTTTGCTTCATTAATTTTGGGAAAACTCTCTGATCAAAAGGGAAAACTTAAAGTATTTCAATACTCCGTATTTGCCTCGGCGGTGATGGTTTATTTTATTACCTGTCAGATCCCGGTAGATGCAAAAGCCATAGTATTGGTGATGATGGGACTATGGTTTACTGTAGCGACGGGCAGGGCAGTGACGGCACAGGCAATGATCAGCAATATTCCGCCACCTGCACAGCGCGGTAGCTTTATGAGTTTTAATAGCAGCGTACAGCAATTAGGTACTTCGGCAGCTTCATTTCTTTCTGGATTTATTGTAATCAAAACGGCAGAAGGACCACTATTACGTTACGATTGGGTAGGTTATGTATCTATTATGGTTTTGCTGATTTCATTGTATATGGGTAGAAAATTATTCGCAGGTATAGATGATAAATAATCAGCCCTTAATGCATCGGTTGCAGGTATATTAACGACCCGGCCTGGCAATATATCATTTCTTATCTTTACAGTCAGGTATCATGAAGTATTGGTTTTTAGCTCTAATAGTGTTTTGGGAAATTCCTGCATTGCGGTCACAAATCAACCTTAGCTCTTCCAGTACGGCAGCAGAGTGCAACAGTACAGGAAGCATAACCATCAGTGCTCTGGGTGGAACTGCTCCATATACATATACTATTATCGGAAATAATTGTGGTGAGCGCAATCCTCCGAGCCAGACATCTAATATTTTCTCCAGTCTCAGCAGTTGTACCTATACTATTGAAGTTAAAGACCAACTTGGTAATAGAAAGTCAATCGATGTTATAGTAGGGGGCAGTTATCGTGGTCCATTGCTGGAGGTATCTGTTTCTGGATGTTCCTTTACAGCATCGGTCACCCGAGGCCAGACACCATATACGTTTGAACTCAGCGATAATGGTGGAGCAACTTGGACTATTTCTGCCCAACCAAAATGGGAAAAAATGCAAAATGGAAACTATTTGATCAGAGTCACCGATGCTTGCAATGTAACCAGGTTAGCCAGTGCTACCGTCGCTCTGGATCCGGTCCGGTTTAATTTGATCCAAACTGAATTATTTAATCCAAGTGGTTCACCGTACAGAGATTCTTTTACAATTTATAATATACGGGGTGGCATTGCACCGTATAAAATATTTCTAAATATAAATAATAACCTCATTCCGGTCAGCAACACCGGAAGATATGCATATAAGGATTTGCCCGTGCGTACCGCGTGCAATGATCCTAAAGTAGTAATACAGCATGCATGTGGAGAGTATACTGAACCATTGAAATTAGGAATAGCTCAATTTGAATGTTTTTCATATTCAGCAGGGACTGTGAACATAAAACATATCTATGGCGTTGGACCATATAAATACTTTGTATATGTAGATGGACAGTTTTTTAAGGAATACAATACTGCAACCATTACCGGCTTACCTAAAAATGCATTGGATTATTATATAGATATCAGAGATGCCTGCGACAATCAGGTACTTGACTATTCCAGAGGTGTAAATCATAGTTTCAGGGTACCTGAATTTGTGTTTAAAACTTCAGATCAATGTATGGGTTATTCAAGTACCTCTTTGAGAGTGGTATTTGCGGATTCTATAATTACCGGCCCCAAACCCATTACCGTAAATTGTACTACATGTTCACCTGCATATAAGAGTACCAGTACTAATCCAAATTTTGTGATACCTGATTTGAGTCCAGGAAAAAATACAATTAAGATCAGTGATGCGTGTAACGAATGGACCTGTACTTCATCTTTTGTACTGGGGCAGGATATACTTTGTGATTCGGCTAATTTCTCATTTGTCAATGCCTTTATTTGCGATAATCGAAAAGATGGATTTTCTTATTCAGGGGATACTATTAAAAATACCACATTTACTTTGAAGTCCGATTCCGGTACAATATTAAATAGTAATCAAACCGGTCGATTTGGTAATCTATCACCGGGTAATTATATTATCGAGGCTGAAGCTCCCGGTTGTCAGAAAATCATTTCCACTTTTTCTATAAATCCTACCATTGAAAATTTTGATATTAATTTATTTACCTATTCTTATAATCCATTTAAAGCAGGTCAACCTTGCGGTACTATCTACTCCTTGCAAGTAATAGGTACTCACCCTTATATACTCACGGACTCTACGGGAAAACGAATCCCGCATTCCAGCTTTGATGGCCGATATACGTTTTTCAATGAATTACCGGCGGGAAACAAATACAAATTAAAATCTCAACAAACCTGTGTGACGAGGGTATTTGATTTACCTCGAATAAATACAAAGCTCCAGATTGAAACAATACGAACTTGCCCGGCTGACGGTTCTATAACCCTTAGCGGAGGCAAGGATTTTGTCAGTTATCGAAATTGGTATAGGGATGTGTATAATTTAAATTTACTTAATGGAAACAATCCTTCAGACTACTATGAAATCGAAAATATTCCGGGTGTTTTTAATTTGGACACGGGAAGACATACTTATTTTAACATTTTTCCTGAAAAGAAGTATAAAATTAAATTGTTTCATATGAACGGATCTTCGATACCGGGAATTCCCGACCGATGCCCGATTGATTCAATTGAGATTTACACTCCAATATACATACCACCTAAATTAAAATTGGCGGGTAGCCTTATTTGTAATAATAATAATGGAATAATACAGTTTACAGTTGAAAACGGAACTGCGCCTTTCCGCCTTCAACGAATGAATGCAACCTTTACTACACCCATTGGTGCTTCAATCACGGATATGGATAGCCTCATAACCTATTCGGGATTAAGTGCGGGTACTTATTATTTTCAGTTGACCGATGCCTGTAATAATACTTCCAACACACAGGCCACTTTACTTGATATTGGAAACATCCAGGTGGAACAAACTTGCGATGGTCAGGTACTGCTACAATTTTATAATTTGGATTCAGCAAAATATAGCTGGACGCAGGGCAACAGGGTAATCGGAAATACACCCGAGGTGAGAATACCTCTACCCGGTAATGATATCGACATCAGGTTGGAGTTTACATATGAAAACTGTAGCATCACCCGTTTGGTTAAAATACAACCCGCATCCCTGGCTAAGTTTACAAGTTCAATTCAGCCACAAGGACCATTAAAAAGGTGTTTTGGAGATTCTGTTCAATTAAATGCCATCATCAATAGCAGCACAGCTACTAAAGTTAAATGGAATACAGGGGATACAAGCTTAGCGATAAAAGCTAAGAACTCCGGCATATACTCACTGATAGTCGAAAATGCATTAGGATGTATTGATACTGATTTTGTATCCGTTCAAATTTCAAGTGCACTTTCATTGGAATTGAAAAAAACCGACATTACTTGTTCTGGATTTGAAAATGGTACTATAATCTCCACGGCCGGTGGTGGGACTTTGCCGTATAGGTATTTGTGGTCCCATAGAGACAGTAATCCAGTAGTGCAAAACCTTGATACAGGAACCTATACTTTGCGTTTGCAGGATATAGATGGTTGTGAGATTACCAAATCCATTGATATAAATCAACCCGCTCCATTGGACTTTTCTCCGGAATTGAAAAATCCGTATTGTGTAGGAGTAAATGACGGCGAAATAAAAACGAATCCTGCCGGAGGAAGCCCGCCATATATCATTACCTGGGCAGATAATGCCACTGGTCAAAATCGAACCGACCTAATGGCAGGTAACTATTTCCCAGTATTGACAGATGCCAACAAATGTGTACTCCGCGATTCTTTTACTTTAACGGTAAGAAGTATACCCATCACTCAAAGGATAGATACGGTTTGTATAGGTGGTTCACTCCGTATTGGAAATGAAACTATTTCGGTACCGGGTGACTATACTATACCTCTCAAGAGCCCATTAGGCTGTGATAGTCTGGTTCGTTTAAGTTTATCTGTTGCCAGCCCACCCGCCCTTACACTCAACAGTAAAGAACCATCTTGTTTTAATGCAACTGATGGTACTATAACCATAAGCCATACAACTACAAAAGGACCTTATCAGTATTTTTTGGACAATGTGTTGGTGCCCGGTCCCCTTATCCAAAATAAAAGAAGCGGTAATTATGTAGTGAAAATTGTGGATGCCAGAGGTTGCTTTACTGAAAAAGGAATTTCCATTACAAAACCCGGTGAATTAACAGTCGATATTGGACAAGATACCAGCATTCGATGGGGAGATACTATTTCCCTCAGGCCGGTCTATAATTTCGATATTAATGATATTACCAAAATCAATCTTCGATCTACCCCTGCAGATGCTTGCCCTGGATGCATACCTTCAAAATTATTTCCCATTGCTGATGCTATCATCCGGTTTGATGTAGAAACAAAATCAGGATGTAAAATTTTTCATGAAAAAAGTATAAAAGTAAAATTTGGGATTAATGCTTACGCTCCCAATATTCTCATGTCACAATCAGCAGATATTACCAATCAACGTTTTACTTTATATGGAGGAAAGGAGATTGCTAAAATTGAAAAATTGCTTATTGCTGACAGATGGGGTAATGTTCTTTTTACGGCTCATGATTTTCCACCGAACGCACCGGAATACGGCTGGGATGGAACGCATAAAAACAAAGATGTAATCCAGGGAGTATACGTGTATTATGCTAAAGTAAATTATAAAAATGGTGAGTCAAGGATAATCAAAGGTGAGGTCACGGTGGTCAGATAACAGGTTTAAACAGTATAATCCATTTTGAAGGAGAGTGAATATTATCTCCATCATGCACTTTTTCCGCTTACCACTACTACAAACTCACCTTTTACCACGCCTTCTTTTTCGAAATAGGTTTTGAGTGAATTCAGCGTACCCGTTTTCACTTCTTCAAATTTTTTAGTGAGTTCTCTGCATAGGGCCGCATGTCTTTCGGTACCACAATATTCTATCAATTCGTCCAGACATTTCATAATGCGATGAGGTGATTCGTATAATATAAATGTATTTTCTAGAGTAGCAAGATATTTGAGCCTGGTTTGCCGTCCTTTTTTATGTGGCAAAAACCCTTCAAAATGGAAGGGCTCGGTAGGTATACCTGATGATACCACTGCATTGATCAAAGCACTCGGGCCGGGCAATACAGTAAGTGGTACATTTTCTTTTCTGCATGCCCTGACCAATAAAAAACCGGGGTCGGATATACCTGGCATACCGGCTTCACTCACTAAGGCAATATGTTTTCCGGACTTTAGATCATCAAGTATGGATGGCAGACGGCCATGTTCATTATGATCGTGATAGGATCGTATATCTTTTGCGAGCCCATAATGTTGCAACAAAGTCTGAGCCGTGCGTGTATCTTCTGCCAGAATATAATCTACATTCCCGAGTATTTTGATTGCACGGTACGTAATATCATCCAGATTGCCGATGGGAGTCGGCACCAGGTATAGCATTTATTTTTTTTCAGAAATTGAAAATTCAAAATATTCCATGATCGGATTGATCAGTAATTTTTCACAAGCTTCTTTGATGATTTTTTCAGCTGTGGCTGTATCGCTGGCTTCCACATCCATTTGAATATTTTTACCAATACGAACTTCAGAACAGGCATCCAGCCCAATCCTTTTAAGATTTTTAGTCACGGTCTTGCCCTGGGGATCTAAAAGTACCTTATGTGGCATCACTTGTATCTGTGCGGTAAACTTCATTTGAATGATTCTATTAATTAATGACCACAAATTTAAGCAATTCAGATCAAAAGAGATTTGAAGTGCGGAAATACCATTTTACCTATTTCATCCCAGGTATTTTCCTACTATGGGTACTCTTCTGCCCATACCAAATGCTTTGCAGGAAACCCGGATTACCGGAGCAGTTTGTTCACGTTTAAACTCATTGATATTGACCATTCTCAGTATGCGCTTTACCAGGGCCTCATCATTTCCTAAGGCCACAATCTCTTTTGGCCCCATTTTCTTTTCAATATATTGATACAAAATCGAATCCAATATATCATATGGAGGCAGGCTATCTGAATCCTTTTGCCCTGGTCTCAACTCGGCAGATGGAGGTTTGGTGATGGAATTCAGTGGAATCACCGCTATATCCTTATTTACATAATTTACCAGCTGATATACTTCTGTTTTATATACATCACCCAATACTGAAAGTCCTCCGCAAAGATCACCATACAAGGTACCATAGCCCACTGACATTTCACTTTTATTTGTAGTATTGAGCAAGATATGCCCAAGTTTATTTGATGCTGCCATCAGCAAGGTGCCTCGCACCCGGGCTTGGATATTTTCTTCAGTCACATTAAAAGGTCTGTCTTCTAAAACAGGCTTTAATTGTTCCAGGAACTTGGCATACATTGGTTCTATCTCAATAATTTCATATCGAATGCCGAGATTTTTGGCAAGTGCCACTGCATCGTTTACCGATCCTTCGCTGCTGTACCTGGATGGCATCATCAGGCCCATCACATTTTCTTTACCCAGTGCTCTTACTGCCAGGGTGCAGGTAAGGGCCGAATCGATTCCACCGCTCAATCCCATTACGGCAGACTTAAATCCCAATTTTCCGAAATAATCTCGTATACCTAGCAGAATGGCATCGTGTATGAGTTCATATTTTTCTTTTCTTTGCTCACCATGGGTACCGGAATCTTTTTCCTTATGGATAACTGCTGATAAGTCATAGGTGCGGATACATTCTTCAAAATAAGGCAATTCATCATAGACCTCTCCGTCAGGTGAAAATACCAGTGAGCCTCCATCAAATACCACATCGGTCTGTGCCCCTACTGTATTGCAGTAAAACAATGGTTTTTTGTATTTTATTACATTTGCTTTTACTACATCTATTCGCTCCTGCGCATGATCGTACGCAAAGGGTGAGGCCGAAACATTAAAAATAATATCGGGATGCTGATTCATCATTTCATCCAACGGACATATTTTATATAATGGGTTTTCATTGCCCAGGTTCCACAGATCCTCACATATTGTCAGAGCCAGGCGGTATCCTTTAAATTCAATTACTTTAAATTCTGTATTTGGTTCAAAATATCTATATTCATCAAATATATCATAGGTGGGCAACAAGGTCTTTACCTGTTTGTGTACAATCTGTTGATCATAAATAAAGAAGGCTACATTTTGAAGATCTTTGCCGTGTTTGTCGGGATTAAAAGAAGGTGAACCGATCAATACAGCAATATTTTTACTCGCCATCCTGACATGGTCGACCAATTTATCGGATTCAAGTATAAAATCTTTAAACTCGAGAAAATCCCTTGGAGGATAGCCACACGTAGCCAGCTCCGGAAAAACGACCAGGTCTGCATTCTCTGCCCTGGCAACTTCGATTGCAGAAAGAATTTTTTTTAGGTTGCCTTCAAAATTGCCAATATGTGAATCTATCTGTGCTAATGTAATACGCATGCGTTCGCAAAATTAACTGAAAAATTTGTAGCAGCATTAAGAAGTGTGCTGCCAGGTCTATGGCTTTAAAATGTCAAACAAACGATATATCCGATTTAAACAAGGTCATACAGTTGAGGTCAATCAAAATATAAATTTCATTGGAGTCAACAGAATGTGAATTTATTTCTCTCATATTTATTTCTGAATTTTATCAGAATCGAAGATTAAATGGATATAAAAAATTTAGAGCAAACATACGCCCCCATTGAGGTCAAGAGATGCCAGTTTTATGGTTTGATTAGAAAAACATAAATCATTTAAATTCTGAATCATTTCAGGGCTCATGGTTAGCCCATTCCAATTTTTGAATCAAAAATGAGTTTTAATCTTTACTCTACATTCGATACCTCAGAATAAGGTGGAGTCTTCTCTACCCAATATTGCAATTTTAAGTAAATATGTATCCAGCCAATTTGTAATTTTTTTGTTCATTTTGCTGCTTATAACCAATCATAATGAGCTCAAATAGGCAAATTGAGTTTTTTAGCTGTGTAGGAGCTAAGGAAAAAGGTAAAATAAACAATACTCCTTAAGCCGCTTTCAACTTAGTAAACTTGGATTTCTCCAATTTATGCTGTACAAATTCAAGATCTATTACCAGTTCACTTATTTTTTTATCTGCAGAGGGTATAGAAAACATATCTTCCATCAGTACCGCTTCGAGCATCGATCTGAGTCCACGGGCACCGAGTTTATAATCCAATGCAAGATCTGCAATGTAGGCCAGTGCCTCTGGTGTGAAAATAAGTTTACAATTTTCTTGTTCAAATATTTTTTTATACTGCTTTACCAGTGCATTTTTGGGCTCTGTAAGTATCTGAATTAAAGTTTCGCGATTAAGTGGATCGAGACTGGCCAATACCGGCAAGCGACCTACCAATTCCGGTATCAGGCCGAATTGTTTTATATCCTGATGGGTGATATAAGCCAGCAGATGCTCTTTATCAATCCATTCTTTTTCTCCTCCGTGATATCCAATCACCTGGGTATTGATTCTGCGGGCAATGATTTTTTCAATGCCATCAAATGCACCACCGCAAATGAATAAAATATTTTGGGTATTCACAGTAACCAGTTTTTGCTCAGGATGTTTTCGCCCACCTTGCGGAGGGACATTTACCTCTGCACCTTCAAGCATTTTTAAAAGACCTTGTTGTACACCTTCTCCGGATACATCACGGGTAATGGATGGATTATCAGATTTCCGGGCAATTTTATCTATTTCATCTATATAGATTATGCCTTTTTGAGCGGCTTCTACATTAAAATCACAAACTTGCAAAAGCCGGCTGAGCATGCTTTCCACATCCTCTCCTACATAACCGGCTTCTGTAAATACAGTAGCATCTACTATGGCAAAAGGTACATTTAATATTTTGGCAATGGTACGTGCCATCAAAGTTTTGCCGGTACCGGTTTGCCCTACGAAGATCACATTAGACTTTTCCACATCCACATCATCACTGAGGTGTGCTCCTTTTAGTCTTTTGTAATGATTATATACTGCTACGGCAAGGCATTTCTTGGCTTCGTCCTGTCCAATTACATATTCATCCAAATGGGATTTGATTTTAGCCGGGGTGAGGTCTTTGGGCGGATTAAAGTTCTTACCCTTTTTCTTTTTAGTGTCAAATTCTTCGCGGATGATGTGGTGAGCCTGCTCTATACACATATCGCAGATATGTGCATCCAGTCCGGCGACCAATATGGCTACTTCATTTTTTGGCTTTCCACAAAATGCACATTGTGTACTGTCGATTTTGTTCATTAATCTGTTTTGATTGCTACTTTTAATTTAAACTTTTTTACGGGGATTGTCACGGGTCAATACTTCATCGACCAGACCATAGGCTTTGGCTTCCTGTGCCAACATCCAGTTGTCCCGGTCACAATCCGTTTCTATCTGATCAACGGGTTTTCCGGTGTGATGGGCTAAAATTTCATATAATTCTTTTTTCATTCCTTTTATCAGGTTGAACGAAATCTCCATGTCTTTGAATTGCCCCTGCATACCGCCTGATGGCTGATGTATCATGACTCTGCTGTGTTGTAAACAGGTCCTTTTGCCTTTGGTACCTGCTGCTAATAATACGGCTCCCATAGATGCAGCTAAACCTGTACAAATAGTACCAATATCGGGTGAAACGTATTGCATAGTGTCATAAATGCCCAATCCATCTATCACAGAACCACCGGGGCTGTTTATAAAGATTTGAATATCGCGTTTTGGATCCATTGATTCCAGGAAAAGCAATTGAGCCTGTATTACATTGGCTACATAGTCATTTACCGGTACCCCCATAAATATGATGCGGTCCATCATTAACCTTGAAAATACATCCATACCTACTACATTCATCGATCGTTCTTCTATTACAGTAGGGGTAAAAGCATGAATATTGGGTACCGAAACCTGGCTCATGTATTTTTCAAGATGAGCACTATTCAATCCCATGTGTTTTGTAGCGTATTTTTTAAATTCGGATTTATCTTTCATTTTTTTTAAAAATTGAGTCCCAAAAATACAGGAACAATCGATACCGGGTAAAGTTTAAATTTATGGATTGATATAAAACCATCCTTGGCGGACTAAAAAGTCATATATAAAAATTCAGCATTGGTATTCTTCTTAATACCAGTTAATTCCCAATAATAAACTGGAGGAATTACCGGTTCTAAATTGATTTGCTTCCAATCGGGACCGGCCATAAAAAAATCTATATTGAATATCCAGGGCAAAACTATTTTTTCGCCACAATTCATAACCTGTACCCAGGCTAGCCGAAGGAAGTCCTATATAAAATCCTTCTTTGTCTTTTTGTGACCAGGTATAAAATGCAGGGCCATCGACAGTAATCCCTGATCCTGCGGAAACCCATAATCGATCTTTTATCCAGTATTGACCAGTGAGATGCACCGCTTCAAATACTCGGTCTCTCGATTTTAATTTATATACAGAGCCTGGTTGCAAACCGATCAATGCAAATCTCTTATTGAATCTATATCCAAATCTCAGATTTGGAATAGATAATGCTGTTTTATCCTTATATGTTGAATTTGCTGTCTTTAAGCACAAAACACCCATTCCTACTCCAGCTCCAAATACAAATCCTTGTTGGGCTTGCAATGAATTGGTGGGCATTATAAAAAAAGGAAATAAACACAACCATCTTAGTTTCATAATATTTGGATTTAACTTAAACCTGTAATTACTCCTTCGTTGTTTATGTCCATACCTTCTGCTGCAGGAATATTGGGCAAACCAGGCATACGCATGATTTCACCTAATATAGGCACGATAAAACCAGCACCTGTGGCGTATTCAAATTCTCTGATGGTGATGGTAAAATTTTCAGGCCTGCCTATTTTTCTTTCATCGTCCGACAAGCTTTTAGGCGTCTTAGCCATACACACCGGGTAGGCATCAAAACCAAATTCTTTGATTTGCTTTAGTTGACGAATTGCTTTTACAGAATATACTATCTCTTTGGCTCCATATATTTTAGAAGCAATGGTGTTTATTTTTTCTTCCAACGACAAATCGTAATTATACAATGGCTTGAAATTGCTTTCTCCATGTTCTACGCTATGAATCACTTCCCTGGCCAGGTCCAGCATACCTTTTCCTCCTTCTGAAAAACCTTTACACAAAATTGCCTTCACGCCATAGGAGGCACAAAAATGCTGTATCATTTCTATCTCTCCATCACTGTCCTCGGGGAAAGCATTTATTGCAACAATTGTTTTCATGCCGAAAAGTTTCATGTTTTCGAGATGTTTTCCAAGATTAGCACACCCCAATCGTACTTTTTCTACTGATGGAATCGGTAATTGGTCTTTTTTGGCACCACCGTGATGTCTTAGTGCTTTTACTGTAGTTACCATTACTACTGATTTGGGTTTTAATCCGGATTGGGCGCACTTAATATCAAAAAATTTTTCCGCTCCCAGGTCAGCAGCAAAACCAGCTTCCGTAATCACATAGTTTGCCAATGAGAGTCCCATTTTGGTGGCGATGATCGAGTTGGTGCCTTGTGCAATACTGGCAAATGGCCCGCCGTGAATGATGGCGGGATTACCTTCCAGAGTCTGAACCAGATTGGGTTTTATTGCGTCCTTTAATAATACGGCCATAGCACCTACAGCATTAAGATCTCTGGCAAATACCGGCACTCCCTGGTAAGTAGTACCAATAAATATATTGCCAAGTCTTGATTTGAGGTCGTCTCTGTCCTTCGACATACAAAGTATAGCCATTATCTCTGAAGCAGGCGTAATATTAAATCCATCTTCACGCAAAATTCCATTGTCCTTCCCACCCAACCCTATTACAATATGTCTCAATGCCCTGTCATTCATATCCATCACCCTTTTCCAACCGATCGTACGAGGATCAATCTGAAGATTTTTCTTTTGGTTTTGAAGGTTATGATCTATTAATGCACTAAGTAAATTATTTGCTTTTTCTATTGCAGAAAAATCGCCCGTAAAATGAAGATTGATATCTTCCATGGGTATGATTTGAGAATAGCCACCCCCTGTAGCTCCTCCTTTTAAGCCAAAGACCGGCCCCAATGAAGGTTCCCGTAAAACAGCCATTGCCTTTTTACCTAATAGATTAATTCCATCGGTCAGCCCAACCGAAATTGTTGTTTTTCCTTCGCCTGATGGGGTAGGGGTAATGGCAGTGACCAATACCAGGTGATTCTTTGTTAATTTTTCTTCATCGATCAACCGCAATGGTAATTTAGCCTTATACTTTCCATAATACTCAAGATCGTCAGTCTGGATTTTTATAGAGGAAGCTATTTCTTTTATATGTTTGATGGGTGCACTTTGGGCAATGAGAATATCTGAATCCATAATGGGATCAAACTTATCTTACTATTCTTTTTACCTGAATGACAAAAATCAGGTGTAAGAAAAAGGAAAATCAGGTAGAAATCTCAAATCCTTTTGATGAACACTGATTTAGAAAGACGATTTATGCAAAAATCAATGATAATTTCCCTCCAGCCGATAAGTCAGCTATCCCTTAGTTATATATTTAAGAATTTAATATATTAAAAATCTATTTTAGTATCTTGCTATATAACAAAACATTCCAAAATAGCCGAAAATAGGTTACAGATTATGTTACAGCTGACAGAAATGTAATTAATGGTGGTGGTCATGATCATGATCATGATGATCGTGGTTGTGGTCATGGTCATGGTCATGATGGTGAGTTTTTTTCCGTCTTTCAGCACTGTCTTTGCGAGCGGCTTCCATCAAAGCTTTGAATTCTTCTTCAGAAATTGGGGTTTCTTCCAATTTCACTTCAGCCTTAAGACTATCAAATAACCGATCGGTCAATATTTCATCATGGAGTTTTTCAACTTGCTCACGATTTTTCATGGATTTATCTATGATACTATCGAGGAATGAAGTATCCCCTAAGGCCATGCCACCAAGATAGTTTAAAAACTGTTGCCTCATTCGATTACGAATATCCTGGCTAGTAATCTGAATATTGTATTTCTCCAGGAATTTATCTCTCATCATGGTCCACAAGAGATTCTGTGTAAAATCTGGAAAATCATCGTCAATAGCCTGGTCTGTAAGTCGTGGGTCCTGGGTTTTAAGCCATCTTTTGAGGAAAGATTCAGGCATATCCATCTTATTTACATCCAATAAATGTCCTTGTATATCTCTAAATAGTAATGCTTCTGCCTGGTGCAGGTATTGCCTTTCCAGTTCTTCTTTGATTTTTTCTTTTGCGGCCTCAATAGAATTTACTTCAGGTCCAAATCCTTTTTGAAAAAAATCATCATTTACTGCTGCCGGCTCCATTATTTTAATCTCGTCTATAGTCATTTTCACCAAAGCCGGTACTGCCGTGTTCTCATCCAATTTGGTAAAATATTTACTTTTTATAAACGCTTCATCTTTGTCAGGATGCAATAAGTGTAAGTCGGCATCTAGGGTGTCGCCTTTCTTTTTGCCAATAAAAAGGTCTTTACCGGCATCGTCTATTTGCGATAGCCAAAGAGAAAACTCTGTTTCTATTCCATTCTCTTTTGGCTGACCATTTTCTAATTCAATCGCTTTTATGGCCAATAAATGATCTTCTGTAACAGGGCCTTCCACCTCTTTGAGTTCGCCCATTCTTCGACGGAGGTTTTCAAATTGCTCATCTACTTTATCATCACCAACTTTAACTTTATTGAGTGAAAAAGTCTTATCCAGTCCTTTGATTTCAAATTCATGAGCATATCCAATATCGAATATAAATTTAAATTCACTGGGGTTAAATATATCGTACGAAATCTGGGGTTGATTTTCGTTTCCAATCGGCTGACCTAATAGCTGCAATTTATTTTCTCGGATATGTTCCATAAGCTGGTTTTGCAGCGTTTTTTCTATCACTTCCTGTAAAATAGCTCCGCCGTACAGTTTTTTTATAAGATCTGCAGAAGTCTTTCCCTTTCTAAAGCCTTTAAGCTGGGCTTTACTTTTATAATTAGTAATTTCCTTATTAAGGATGGGCTGATATTCAGCTTCTGTGATATGAATAGTAAGTGTGCCTTGAAGGGGCTCTGTCGGAGTAAAAGTAACTGCCATGGAATAATATAAGTAGTAGTAAATATGTTAAAAAAAAGTGCGGATAGAGGGACTCGAACCCCCATGCCTCACGGCACCAGATCCTAAGTCTGGCGCGTCTACCAATTTCGCCATACCCGCATCTCTATTTTGGGAGTGCAAATATAGGTATATATGGGCTAAATGAGAGGATTTTTTTAGCTTTAAACTCAGGCGAAGCTTTCAAGTCTCAGGCAATTAGCCATTTGTCAAGCCCAAAATTCCAATTACACTCATTTTTTATTATCCAACCTTTTAAGGACCATAAAATAACCTTGTAAATCCTGTTTTCAATAAATGAAAGATGTATTGAATTTTCAAACCGGTTATGATCCTTTTATTTCCTTTTCCACGAAGGGCAATTATCAAATACAATTACCCAATCATTGTCGTCTGGAGTAACCAGACCGAATTGGGCATCGTTTCCGCCAACATGGCCGATCTGGATAAAGTAACCAGTGCGTGGATTGTACCAATGCATGCGCATGGTATTACCACTCATTTCCTTGACATTTACATAAATCGTTCGTCCGGTAGGTATATACATCACATACCAATCGCCTTCAGGTGATTTAGCAGCACATAAATATTCCGTGCTTCCTTTGACTCCCCTTCCTTCGGTGACTACATCAGTAGTAGTATCCGGAATTAAATTATACCAGGGAATAGATCCAAAAAAGGAAAAACAGTGACTTACATATTGCATGCCGTGAGTATTCATCAGGGGTTTCCATTTTTTCATCCAATACGCCTGATTATCAAGTGTACCCGAACTGAAAGAAGTGCCTGCACATCCGCTCAGCAGTCCATCCCACATTTTTCGCCTTATCCACAGTGGATTTTCATTGTCAGCATAATGGGGTACATCATGTTCATAGCTTTGATCGAGCTGTATGATCATTTTACCTTTTTGATATTGATTTAATTCATACATGTATTGAGGATTGCCTTTTCCGAGGCTTATTTCCTTCCACACATACAAGCCATCGATGTCAATATATCTTTTGTACAATTCATTATCGCTACTCCAACCAGTTGAAAAATGACCCGACCAAAAATGGTTTTGGTCGTATGATTTAATTCCCTTTACCAGGTTAATCATATAAGTTGAATCAATACCTTTTGCATCATTATCGCCACCGATAATCCACATGATATTAGGATTGTTTTTATATCTGTTTCCCAGGAATTCTCCAAATTTCAGCATCTTTTCGGGGCTATTATTGGCACTTCGTACTTCATCCCACCATCCTTGCCCCGGTGCATCAAAATATCCTAAATAGCAGGGCACCAGCATTACAAAAAATCCTTTTTGCAAAGCCATTGCCAAAAACCGATCAGCATGTTGAAAATATTTTTCATTTGGAGTGCTAAAATCCCATTTTACATTAAAAGGGGAAATGCCCTGCCAATAAGGTGGATTACCTCCCATCTGGTCAATAGCATTGCTGATAATGCTAACCAGTAAGGTATTGAAACCCTTTTTTTTGAGGCTATCCATCATGGCCATTTCATCGGTTTCTGATAGTGCCTGTATCATACCCCATGCAGAAAATTCTTTTATGAGAAAGGGTATGTTTTTTTGATCTACCAGGTGCCGGGCCGATGGGCTGAGTTTTAACGGAAATTGGGGATTGGATTGTGCTGATCCATCAATAAAGAAAGTAAGTGAAAATAAATAAACTAAAAATTTCAAGTTGACTGAATTAAAAGCCGAATGTAAATTGAAAAATTGCACCATCTTTTGACTGCTAAAAATACAAACCCAGTCCAAACGAAATCATTCTCTCCTTACTTTTATCTTGTACACCCGATGGCCCTTTTACAGCATAAATTCTACTAAAGCCGTGATCATAACTCAGCTGGACTGTCAGGAAAAATACACGCAGCGTAGCGCCCACTACAAATGCCCCACGCAGGTCATTAAAATCCTCCTCGATGAGCTGTGAATTTTCATCTACTCCCAATAAGTAGGTTGCAGCCAGGCCTCCATGCAGATTCAGATCAATCAAATCTGATTTAATCACATGACCACCCAGTTGAAAGGGTAGTTTCAATGCTTTGATATCAGTGTATTCTGCAAATGGTTTACTGATATCAAATTTCTGGGGCAGTATACTGGTTTTTTGAAAATACAATCCGGGAATGATAAGTGAATTGCCATCGGGTATTACCACATCTACCCCAAATGAATAACCCTGGTGCCGCGGACTTAGACCGGGCCATTGCTCATCACTGTAAGCCGACTGGAAAAGATTGGCTTTGAAATTCAGATCCTGGCTGTAAGCATAGTTACACAATAAAATTACCGCCCATACTAACCACACATTACGCATATCCTGTAAATGTATAAAAAATTAAAGTGGGTAAGAGCACAGCCCATTTGAGGTTATTTCATCAATGAAGTATCAACGCCCATGTCGAAACATTAATCGTGCCATGGGTGGAAATGCTCCTGAATAGCCCAAATTGAATTATTTTTACCCTTTCAATATATTTCAAACGAATGTTTCCAGACCTTTCATATATATTACACGGATTATTTGGCACTGCTCCCGACGGAGCTGCGTCGATTGTAAAGACATTTGGCCTTTTTCTCACCTTATCCTTTTTGGCTAGTGCCTGGTTGCTTTATTTGGAGTTTAAAAGAAAAGAGCAACAGGGTATCCTCAGTCCCAGAAAAATAACTGTAGACCCTAAAGCAAATGCAGGCATTCAAGATGTATTGATCAATGCCATATTTGGCTTTGTAATCGGATTTAAATTTTTGTACGCGTATCAGCACCTTGATGAAATGAAAGGGGATGCTGTAGCGGTTTTGCTTTCTACTAAGGGGAATATACTTGGGGGAATCGCAGGGGCATTAATTTTTGGAGCTTTAAAATATTGGGATTACCTGAAAGCTCAGAAAAGCACGGAAGGGCCAAAAGAAGTATTGTTATACCCGCATCAGCAGGTGCCGGATATAACTGTGGTGGCTGCAATTTCTGGCATATTGGGAGCTAAAATATTTGCATTGTTTGAAGGTAATCAATCGTGGGCTGCTTTTGTAAAAGATCCGGTAAAAGCATTTTTTTCCGGTAGTGGCCTGGCGATATACGGTGGTTTGATAGTGGCATTCATTACAGTGTATTATTATGTCAGGAAAAAAGGGATAAAACCTATTCATGTAATGGATGCGGTTGCACCTGCTTTGATCGTAGGCTATGCTGTAGGCAGACTGGGATGTCAGTTTTCAGGTGATGGAGATTGGGGTATAGTCAATAATCTGCCCAAACCCAGTTGGTTTTTCTTACCGGACAGCTGGTGGGCCTATGATTATCCACATAATGTATTAAATGAAGGTATTGCCATTGATGGATGTAGTTTTAAGCATTGCATGAAATTATCCGAGCCGGTTTATCCAACTCCTCTGTGGGAATCTATTTTTGGATTTGGAATCCTGGGTATTCTTTGGTTTTTGCGAAAGCGGGTCACTATCCCCGGTATGTTGTTTTTTATTTATTGTATACTCAATGGTACCGAACGGTATTTTATAGAAAAGATCAGGGTGAATGAAAAGATTACCACCTTGGGCATGTCCTTTACCCAGGCAGAATTGATAGCGGTATTGGTATTTGTAACCGGTGTGGCGGGTTGTCTTATTTTATGGAATAAGAATAAGCAAATGATCAATGCTTAGACTACGGTCTACCCCCTTTATTTTGAGACGGAGCCAATATATTGAATAGCGAAGGCATCATTATTATTTGAAATCCCGTTATCTTTATCACCATGTCTTTAAGGATCATCATTTTCCTTTTAATAATAAGTATTGTGCCATCCATATCCCAAAGTGGGATGGAGACAGAATTTGGTCAAAATCGCATTCAATATCATGATGATTTTGATGATTGGTATCAATATGAAACTCAGAATTTTGTAACCTATTGGTATGGTAAAGCCCGTAATATAGGTCAGCTTACTATTTCACTTGCAGAGTACGATTTTACTACTATTGAAAATATATTGGAGCATAAACTCAATGATAAAATTGAGATCATTTGCTATACGGATATCAGCGACCTAAAGCAATCCAATATAGGAGTGACAGATCTGGTAATCGGCCAAAATGAACGAACATTAGTTTCAGGAAATAAAATTTTTGTATACTTTGATGGCGATCATAGTCACCTCAGAAAACAAATACGGGAAGGCATCGCAGAAGTATACCTTAATGCTATGATCTACGGCGGTGGCCTTTCCGGTATACTGCAGCGAAATGTAAAGTTGAAAATTCCGGACTGGTTTAAAGAAGGATTAATTGCATACCTGGGAGATGAATGGAATGTACGACAAGACAATTCGTTCAGAGATTTATTGCAATTAACACCTGGCAAGAAAAAATTTGAGTCTATTGCAAAGATCAATCCTCGGCTCGTGGGACATGCTTTCTGGAATTACCTCACCTACGAATATGGTAAATCCAATGTGTCTAATATTCTATACCTCACGCGAATCAATAGAAATATTAAATCTTCCTTTTTATACATATTGGGTATTCCATTTGATCAGATATCGGATGCCTGTATTGGTTATTTCAGGAAAAATTATGCTGAAGATCGCAAAACACTCAGAGAATACACCGGCCAGCAAAAATTAACTGCAAAGAATAAAAAGCGGATCCCCATCAATCAGGTAAGGGTTTCTCCTGATGGTAATCATGTAGCCTACTCGATAAATAATAAAGGGAAATACAAGGTTTATGTTCAGAAATTAAATGGAAAAGATAAGCCGTTAAAAATTTTTGCCGGGGGTATAAAAAATAATGTGCAGGAAACAGATTATTCCATTCCGGTGTTTTCCTGGAACCCAAAAGGAAAAGACATAGCCCTGGTGACGGAAAAAAGGGATCAATGGTGGCTTTACCAGATTGATCTCTCAACCGGAAAATCTTTTAAAGACAAACTCGGCCCTGAGTATCAACGGATATATGCGGTCGATTACATTGATGATAAAAGCATATTGCTCAATGCTTCTACTGATGCCTTGTCTGATTTATATATGTATCTTCCTGTAACCAGGGAAAGCAGGCGAATCTCACAGGATTTTTATGATGATCTGGATGCAAGTTATGGTACGTTAATGGACCAAAAAGGTATTCTTTTTAAATCCAATCGGGTATTGGATAGCTTAAAGACCTTGCCGGTAGATAGTATACTCCCGGTAGCCCCATTTAATTTATATTTCTTACCCTTCGAACCGGATAAAATAGCTACTTCAAAGAAAGCCATCCGGCTTACTGAGAATTATTATTACGACATAGACCAACCTTCCATATCGGGTAAAAATCAAATTACTTTTCTTTATGATGAAAATGGAGTCAAGCAGAGGAAAAGCATTACCATAGACAATACGGGAACGCAAATAAGTACCAGCTCAAGTCATTTAGATCATGACTTTGTGACCTATCATGCAGCGGATGATAAAGGAATAGGGGTAATACACCGGGGTAGAAAAATAGACCTGGTACGGGATGGAGTAAATACAAAAGATACTATAGACTGGTCACCTACCAGCTTTCGAAAACTTCAGATAAAAACAAATAAAATCCCTGACATATTATCCTCTGAAACTTTTGCTGTGCCTCCCGCACCAAAAACCGAACCCAGTGAAGAAAAACCAGTAGTATTATTCCAGTCTGAGTTTCCGGATTTTGAGAGCAAAGATGATAAAAAACAATCCATGCATCCTGATAAGCGGGAAGAGAAAGTATCAGACCCAGTGCAATACGATCCTGTAATTTCGAGGTTTAATCCGGTTGAAATAGAAGCACCTGAAAAGTTTTCATTTATCCGGATGATAGCTTCCAGATTAAAATTTAAGTTACATGAGACTGTAAGTACCATGGACAATAGCTTATTATTTGGAGGCTTAAACAGCTATGCCGGGCAAAAAATGGGCTTTGAATATCCACCGGCCGGATTTCTTTTAAAAGCAAAAATCAAAGACCTATTCGAAGACTATGCAATTGAAGGTGGGGTTCGCATACCTACCAATTTTAATGGTACCGAATACTTCATGATATTTGATAATAATAAACGCAGAATTGACAAACGCTTTGCCATTTATCGCCAGACCAGATATACCACCGAAGAATTGAGTGCGGTTTTTGCTCAGCGGTATCGCAACAGGACCATGATTGCTCTTGCTCAATTTAAATACCCATTTGATACTTACCAAAGCTTTAGATTGTCGGGGACGCTGCGATTTGACAGGTCAGTATTATTAGCAACCGCCCCATCCAATTTAGACCATACTCCTGTTACGAATCAAAGACTGGGCATCAAAGGTGAATATGTATACGACAATTCCACTCCTATAGATATCAATCGATTTTTGGGAACCCGGTTAAAATTCTATGCTGAAGCGGTAAAGAAAATGCAAATACAGGTAGTAGATGATTGGAAACTGGATCTCTCGAAAGGATTTATGACTGTACTGGGTTTTGATGCAAGGCAATACATAGGATTGGACAGGCGCACTATACTTGCGCTAAGAGGAGCAGGAGCTACTTCTTACGGATCTGAAAAGATATTATTTTTCCTGGGAGGTGTCGACAATTGGCTGGCCCCCCAATACGATGATGATACCCCTATACCCGGGGATGCCAACTACGCCTATTATGCTTTGGGTGCACATCTGAGGGGATTTAAACAGAATATAAGAAATGGGGCCAGTTATTTATTATTCAATTCAGAATTGAGAATTCCATTTCTTCAATATTTTTCAGGTAAAGAAATCCGGTCTACTTTTTTACGCAATCTCCAGGTAGTTGGATTTTTAGATGCCGGTACTGCATGGTTCGGTCGCACTCCGTTCGATCAGAAAAGTCCCTTAAATACGACCACCGTGTCTAATCCAAAGGTGAAAATTGATTTGATTTATGCACGTGATCCATTGGTAGTGGGATTTGGTACAGGCCTCCGACTTTCTTTGATGGGATATCAGATCCG
Organism: Saprospiraceae bacterium; assembly: GCA_044227925.1. Lineage (GTDB taxonomy): Bacteria > Bacteroidota > Bacteroidia > Chitinophagales > Saprospiraceae > JADJLQ01. The sequence continues at coordinate 16,409 of JBGAVW010000002.1, read as the reverse complement.
GGCAGATTATGGCTGGGGTATTGAAACCAGGGAAATATTAAAACCGAGATTTTATATTTCCCTGGGTAACGATTTCTAATTGCTATGAGTTAACTGCTTCACGCTCTGTCCCAAAAGAAAGGAGGTTCGATTCCCAAAGCCCTGAGATATACATAACCTTGACCGCGGTGATGGATTTCATTATCTATCAGGTATAAAATGAGATCGTACACTTTCCCCTCCCATTGACCAAAGGCTTTATCCACTTCCTGAAATTTTTCCGGTTTGATCTGATTCCACCAATAATTTATATCCAATGTTGCCTGATCCCACATCCGCAGTAAATCATCTTTGGAATACGTTTCATTGAAATTAAGGTTTTCCCATTCTCCGGTTGCAAACCCTTTGAGACTGGGTGCCGACATCTTGATCATTTCAAGAAATAATTGTGCATAAGGTCTCATGCCCCCTATAGAAAAACGATGCAGTGATTCATCGGGGAATGCGAGAAAAACCTTGCGGGACAAGGCACGGTGTCCCTGCCAGTGTGTTAACAAAGATGCTGTGTTGATAAACAGATTTTGATTCATAGATTTTGATAATTTAATTTTCAATATCAAAACTATGCCCGTCATGTGACAGCCCTATGTCAGGGGTATATTTTATTCTTTATTTTTTATTGGCACTATGATTTTTTTTCCAAAATATTTCTTTACTCCAACTTTATGGGGTTCAAATTGTTGATCCAAAATTTGTATTGATGCCATGCGATCGAGCCTGAAAGTCCTGAATTCTTTACGTAAGCGACAATAGGCATGGAGAGTCCAATCTTCCTGTACAGAGTGATAAATGTAAAATGGCTCTAGTAACCTTTCACTTTCACGGCCATCCACCGTTTTATATTTTACTTTTATCAATTGATAATTGGTCAATGCCAATTGGATATCTATCAATGCATTACTGGTACGGAGGCTTTCAAAGTTTTTTCCAACATGTACCCGTTCTTTTAAAAAATCTGCTTTATATTTATTAGAGGATTTGAGTACTGCTTTTATTTTGGATATTGCATCAGAGTACACACTCACTAACGAGGAGTCCTTATTTTGAAGTATTATTTTCTCCGAAGTGATCATAGCGATGGCTTCTTTTTCAGTAAACATTACAGGAGGCAATTTATACCCATCTACTATACTATATCCTTTCCCTTCTTCGGTCACTACAGGTAAGCCCGATTCTTCCAGTGCACGTATATCTCTATATATAGTGCGCACACTTATACCATATTTTTTGGCTAATTCGGAGGCTGTAGTCAGTTTTTTACTTTGCAGTAAAGTCTGTATTCCTGTCAGTCGTGCCAGTCGGGTAATGCTATGGTCAGACATCGTATAAAAATAAGGAATAAAATCAGGTCTTTAGTGTCTAACAAATCAGATATTGTAAAATAGTTTAATTCTACCTGATCAATATATCGAAAGCAATTTAATTTTTTACATTCCCGTTTCCAAAAGTATGACTTAAGGCAACTTCTTAATCTGAATATATTTATAAATTAATGAGGGCATTGTCGGTACACCCATCTTCATTTTGTCATTTCCACTAACTTCATTATATTCATATTTTAAAACCTTAAATGTATATGGAATATAATCCTAATTTAATGGCCACGGGATTGGCCGCATTAATCCCAATGATCGTTGGTTTCGTTTATTATCATCCCAAAGTAATGGGTGGTATGTGGATGGATGCTAACGGCTTCAAACTGGAAACGTTGAAACCTCCAAAACCAATACTGTATCTGGCAGCTCTTGGTCTTTCGGTGCTGCTGTCATTATTTATTCAGCAAAACGTTACTGGCCCGGGTCAGGATACCGCACCTGATGGACATTCCTATCATACATTCGGGCATGGCCTGGTGCATGGTTTGGTTTTGACCATTATGTTGGTAATACCCATATTCGGTACTATGGCTATTTTTGAGCAAAAATCAATGAAATGGCTAGGAGTTAATGTAGGATATTGGCTGGTGACCGTAAGTCTGATGGCAGGACTGTTAAGCGCCTGGAGATAATAGAATAAAAAAACCGAAATTTGAACCCTTATTCTGTTCCAATACGGAATAAGGGTTTTTTAATTTACATCCAGATCATGAATCGAATCCACATGGTATCTCTGATAGCAATAATGGTGTTTACCAATGCAGTTTCACAAAAATTTGCCGTCACAGATAAATTGTATGGTGACCTGCGATCAGCATTTGATAGTGACAAAGCATACCAGACCGTAGCTTTTGCAGAAAAAAGATGGAGATTAGCAGGTAATCCTCATTTCGATGAATGCATATTCTATATAGAAAATATACTAAGAAATGCTGGTTTCATAAATGAACAGGTTGCCCGCACATCGGATGTGCTCACATACCGGATAGAAAAAAGAAAACTTCGCCGTCCATCCTGGCAACCCATGGAAGGCAGTTTGACTTTAACCGGCGATCAGGCACCTCTCTTGTCATTTGATTCGAATAAAAATATGATTGCTATTAACTCTGCCAGCACAGGCAAGGAAGGAGTTACAGGAGAAATAATCAATATCGGTTCAGGAACAGATAGGGAAATAAGCGGTAAAAACTTAAGCGGTAAAATACTTTTCGGGATAGGATCTGTCAGGGCTCTTCATGCCATAGTATTAAAACACAAAGCCTTGGGACTACTCACCTATTCTATTCCACCGTACAATCAACCTGAAAAACATACTTCTTCTATTTCCTTCGGCAGTATACCATACCTGGATAGCATAGAAAATAAATGGTGTATATTTTTATCCTATGCAGCAAAAGAAAGATTAGCTACGGCACTTGCAGCAGGTGCTGTACATGCTACGGTAAAAATAAAGACTGCTTTTTATACTGATGATGAGCTTACTATTATTGCCAATGTAAAAGGTTCAGTAAAGCAACAGGAACGTTTTGTATTCAGTGCACATGTACAAGAGCCTGGCGCTAATGATAACGCCTCCGGTGTGGGAGCATTAGCAGAAATGGCGAGGGTCACTGCTGAAATGATCAAAGCAAAAAAATATCTCCCTCACCGGAGCATTACATTTTTATGGGGTGATGAAATCATCTCTACCAGGCGATATATAGTAGAAGACAGTTTGCGAAAAAAAGGAATTCTGTGGGGTTTGAGCCTGGATATGGTAGGAGAAGATGTGAACAAAACAGGAGGCAGCTTTCTAATAGAAAAAATGCCTGACCCATCAACCATCTGGACCAGAGGTAAGGATAAGCATACTGAGTGGGGCGGTAGCCCTTTAAAAGAATCCGATCTATTCCCACATTATTTCAATGATATGCTGCTAAACAGATGCCTGCAACAATCAAAGTTTAATGGCTGGAAAGTGAATACCAATCCATTTGAAGGAGGCAGTGATCATACCCCATTTTTAGATGCCCATATACCCGGACTTTTGATGTGGCATTTTACGGATGTTTTTTATCATGTAGATGGTGACAGGATTGACATGGTATCGAAAGAGGAATTGGAAAATGTGGGTGTCGCGGCATTAGCGACCGCCTTTACACTTTGCGCAAACACTGAAAAAACAAGCATCAGACTGATACACGAATTAAAACAAAATGCCCTAAGCAGAATAAAGGACGAAATAAATTTGAGCAAATCAGCTATCGCCGGTGGAGCGGTCGCGCCTGCACAGTACCATATTATTGATGTGTGGAAAAAATATTATACCGAAGTGTTTCGTACTATGATCGAAATTAATACAGAAGGCCCAACTCCCGGAATTAGAAGAACTATAGAAAAGTCAATCGATGAAATAAATAAATTGCGATTGGATTGATATATTTTGTCATCAATGCTTACAAAAATTAGGGATACCTCATGCAGCTTATTCTAAATCTAATATTATTGGTTACTACTTTGGTGTATCTCTCGGTTACCCACCAGGTGTATTTTACTAAATTGCCTGGAGGTGATGCGGGTATGAGTTGGGCCTGGAATATAATTTACAGTTACCTGATGATACTCATTTTGCTCCTGGTGGTAACATGGATTATTGCATGGAGAGGGGGATACGATTGGCTACATCATATGGGAAAAAATACCATGCTGTACTCCTGCTTAGGCAGCATTATCATCACATTAGGAAGCGCATTGGCCTCATTTATGAAAGACGAACCATCTCCATTTTCTGTGCTTGGAAATACCATCAGTTATGTATCATCAGCTGCACTGTTGGTATGTATAGTTTGTTCGTTTATTTTAGTCAATAGAAATGAGAATGCCGCTCCTTTTGATTCTTTGCGATTACCACTTTATGGATCAGTAATTGCGGGTGCTTTATCCATTGGTTTATTTGGGCTGAATCTTTTTTTTGAATCCCTGCGCAATCAGAGAAATCGAATCAAATCCAGTATAGAACGATCAGATGCAAATGATGTGCGCATGATAAAAGAGATAGAATCCTCTAATGTACTCAGTGATGTAGATTTTTTACGAATTATGGTGTTTGCTGATGATAATAAAGATAGTTCTGTGGTAAACAAAGCCGTATACAAAATCAAATCCAGACCAGACTGGCAGGAAACTATGGTGAAATATCTAAAGAGTGATGGGGCCCTGGAAGTATTCAACTTTTTAGCTTCTCAGGAAGTGCCCAATAAAGAAATGTTTCCGGATGCCATCAATACAGGCTTGTATTCTTTAGCAGATTGGATACGGATGCGAATAGAAGAATGCAGCCAGGAACATCATTTTTATCCTGGTCAGTTCAGCTGGGAAGTAGAACGGGCATTGCGCTCTGCTGACAAGTTTAATGGTGAAGTGGATTTTAGACCTGCAGTAGCTGAAATAAAAAAGGCCCTGCTGCATCCCCACCCAATTAAAAGGACCGCTTTTGATTGTATAAGACTTGTAGATCAATGGCTGACGAAAAATAAATAATAAATTCTTCTTGTTTTGATTTAGTTAAAACTCTTAATACTCCATATGGTAAAAGTTATTCTTTTTAAAATAGTAACTTTCATTATATATATAAATTGTTTGTATTCAATTTTTTATATTAAAATTAGCTCCATTTTAATTTTTATAGGTGTAACTTTTTCTTATGCGGACCAGTTACATCATTAACTATTAAACGTATTATAATCATACCTTTGAATCATAAAATAAACAAATCATGAAAAGAATTCTTTTTGTTGTGATTTTGGCTAGTGCCTGGTCATTTGCCACTTCTCAAAAAATTGCAATTGTGGATATCACCCAGGTACTTGAAAATCTTACCGAATACAAAAAAGCACAGGAGCAGCTGGATAAAATCACTGCCACCTGGAAACAAGAGATAGCGGAGTCCCGTGACAAAATTAAAGTAATGTATAATAAATACCAGGCTGAGCAAGTGCTACTCAGTGAAGAGCAAAGAAAAACAAAGGAAGAAGAAATCATGAAGAAAGAAAAAGAAGTGATGGAAGCACAGAAATCAAAATTTGGACCAGAAGGTGCTTTGTTTCTGAAGAGACAAGAACTGGTGCAACCTATTCAGGATAAGGTATACAAAGCCATACAAGAATACGCTACTGCCAAGTCTTATGATCTGGTATTGGACAAGGGGGCCAGTGCAGGGGTGATCTTCTCCAACCCGGGAATGGACAAAACAGGGGACATACTGAAAAAATTGGGAATTCAGTAATACATTTGCAGCCCGAAAAATACGCTCATATTAAAGTCAATAAAAAATGAAATCAATAAAATCAATTTTAATCTTAGGAGTTATGCTTGTAGGTGCATCCATTCAAGCACAAAAATTTGGCTTCATGAACAGCGCAGCTATCATGGCCGAAGTACCTGAGGTAAAACAAGCAGAGTCTAACCTGAAAGCATACCAGGAACAACTTTCCAAGCAAGGCCAGCAAAAAGTGGAAGCTTTGCAAGCCAAGTATGCTGATCTGGCAAAGAAAGAAAAACAAGGAGAAATTGCACCCAAAGCCCTTCAGGAGCAGGCAGAAAAATTAAAAGCCGAAGAAGAAGATCTGGGAAAATTAGAGCAAGACATGCAAAATCAGCTTGCCCAAAAGAGAGAAGCATTACTCCAGCCTATATTGGACAAAATAAATAAGGCCATCACAGAGGTGGCAAAAGAAAATGGTTTTGCCTATATATTTGATTCCAGCGCAGGAATGTTATTATATGCTGATGAAACTACCGATATAAGCAACCTGGTGCGTACCAAACTTGGGTTTGCCAAGCCTGCTGCTCAGACAGGTACTGAAGCAAAAAAGAATTAAGAATATCCGTATTCAAAGAATTATATTGAATAAAGCAAAAGCGCTATCATTTGATAGGGCTTTTGCTTTTGGCTTTTTTGAATGCAATATGTGAGAAACTTATTATTTAATCCTTATGTTTATCCGTTACAATTTAATATTTAAAATTAATACCGTATGTCACTCGAAGAACAAATAAATAACGACATCAAAGAAGCAATGAAAGCCAAAGACCAGGCATGGCTAAGAGGCGTGCGAGCAGTAAAGGCAGCCATACTCCTGGCTAAAACTGACGGGTCGGGAAGTGCTATGGACTCTGACAGAGAGATCAAGCTATTGCAGAAATTAGTAAAACAAAGACAAGACTCACTGGCAATATATGAGGCTCAAAACAGGCCTGATCTTGCCACTGTAGAAAAAGAGGAAATCGAAGTAATACAACGATATCTGCCAAAACAAATGACAGCTGAAGAAATTGAAACCATAGTATCAAGCCTCATAAAAGAAAATAATGCAGCTGGAATAAAGGATATGGGTAAAGTAATGGGGTTGGCTTCCAAGGCATTAGCAGGTAAAGCGGATGGTAAAACGATTGCCGAGATTGTAAAAAAATTATTGACAGCATAGGCTAAAGTCAATTTATTTGTATACATTTGAAGACAATTAAGCGAAATCTTTAGTGAAACCCGTTGAAAAAGTTTGCATAAATATTCATCTGATGGATAGATTTTTTTGCCAGTTTCCTAATTCTTACATGCACCTTTTTAATTAATTCAATAACTTTTTTTATTATTTAAATTTTCTTAGAATGAATATTTATGTTGCAAACATCAGTTACAGTGCTACTGATGATCAGCTAGAGGCTTTATTTGCTCAATATGGAGCGGTAAAATCTGCTAAAATTATTATGGACCGCATGAGTGGTCGTAGCCGTGGCTTCGGTTTTGTCGAAATGGAAAATAACGACGAAGCAAATAATGCCATTGCTGCTCTTAACAATTACAATTGGATGGAGAAAGTACTTAGTGTAAACGAAGCTCGCCCTAAAGAAGACAGAGGACCACGCCCAGGTGGTGGTGGCGGTGGAGGATTCAGACCCCGTCGTGAAGGTGGCTATGGTGGTGGTTATCGCCCAGGTGGTGGCGGTGGCGATCGCGGTGGTCGTGGTGGTTCTGGTGGTGGCGGTGGATTTCGCGGTGGTCGTCGTGATGGCGGCAGCGGCGGAGGAAGTCGTGACGGAGGTGGAAGCAGAGGTGGCTTCCGCAGCGGTGGTAGCGATTTCAACAGAGATAATGACTACAACAGAGATAGTGACTAAGATCTCAAAATAATTATATTTCTAAAAAAGGCTGTCTGCAAAGATGGCCTTTTTAGTTTTAGCAATTCGTTATTCTGATGGGATGTTCAGGAATCGTGCCTTATCAATACGAGAGTCCATATTGATTTTACATTCCAGGTAAAAATGGTCACCATGTAAGGTTAGCCCACCTTATCAAAGAAGAGCTAATGCATTATTAGAGATTAATTTTATTTCGGCAATTTGTCCCATTTCGACCGGTCAAATTCTTTTTCATTATTTGATAGCCATATGGTAGCCACACCATTGCCTATAATATTGGTAATCGCTCTGGCCTCTGACATAAAGCGATCTACTCCCAATAATAATGCCAGGCCCTCTACAGGAATGGTTTTGATGCTGGTAAGAGTAGATGCCAATACGACAAATCCGCTGCCTGTGACCCCAGCAGCTCCTTTTGAGGTGACCATGAGTATTCCTATTATGGATAAAAGCTCTCCCCAGCCTAATTGTACATGATATACCTGAGCAAGGAAAATCACGGCCATCGAGAGATAGATGGTGGTGCCATCTAAATTAAACGAATACCCTGCCGGTACTACCAATCCAACCACCGATTTTGAGCAACCTATATTTTCTAATTTCTGCATTATTCCGGGCAAGCCTGCTTCTGAAGAAGAAGTACCTAAAACAATCAGCAATTCTTCCTTTATATATTTAAGAAATGACCAAAGTCTTATTTTATAATACTTTAATATATAATATAATACTACAAAAATAAACAATGCCATAGTGCTATATACTGTAAGCATAAGTTTGCCCAAGGGCAATAATGCTTTGATCCCATACTTCGAAATGGTAAATGCCATACCTCCAAAGGCTCCGATGGGAGCAAATATCATCACCTTGAATAAGGCTTTGAATACCCATTTAGAGGCCAAATGCAACTTTCCCATAATGAAATCGTTGTTTTTCATCTTATTTAAAACAATACCGCATACTATGGCGAAGAGCAATACCTGGATAGTAGAGTTATCCATTAAAAAATGAAGCCAGCTGAAGCTGGCTGCCTGTTGGGTATATTTATTAATATCTGCAGCCCCCGATTGGGCAATCACTCCATCACCAGGCCTGATAATATTGGCTACTACTATGCCTATGATGAGGGCAAGTGTAGTGACCACTTCAAAATAAATCAGAGCCTTTGCGCCTACCGTGCCTACTTTCTTTAAATCACCCATATTCACCAGGCCTACCGTTATCGTAAGGAAAATAATCGGATTAATAAACAGCTTTACTATGGAAATAAATCCGGAACCCAAAAATTCAGACAACGTTTTGCCCAATTTCAATTCCTGACCCATGAATTTAGCCTTCCATTCTGATTCCAATACTGGCAGGAGTGCAAAATCCGGAAAGAAATGACCAATGATGACTCCAAGTGAAATCGCAATAAGTACCCAAAATGTAAGATTGGAAAAAAGTCGTTTCATGGATTTAACCTAAAGGTAATTTAATTTGTGTATTTAATATAAAGTCCCTGGTACTGTTCTTTTTATCATTGAAGATATATTCTTCCGGGGTAATGGCCCACTATCATTAGAACTTAAGATGAACCAAAGACTTTTTGTGGTAAATACATAAAAAGCCTTTTATAATTTTAATCCGTTCATGAAATCATTGTAATTTGCGCACTACTCAAAAATAAAAACGGCAAATTTATGATAGAGTCAGTACGGTCTTGGTATAATTCAGCTTTTACCAATGAAAAATATCAGGAATATCAATTTAGAATAAAACAGGAATTGGGAGAGGAGCCGCATTTCAGACTTTCCGAAACACCGGTATTTGTGCCCAAGGAATTTAAAAATAAATTGTTGAAGGCCTGCGACGATTTAACTGCATTTATCACCACCCCTGATTTTTATTCATTTTCAGAGAAAGCCATTCCCTCCCACTTGCGTTTTGCGGGCAATGATAAGCATAGTCCGATTTTGATTTTTGATTTTGGAGTATGTATTAATGACCAGGGTGAACTTGAACCACAACTTATAGAGATGCAAGGTTTTCCTTCTTTGCATGCTTTTATGATTTACAAATCAAATATTCTGAGGGATGTATTTGAAATTCCTGCACACCTGGACAGTTATATCAATACGGATAGAGATACCCATATAAAAGAGCTCGGTGCAATTCTTTTGGGTGGTCTTAATCCGGAAGAAGTGATTTTATTGGATTATAAACCGGAAGAGCAGAAAACAAGGATTGACTTTGCGGCAACAAAAAAATTATTTGGGATAGAATCGGTATGTGTGACAAAATTGAAAAGAGATGGCAAAAATCTCCTGTACGAGAAAAATGGTAAGCTGCAAAAAATAGAACGCATTTATAACAGACTCATATTCGATGAATTCTTTGACCAAAAAATTGACAGCATTGACCTTCGGCAAGAATTCGATGTCACCTGGGCGCCACACCCAAATTGGTTTTGCCGTGTTTCAAAGTTTTTATTGCCTTACATAAAAAGCAAATACGTGCCGGAAACCACGTATATATCTGATTTAAAGTCCATACCCGATGATTTAAGTAAATATGTATTAAAGCCGCTCTACAGTTATGCCGGAATGGGAGTAAAAATAGATGTGAGTAAAAAAGATATAGAGTCAGTAGCCGAACCTGATGAATGGATACTACAGAAAAAAGTAAATTACCACGCTGCAATTCAAACCCCTAATATACCTGCCAAGGTGGAAATACGTATGATGCTGCTGTGGGATAGTCCTGAGCAAAAACCCAGAGTGGTACATAACCTGGCTCGCATGAGCAAGGGCAAGATGATCGGAGTGAGGTATAATGCAGACTTTGACTGGGTAGGGTCCTCTATTTGCTTTTTTGAATAGTAATTTAATGGCATTAAAATTAGTCTTAACGGTTCCGGATTTACAAGCTGCCAGAATGCTAGCCGCCGCCGGTGTGCCTCAAATCGCTTTGTCTGCTACCAATCCTTATTTTGTTGAAATAAAATCATGGCTTGAAGGTACCCAGGTAGGAGCAAGCATGTCGGAAGCAGATCAAAGTATTCCCCCGGCCGACTTTCTGGTGGTACCCATTGAGTTTTATGAAAATTATTCGTTTGTGGAAAAGAAGATTTATTGGGTTACATCCGAAGGGCAGATCACCGATAGGCATGGTAATATTGAATTATTGCCGTATGCTCATGAAAATGAAAATTTCCCCTCCTGGTTGGATTTTAAAAAGCATGAAGAGATCATTGCCGGGTTATTTGATTGAAGAGGTACTTATCGATTAAGCTGAAAAGAAGATAACTTACTCAGACCGATTGGTTGACTCCCGTATTCTCAATTCCGTTTCCAATAATATATTTTTATATTCTTTAGACTTCCCTCTATGGGTAAGTTGTTCTATCAATAATCTGGCTGATTCCCTGCCTATTTCTATACCCGGATTATAAGTCGAAGTCAGTGATGGTGCTATAATGGTACTGATGGGATCATCATTAAATCCTTTGATCATTACATCCTCAGGTACTTTGATTCCTTTGGATTTACAGTATTGAATGATACCGACGGCCATATTATCGTTAGTACAAAATATGGCATCCGGTGGGTTTTTACTGCTGAGTAATTCATCGGCAGCTGAAACCGCTTCTTCCACACTTTTGATATTCAATTCATAGATGAGTTTTTTATCCGTTTTCAGTCCGGCATCTTTGAGTGCATTGGTATATCCTTGTATCCGTTCGCGATAGTTTTCTCTGTGATGTTGGCCTGATAAATGGGCTATTCTTTGTGCACCCTGGTCGATGAGGTGTTTTGTAGCCACATAGGCCGCTTTTATATTATCTATTTGTACTTTATGGCATTTGAATGACTCCGGTGGCACCCTATCAGCAAAAACTACCGGAATTTGATTCCGCAAAAAGGGTTCAAAATGACTGTAATTTTTAGTCTCCATAGCCAGGGAAACAATCAAGCCGCTCACCCTGCTATTCATCATGGCTTTTGCATTTTCTACTTCATCATGATACCGGTCATGTGATTGCATGATGATCACATTCATGCCTTTATTGGATACCTCTTCTTCGACTCCACTGATGATTTGAGAATGAAAATTTCTATTGAGCCAGGTCGTCAGTACTCCTATATTATTGCTTTTGGCTTGTCTGAGATTGGCGGCAATATCATTGGGTATATAATTTCTTTTTTTGGCCAGTTTATTGATTAATTTTATTTTATCCTGGCTGATGCTGCTATGTCCTTTTAATGCCCTGGATATGGTAGATGGGGATACATTCAGCTCTTTAGCCAAATCATATATAGTGACATGTGTTTTTTGTCTCAACCGAGTATTTTATACCACAAAGAAAAGAATTTGCCATGAAAAGAAGAATTTTTTGAATTTTTATACGCAATCGATTGCGTTGTAAAAAAAACCTTTTACCTTTGGCTCAAATATAAAATTGAAATAATTATACGCAATCGATTGCGTTTTGCAATCGATTGCGTAAAATCAGAATTTATTGAATAAATCTAAACATTAATGAATATGAAACTTAAATTATCATTCATCGTTCTTCTTGTGATAGTCGGAAGTTCGGTTATAGCCCAACGTGGCTCTTTACAGGGAATTGTCACGGGTGATGGAGTTCCACTGGAATTTGCCAATGTCGGAATCACTGAGCTGGGACTGGGTAGTTCTACTGATGGAAATGGCAAATTTACCATTTCAGATATTCCATACGGTACCTATACGCTTTCTGTCTCCTTTATTGGATATGAAACTCATAACAGTTCTGTTACCATTAACTCTCCTGAGCCTGTTAACGTATCATTGGTGATGGGTACCAGTTCTTCCACTACTTTAAACGAAATAGTCGTGACCGGTTATTCATCTCAGCGAAAAAAAGACATCACTGGTGCCGTTGCAGTAGTAGATGTAAAAAACCTGAAGCAAGTACCTTCCGGCACGATCGAATCAGTATTGCAAGGTAATGCTGCCGGAGTAACAGTCATTAATAATGGTCAGCCGGGAGGACCCAGCAATATCCGTGTAAGGGGAATCACCTCCGTTGGGAGCACCACTCCATTAATGATCATAGACGGTACGCAGGGATCTATCAGTGACCTAAATCCAAATGATATTGCATCTATCCAGGTTTTGAAAGATGCCGGTGCAGCGGCCATATATGGAGTACGGGGTTCCAATGGGGTGATTATTGTCACAACTAAAAGAGGCCAAGCTGGTAAGGTGTCCGTGAATTATCAAACTTATATAGGAAACCAACGCCCGTTAAAAAATGGTTGGAACCTGGCAACCCCGACTGAAAACGCTAATGCTATATGGGAGCAATTTAAAAACAGTAATTTGCCTCCGATACATGCTCAATACGGTAGCGGATCTACTCCTATCGTTCCGGATTATATTACACCAACTGGCCAGGTAGGGGAGAGTTCGAAAACTGATCCTACGACTTATGCCTTGTATTCTAACCAAATTACCAAAGCCAATAAGGAAGGTACGGATTGGTTTCATGAAATATTCAAACCGGCCAATATCATCAATCATGACTTGAGTGTAAGCGGCGGTTCGGAGAAAGGAACTTACCTGGTCTCCATGAATTATATGGATCAGCAAGGCACCTTGATTTATACATATCTAAAACGCTATGGATTGAGGGTAAACTCTACATTTAATGTAAATAAAAATATTAGGATAGGCGAAAGCTTTTTCTTTAATTATAAGAAAAATCCAGGCTACCTGGGATTGCCTGGGATAAATAATGCAAACTCCATCAATGCAGCATTCCGCATGCCTCGTATTGTACCGGTATATGATATCAAGGGAAATTTTGCAGGAGGACAATCTCGCAGTCTGGGAAATTCACCTAACCCCGTGGCCATCATGGAACGCACGAAAAATAATAAGGAAAACAGGTATGGACTACTTGGCAATGTATTTGCTGAAGTAGATTTTCTCAAACATTTTTCTGCCCGCACCAGCCTGGGCGGAAACCTGGATATATTTAATAATTATCAATTTGTGTTTACTGCCTATGAAAATGCAGAAAACTCTTCTAATCCTAATAGCTTTATTGAAAACTATGGAAATACTAATGGTATTACTTTTACCAATACCGTTACCTATAATAATAAATTTGGTACCAATCACAACTTGAGTTTGTTGGCCGGAACAGAAGCTATATCGAATATGGGCCGGGGTATCAGTGGTGCCAGGGGGTCTTATTATGTGACCAATCCTGCCAACCTTACAGTCGATCCAAACCTGTGGACTTTAAATTTTGGGACTCCCACCGGCCAAAGTAACTCCAATATTATCATCAATGGAAATCAAACACCTTATGAGAACTCCCTTTTCTCCATATTTGGAAGAGCGGATTACAATTTTGGAGATAGATATTATTTGAGCGGAACCCTCAGAAGAGATGGATCATCTGTATTTGCTCCGGAAAACAGATATGGTGTATTTCCATCTTTCACAGCTGGTTGGAGAATTTCCGGTGAATCATTTATGAAAGGTATAAAATGGCTTGATGATTTAAAACTCAGAGCCGGGTGGGGAAAACTTGGTTCAATATCTAATGTAAGTCCTACCAATGCATTCACATTATACAGTCAAAGCAGCGTAGAATCGTATTATGATATCAATGGCAGCAGTACTACTCCTTCACAAGGTTTATTTGCAGCTCAATTTGGGAATGTAAACACCACCTGGGAAGAAGACATCATTACTAATATTGGCTTTGATGCCAGCTTGATGGGTGGTAAATTTGATTTGACAGCAGAATGGTATAAGAAATCAATCAACGGATTATTATTCCCAGCCGCCATCCCTGCCACTGCGGGTGGTTCAAGGCCACCTCTTGTTAATTCCGGAGATATTCAAAATACCGGCATAGACCTCTCTTTAACTTATCATGGTAAATTATCCGATGATCTCACTTTTGATATCAGTGGCAACTTGACAACCTATAAAAATGAAGTAAAATCTGTGCCTACCGGGTTTTTATATATTGATTATGGTCAGTCCAGATTGCAACCTGGTCATCCGATTGGTGCTTTTTTTGGATATAAACAAATGGGTCTCTTTCAGTCCCAATCTGAAGTAGATGCCGCGCCTAAGCAAGATGCTGCCGCCCCAGGCAGAAACCGATATCTGGATGCCAATAATGATAATAAAATTGATGCCAATGATCGTATCCATTTTGGTAACCCTAATCCTGATTTTACATCTGGATTAAATCTGGGAGTGAATTATAAAAATTTTGATATTGGAATATTTGCTTATGCTATGGTGGGCCATGATATTATTAATCAAGTAAGGAATTCCATTGATTTTCCACAAACATTTGATGTAGCTATCAGTAAAAATGCAGTTGAAAACAGTTGGAGACCTGATCGGCCAAATGCCACCGTACCTAAACTGGAAAGAGGTGCCAATTTCAGTAATAATACCGCCTTTAGCTCTTATTTAATGGAAGATGGTTCCTTTCTCAGGCTCAAAAATCTACAGATAGGTTATTCATTACCTTTGCACGCAATCAACAAATTTGGAGCCACCAAACTTAGAGTATACGTACAAGGGGTCAATTTATTCACATCTACTAAATACACTGGTCTGGATCCTGAAATACTTGGATCTAATACTACCTCCACCAATTTTGGTATTGACGGGGGGGCCTATCCAGCCAATCAAAAAATGTTTACCGGTGGTGTAAGCATCACTTTTTAATCAACCTTTAAATTTATAAAAATGAAAAATAAAATATATAGCCTGATATTTTCTGTGGTCATGCTACTGACTGTCTCCAATTTGGGATGCAATGACTATCTTGACAAACAACCCTTGGGTGCTTTATCAGCATCCAATGTGAATTCACTAGCCGGCATCAATGCCTTACTGATTGGCGCATATTCCGTATTGGATGGCCAGATAGGTCTTACTAACCTCGCAGGAGTTGCTGGTGTAGTGAATCCACAAGGAATCACCTATGCGAGTGCTTGCTCCAACTGGATCTATGGTAGTGTATGTGCTGATGACTCATATAAAGGGTCTACCCCTACTGATCAACCTCCTATTGTGCAACTTGCTACTTGGAGCCTTTCAGCTACTGGTGGAACGAATAATTATATGAATTACAAGTGGACTATATTGTATACCGGTATACAACGGGCAAATGAAGTGCTCAGAACAATTCCGTTGGCTCCTGATGTGGATGCCAATGCTAATAAAAATCTTACAGCAGAAGCTAGATTCTTACGCGCTTTTTATCACCTGGAAGCACAGAAAATGTGGAATTACCCTCCCTATGTAGATGAGACAATTACAGTGACCGCTGATAATTTAAATGTTCCGAATGTAGATGCAGGAGGAGCTTTTGTGAGTATATGGCCTAAGATTGAAGCGGACCTGATATTTGCCACAGCTAATTTACCTTCAAGCCAATCACAGGTAGGAAGAGTAAATAAATGGGCTGCACAGGCTTTTTTGGCAAAAGCTTATTTGACCCAAGATAAGTTTGCATTGGCATTGCCCTTATTAAATGATCTGATGGCAAATGGAGTTACTTCTAAAGGTGACAAATACAGCCTGGTTAATTTTGAAAGTAATTTTAACGCTCAGACCAAGAATGGGGCAGAGTCAGTATTTGCGTGCCAAATGTCAGTCAACGATGGTTCACAGCTCAATGGAAATTTTGGTGATGTGTTAAATTTTCCAAATGGAAACGGGGCACCCGGTGGATGTTGTGGATTTAATAATCCTTCTTATAACCTGGCGAATGCATTTAAAACAGATGCAGATGGTTTGCCCCTACTAGAT
>JBGAVW010000029.1:0-53142 GCA_044227925.1 Saprospiraceae bacterium | reverse complement strand
ACAGAAGAGCAGGAAGGTGTGGAAAATGCCAGAGTGGAAGTCAGGTCATCCTTATCACCATCAGTAAACTATATGTCTAAGCAAGATGGCTCATATAGTTTTAAAGAGATGCCAATGGTTGGAACGTATACCCTGCATGCCCTTCGTGATGATGAGCCGATGAATGGAGTAAGTACATTAGACCTGGTAAACATACAGAAGCATATATTGGGTACAGAGAGATTGAAGAGTCCATACAAGATGATAGCAGCGGATGTGAATAGTGATAAAGACATCACGGCAATAGATCTGGTGGAACTTAGAAAACTGATATTGGGCATCTACGACAAACTTCCTCAATCTACCAGTTGGAAATTTGTACCAAAATCCTATGTATTCACGGATATCAATAATCCATGGTCTTATCCAACGCAGGAAGTACTTACAGAGATGAAAGATCAGATGGTCAAAGACTTTGTTGGTATCAAAGTAGGTGATGTAAATGCATCAGCCAAACCACATAGCCTAATGGGTACAGAAGTAAGAAGCACAGAGACAGGTTTGATTTTTGAAGTAGAAGATCGCATATTCAGAGCAGGGGAGAGTGTCAGGGTTGAATTCAGGTCTCCAAATTTTGCAGGGGTGTCAGGATTCCAGGGAACATTATCAATTAATAATGAAGAATTAAGAATTGAAAATGAAATACAAGCCGGTTCACTTAAGTTTAATGATCAAAATATAGGTAAGCGCTGGGCGAATGAAGGTATTATAACCATGAGCTGGAATGAAAAGACCGGTATAGATGTCGAATCCAATAAAGTACTGTTCACCATGACATTCAAAGCGAATAAAGATGGCAAACTATCAGAAGTACTTCGCATCGGTTCTCAGCGAACTAAAGCAGAGAGTTATGAGGGTATTGGTGAATTAGGCAATCTATCCTTACGCTTTACCAAAGATGGCAAAGAAATATCCGGTACCAATACACTGTACCAAAACTATCCAAACCCATTCGATCAGCGGACGGTGATTGGAATCAACCTGGCCCAATCTACCCAGGGAGTGATGAGGATTACCGATATCACCGGCAGGGTGGTTAAAACGATCGATCGTGAATGGAACAAAGGATATAATGAAGTGTGGTTAGATAAGAGAGAATTAAAAGCCTCCGGTATCTTGTTCTATACATTCGAAAGTAAAGGGTTTACTGCAAGCAGAAGGATGGTGATCGTCGAGTAAGTATTCGAATGAAATAGGTTCAATAAGGACGATCTCAAATTGTAAATTAATAGAATAAAGGGCAGGATTTCTTGCCCTTTGTTGTTGTAAATGGCAAATTGCACTTTGCCATTATTTAATATTTTGACATGCTAGGATAGGAGAGAGGTAAAGACATCTCTACAAAATATAAACACTGATAGAGAGTTATACAAGAAAAGCCAATTCAGCTAAGCTTGCAAGACAACCATTTCTTTTTCTATTTGATTTAAAAGTAAAGGCCAGTTAATATCTAAATGTGAACAATCAAAAAAACATTCTTTGTTCCTTATCAATAATACTTGTGGCGATTCGTGATACACATGGTACCTCCGGGCTATTTCATCACTTACTTCCCGGTACCTGATTAAATCCAGAATATATAAATCTGAGATAGGCAGCAAATCAGATGGAATTTTTTCAATTCTGGTCTTGGCAATTTCGCTTATAGAACATCGTGTACTGTGTTTAAATAGAAGTATAACACTATTTTCAGAATCAATATCGATTTTATTCAGTTGAGAAACTGAAGTTAGCTCATGCCAATTCATATTAAAACTCACTCGGACATCCGACCCCACGATTACAAGCCTGCACTGCAAAAAATAACAGTGCTAATAAAGCCCAGGAAATTTTTACCAAAATTCGACTTCTCATATTTTATATTTTATTACTGTAAAGATAATTGTTTTTGTTAAAATGCTATTCCGATACTTCCAATTAAACGGGTAGGGGACTTGTCAAAATTGTATTGATTACCAAAAAAATTAATATGATCGCCAAATTTTGAGAGGTTTCCCTCATATCTCACATCAAAATATAGTTTTCCAATGACCAGGGCAGCATTTCCCTGGTAACCATATGTTAGTTGTTTAATTTTTTGTTGGTAACCACTGATATCAAAAAGTTCCGACTTACTTTGAATAAATACATGACCTACTGGTCCTGCACTCAATTGCAGAGGACCTAGTTTGAAACCCATAAGAAACGGTATATCAAGATATTGAAAGCTTTCCCTTTTAAGGTTACTTAACGTGTTCGATCCAGAATTTGTCACAGAATAATCATTGCTATTCGAGTTAAATATAAATTCGGGCTGTATAAAAAATCCCAATAATTTTATTTGGGTGAAGATACCTGCATGCACACCATAATTTGCATATTTTAAATTTAATTTGAAATCCGAAAAATCATTAACACCTTGAATATCAATAGGTTGAGTTATGATATTATTACTAGAAGCACCAAATTTGAGGCCAATGCGAAGCTGGGCCTGCATTATGGAATTTACTCCTAAAAGAAATACACTAAACACAAATATTTTTTTCATATTGCACGCTTGTTTGGAAAGAAAACGATAAAACTGTGCCAATTATATTAAATAAAAGTATAATACGAGCTGATTTAACTCCTTTTTATCTAACATGTTAAAGTAATTAAACAAATAAATGAATTGACTTTAAATAAGAAAAATATAGTCCCTTGGGAAGCTACCTTTATTGGAAGTTTTGTAAGTATGGATACCATGCCTAAAAAAAAGTTGCCTACTATAGCCGTTATCGGCAGATCAAATGTGGGTAAATCTTCCTTTATCAATTCAATTTGTAACAAGAAAAACCTGGCACGGGTATCTGCAACTCCGGGTAAAACTCAAACCATTAACTTTTTTGAAATAAATCAATCTTTTTATCTGGCAGACATGCCGGGTTATGGATTCGCAAAAGTATCTAAAGAAAAAAGGAAAGACTGGTCTGGTCTTTCAGCTGAGTTTTTATCCGGATATGAAAATCTGCAAGTTGTAATGTCTCTGATAGATGCAAATATCCCCTTTCAAAAGCCGGATCAGGAATTTTTAAATTGGTGTGGAGAAAATCAGGTACCTTTTATTATTATTCGTACAAAATGCGACCGGTCTAAGCCTAGAGAAATGGATGCCCTTCAAACCGAATTCGAAAAAAATCTCGGTGAAAGCTGGGAAGAGTTGCCGATCATTATCCGCCATTCTTCTATTAGCAAAATAGGTGTAGATACCGTGAAAACAAGAATCGAAAAAATCGTAGCTAATGCAAAAAAAATATAAATGGAATCACCGATTTCAGTTCGTAAACATATAATCGAAGAAGTTGAAGAATGGCCGATATTTCAACTATACGCAAAAAGGGAGCTTTTAGTAGAGGAAATAAATCAAAACACGGTCACTAAACTTAAATTAAAGTATAAGGGTAAGCTGGATAAAATATTGGCTCGTACAATATATATGGAAAAAATCAGGATGAAAGAATCGCCCTGGAATGCAGATCCACAAAACGAACCAATATT
Source organism: Saprospiraceae bacterium (assembly GCA_044227925.1). Taxonomy (GTDB): domain Bacteria; phylum Bacteroidota; class Bacteroidia; order Chitinophagales; family Saprospiraceae; genus JADJLQ01. The sequence continues at coordinate 49,587 of JBGAVW010000029.1, read as the reverse complement.
CTGGCGTAAAATTCAAAAATCATTACCCGACACCGATGCTGATACAGATGAAATACAAAACAGATCAGAATATTTATTACGAAAGATAGTAGAAAGATATTCTGAGGAAATTGCCGGTGGCTTTAAAAAGAAAACCTTTCTTTTTGCTCGTAAGTTTTTGCGCTTATTTTTCCGGACTCTGCTCAATGCTGCAAGTGCAAAAAATATCTTTTTAATTTTTAAATCCAGGTTCAAAATTGAAGAAAGAATTAAATTGTTTGGACCTATTGATAAAATAAGAGAGCTCGCTAAAGATGGAGTATTGGTTATAGTACCTACCCATTCATCCAATCTGGATAGTATTATGATCGGATATGCCCTCGATGCAATTGCCGGTTTACCGGCCTTTTCATATGGTGCAGGCCTGAATCTGTATAATAATGAAATAATTGGCGCTTTTATGAACCGATTGGGTGCTTATAGAGTGGACAGAAGAAAAAAGAACCCGGTATATCTCGAATCACTAAAAACAATGTCCAATATCTCACTCCAGTGGGGTACCAATACCTTATTTTTCCCCGGTGGCACCCGAAGCAGATCCGGCTCCATTGAAAATAAACTAAAATTAGGACTATTGGGTACAGCGGTTGAAGCTCAACGGGAAATAATTCAAAATAATATAAATAATCGCAAAATTTATGTCATCCCTTTAGTATTAAATTATCATTGTGTACTTGAAGCCCGTTCTCTTATAGAACAACACCTCAGAGCAATTGGTAAGGACAGCTATATTCCGCCCGGACGCATAGACGATTTTAAAAGCATTAAAAATATTTTCGTATTTCTTTATCGGTTACTATCTCAAAGTTCTGAAATAGCACTATCCTTCGGCGAACCATTAGATGTAATTGGCAATAATGTAAACCAGCAGGGTAGGAGCCTAGATCAGTATGGAAATGTAATTAACATGGATGATTATTTTATGCCCCCCGAACAATCTGAAGAGGTGCAGGCACAAAGAGATAATGTTTACACAGGCATCCTATCTGAAAAAATTGTAGATAGCTATTTAAAACACAATATTGTTTTCAGTACCAACCTGGTAGCTTTTTGTGCTTTTAGGTATATTCAAAAAAAGTATTTGGGTATGAATGTATTTGCTTTGCTTAGATTGGATCCCAATGAAATAGAATTGAATTTTGTAGAATTAATCACAGAAGTTGAAAAGATTCAGCAATTACTGAAAGATAAAAATTCGGAAGGATTAATTAAATTGGATCAAAGTGCAATACTACCGGCCAATGAATGTATTCGGGATGCTATTAAAAAGTTAGGTGTTTTTCATTCGTCCAAACCTTTGAAATTTCTAAAATCCGGTGAATTGGGAGTAGGGAGTCTTAAAATTCTTTATTTCTATCACAATAGATTGGATAATTATGATTTTTTAAATACAAATTAGTCCTGTTTTTAATTAAAATGAACTTCATTATATTCGACCTGGAGCTCACCTGTTGGGAAGGAGATATGGCTGGCAGGGAACAGGAAATTATTGAATTATCCGCTTTTAAATTGAACTCTTATGGTCATATAACATCCCGATTCTCAAGGTTTATAAAGCCTAAATTATATCCAACCCTTTCCCCATTTTGTGTTCAACTTACTACAATCAACCAATCCCAAATCAATAAAGCTAAATATTTTAAGGAAGTAATTAAAGACTTCCTGGAATGGGTAGATCATGACCAGGACGAGTATTATTTGATTGCCTGGGGGCACACTGATCTTGAATCACTAAAGTCTGAATGTAAGAACAATAATGTAGATACGGAATGGTTGCAGAATTATGTTGATTTAAATTTAAGATACATCAGGTTAAAAAAGTTTAGGGATCCTGTAAGCTTACTTGGAGCCCTGACACTGGAAGGATTTGAATTTGAAGGAATACAGCATAGGGCGGAGGATGATGCTTTCAATACAACAAAAATATTCATTAAATACCTCGCAGACTGGGATATCTATAAGTATTGAATACGTATCAAAATTCTACTTAACATAATATTAATTATGGGAATTATTATAGTCTCATTTTAGCTACATATTGATTTTCAACACTTTATTAGGTATGAAATGCTTAATTTTGGTATATGAGGAAGAAATTGATGTGGGTTGGAATTTTTTTACTTTCTATACTGATTGTAATTCCGGTTATTATTTCTTTCAACAAAAACAAGGTAAAATCACTGATAGTAAATGAATTGAACACAAATATTAACGGGCAAGTTTCTGTAGGTGACTTGGATATTTCGATCATAAAATCGTTTCCCTATTTAGGTCTTGAAATTCAAAATGTAATGATCGCAGACCCAACATCGGATACAATACTGAATATCGATAAATTTAATCTCAGACTCAATTTGAAAAAATTGATTTTTTCAAAATTGCATGACCTGGAAATAAACCAACTCATTCTGGATAAACCAAGGTTGTTTCTTAAAGTTGATTCAAGTGGTACTTTTAACTTTAGTAAAATATACAAGCAAAAATCACATCCGGAACAGAATTCGTATACGCTTAATTTAAAATTAGAAAAGGTACTTATAAAAAATGGCACATTCAGCCATGTTGATTTTTCGTCTGACCCATTTTCCGTTTATTTAGAAAATATAAATACAAAAGCCTTTGGGAAAGTCAACAGCAACAATCTGAAATTAGAATTTAACAATGCTTTCGACCAATTTACCTATATCTCCGAAAATATAACTTACTTAAAGCAGGTTAAAGGCACATGGGAAGGCGATCTGATCTATATGTTTGACTCAGGTGATTGGTTGATAAATAATATCAAAATTGGCTTGAATACTTTGAAAACGAAGGTGAATGGCGATATTCAATCAGGCAAAGGAATACTTAAGTTTGATTTAGATGTACACATTCCTGAAAACACTATTTCGGATTTGATTTCCATCATTCCAGGGGTTATGGCCAATCAATTTGACAAATTAACGGCTACCGGGAAATTTTCTCTTGTAGGGTCTGTAAAAGGAATGATGGATTCAATAGGGCACAAGCCCCTTATCACATTTAAAACAATTCTTACAAATGGTAATATAAAATACAATCACCTCCCCTACTCTCTTTCCTCCATTAATCTGGATCTTTCATTTCGTTCATTAGATTCATTCGCCACCAGATTTCAATTTAATCCCTCATGTAGTGCTCTTTTAAATAATGAACCACTGTCATTAAATGCAGTCATCACTTATGATAACGGCAATATTTCAAATGCAAAAGGCATTGTAAAAACCCATTTACAATTGGAAGACATAGGTAAAATGGTTCCCATAAATACTATTTTGCTTGGCGGAATAGCGAATGTGGACCTTAACTTTGATTTTAATGAATCTCAGGTACGACAAAAACAATTCGACCAAATGAAACTAGATGGTAATTTGGAGGGAAAACATATTCTTGTCAAACTGCCAGGCTATCCGGAATTGAACATTGAAAAAATCATCGCCAATTTTAGTTCTACATCAGTGGGAATCAACATCGAAAATGGCAAATATGGAAATAGTGACCTTGCAGGACATGCCGATATTTCAAATCCTATCGCCTTTGTCACCGACCACCTGCATCTTACAAAAGTATCCTTGGTTTCAAGCAGTGAATTACTGGACATAAATGAAATTACCAACTGGGGTTGTGATACATGCCTTGGTTCAAGCCAAATGAGTGAGTTTATCCCGAAACTTCAAATTCTATGCAACTCTAAAATTAGAAAAATCAAATACCATGATTTTAAAATAGAAAATTCAGATCTGTCCGGCAGTTTTATTCGTGATACGCTTTCAATAAAGCAAGGCACTACATCAATAAACGGATCTAAATTGAGAATATCAGGTAGCCTTTTTAATCCATATCAATGGTCTTTTGATAAACATAAGTTAAATGGCAAGCTTAAGATCGAAAGTGATTTATTTGATATTACACCCTATCTTGATACTTCAGCAATAACCAGTGTATCCTCAACATATGAAAAAATGCTGCCTTCCAATACAGACCTAATCATAGACTTCAGGTCTTCATCGGCATTATACAATCAGTTTAGACTCTCTAATCTTAAAATCAACACTACCATCACCAATCAGAATTTAAATTTGGAATCTTGCAATGCATCATTTGCGGGTGGAAATATCAATTTGACGGGAGTTTTTTCAGAAACCAACATGTTCCCAACTTTCGATTTAAAACTTGATTTAAACCAAATGAAAGTAGACGAAGCACTCAAAAATTCCAGATCCTTTGTAAAAATTGCTCCCATTGCTGCTTTTTTTGGAGGATTGTTTTCTACTTCTTCTATACTACAGGGGTCTCTCGATGGAAATAAAAACCCGGTTTGGAGTAATTTTGATGCAGCGGGAGTATTGGAAGTAATAAACGGTCGCCTTGCTAATTTCAAACCTTTGGAGGAGTTAAGTAAAAAAATCCAAATTCCCATCTTAAAAAGCATCAATTGGGAGAAATCTAAAAATTGGTTCATAATCGAAAAAGGAATGGTTAAGATCAATCCTTTCATTATTCCAAATAAGGATATTTTTATTCAGTTGAAAGGCAATCATTTTATAGAACAGAATATCGATTATATATTGACTACTGGAATACCTAAAAAAATCTTTGACCAATATAAAGTAAATCCATACTTGAATCCCGATATGACATGGATGCGTGAAGAACTCAAGGCAAAGGGAATACCTCTTCAAAATATAGATACGTTTTATTTCGAAACATCAATAAAAGGAAAATTACTAAACCCCATAACAGTTACAAAATGGGTATCCAAACCCGGTGGCAAAACCTATTCCGAACAGGTAAAGGAAGATATTGAAAAGGCTCTTCGTGAAAAAGCAGATTCAATACTACAATCCATCGAATCCAAAGTAGAAAATAAAAAAGACAGTTTACTGGATCAGCTGAAAAACACAGTCAATATAAAAAAGGATCAGTTGGATAGCCTTAAAAATGTGATACAAGATTCAATCAAAAAAATGGCAGAAGCAAGAACCAAAGAAATAATGGATTCGGTAATCAGGAAAGAGACAACTAAGGTACTGGATTCAACGTTACAATCTAAAATAGATACCTTGTTTACTAAAAACACAAAAGAAGAAATTGAAAAAATTAATGAAAAATTAAAAAATTGGAATCCTTTAAAGAAAAAGAAAAAAGAAAATTGAATTTTGGCTATTTAATTGTAGCATGTGTTTTATTACTCCTGCTCTGCCTTACCGGTTGTTATTCGAAAAGAACGACAGTACAAATTGAATCGCGAAAATATCAATCCCATAAAAAATTTGAAGACACCAGTTTCGTATACGAACTTCCCTTTAAAGAGAAAACCCGGCATCGAATCATTCAAGGCTATTTTAGCAGATATACCCATAAATACAAGGCGGCTGTTGATTTTAAGATGAAAAAAGGTACTCCTGTTTTGGCAGTACGGGACGGGATAGTACTCCGAATAAAAGAGGATTCTGAGGTCGGAGGTTGGAATAAAAAGTACAGAGGAGATGCGAATTACATAATAATTGAACACAGCGATAGTACCAGATCCAGTTACCGCCATTTATTGTATAATGGTGTTCTGGTTAAAAATGGTGACCAGGTGGTGAAAGGGCAGGTAATCGGCTACAGTGGCAATACGGGATATACTTTTTCCCCACATCTGCATTTTATGATCACCCAGTATGAAAATGGTCAATGGGTATCTATCCCTTGCCGGTTTAGATCCAAAGAACAGATAGGCTATCTAAAACCATTGAGACAATATACTTCCGTCAATGCTCCGATCCTGGATCAACCATCTCCAAAGTCAGAGCAAATACTAGCTAATTAATAATTAGTTGAAAGCAATCCGTACGCATTTCCTATTCATTCAGGCAGATTTTTTTGAAGAAAATCTATCCAGTTTTGATGCATTATTTTTTTGATATCATCATCAGAAAAACCTCTGGAGGAAAGGAGATTAGGGAAAGCTTGCAGATCAGCAATAGTATCAATATCATATGGGCTTTGCTCTGTCCCAAATGCTCCATCGAGGTCGGATCCTATTGCCATATGATGCGAGTTTCCAGCCAAATTACAAATGTGAATCATGTGATCAATTACTTTATTTAAATCGCAATTCATTTCTTTTGGATTTGAAATTCCGCGTTTCCAATCCGGTACTATCATCCAGGCATCCAGAGCCGCACCTATTACACCATTTCTCTGAATTATAGTTTTAAGTTGATTATCATCAAATTGTCGATTATGATTTACAATACTTCTGCAATTATTATGACTTGCCCATAGCGGTCCACTATATAGATCCATAGCATCCCAAAATGCATCATCGCATAGATGGGTTACATCCAGTATCATATTTAAAGAATTCATGGATTTTAATAGAAGTTTGCCCGCATCATTCAAATGTCCGCTGGAGTCAGTACCATTGGCATACCTCCCGGGTCCATAATGTGCCGGACCTAATGCTCTTAACCCATTAGTATATGCCAATTCTAAATATTTCAAGTCAACGATTGAATCCGCACCTTCTAATGAAAGTATCAAGCCTATTGCTTTTTTATCGGTTTTAATTTTATTCCAATTATCCAGGTGATTCGCCAGTTGTTTTTTGGAAGATATAATTTTTATTTCACCGGCATTTTCCATTGCATGATACCAGGCAAGCTGTCCTTGGGTCTGGGCCCAAGCTTGCTCAGGTGAATGCCATCCGGGTAATGAATTCTTTTCATCAACGTATCGCGCAATCATGGTTCCAACCACTAAGCCAATATTGCCTTTCCGCAATTCTGGAAATGAAACTGTATTTCGTCCTCTGTCCGGCTTGTCCGTTTTTCCTAATTCACGCTCTCTTATCTTTTGAACAGATTTTGTCAAGTCCCTGTTCCAATCAAGAGCATTCATCGATAGATCTAAATGAGCATCTACTATAAACATCATCTTAAATATTTATTTTTCTGGTCCGGGCAATATTTTTCCACTCACTTTTGATTTCATTATCTTCAGCTGTATATACTTTATCGTATAATGCCACAGTCGGACATATATGATATGGTAATCCATACAATACATCCCCTATTTTAAAAGAATGATTGCCCGCAGGCTCCAGCACCAAATGCTCTTCGCTTTGGCCGATTGGTTTCAATCCGGCAGCGTTGAGAAAATATACCCGTTTGTCTATATTATTTTCTGCAGCTACAGATTTATGACCAAGATCGACACAAATCAAATTGGATGGCTTAGATATGATTCGACTTATCAATACCGCAGCTGGTAGAAAATCGCCTGTATGCGGAATAGAATGATATCCGTAATCCCAATAAACAAAAGTGCCAGGGCTGCATATTACTTCTTTGCGGTTGGCATGTATTGTAAAAGTGGGCGATCCACCACAGATTAGTTCATAGTGTCCAATGTTTTGTAAACTTATCCAATTCATTACATTTTGGAAACAAATATTTGATTTCTCAGTTCGCAACTCCAGGTCAGCATCCCGTATATGACCATCATACATTTGGAAACCTTTTAATTCAAGCCCGTTTGAAATGGCATTTTTCACCAATTGGGTTGCCCCAGGTCCGGGAACTATTCCAGTACGGTGCATTCCTACATCAAGGTCTATAAACAGATTAAATTTTATAGATTCTTTTTTGGATAATGATATCAATTCATCCAATGATTCTTCATTATCTATCAAAGATGAAAACGTTGTCTTGGGATATGAATTTATTAATTGTACATATCTTCTCAGTTTTGGTCCTGTAAGCTGGTACGAAATCAATACATCCGGCGTTTGCAACTGGGCCAGCATTTCTGCTTCTGCGATAGTGGCACATTTAAATTTGGTAATACCAGCCTCCAGGCAGAATTGGGTCACCTCAGCTGATTTGTGCGTTTTTACGTGAGGTCGCAATCTATTCGGGCTACCTGTTAGGGCAATGGCTTTCGCTATATTTACTTTTACTCGTTCAGGGAATACAATCAATGCCGGTGAATCAACAGCGTTTACATTTTCTAATTCATACCATTCTCTTTTCATTTTATTCTCCTTTAAACTCCGGTTTTCTTTTTTCAAAAAATGCATTTACTCCTTCTTCAAAGTCTTTTGTATTTGTACATTCGGTAAATAGCTTACCTTCTAACGTTATTCCATTTTGTAAATCTCCGTCCGAAGCCCGTACAGCCTTAAGTATATTTATTATAGACAACGGGGGCTTTGAGATTATCCTGTTAGCCAATGATTTTGCCTCATTCAATAATTCTTCCACCTTATGAATATGACTAATCAGGCCGATTTCAAATGCTTTAGGTGCATCAATCATTTCACCCGTAAGCATCATTTCATAAGCCCTCCCCTTTCCAACAATTCGGGGTAATCTTTGAGTGCCACCGTATCCGGGCATAATTCCAAGATTAATTTCTGGCAATCCAAATTTTGATGTCTCCGATGCTATTCGCATATGACAGGCCATTGCCAATTCACACCCCCCGCCCAAAGCAAAACCATTCACCGCGGCAATAATGGGTTTAGGAAAATTTTCAATAGTAGTCAACACCTTATTTCCGAGTGACAAAAATTGATGCGCTGTACCAGGTGCTATTTTGGTAAATTCGCCAATATCTGCTCCAGCCACAAAGGCCTTTTGGCCTGCTCCTGTGATCACGATACACCTAATTTCTTTTAAATGCAGAATATATTCAAACACATACTCCAATTGTGCAAACACAGATGTAGTAAGAGCATTTAATGAAGTAGGCCTATTGATTGTAATGGTAACCATCTCCCCTTCAAATTCTACGATCAAGTCTTGAATTTTTTCAGCATCAATAATTGTCATTTGTTTTATGATATTGGTGAACTATTGTTAATTACCACGTGTTAAAATCTGTAAATTTACCGTCTCAAAATAATGAATAAATGAAAAGTATCTTGTCCTTTTTTTACCTGCCATAGAAAGTAGCATATATATGAAAAATTTACATTTGGAAAACATAGCTAGTACACCATGCTTTTGCAAAAGCCCAAGAGTTAATATGAATACCACCCATTTAAAACGATAATATAAAAATCAAATAAAAATGACAGCAACCGAATTTTTAAAAGACCTCCCTTCTAAAATTAAACCAGAACTCTTAGAAGGTCTCGAAACTGTATTCCATTTTATCCTGGAAGATGAAGGAGAATACACCGTGACTGTGCATAACGGCTCAATAACTACTGAACAAGGACTAAGTGATGATCCTAAGTGTGTTGTAAAAACAAAACCAGAAACATTAGTCTCCCTGATAAAAGGCGATTTAAATCCTATGATGGCGGTGATGACTGGTAAAATAAAAATATCCAACCCAGGCGAAATGATAAAATATGCTAAAGTGTTCGGACTAATGTAAATTGTATACAAACCCTATACTTCCCTGATCTGCCCGTATTTTAAAACTAAGATCCTGGTCTATATTAAAATCTTTCAGATGGGCATGCACATAAGCTTCAAGGGCTATAATCAGGTGTGCCCCTACTCCAATAAATATGGCTACATCTCTATTATCCCTGAATCGGTCTCTGTATAGTTTTATTTGCTTTGCGTCCCACTCTATTTTATAGGGCTCCTCTCTTACGGTCACTTTGCATTTACAGGCCAGAGCTTCAGAGTAATAAGAGTTAAATTCTTTGAATCGGTTTTGTTTGAAATTGTAATTATAGACTATTGCGGTATATCCTCCCACGACAAACGGAAGCTTAATCCAGTCTTTGTTGTACACTTGTCCTCCAGCAGGGATAAGGGCTCCAAATAAAAATGCTTTCTTTGGTTTATTATTCACTTCTAAAGAAAGACTATCCTTTATTTTCTTTTTATCCAGCTTGCTAGTGGAATCCAATGCAGGAATGGTCAGCGTACTGTCGTTTTGTCCTAGTGTTATGTTACTATAGCATGATAACATTATTAATAATAAGATAAACCGGCTGATCATTTCTCGCTTAGGATAGTCTCTGAATCAATTCATCCAAATCTTCCAGGCTTTCAAACGGTACTACGACTTGACCACTTCCATTCTTGTTTACTTTTAAAGTAGTACGCCGGCCAAATAAAGCATTTGTGCTGTCATTAATTTTTTTCAATCCAGCATTTACCATGGGTGAGGTCACATGAGGTAATTTTAGTTTGTTTTTATCCTGCTGATATGATTGAATGGTTTTCTCCAATTGTCTCACAGACCATTCATGGAGAAGGGATTCTTTATACAGTTTGATTTGCAAAACCAGGTTATCTATTCCGGCTAATGCCCTTGCGTGTCCCATTGAAAGTTTCCTTTCTTTTACGGCTTGTTGTATATCCGGTGGCAATTTTAAAAGCCTAAGATAATTAGTCACAGTTGTTCTGTCTTTACCAATACGCTTAGACATATCTTCATGTGTCAATTTACACTCTTCTATTAACCTGGCCATAGATATAGCCACTTCCACAGCATTCAGATTTTCTCGTTGAATATTTTCTATTAAGGCCATTTCAAGCATACCCTGGTCATTGGCAGTCCTGATATATGCAGGTATTTCAGTGAGACCGGCAAGTTGAGCTGCACGGGTGCGCCTTTCCCCTGATATTAATTGAAACTTATTGTCACTTATTTTTCTGACGGTGATTGGCTGAATAATTCCTAATGATTTGATAGTAGCTGATAACTCATCCAATGCATCTTGATCAAATTCTTTTCTGGGCTGAGATGGATTGGTTTCGATATATTTGATAGGAATAGTCTGAACCGCTGCTGCCACCGAAGTGAATGACTGGACAGGCTTTCCAGAATCCATATTTCCCAATAAAGCCCTGATTCCTTTCCCTAATTCTTTTTTTTGATCCATAATAGTAGTTAAATCGAATTAAGCATTTTGCAAACTTACTTGTCTTTTTAAAAACTCATCGGCAAGATTCAAAAAATTAATTGTTCCTTTACCTCCTGCATCATAAAGTAGCACTGGTTTGTGTACACTGGGAGCCTCACCTATCTTTGAATTTCTGTGTATGATGGTTTTGAAAATATAATCATGCGCATTCGATCTCAATTCGGATACCACAATATTGGCTAATCTTAGCCGCTGGTCAAACATTGATAGTACGATACCTTCTACCTCAAGCCCCGGGTTTAAAGTTTCCTTTACCATCGAGATCGTTCTTTTTAGTCGGCTAAGTCCTTCTAATGCAAAGATTTCGCATTGAATGGGAATTAACACTGAATCCGCAGCAGTTAATGCATTCACAGTGATCAGGCCTAATGAAGGCAGGCAATCAATAAGTATAAAATCGTATTTGTACTTTACCTGGTCTAATACCGATCTTAATATAAATTCCCGGTTCTCTTTATATACTAATTCAATTTCGGCCCCTACTAAATCAGGGTGGGATGGTAAAATATCCAAATTAACAGTCTCGGTATTAAGTATGGCTTGATGAGGATCCAAAGAATTTATGAGGCAGTCGTAAAGCGAATACTGTATATCATCTACATTTATTCCAACACCGGATGCTGCATTGGCCTGTGGGTCTGCATCTACGAGCAATACTCTTTTTTCGAGTATTGCCAGGCAAGCTGCCAGGTTGATAGCGGTGGTGGTTTTACCAACACCACCTTTTTGATTCGCTATGGTCACTACTTTGGTCATGGTGTAACAAAGGTAATAATAATCAGGTGATGCAATTTAAGAACTCATTTTTGGGGCTTATTTTATCTCCGAAATCAATACTGATTTAGGTACCTTATCCAGGAGGTTCCTATAGTTCTTAAAACAAAAAAGCGTACCATTTCTGATACGCTTTTTTATTTATTGATAATTTGTTTGCTCTATGAAATTAGTTCTTATTGTAGCTAGACTCATTTTTTCCGCCTCCTTCAACTGTGTCGAGTCTCTTTTTATATTCATTTGACAGGTCGAATTCATTCTTACGGGCATGTATTTCTTTTAAAGCAATCAGGGTATTTCTGTCATTCGCATTCAGAGATTCTGCCTTCTTAAAATACGGAAGACTTCTGTCAAACATGGAGAATACTTCGGATTTTACTGCTTCGTATTTTTTAGTGCCTTCTTTTGAATAATCGTCTGCTAATTTGTTCAGGATATTAGTCATTCTTGCAGCGACATTATAATAAAACGCTCCTAATCCATATTGTGCATCACCATTATTGGGGTCCATCTGGGTTGCTTTGCCAAAATACAAAGCTGCATTATTATAATTATCATTTTTTTCTATGGTTGCAAAAACGGTGTATTCGCCTTTATCGTTTTTTTGAATCCACATACTGTCTTTTCCATACAGATTATCATATACATTACCAAGAGTAGTATACAACGACACATTATTGGGTTCTTTTTTGATGGCATCCTGTAACTTGGTTACCAATGCATCCAGTTTGCCTGTGCGGATATAATGATTAATTTCTTTAAACATTAAGCCAACATCATCTGGTAATTTTTTTCGCCCTTCTTCCAAGGCCATTTCAGCACCCTTAGTGTCTCCGGCACTCAAGGCTATTTCATATTGATTTTCATAGATACCACCATCAGGGTAGTTGGAAGCTATCAATTTGTCGTTGATTGCTTTTGCTTCTGTAAATTTTTTGGCTTTAACAGCAGCTGCTGCTACGATAAATAATTGATTATTGTAATCTTCCGGCTTATCCAATGCGCTTACTTCTCCTGCCGCTTTTACTTTGTCATGGATAGCGAGTGAAGCAGAAAAATTATTATACGCTTCATCAAATTTGTTTGCATTATACATATCATTTCCGGCATTGTTTAATGCTCCGGTTAATGCTTGTAATCCTTTTAATGCATCTGATTTTTCAAATTTTTTCTGGGCAAGTCCAAGAGCTTTACTGAAGGCTTCGTATGCAATAAATGCAGCAGGAAAATTGACAGTACTCTTAAAATCAGGATTTAATAATTTTTGGGTTTGATCTCTGGTTATAAACCCAGCATAAATACTCCCTTTTGCAAGTAGTGCTCCAACATTTGAGTTCATTGCATCTGATTGAAACACGCCATCAATTATTGTTTTGGCTTCATCCAGGGAGGCTGACTTGGCTGTTTGCTCGAGATTAAAAGCATTGTATGCCTTCATTGCTTTTTTAATCAGTTTTTCCGGATCTTCCTGTGTATGACCAGCTGTAAAACCGAAAACAGCAATTAAAGTCAATAAAAAGAGTTTTTTCATTTTTTGATTTGTTTATTATTTGAAATTATGACGATCGAGTCGTCACCGCAAAGTTTATAAAAAGTTAAAACTTAAAAAAATATTCTTAAAGATTTTAAACTTTATTTATGCTTTTTGGTATCAGGTATATACAAACCTTATGTTAAAATCAGGATTCAGACGGATTCTGGCCTTCTTCCGGCAATCCTGGCTCTCCTACTTCATCATGCATTGGATTATCCGCATTATCGGTGATCACCGCTGATTCTTCATTTGCCACTACTGCAATATCAGCAATTTCATCACCTTCATCCAGTCTAATCAATTTCACACCTTGAGTGGCGCGACCCATGACCCTGAGTTCAGCCATGTCCATTCTTATCATAATACCGTTGATTGTGGTAATCATCAGATCATCACTATCTGATACTGCCTTAATGGATACCAGAGTACCTGTTTTGTCAGTAATTTTTATGGTGGTAACCCCTTTTCCACCCCGATTGGTGACCCTATAATCTTCCAATGAGGACCTTTTACCGAATCCCAGTTCAGAGACAGTAAGTATTGATACATTCGGGTCATTAGGATCTACACAGATCATGCCCATAACCTCATCATTTTGGGGCTCTAATTCCATTCCGGCTACCCCTGCCGCATTTCTACCCATGGCTCGTACCTTTGACTCATTAAAACGAATCGCCCTACCCTGCTTATTTGCTATTAATATTTCATTTACGCCATTAGTCAATTTTGCTTCCAGAAGTTGATCTCCTTCGTTGATCGTTATCGCATTGATACCAGATGTTCTAGGCCTTGAAAATTCTTCCAATAGGGTTTTTTTGATCACCCCTAATTTGGTGCAGAACATTATATAATGATTATTTATAAATGCCTCATCGTTTAAGTCTTTTATGGCAATATAGGCAAGCACTTTATCATCTGGAGGTAATGAAATTATGTTTTGAATAGCTCTTCCTGTTCCCGTCTTGGTGGCTTCAGGTATTTCATAGGCTCTAAGCCAATAACATCGCCCAAGTCGGGTGAATAGTAGTATATAGGCGTGGGTAGTGGCGGTAAATAATTGTTCAATAAAATCTTCATCTCTTGCAGCACTGCCTTTCGAACCCCGACCACCTCTACCCTGGGCCCGATATTCTGAAGTTTTAGTGCGTTTTACATATCCCAGGTGTGAAATGGTAATGACCACGTTTTCATTCGGGATGATATCTTCAATATTTATTTCACTTTCGTTTATCGTGATGTCTGAGCGTCGTTCATCTCCATATTTCTCTACGAGAGCATCGAGTTCTTCTTTTATGATTTCTTTCTGTTTCCCTTCATCTGCCAGTATGGCTTTATACTTGGCAATCAGTTTTTGTAGCTCTTCGTATTCCTCCTTTAACTTGGCTCTTTCAAGGCCAGTAAGCTGTCGCAAAGTCAATGCTAATATGGCTTTTGCCTGAATCTCCGATAATTGATACCTTGCCATCAGCTGATCTTTCGCTTCGTCGGGAGTGGCTGAAGCCCGGATCAATTGAATTACTTCATCCAGATGATCTATAGCTATTAATAATCCTTCAAGAACATGTGCACGTTCTTCAGCTTTTCTAAGCATGTAATTGGTCCTTCTAACTATTACCTCTAACCTGAATTTTATGAATTCAGAAATGATTTGTTTTAGATTTAATAGCTTAGGTCTTCCGTTTACCAATACAATATTATTGACGCCAAAAGATGATTGTAGGGGGGTATATTTATATAGTTGATTTAATACTACCTGTGCTATAGCGTCCTTTTTTAATGATACGACTAGTCGCACTTTAAGTTCATCACGAGCTGATTCATCATTTACATCGTATATGCCTTCTATTTTATTCTCAATCCTCAATTCCTGAATCTTGGCAAATAAAGAGGATTTACTTAGTTGGTAAGGTATCTCAGTAATCACTATTGCCTCATGACCTCGTACTGTTTCAATTTCTGTTCTTCCTCGGAGTATCACTCTGCCTCTACCCGTTTCATAAGCATCTTTAATACCTTCTGTACCATAGATCACCCCACCCGTAGGAAAATCAGGCCCTTTAATATGATCCATTAATCCTGCAATAGTAATTTCGGGATTGTCGATCTGGGCTTTGATCCCGGCCACAATTTCGTTTAAATTATGGGGAGGCATATTAGTCGCCATACCCACTGCTATGCCTGATGCTCCGTTAAGGAGTAAATTTGGAACTCTGGATGGCAGTACTGTTGGTTGCTCAAGTGAATCGTCAAAGTTTGGATAAAAATCCACTGTATCCTTATCCAGGTCCTCCAATATATCACTGGCCAGCCTGGTGAGCCTGCCTTCCGTATATCTCATTGCAGCCGGACCATCACCATCAATATTTCCATAGTTTCCTTGTTTGTCTACCAGTGGGTATCGCAATGACCATGGTTGGCCCATGCGAACTAAGGCTTCATATACTGAAGAATCACCATGAGGGTGATATTTTCCCAACACCTCCCCTACTATACGCGCAGTCTTCTTAAAAGGTTTATTATAATCTAGCCCTAGATCAGACATGCCAAATAAAACTCTCCTCTGGACAGGCTTAAGGCCATCTCTCACATCAGGTAAAGCCCTTGAAATTATCACCGACATCGAATAATCGATATAGGCGCTTTTCATTTGGTCTTCTATATTAACGGGTATAATTTTATCTATTGCCATGCTTATTTTAAAAAGTCAGCAAAAATACAATTTTAGGCACAATATTTATAATTATTTTCAAAGTTTTTAATATCTATAATTATTTGTAAATCAATAATTTAATTAGTTAAAGTATTTAATTTAACAAAGTAATAAAACGGGATAATTTTTACTAGTAAGTACAAAGATTACTTTTGGCTATGCAAATGAAGGAAATCACAAAAATTACTCCTTATAAAAGCAGCGATACTAAAAAACAACAGGTTAAATTAATGTTTGATGGTATTGCCAAATCTTACGATTTTTTAAATCGTTTCTTATCCCTGGGAATAGATATATCATGGAGAAAAAAAGCATTAAATATGCTAAGTAATTACCCTATTCACCACTTGCTGGATATTGCCACCGGCACAGGGGACTTTGCTATCATGGCAAAAAAAATAATATCTCCTTTTCAGATTACAGCGGTGGATCTTTCCCCCCAAATGCTGGATGTAGCACGGAAAAAAAATGGAATTGAAAGTATCCAGTTTGTTGAAGGAGATTCAGAAAATTTAATTTTTGAATCAAATACATTTGATGGCGCCACCGTTGCATTCGGAGTGCGAAACTTTGAAACACTTCAAAAGGGGTTAAAAGAAATACACAGGGTATTAAAACCCGGAGCTCCATTCTTGGTATTGGAATTCAGTAAAATAGAGAAATTTCCAATGAAACAATTATTCTACATTTATTCCCGTTATATCATACCCGTGATGGGAAAATTGTTTTCTATGGATTTTGCCGCTTACCATTATTTGCACGAATCCATGCATGCTTTTCCATCAGGTAATGACTTTTCGGACCAACTCAGAATGGCAGGATTCAAATTTGTAAAATTAAAAACTTTTAGCTTAGGAATATGTACCGCCTATTTATCAGAAAAACAATAATACTCCTGCTCTTAGGCAGTACCCTTACCTTGATTAAGGCGCAGGACAAATACACGGGTAATAATTTTCGTGCATTCTCGGGTAAAGACTATTATTTTGGCCTTTCGCTGAGTGCAAATAGGTCCACCTACAAATTGTACAGGTCAAATTATTTTGTAAATCAGGATAGTTTGTTTAAAAGTGAATCCATTAAAAACCCTGGATTTTCTGTTGGCATTATCACCAACATCAAATTCGGCAATCATATTGATTTTAGATTTATCCCAACATTTTCATTTGCCAACAGAAATATTGTATATAGTGACAAATCCAACGATTTAAATAGAAAAATAGAATCTACCTTTTTAGAATTGCCACTGCATATCAGGTTTACTTCCCTACCGTATAAAGACATGAAGGTATTTATTATAGGGGGAATTAAATATGACTATGATATTTCCAATAAGTCAAGGACAAAAAAATTCTCATCATTAATCAAGCTTTCCCCTCATGATTTTCAAGCGGAAATTGGTGCCGGAATGCAATTTTTCTTTCCCTATTTTATTTTTTCTCCGGAAATTAAGTTTTCTCAAGGTTTGAATAATATATTAATCTATAATGGAAATAATTCTGAAAGCTCCATACTGGAAAAAATATTATCCAGGGCTTTTATTATTTCATTCAATTTTGAGGGATAACCCCTTCTTTTAAAAATCGATGGGTGCTCAACACCATTTCAGGAAATACAGTCAAAAATTTTTCTTTTAGCTCCTCGTAGTTATTCAGATAATCGTCCTGTGCCTGATCAAAATTATTTTCAAATTTTGCCCGCTTTTTTAAGAAAGAAAAAACATGAGGAATTCTGTCATGATGGAGGTAGGAGGCCAGGAAATCATTATTTATCATATTTAATATCCGTGGATATAATCTGTGTTCTTTACCAAAAGGATTATTACTTATTATCAAACCATATACTTTATGTCGGTATACTTCAAATTCCAGTGTACTGAATCTATCCCATTGATCAACCAATAAAAAGTCACAGAATATATCGATCACCACTGGGGCGTATTTTTTCTGACTTGATCTCAATAACTCCATCCCTGACCTATATACAGGATGTTGATCTACCGTCTTATCTATAAAATAATGTAATTCAATTCCCTTTTGAATGCCTGGTGCCAGCTTCCTTCTCTCAACTGGAAGGACCATATCCCCAATAAAATTACCGATGAGTAGCTCCGGGTCTCCCTGAGATAGAAATATATGGCATAGATGATTCATTTCCTAAAGATTTGCAAACCTACGTTCAAATCATCTATTAAAATGTACTTTTGCACCTCAAAATTTAAGAATATGCCTTTACGTGGAGGAATTGTAGGACTGCCTAATGTTGGAAAATCTACTTTATTTAATGCCCTAACTTCTGGCAAAGCCCTCGCCGCAAACTATCCTTTTGCCACCAAAGACCCGAATATAGGTATTATCACTGTGCCTGACCCCAGATTGGATGCATTGGCTAAAATCGTCCAGCCTCAGAAAACGATTCCCAACACGATTGAAATCGTAGATATCGCTGGTTTAATTAAAGGAGCTAGTCAGGGAGAAGGGCTTGGTAATCAGTTCCTTGCCAACATCAGGGAGGTTGAAGCCATCGTACATGTAGTGCGCTGTTTTGAAGATGATAACGTAATTCATGTTGACGGTTCAATAGACCCTGCCCGGGATAAAGAAATAATAGATATGGAACTGTTGTTTAAAGACATGGAGACTTTGGATAAAAGAATAGATAAATTAAAAAAACAGGTAAAAGCAGGCAGTAAAGAAGATTTAGCTCAACTTGAATTAGCAGAAAATTTAAAAAAACATCTCGAAATAGGTAAAGCAGCAAGACTTTTTAAAGTAGATGAGAAGGAAAAGATCTTCATAGACGATTTTTTATTGCTTACTTCTAAACCCGTTGTATATGTTTGTAACGTAGATGAAGCATCTGTGCATACAGGCAACAAACATACTCAGGCATTAATGGCATTGGTGGCGGATGAGAATAAGATTGCCGGAAAGGAGGCCCAATCTGAGGTAATACTCATCAGCGCAGCTATAGAAGCTGAAATCGCGCAATTGGAAAGTCTTGAGGAAAGAAATGAATTTCTGGAAACTCTTGGCCTGCATGAGCCAGGAGTAAATAAAGTAATTAGGTCCGTGTATAAATTACTTAATCTAATCACGTATTTCACGGCAGGTGAAAAGGAAGTACGGGCATGGACCATTCACAGAGGAGATCTTGCCCCCCAGGCTGCCGGTGTGATACACTCAGATTTTGAAAAAGGCTTTATTCGAACTGAGGTAATCGGTTATGATGATTATATAAAATATCAGTCTGAGGCTAAAGCCAAGGAAGCAGGCAGACTTATGGTTCAGGGAAAAGAATATGTGGTTGCGGATGGTGATGTGATGCATTTCAGATTTAATGTCTGATCATGTAATTTTGCTTACCCTCTCTCCGATAGAGTTAAAGTACAATAATAATTCTTTAGCTATTTGATTATCAGTATTTTGACTGATAAAAACACTTCCGGTAACCATATTGCTCATCGTAGAAATCTTAAAACTCGTCCACATTAATTTCTATTATTATTTTGCAGTTCAACCAATTGGATCAATATTTGGACTGACATACAAAAGATAGTTAAAATATATGGAATTAAACAAGTACTCCAAACACGTAACACAGGATCCATCACAACCTGCCGCCCAGGCTATGTTGCATGCAATAGGTCTTTCTGATAACGATATGCGTAAACCTCAGGTAGGAATAGCCAGCACGGGATGGGAAGGAAATCCATGCAATATGCATTTAAATGGATTGGCAGCTAATATCAGGGATGAAATAAACAAGGAAGACCTTATAGGCTTGGTTTTTCACACTATAGGAGTTAGTGATGGCATCTCGATGGGAACCGATGGAATGCGGTTTTCATTGGTGTCCAGAGACATCATTGCAGATTCCATAGAGACCGTAGTTTCAGCCCAATGGTACGATGGATTGGTTACTGTAGTTGGTTGTGATAAAAATATGCCCGGGGCTTTAATGGCTATGTCCAGGTTAAACAGACCAAGTTTGTTGGTTTATGGCGGGACCATTGCTCCTGGATATGCTCAGGGTAAAAAGCTTGATGTTGTCTCAGCTTTCGAAGCGTTAGGGCAAAAAGTTCAGGGTAAAATCACCGAAGCCGAATATCAGGAAGTAATACATAAGGCAGTACCTTCTTTTGGCGCTTGTGGCGGAATGTATACTGCCAATACAATGTCATCTGCTATAGAAGCTTTGGGTATGTCATTGCCCTATAATTCTTCGAATCCGGCAGCTTCAGATAGTAAAAAACTTGAGAGTACTGATATTGCAAAAGCCATAAATTACCTGATCAAGTATGACTTGAAGCCAAGCGATATAATTACCAGAGACTCTTTCGAAAACGCGATGACTTTAATCATGATTCTCGGAGGCTCGACTAATGCAGTATTACACCTGATTGCGATCGCAAAATCTGCTGGAGTAGAACTAAGCATTGATGATTTTCAAAAGGTTTCCGATAAAACACCATTCCTGGCGGATCTCAAACCGAGTGGAAAATACGTAATGCAGGACCTGCATGAAATAGGTGGCACACCGGCTGTATTAAAAATGTTGCTTGAGGCAGGAAGGTTACACGGTGATTGTATGACTGTGACCGGGAAGACCATTGCTGAGAATTTGAAACATGTAAGACCATTGCCTGAAGCACAGGACATTATCAGACCATTCTCAAATCCTATAAAACAAACTGGCCATCTACAGATCTTATACGGTAACCTTGCCGAAGAAGGAGCTGTTGCTAAGATCACAGGAAAAGAAGGTTTGTTGTTTGAAGGCCCTGCCCATGTCTTTGACTCTGAAAAGGACTTAAATGAAGCTATTATAAATAAAAAAATAGTTGCAGGGGAGGTAATTGTAATTAGATATTGTGGACCAAAAGGTGCCCCTGGTATGCCTGAGATGCTCAAACCTACCAGCGCACTGATGGGTGCTGGGTTAGGAGATAAAGTGGCTTTAATTACAGATGGCAGGTTTAGTGGCGGGACACATGGTTTTGTTATAGGCCATATTACCCCGGAAGCCCAGGAAGGTGGCAACCTGGCTTTAGTCAGAAATGGGGATATCATAAAATTAGATATCTCTAAAAATAGAATGGATGTCTTATTAAGTGATGAAGAACTTGCTCTGCGTAGAAGGATATGGAACAGGCCACCCTTAAAAGCTACCTCCGGTATACTTAAAAAGTATGCAATGACTGTTTCATCTGCTTCCCAGGGTTGTGTGACGGATGAGTTCTAAAATTATACTTATATTACAAAAAAAAATAATATGTCAATAGTAGTACAGGAAACGGAAAAACTTGCTACAACGGTAGAGGATAAATTGATAGCTGGATCAGAAGCAGTCTTGAAATGTCTTCTGGCTGAAGGCACAGAAATTATTTTTGGTTACCCTGGAGGGGCGATCATGCCTATATATGATTCGCTCTGGTTTTACAATGATCGATTACAACATATTCTCGTAAGACACGAACAAGGCGCAATCCATGCTGCTCAAGGATATGCCAGGGCAAGTGGTCGGGTTGGTGTTGTATTTGCAACCTCGGGGCCGGGTGCAACCAATTTGGTGACAGGACTAGCAGACGCAATGATCGACAGTACACCACTGGTTTGTATTACCGGCCAGGTCTTTGCTCATCTGTTGGGTACGGATGCTTTCCAGGAAACAGATGTTATTAACATTACCACCCCAATCACAAAATGGAATCATCAGGTTACGGATGCTAATGAAATTCCAAGTGTTTTAGCAAAAGCGTTTTATATAGCCAAAACGGGAAGACCTGGACCAGTAATTATTGACATTACTAAAAATGCCCAATTGCAACTTTGCGCTTATGCCCCTTATGAAAAATGCAGGCATATAAGGAGTTATAGGCCCAAACCTCATGTAAGACGGGAATATATTGAAGCAGCTGCAGCATTGATTAATGCAGCAGAACGACCATTAGTAATTTTTGGTCAAGGTGTTATTTTAGGTAAAGCTGAAAAAGAATTGGACACTTTCTTGAGAAAATCAGGTATACCTGCTGCCTGGACTATATTAGGAATGAGTGCCATACCCACCAATCATCCCAATGCTGTAGGTATGTTGGGGATGCATGGCAATTATGGACCAAACCTGCTGACCAATGAATGTGATGTATTGATTGCTGTAGGAATGAGATTCGATGATAGGGTTACTGGCAGATTAGATAAATATGCAAAACAAGCCAAAGTCATTCATCTAGATATCGACCCTTCTGAAATAGATAAAAATGTAAAAACCACTGTCCCCATCTGGGGAGACTGCAAAGAAACCCTTCCCAAACTTACTTCATTCATTAAGGAAAAAACGTATGCCACGTGGAAAGCAAAGTTTGATGATTGCAGGAAAACAGAAATTGACAAAGTAATTACAGCCGAATTGAATCCGATACAGGAAGAACTCACCATGGGTGAAGTCATTAAACATTTAAATGAAATCACATCTCACAATGCAATTTATGTAACAGATGTGGGACAGCACCAAATGGTTACTTGCCGATATGCCGAATACAACTTTACACGATCTAATATTACCAGTGGGGGCTTAGGTACAATGGGCTTTGCATTACCCGCAGCAATCGGTGCCAAATATGGAGCGCCGGAACGGGATGTGATCGCCATCATCGGCGATGGGGGTATACAAATGACCATACAGGAGTTAGGCACCATTATGCAATTCAAACCCAATATAAAAATCATTATCTTAAATAATAATTTTCTTGGTATGGTCAGACAATGGCAAGAGCTATTCCATGAAAACCGGTATAGTTTTGTAGACATTACCAGTCCTGATTATGTACAAGTAGCAAAAGGGTACCACATCCCGGGTGCATCTGTTTCCAACAGAGCAGTATTAAAAAGTGCATTGGAAAAAATGATGCAGCACCATGGTTCTTATTTATTGGAGATAATGGTTGGTAAAGAAAATAATGTTTTCCCGATGGTTCCCCAGGGAAAGGGAGTTGCTGAAGTGGTATTATGTAAAGAAGATTTAAAATAAAAAAATATGAAACCGGAATATACACTGACTGTATACACTGAAAATCAGGTAGGCTTATTAAATAGAATTGCTATAATTTTTTCTCGTAGAAAAATCAATATCGAAAGCCTCAACACTTCTCCAAGTGAAATTGATTCCGTACACAGGTTTAATATAGTAATTACAGAAACGGAAGAGGTAGTACGAAAACTCTGCAGGCAAATTGAAAAACAAGTAGATGTGCTCAAAGCCTATTATAACACAAACGAGGAGATTGTATGGCAAGAGCTTGCCATGTATAAAGTACCCACTGAGATCATAGCTTCAGAAGTAAAAGTTGAAAGATTACTCAACCAATATGGTGCCCGGGTCGTCGTAATCCGAAAAGATTACACGGTATTCTCTGTTTCTGGTCACCGCGAGGAAACCGACAGAATGATAAAGGTATTGGAACCCTATGGATTAATAGAATTTGTACGTTCAGCCAGGGTAGCTATTATAAAAAATAGTGAAGGTTTTCACCGAAAATTAAAGCAATTTGAGTATTATGAACCTGGCAGTGAAACCTCTGAAAATGAATATTTAGGCCAAAATGAAAATGTATTTTCTATGTAACGGTAATTTCAGAATCTAAAAGCTAGGTTGTACTTTCGCTGCGCTTAAATTTAAATTATTATCAAATTAATCTCAAACAAATAAATGGCAAAATTAAACTTTGGCGGTGTAGAAGAAAATGTAGTTACCCGCGATGAATTTCCACTTGAAAAAGCAAGGGAAATATTAAAAAATGAAGTAATTGCAATCATTGGCTATGGAGTTCAAGGTCCTGGTCAGGCTTTAAATCTTAAAGATAATGGTTTCAATGTCATCATTGGGCAAAGACAAAACTCTCCAACCTGGGACAAAGCGATTCGTGACGGTTTCGTACCCGGTGAGACATTATTCCCTATTGAAGAAGCTGCTCAAAAAGGCACTATCATTCAGTATCTTTTATCTGATGCTGCCCAAATTGCAGCCTGGCCTACTTTAAAGCCTCTTCTTACAAAAGGGAAAGCATTGTATTTTTCTCATGGCTTCGGGATTACTTATAAAGAAAGGACTGGTATTATTCCACCTGCTGATATTGATGTAATATTGGTTGCACCGAAAGGTTCTGGTACTTCGCTGAGAAGAATGTTTTTACAAGGCCGAGGACTAAATTCCAGCTATGCTATTTTCCAGGATGCTACAGGGCATGCCAAGGATAGAGTGATTGCATTGGGTATTGGCATTGGATCAGGTTATCTATTCGAAACTACATTTAAAAGAGAGGTATATTCTGATTTAACCGGAGAGCGAGGCACACTAATGGGCGCAATACAAGGCATTTTTGAAGCTCAATACAGTGTCTTAAGGGCAAACGGCCATACCCCTTCAGAAGCTTTTAACGAAACAGTAGAAGAACTTACACAAAGCCTGATGCCTCTTGTCGCCGAAAACGGAATGGATTGGATGTATGCCAATTGTTCTACCACCGCCCAGCGAGGAGCTTTAGACTGGAAAGATAAATTCAGAGACGCCACCAAACCTGTTTTTGAAAATTTGTATGCTTCTGTGGCGCGCGGAGACGAGGCGCAACGTTCTATAGATAGTAACAGTCAGACTGATTACAGAGCCAAACTGGAAATAGAATTGGCTGAGCTAAGAAACAGTGAGATGTGGCAGGCTGGAAAAGTAGTAAGAAGTCTGAGACCGGAAAAGCAATAAGTACTTTAAAATAAAAGGTTTTTAACCTTATTTGTATGATTAGAAAAAAGGGTGTCTGAAATGGATGCCCTTTTTTATTGGGTGTTAACCTCAAAAAGACCCTTCATTTACTCAATTAAAAAATGCTCCTATTAGAAATATTGTTAGTTCAATCTTGCCCTTTCCTGATTTTCAATTGCTTCCATTTTCTTCTTATTCTTGTACCAGATATATCCAAGAGTACCAACCAATAAATAAGGCATTGCAAGCATATATAGAATTCCTGTGTTTATCGTATTGCCAATACTCTGCCCACCGGAGTTTTGCATATTGGACTCGACCGACATTCTGCACATGGGACATTGGCCATCAGCTATTAAATATGCTGCCAAAAATACCAGAATTAAAATCAATTTATTTTTCATTATCTTAATTTACAAAATTAACCAATAATTCTATTCAAAACAGTTTCTTAACATTAAGTACAATATAGGACCTGTAATGGCAATGTAGAGCCAAATCGGGAAAGCCCATTTAGCCATCTTTCTGTGCAATTCGATCTGACCTGTATAAGCGCGTAAAAAAGTAAATAGAATAATAGGTAGAATGATTGCAGCCAATACTACGTGGCTAATCAACAAAATAAAATATAAAATTCTAATCATTCCTTCATGACAATACCTGGTTTCAGGAGTAGTCAAATGATAAACAATATAGGAGAGTAAAAAAAGGGCTGAAAAAATCATGTTGGTTATCATCCAGGTTTTATGCTTAGAAATGTCTTTAACCATTTTTATATAATAATATGCAATTAATAGCCCGATTGCAGTCAATGCATTTAACGTGGAATGAAAAGCCGCCAGCCACTTAAAATTATAATCGGTATCTATATGCAACTTCCTGAGAGACACTACTATAATTAAAACGATTATGGAAAAAACAATAGCCCAGGGTTTACGTTTTTTATATAATTCAAGGTTAAGGGGAGGAATAGGATTAGTTGCCATTTTTTGAAATTATTAATTTATTGTGAATAATTCTGTGATTATACTGCTGTATAAGTGCCTGATGTAGCTTTAACAACTTGGTATCTTGCATGCTGTCCTGCCCTACTTTGTTATCAGAAAGTATCCAACTTTTGCTGATATCATAAAGATCAGTCAACTGATTTCCATTAGATAAACTTAGTAGATTATTATCATCTATTATTTGATAATGTTCATTCAGGTAATTAAAAGCAATTCTGGAAGCGGAAGTATCAAAAATACTTTTTCCAAATGCGATGAAGGGTTCAGGGAAGTGCAAATAATCCAATATAGAAGGCAATATGTCAGTTTGTTGGCTGACATGATTGTATTGACCTGCAAGGCTCTCATTGCCGGGATCAAAATACAAAATCGGAATTGAAAATGCTCCGGCCTGGCTATTGTATTTATCTGACCAGGCTACTGTACTGTGGTCAGCAGTAATTACAAATAATGTGTTACTGTACCAATTTTGTTTTCGGGCAATTTCAAAAAACTGTCTCAAAGAATGATCAGTATATTGAATTGCTTGGTGCACTTCCAGCTGGCCGGTTCTAAAAGCACCGTTGTATTTTTCCGGAACTTTGTATGGATGATGAGAAGACAACGAAAAAACAACTCCTAAAAAAGGTTGAGTGCCCTCTGAAATGGTATTTGCAAAAAAACTAAAAAATTCTTCGTCCCAAATGCCCCAGATTCCGTCATAGTACCTGTCATCGTTAAATTCAGTCTTTCCATAATAGTGGTCGAAATCAGCAATTTGCGCAAATGCCTGGAATCCCATTGATCCATTAGGTGCACCATGAAAAAAGGAACAGTGGTAACCGTACGGTTTAAGCAGAGTCGCTATAGAATTGATTTTATTCAAACTGTTATGGGATAGCACGTAGGGCACTTCAAGTGAGGGTATACCTGCTAATATTGAAGGCATCGCATCTATAGATTTCCTTCCGTTTGCAAAAGCATGAGTACAAATTTTACCTACACTCATCAAACTATCTAAAAAAGGTGTATAAGACTCCACTGAATCAGGATATAAGTCAGGGTTCAGATATTTAGAATGCTCTCTCGAGAAACTTTCAAGGATAATAATTACTATGTTTTTCTTTACTAAAGAGTCCGCAGCATATTTAAAATCAGTGATTGGATTGTAAATGTCCTGAGCATTGATTTCAGACATATAATGCTTTTCTTCAAATACTTTTTTGTCAAAAGTTCTGATAATGCTGAAAGGAGTATTTAATACTATAGGCATATGTTCTGATTTAGTAACATATTGCCCTGCATTGCTCAAGGTAATTGGCCTTGTCGAATATCTAAATCCTCCCCTCATTCCCCCGATTAGCAACCCAATAAATACAAATAAAAAAATAATTTGACCTGTATAATAATGCATGTGAGAAACTCCCCTGTAATCAGCTATTTGCAATTTTTTGTTT
Source organism: Saprospiraceae bacterium (assembly GCA_044227925.1). Taxonomy (GTDB): domain Bacteria; phylum Bacteroidota; class Bacteroidia; order Chitinophagales; family Saprospiraceae; genus JADJLQ01. The sequence continues at coordinate 22,430 of JBGAVW010000029.1, read as the reverse complement.
AACCAATTAAATGACACTAAGAATAATCCGGCAATCAATGTACCGATCCAATGAGTAGAAATAAAACTGAAAATTATTTTACCAGAATTACCTTCCGAAGCCCAATGACTAAAGTCAGCTGTCATTCTTTTTAAATTAAATTCGTAATAGAAAAAATCAACGATATTTAATAAAAGGCAAATTGAATTGACCAGGATGAATAAACTCAAAACCAATTTTTGATACCTTTTATCTCCTGTTAAAGATCGTATTGGCAAAAGCCACAGCACTATAAAAATTGCATTTGTATATGCGATTGCAGAGGTGTCAAAAACCAGACCTCCAGCAAGAATGGAAAACCAGTCACCAATAGGAATTATACCAAATTTTGACTGATTAATATAATAAAATGCTACTCGGGTAATACTGTAAAAAATATACACCAGGCCTATTCGAAAAACCAACGTTCTCAGTATGGACAAATATGAAGCAAAGATACTCATGTAACAGACATCTTGTCTTTTACTTTTTTGTTATCAAAAATGCAACATGTTCAATAAGTTTTTTTCGATTTTCACTATCTAATAGGTTGTATGAATTCAATACTTCATGTTTTCCATTCGAAAGAAGGATTTCACATGGCGAGAGATTAAAATCAGATTGCTCAATGGTAAGCAGGGCTCTTTTTTTATTCCATTTAATCAATTGATTTGGATCTATATTGCGATACAGAATAGTGTCATTTAAAAATACAAAATCCACTATTTCCTCATTAAATTGATTAATAAGTTCATTTATAGAACTGCTGTCGGAACAATTGGAAATAAAAATTCTGTATCTGGCATCTGTATTCACCTGATTTGCAATTGAACCAGGTAACATAGACTTAACTTTTAATTCGGCTAAAGCTCTCTTTCTGAATTGGCTTCCTTGAAACGAGTAATAAAGAGATATAGTGGGTAGAGCAAATAAAATAAACAAACTGATAATTAAAGTCAGTATTCTCTTGTTCACAGGGTATGGTATTTAATGAACATCCTCTGCTTCCAGCACTTTTACCGATTTTGACTCCCCCTGTGGTTGTATAGACTGTTTAGATTCCAATTTGTCCTTTTCACGAACTGAATCTCTATAATTAAACCATTTATTACCTTCACTGAAAAAAGCAATCATAGCCCATATGAGTAAAGTCATCGGTAACAATACAGCTAAAGCCAAACTCTTTACCTCATATTTCATATGCATAAATTCAAATATGATGAAATAAGCTTTGTACAGACTCAACCCAATCATTAATGGATACATTATAATCTTGGACAAATGAAATCCGGATACAATGTGGCCATTTCCAAAAAGTGCCAATCCTACTTCTATCAAAGTGATTATTGCCAACAATCGCAAACCTTTGAAAACTACTTTTTTACTTTCTTCATATGTTAAATGACCTGACATATTTTCTTTCTTTAAAAAAATTAATTAATTCTTAAACAATGATTACTCAAAATTACAATAAATAGAAAACAAGGAATACAAATACCCATACCAGATCCACGAAATGCCAGTATAGTCCAATTTTTTCTACCATTTCATATCCATTCTTACGGGCAGCGTACAGACCACTGGCAGCATTGATCGCAATGATTGCTAAAAATACCACTCCGGAGAATACGTGAAAGCCATGGAAACCAGTAATAAAGAAAAATAAAGCACCAAAGGCTTTCGGACCAAATGACATCATCTTTTCAGTACCTGCCTCAGGGCCTTCTGTTACTCTATACCTACGCAACCCCCATTCTTCACCATGTTTATGTATCAGGTAGGAATCTCCTTTTTTAAATGTTTCTTCTTTGCCATCTTTCATGGCCACTGTGCCATCTGCGTTTAAATATACTCCACTATCCATATGTCGACTAAATGGATTTTTAGTAAGGCTTACATTTTCTTTCACTATCAAGGTGGTCCACTCCCAAGCCTGGCATCCTAAGAATGTGGCTCCCCCTATTATGGTAAGAATCATCCAAAAAACAACTCCTTTCCTGTTTTCCCGATGACCTTCTTGTACCGCCCTCACCATAGTCACTGAAGAAATGATAAGTACAAATGTCATAAAAGTTACAAATATCAATGGAGCTTTTCCACTATAGAAAGGGATACTTTCAAACACGTGATCCGGTAATGGCCAGGTGGGCATGCTAAAGCGAAGTGAGCCGTATGCAATGAGAAATCCTGAAAATGTAAATGCATCGGATAGTAGAAAATACCACATCATCAGTTTTCCATAACTGGCTTTGAACGGTTCTTTACCACCGCCCCATAGATTTTTATCATCACCATGACTATCAGAATGGTGATCTACATGAGCTGTATCGTGAGATAGTGTATGAGTTGACATGTATAGTTATTTCTTTTTATTGTTGAAAGATCATAAATGTTAGTAAGTAAATCCAAAGCACATCTACAAAATGCCAATAATGGCATACCAATTCAAAACGATGTCTCCTTTTTTCAGTAACCCGGTAACTCAGTGTAAATGCATGGATCAATGCCACTGAAAGTGCCGCAATACCACCGAGTACATGTAAAACATGAATACCGGATATTACATAAAAAAATGATCCGGAAGGGTTGCCATTTAACTGAACCCCGAATTTATTAAGCTGAATCCAGCCGGTATATTGCAACACAGTAAATAATACACCCAAAGTGAAAGCAATAATCAAATAGTATTTGTATTTTTTTTCATGGCCGCTTTTGTATGCTTTATACGATGCATGAAGAGCCAGGCTTGATATAAGCAATACAAGGGTGCCAGCAAAAAATACATTGGGAACCTGGTATTCTAACCAGTTACCGGCTCCCTTTCTTACCACATATGCACTGGTAAGTGAAGCGAACATCATGGTGATGGATCCCAGTGCAGCCCATAAGGCAAATTTCTGGGGATGTATGCCAAATCTATTTACCGGTTTAGCTTGTATCAGATCCATTTGTCAAGTAATAAGATAATTTGAATAAATGGTAAATAAATCAGAGAAGCAAACAATAGTTTTCTGGCATGCGCTATATCATTGTACTTAAATAATTGCCAGCCACAAAAGGCGAAGCCCAATCCTCCGGCACACAATAATGCTATAGCAACATTGCTTACCAAGGGATTAAATACAAAAAGCAAGCTGATGGGGATCAAAAACAAAGCATACATCGTGCTATACATGCCTATGCTATGGTCTCGTTCATTAGAAGGTAATGGCATGATATTAAATCCTGCTTTTTTATATTCATCAAAACCCAACCATCCTATCGACCAAAAGTGCGGAAATTGCCAAAAGAATTGAATACCAAAAAGGGTTAGTGACAAAAGAGTTAGTCTGCCTTCTAAAGCTATGCATCCTATCATAGATGGCAATGCACCTGGAATCGCACCCACGGCAACAGACAATGGAGTAACTCTTTTTAGGGGAGTATAAATAAATGCGTAAATAATCAGGGACGCTGCTCCTAAGATTGCTGTTAAATAATTAAATAGTGCCAGAAATAATATCCCCGACACAGCCATAATTCCTGCCCATATAATGGCTTCTGTAGTGTCAATTCTGCCCGTGGGTAATGGTCGATTGGCTGTACGTGTCATTAATGCGTCGTATTCTCTCTCTAAAATTTGATTTAATGTATTTGCCGCACCGGTAATTAAAAAGCCACCGCAAGCAAGGAAAACCAATTGCATACTTTCCAATGGCCCCTTTAATGCCATTAAATATCCAACGATAGAACTTATTACGACAAACAATGTGAGTCTAAACTTTACCAATTCTTTCAATACATCAATTTTAGAAAGAAGGTAAACTCTCCCCAGATTGAATTTTGATTCTGAATTAGAAATTGGATTCACTGTACTATATCATTTAAATTATTTAATGAGCTTCTTCTTTTTCATTAGGAGAAAGAGGTACGTATTGAGGTATATACTCCCGCTCATCTTTATTATAATCATAGGCCCATCTTTCTACAGATGGTATATTACCCGACCAGTTTCCATGTATTGGCACAATGGTTTCAGTAGTCCATTCCAATGTATTGGCTTGATAAGGATTCCGGCTGGTTGCTTTCTTTCCACGCCAGATACTGTAAAAGAAATTAACAATGAATATTATCTGGCAACAGAAAACAACAATAGCTGCAATGGTTATGAATTTATTAATAGTACCAAACTGATTGAAAGCCTGGAAAGCATCAAATCTATAATATCGTCTGGGTACACCCGCCATACCAATATAATGCATTGGCCAAAATATGGCATAGGCACCTATCATAGTACCCCAGAAATGAAGCTTTCCTAGTGTCTCATTCATAAATTTCCCAAACATCTTTGGATACCAATGATAAACCCCGGCAAACATCCCAAACATGGCGGCTACACCCATTACAATGTGGAAGTGGGCAACAACAAAATAAGTATCGTGTTGCTGAACATCAATGGCTGAATTACCAAGAAATATTCCGGTAAGACCACCAGATATAAACATACTTACAAAACCGATCCCAAACAACATGGGTGTGTTCAACCTGATATTCCCACCGTACATGGTGGTAATCCAGTTGAAGACCTTTACAGCTGAAGGAACTGCTATTATCAAAGTAAATATGACAAAGAAATTAGAAATAAATGGATTCACTCCTGACATAAACATATGGTGCGCCCAAACAATAAAGGATAAAAATCCAATGGCTAAAATAGAATACACCATAAACCGGTAACCAAAGATCGGTCTACGGCTATGTACAGACAATACCTCAGAAACTATACCCATCGCAGGTAATATAATAATGTATACTTCAGGATGGCCAAGGAACCAAAACAAGTGCTGATACAGAATTGGGCTACCTCCGGCAAAGTCCAATGCTTTTCCACCAATAAAAATTTCACTCAGGTAAAAACTAGTACCCATTCCCCGGTCAAACATTAACAACAAAAACCCGGAAACCAACACTGGAAAAGATAATAGACCCAAAACAGCTGTGGTAAAAAATGCCCAAATTGGCAACGGCAACCTCCACATACTCATTCCTTTGGTTCTAAGATTCAAGACCGTAGTAATATAATTAATACCACCCAAAAGCACTGACACCACAAAAAGAGTAAGACTCACCAACCACAGCGTCATACCTGTACCAGAACCATCTGAAGCCTGGGGTAAGCCACTCAAAGGTGGATATGCTGTCCAACCTCCAGAAAATGGACCTGTACTTAAGAATAGTGAATATAGCATTACGGCGCCTGATAAAAAGAAAAACCAGTAAGAAAGCATATTGAGGAAGGGCGAGGCCATATCTCTTGCACCTACCTGTAATGGAATCAATAAATTAGAAAAAGTACCGCTTAGCCCGGCAGTTAAAACGAAAAATACAATGATGGTACCGTGCATGGTTACCATGGCATAATAATAGTCCGGTGAAATACTGCCCGCTCCAGCATCATTAATTGTGATCCATTTACCGAGTATTGGTTTTAGCCATGCGAAGTTTTCATCGGGAAAACCCAATTGCAATCTGAAGATCAATGACATCAAGCCGCCGATCACCGCCCAAAGCATACCAGTAATTAAGAATTGGCGGGCAATGATCTTGTGATCCATGCTAAAAATATACTTACTGATAAAGCCTGATTGGTATTTATCTCCTTCATGATGCTCATGAAAGTGATCATCAAAGCCTTTTTCTTTGATGAGTTTATCTACATCAGGTAATTCTGTGGTTTTTTCGATTACTTCTGCCATTAGGTTGAAGTTTTAATAGTTATATTTTTATTTTGATAAAATCTTAAACTCGGTTCTGCGGTTATTTTTTCTTCCTGCGTCGGTATCATTTGAATCAATAGGCTTGGTTTGACCAAATCCCGTTGCTACCAATCTGGCGCCATCGATTCCTTTGTTGACCAAATATTCTTTCACTGCTGCAGCCCTATTATTTGAAAGAATAAGATTTTCTGCGGCATTTCCAGTATTATCAGTATGGCCATCAATTTCAATTCTCATTGTGGAATTATTGGTAAGCAATTCTATAATGTTGTCCAATTCATATTTAGATTCAGCTGTGAGCTTGGCACTGCCTGTTTCAAACTGAATGTGATCCAATCGTATGGCCTGTCTACCAATCAATGAATCGGATTTAATAATTTTTTCCACAGCAGAATTAAAATCAGCTCTTCTTTGTTTCACTTCAATATCTAAAACCTGACCTTTAAAAGGATCTTCGTCTGTATTTCGTATTGTGGTCAGGTATGTAGACTTTTGATTTTTAAGCCAGGCTTCATATTCATTTTCAGAGACAATTTTAACCAATCTCCTCATGGAATAATGACCTTTTCCGCACAATTCTGCGCAAGCCAATTCATATTCAAAAGCTTGCCATCGGGGAGCGCTTGAAGGATCATTTGGATCCACAGGCGTTGAATATTCTTTATACTTTCGAAGCTCTTCCCGGTATTCTTCAGTAGTTTTAGTGGGTGTAAAAACAAAATAAGTTGGAAGGCCAGGTACAGCATCCATTTTAACCCTAAAATGAGGTAAATAAAAATTGTGCAATACATCCTTTGAAGTGATGCGGACCCTGACTTTCCTATTTACAGGCAATACAATTTCATCAGCGTTAAAATCATCAAGATTTTTTACATCTGTCCAGTCCTGACCCAAAGCATTGGTGGCCGTGATCTTTTTATAGTTTTTGGTACCAATAGCATTATCTGGACCAGCGTATCGGATATTCCAGGCGAACTGGTATCCGGTAGCTTCTATTTCAATTGCATTATCCTCAGGTTTAGTATCTGCCATTATTTCATTCCATGCGATCAATGCTCTAGCTACTAATATGACCAGCACTATAGAAGGTACTATAGACCATACCAATTCAAGTTTGGTGCTACCTGGAAAATAAAGCGCTTTTTTACCACGCTCTGCCCTATATTTATATGCATACCAGAAAAGTAAAATTTGGGTTATAAAAAACACAATTCCGGTGAATATCAAGGTAGTATTAAACATACTGTCAATACTCCCTCCATGTACAGAGGCTGATTCATGCGGCCCATACCCAAGTAACCAATTTTTGTAATAATACGCAGTGACTACACAAAATACAAGGAAGCCTATCATAAAAAATACAAGTAGCTTGCCTGTGATATTATAGTTTTGATAATTGATATCCTCTTCGCCCATGATTTTAGATCGCAAATCACTCAATTTGCCAATCTGGACCACCACTATTCCTAGTAGAGCAAGGATTCCAATGATAATTAAAGCGGCCATATTATTTTTTTAAATCAATCTTTTTAAAATTACATTACATGATGATGCAAACTCTCTCCATAGTAAGGATCATTTTTAGGTTGCAATGGAGCTTTACTTATTTGTCCAAAAACAAATAAAAGGAATCCACTCAAAAAACCCAGTAATACACCTAAATCTAATAATCCAGGCAGCGTAAAACCTTCCTGAAAACCACTTTCATGCTCATCGTGTGATTCACCGGCACCATGTGCTTGATCGGCAGCGGCTTCGTGTTTTTCAACCACAGTACCATGACCATCTGCCTTAGTGGCTGGACTTTCTACAGACTCATTTTTATGTTCTGTTGAAGCTTGCTGCAATTGAGAATGTGCTGTATCAGCAACCTGATTATTATCCTGGGCATGTTTTTCTTCATTGCTTTGAGCTACTTGCATTGGCTTAGCTTCCAATGGTTTTACCTCACCTATTGAATGCCTTTGTTCCATCAACTCATGAGCTGTATGCAATGGCCCAGGCTTAGTCATCTGGAAAAAATCAATCCAGTGGCCCAAGAATACCAAACCTGCCACAAAGATTAAAGTACCGATTTTCCTTTTTGTATCATTTCTCATGAGAATCAAAAAGGGCAACAAGAAGTTTAAAACCAAATTACTATAGAAAAGAACTTTGTATTTGTCAAATCGCTGTCTGAAATAAATGGTTTCCTCTCCTACATTGCCATACCAAATCAACATATATTGAGAGAACCACAGATAAGTCCAAAAAATTGAAAATGCGAATAAGAATTTACCCAAATCATGCATATGCTCTTTGGTTACTTCTTCAAGATAGCCTTTGGATTTCATATAAGAAATTATGCCGATTGTCAAGGCAATCATAGATACAAACAAAGAGGCGGAGCTATACCAGGCGAACATCGTACTATACCAGTGGGCATCCAGTGACATCACCCACAACCAAATACAGGCAGCACTCATAAAACCTATCAATGGCAGCGCCATTGAAGCATATTTCCTCAATTGAATATGATGGCTATAACTACTATTTCCATTAATATCCTCATCCAGGGAGATTGACCTGATTTTTCTTGCCAGATATATCCAAACGCCCATCGCCAGGATAGTAAAAAAAGTGAAAAAGTTTTTACCCAAGAATCCCGACTTCCCAATAATCACCTTATCATTGGCCCGAGTGGCCGCATCGTTCCAGTGGTAGAGATGATGATATCCCATGTATAATCCACCGGCAATGATTAACATTAATATTAATCCAATCAATAAAAATTGAGCGTATGCTTCCCAAATTCTTTTAAATGTCACTACCCAGCCTCCCAGAGCAACTACTGCCGCAGAATATTTGAATAATGCAAACAATGCTATCCCTGTAAAGAATACTGAATTGTGAAGTACATTAGTCCAAAAACGGGTATGAAACTCATCATCTTTGAAGAAGATCCATAATAAGCTTAATACTCCCAATGCTATACCGCTCAATAAAACAGTACGAGCAGTGTTTGTCAACTCAAATTTTTGAGGAGAGCTAATCGCAGGTGAATGATGTGAATGATTTGATGCCATGTCTTGAATCAATGTTTAGGAGTTTCAACTTTATGCAGGGAACTGTGTTTAAGTTCCATGCTGGGGATTTCATTATTCTTTAAATTCTCTTCTACAGGAATATTTGCAACCCATTTGGATTGCGGGATGTCTACATCATTAAGTGTATTGTCGGACTGATCATATTGAAGGTTTTTAGCTTTAGCCTGCAATGATCTGATGTATTGTATTACTTGCCATCTTTCCTTATACGAAAGTTTATCTGCATAACTGCCCATCATGTTCTTACCATACATGATCGCATGATAAAACCTCCCATTATTCGATTTGTAAAAAGTATCCAGTAAAAAATTAGCTGGTGCAACAGGGTATTTACCGCCATCATCACGCACTAAATATCCGGCCCCGTCTCCCTTTACACCATGACAGATGGCACAGTTTATATCAAATAGCTTTTTCCCTTCTGTGATGTTTTTTTCTGAAATTGGATAAGGGTTTAATTTTAATTCGTTTGAAGCCCTAGTCCTTTCATCTTCAGTGTCTCCATAATAATAAGGAACGTAACCATTCGGAGTAGATACTCCAGGGTCATTGCTCGCTCCACCTGCAAATCCCCGGGCGATAGTATTTTTTACAGGTAACCTGGGTGATGCAAACTTTTTATATTCAGCTTCACTACCCCACCTGTTGAAATAATAATAATCATAGTAGTTGGCTTCGTATCCGACAGGATGCACCATATCTGGCATAAATTCATGGCCAGTCTTATTACCTCCGGCTCTTGAACAGGCAGATAAAATAACTACTACCAAAGCAATAAATAAAAAATATCTGGTATTCATAAATTACAATACTTTAGAATTGACTTCAGCGGCTCCTGTGCTTCTGAAAAATTCGTTTACTTTATTTACATCGGCAGATGATTTATTAAAAGCAATGCAAAATTTATCATCTGTAATTCGATCATCCAATACTTTATTGGTGATTCCCGGGCCCATACCACATATAATATAAAAGGTAATCACCATACCCCATGAAGCGAATAACACTGTCATTTCGAAAGTTATGGGAATAAATGCAGGTACAGACCAGTAGGGTTTACCCCCGATCATAATAGGCCAATCCTTTGTAAAGATCCAGGTCATCCCCAGAAAAGCCGTAAGTAAACCAAGCATACCATATACAAAACCTCCCTGGTGCAACCTTGATTCACTTAAATGCAATAGTGGATCCAAACCGTGTACTGGAAATGGAGTAAACACATCCATAATCTCCAGGTGCTGATTATTGGCTTGTCTGACGGCACTGAGCAATTCAGTTTCGTCATTATACAATCCGTAAATTACTTCTTTATTATTTGACATGATACGATACTTCCTTTTTGTATTAATTAATGGTGTGCTGCATGCTCCTCCTCATGGTGAACCGGAGGATTTTTTGCGGCTTCAATTGCATTTGCTTTATTAGTTTCTGTGTACTGATCACCGGCTGCTTTTAGTATTGCTTTTACTTCAGCAATAGCTACCACTGGTGCAACCCGAACAAATATGAGATAAAATGTAAAGAATATACCCAAGGTCCCAATAAAGATTCCAATTTCAACCCAGGTAGGCGAATACAAACTCCAGCTTGATGGTAAATAATCCCTGGCCAGTGTAGTGGCAATAATTACGAATCGTTCAAACCACATTCCAATATTTACAAATATAGACATCAAAAATGTCCAGTAAATACTTCGCCTTATTTTCTTTGACCAGAACAGCTGAGGAGATAAAACATTGCATGCCATCATCCCAAAATAAGACCACCAATATGGGCCAAGAGCTCTGTTAAAAAATGCAAATTGTTCATATACATAACCAGAATACCAGGCGATGAATAATTCAGTTAAATAAGCAACACCAACAATGGTACCCGTAAGTAATATTACTTTATTCATTGATTCTATATGTTCAATAGTAATATAATCTTCGAGTTTAAGTACTTTTCTCGTAATGAGCATTAAAGTTTGAACCATGGCAAATCCTGAAAATATCGCCCCGGCAACGAAATAAGGCGGGAATATAGTGGTATGCCATCCAGGTATTACAGAAGTTGCAAAGTCGAAACTTACTATAGTATGAACAGAAAGCACTAAGGGCGTTGAAATACCGGCCAAAACAAGTGAAAGTGCTTCCCATCGTTGCCAATGTTTAGCTGATCCTGTCCAACCAAATGAAAGAAAATTATAAAATTTCTTTCTGAATCCTTTTGCTCTGTCTCTCACAGTCGCAAAATCGGGTACCAGACCAGTATACCAGAATAATAATGAAACTGAAAAATAAGTAGATATAGCGAACAAGTCCCATAACAGAGGTGAGTTAAAATTAGGCCAAAGAGGACCTCGAGTGTTAGGATATGGGAAGAAAAAATATACGACCCACATACGACCAACGTGAATCCCTGGAAAGAGGGCGGCACATATAACAGCAAATATGGTCATTGCTTCAGCAGCCCGATTGACTCCAGTACGCCATTTTTGTCTAAATAACAGGAGAATAGCAGAAATCAATGTTCCGGCATGACCTATACCAATCCACCAAACGAAATTGGTAATATCCCAACCCCAGCCAATAGTTCTGTTCAGATTCCATGAGCCAATTCCAACCCAAATGGTCCAGATAATGCAAAACATACCAAATGCCAGTGCTGATCCAGCTACTATAAATGCAAGTATCCAGGCAAGACTTGGAGCTCTCTCGGTAGCTGCACAAAGATCTTCTGTGATCTTGTGATAGGTTTTGCTTCCGCGTATTAATGGTTCCCTGATGGGAGAAACTACAACGCTCATATTATTTTTCGTTATTCAATTTTAAGAATTCAAATTAAAGTTTACGTTAGGCTTCGATAGTGGCATCACGGTTGATCACTTTTGATTTATAAGTTACAGAAGGACGAGTATTCACTTCTTCCAATACCTGGTAATTCAAAGGATTTGCTACTTCGTGAGCAACTTGGGACTTTTTATTGTTAATGTTACCAAAAGTAATGGCCCCGGTGGGACAAGCTGTCTGACAAGCTACTTTCACATCATTATCATTCAATTCCCTGCCATCTTTTTTGGCATTCAATTTACCTTCCTGAATCCTTTGAGTACAGAAAGAGCATTTTTCGATAACCCCTCTGGCCCTCACTGTAACATCAGGATTTAGAACCATTCTTGTAAGATTATCTGTCATGAATGGTGATTCCTCCCCTTCCACTGTAGCAGGTTCGTTAATAGGCCAAAGATCGGCCTTCATATAATCTAACCAGTTAAATCGACGAACTTTATAAGGACAATTATTTGCACAATACCGAGTACCAACACATCTGTTGTAAATCATCTGATTAACTCCTTCACTGTTGTGATTCGTGGCATTTACAGGGCAAACATTTTCACAAGGAGCATTATGACAGTGCTGACACATCAAAGGTTGAAATACTACATTTGGATTGTGTGCATCACCGTAAAAATATCTGTCTACACGTAGCCAGGTCATCTCATGGTGGCGGCTCACCTCTTTTTTACCCACCACTGGTACATTGTTTTCTGCCATACATGCAACAGCACAAGCTCCACATCCAATACATGCATTCAGATCAATGTGCATATGCCAGGAAGCGCCTTTTCCCCAAAAATCTTCGTGAGTGGGATAAAGGGTTTGGTCATTTAAATGTTGAAATTCTTTTCTCTCTTCTTTCAATTCGGTTACGAATGCCTCTAAATCATGCAGATTGGATCTGCGTATCACCGATCTGTCTACCAAAGAACCCTGGAAACCCTGTTTTGCTAATCCGAAATAAGTAAAAAATACAGTTGCCGCTTCGTCGGCGTTTATCTTTTTTCCTGTTTTCTTATCAATATCCTCCACACCCATGGTATGGTGGTATTGAACACAGGCAGGCCTTTCATTTGATGAAATTTTTACTGGTGCAGTCACCACAGTATTATAATATTGAATTAGGCCATCAACCAATTGACAATGAGGGAATGCATTAACCCCAACATTCGCTTCAGCAGGTCCATGGCTTGATCTACCATATCCAAGAGCCAATGCAAGTGTGTTGGGTGCCTGACCAAATTGATGTGTAGAATCAATTTCAACAGTTCCACCAGGTAAACCCAATTTTACCTTATCGGAATTTTCAAGACCAAAAGAGCCTACAAATTTGTTCACACCATCAAAAGCAACCGGGATGGCTAAATAATTACCCCACACACATCTTGTGACCGGGTCAGGCAATTCCTGCAACCATGGATTAGAAGCGTGTTGACCAGCTCCCATATTTACGGTTTCAAAGAAAGTAATCTCATTCTCCGATTTCGACGGTTGGCTCAATTTTAATGAGGCCACATCAATAGTATTATTTGTAAGAGTCAGTGGAGTATGACCTGCAAAATTAAATACTCCATCATGCAATGTTTGATCCCAGGATTCTTCACCGATGAAATTTTGTCCCCAATTCGATTTTAAATATTCATAATACGGTGCGTCGGATTTCCAATTCACATTTGCACTTTCAGCCCATTTGAGTAAGCTGAGCTCTGAAGCCCTCGTATTAAATAATGGTGATATGGTCGGCTGAATCAAGCTAAGTATTCCTTTTTTCGGCTCAGCATCACCCCATGATTCCAGAAAATGATTAGTAGGCGCAATAACATTGCATAAAGCTCCGGTTTCATTTAAGGTACCGGCGAAAGATATTCTTGATTTTGCTTTTCCAAAAGCAGCTTTAAACTTATCTGCGGCCGGATAATCATATGCCGGATTTGCATTATCAAACACTATTACTACATCTACAGATCCTGCTTCAAGATCTGAAATCAGCTTGGCTAAATCCTGTTCATTTCCTTGTCTTTGTAAGGAAGGATTGGCCAGGTCAATGGTTGTACCATAGTTTGCTAACGCCTCATTAATTTTATTTATTAATTTCTGCTCATCTACATTGTTAGAGGCAGATACTACTAAAGATGCACCTTTATTTGCTAATAGCTGATCAGCTATTTTACCTAACGCAGCCGCAGCTTTTTCATTCAGTGGGGGACTTACCAAGGCAGTAGCTCCGGTTTTGGAGGCAATAGCATTGTACAAAAAACCTATTGCAGCACCAATTTCTGAAGGGCGTATTTGTACCCTATGATCTGCATTCGAACCAGTCAAAGACATATAACTCTCCACCTGAAAATGGCGTGACATCTTTGCTCCATTTACATCTTTTATTTTGCGCCCTTTTGCATATTGATGTGCATATTCTATAGGAGAAATCCAGGTACCTAAAAAATCTGCATTAAAGCTGACTATAACATTGGCTTTATCAAAATGATAAGAAGGAATAGCTTTAACCCCAAAATTGGATTCATTTGCCAGTAATATGGCGGCAGCTGAAACTGGATCGTATGTAACTACCTCAGTAGCAGGAAACTTAGATTTAAATTCACCAATAGCTTTTTTGGAAGTTGGTGAAAGAATAGTATTTGATAAAATTCTAACTTTAGAAGAAGTTGTAATTTCTTTACTCAGTTTTTCATCAATAACATCCCATGAAGCAGACTCCCATTTTGTATCATTCTTTACCATGGGGCCTTGTATACGCTTTGTATCATATAAAGACAACACAGAAGCCTGAGCTTTGGCGGAGGTGCCTCCAAAAGTGATAGGTGAAAGGGAATTTCCTTCAATTTTTATAGGTCTCCCTTCTCTGGTCTTTACCAAAATGCTGCAATAATCACCTCCATCTACATAAGTTGAAGCATAATAATTTGCTATCCCTGGAACCAGGCTATCCGGCTTGGTAAGGTAAGGTAAAGCCTTTCTTACAGGGGTCTTGCAACTTGCTGCCAAAGTAGCTGCACCTAGTCCAAAACCCATATATTTAAGGAAATCACGACGGTTTGCCTGATATTCTTCGGGTTCGGCTTTGGTTTCATCAGGTCGTATCCTCGATTGTTCATCAGCTTGAGATACATATGCAAGATCCTGATTTAGGTCTTTTTCACCTACCCAGATTCCGTCCATTTTATCGCTCATAATATTTTGATTCACTGATTGATTTATTATAATAGTTCAAGTAATAGTTAATATTAGTAATGGCATTTTTGACACTCAAGACCGCCGATATCTTCCACTGTAACCTTCTTTTTTGAGCCATCTTTCAGAGCTTGGTGGTATTTTTCAAATTGATTTAGATAATAATCATTAGAAGTAAAACTCTTTACTTCAGTCTCTCGATGACAGTTTACGCACCAACCCATGGATAGAGTTGAGTATTGCTTCACTACATCCATATTTTCGACTTTGCCATGACATTGCTGACAGGTGATACCTCCTACTGTAACATGTTGGGCATGATTAAAATAAACATGATCGGGTAAATTGTGAATTCGAATCCATTCCACCGGACCCTGAATTTGTGGCTTGGTGGGTGAAGTAAGGCTATTTTTAATTCCTTTCCACTGCTCATCCATCAATCTTTCTCCTTCCCTGTCAATTGCCTTAAGGTTTTTATCAACCAAATAATTATCTCCTATCCACTTTTTAAATATTACCTCAATTTCTTTTTCGGGCATATTGGCATAGTTGGCAATGTAACTATTGGTATTAGGATTAAACCCTACAGATGCGTAAATTTTAGAAATTTCAGCAGTACCATAAGCAGAACCTTTGACAATGGCTTTATGGCAACTCATGCAGGTATTCATGGCAGGAATTACTGAATGCTTACTTCTTCTTGCGCCATCATGGCAAAACTGACAATCAATCTTATTTAATCCTGCGTGAGTAGCATGTGAAAATTTTATCGGCTGATCGGGTTGGTAATTTTGCTGTCTTCCAAACCCTATTCCATTAATTACTGTAGTGTACCCGGCTAGTACAACGCCCAATACAATCAATGTAGTTACCATTCCTTTGCTGGAAAGGAATTGCCAAAAACTTCGGGATTCCTCTACTTCCTCACCAGCCTGTATTTTGGCCAATCTATTTAATCCTCCAATCAACCTGCTTAAGATAGCAGCCATAATACCTAATACAGCCAACAAAACCCACCATACCCAACTTATTCCTTTTGGTTGTGAATCTGCAGGTACTGCTGTAGTTGCAGGAGCACCTGCCGGTTTTCCATACGTGCCAGCAGCAGTCCCATTGATAAAAGCTAACAAATCTCCAATTTGGCCGTCCGTAAGATTAGGAAATGCAGTCATTACAGTTGGTCCCCAGGTCTTCCACAATTCGGTAGCTATCGGATGCCCTTTTGCAATCATAGCTTGAGAATTTCGGATCCAGGCGTATAGATCTGCATCATTTCCCCATCGTTCCTGAGCACCAGCTAATGCAGGACCAGTCGACTTGGTTTTCATGTCTTTTGCATGACAGGCGGCACAATTGTTTTGAAACAATGTTTTACCGGCATCAGGGTTAGCTTGAGACCATAATGCAGTGGATAGACAGAGCAATAAAACCAAGGACAAATTGCTAAATCTGAATATTTTATATATCATGAAAACTTATATTAAAATATTATTCTTTGTTGATGAATAAAGCGTGGCAAAAATAGAAAATGAGATTGTAAATATTAAATTTGAAGCAACCTTTTTTGTATTTAGATATTGTCTAAATAACAATTTTGCCTCATCTCCTATTTGTTTGAGTTATTAACACTCAAATCACCCGTTTCACCAGCAGTTAGGGTATAAAAAGCACACTCCTATTAAATTAAAGTAGCAATAAAATTATGACAATATATTGATTATCTGTAAGTTATTAACAAACACAAGAAAAAGAATATTATAAACAAATCAAAATATTAGATAACCTGCCAAAATGGAGAATGCACTTAATAAAATTCAGAACATGAATTAGCCATAATAGTGGTTTCTTGTTCTCTAACTTCTTAATTATCGCTAACCATTAACTAAGCCTGATTTACCTATTTCAGTGTAACCGGTAAACCGGTAAAGGGGTACTACGTTGAGAGATTGCCTACTTATTCTTAAACTGAAATATCACATTTTCAATTTTTTGTGCGTTTTATTACTGAAGCCTGTAATTTGAAGGTTTATTTATATGAAAAAATACTATTTACTTTACCTCCCCTTTCTGTTTTTATCCTATTTATCTGTAGCTCAGTCAGTTCTAAATAGATTTGAAATAATAGGAAAAAACAAAGCCATTGATATCCCTTTCGAGTATAAGAATAATTTTATTCTTATGAAAGTCAACTATAATAAAGCTTTCCCTCTCAATTTTATTTTCGATACGGGCGCTGAGCATACTTTGTTATTAAAAAAAGAATATTCTGATATTCTTCAAAGCAGATACGACAGACGAATAAAATTGATTGGGGCTGATCAATCTGAGGAAATGTATGCTCTGATCACCAGGGGTGTTCCAATGGGTTTATCCAATACGGTAAGTTATAAACAAGACATTTTGGTGCTGGAAAGAGATTTTTTCCAACTGGATGAACTTACTGGATTGTATGTAGATGGCATATTAAGCGGTAGTTTCTTCAAGACTTATGTAACCCATATTGACTTCAAAAAGAATGTAATTTCATTTATACCACAAAATCAATTTAGGTACAACAGGAAATACATTAAAGTTCCAATCGAAGTTCAAAATGGCAAACTCTATGTAAATGCAGAAGTCAACATTAATAATAAAGCCATACCAGTGAGATTAATGGTGGATTCCGGTGCAGGACTGCCCCTCTTGCTGTATGCAGATGCCAATCCCGATTTTAAAGCACCTGAAAAAACAATACCAGGTAAAATTGGAAAAGGTCTCGGAGGGTTCTTAGAAGGCCATTTTGGTAAGATTTCCGAACTAAAACTGGAGTCTTTTAAATTTCCAAATATCGTAACCAGTTTTCAAAAGCTGGATAGTACTGAAAACCTTACCGCAAGCATTCAAAATCTAAATTTTGCTAACAGACAAGGATTGATAGGCAATCAGCTATTAAACCGATTTGATATATATATAGATTATACAAAGAATATCATGTATATGACTCCAATACGTGACCTGAAAAAAGAATTCAGAGTAGATAGAAGTGGATTGGAGGTCTTGGCTACCGGTCACGAATTGAAGCAATATGCTGTGAGTTCAGTTTTGCCTGGCTCTCCTGCTGATGAGGCCGGACTAAAGAAAGGAGATATTCTCAAGAAAGTAGGAGGTTTGTCGACAAATTTATTATCCTTAGATCAGATTATAATTACATTTTCCCGTAATGCCGGTAAGACAATAAACATTCAATACATTCGGGACGGTGAGATATATAAAACAAAAGTTACTTTAAAAGATTTAATTTAAAACTTATGCCCCTGCGGTACTTAATTAAGTACCATCAAAATTGGATTAAAGTAATTCTATTATCTTAGGGCTGATCGGAATTTATTCTATTTTTGACTTGTGTATTTAAGCTTAAAAGATTGTTTATCAGACCTGGAGTCTAAAAAAGATTTAGTCCGTATTGAAATTCCGGTAGACCCTGATCTTGAAATGGCTGAGATACATAGAAGAATATTTGAATGCGGAGGCCCTGCAGTATATTTTACCCAAATAATAGGTACAAAATTTCAAGCTGCCTCAAATATCTATGGTACCAAAAGCAGGATAGAATACTTATTTCGAAACACACTACCGTTAATTAAGAAATTAGGAGAACTTAGGACAGATCCAAGTCTGCTTTTGAGGGAGCCCGGTAAATACTTCCCTTCAGCAATAAAATCCAGATTTGCAATACCCCGAAAAGTAAAAAAAAGCAAACTGTTATTTGAATGTAAAATAAGTGATTTACCACAAATAAGATCCTGGCCTCAAGATGGGGGTGCATTCGTATTATTGCCTCAGGTTCTCTCCGTACCACCAGCAAGTACTTCTATATTATCCTCCAATTTGGGAATGTACAGGATTCAACTTGCAGGAAATGATTATTTACCAAATGAAGAAGTTGGACTTCATTACCAATTGCATCGTGGCATCGGAGTTCATCATACTGCGTATCACGAATCAAATGAAGATTTTAAAATCAGTATTTATATTGGTGGACCTCCTTCAAATGCCTTAGCCGCCATTTTTCCATTGCCTGAAAACATGTCGGAATTGACCTTTGCCGGATTACTGAACGAATCCAGATTTACCTATTCTATTAAGGACGGTTACTTTCTATCCGAACAAGCTGATTTTGTAATAACCGGAACCATTGAAAAAGGATTGAAAAAAGGGGAAGGCCCATTTGGTGATCACCTAGGTTACTATTCCCTGAAGCATGATTTTCCCGTTTTGAAAGTACACAACGTTTTTCATCGAAAAGATCCTATTTGGCATTTTACTGTTGTAGGCAGGCCACCCCAGGAAGACTCTTTATTCGGACATATTATACATGAAGTGGTAAAGGACCTGATTCCAAAAGAATTTCCGGGATTGAAAGCTATGCATGCAGTAGATGTAGCGGGAGTACACCCACTTTTGCTGGCCATAGGTAAAGAAAGGTATATGCCTTTTCGAGAGCGAAAACCTGAAGAGATACTTACTATTGCAAATAGGATACTTGGTTCGGGGCAAACCTCGTTAGCCAAATATCTTATCATATTGGCTCCCGATCGGGCCAATGATGTCGATATATATGATATTCCAGCTTTTTTCAAATACGTATTAAGGAGAATCAGATTTGAGCAGGATCTGCACTTTGTTACCAACACGACTGTAGACACGCTGGACTATTCGGGTGATGGCTGGAATAGCGGAAGCAAACTCATTCTTGCCTGTTGTGGTGCACCAATAAGAAGATTGGCCACTACCCTTCCAGATCATTTCTCAATACGGCATGGGTTTGACCAAATCCGAATTTTAGATGATGGAATTCTTATAATTCAAGCCAGTCCTTTTAAAAATTATCAAGAAGCTGCTAACGAAGCAGAAGTATTGATAAATGCATTAATGGATAATGATGTCACAGAATTAGCATTGATAGTAATATGCGATGATTCCCTATTTACCTCTGCCAATTGGTCTAATTTTCTTTGGGTCACCTTTACCAGGTCCAATCCATCACACGATGTTTACGGTGTAGGAGCTTTCACTAATTTCAAACATTGGGGATGCAAAGGTCCCCTTATCATCGATGCAAGAATAAAACCACATCACGCACCAGTATTAGAAACAGATCCTATCGTAACTGCCAGGGTGGATAAACTTTTTAGTAAAGGAGGTGCATTATATGGATTAAATAAAAAATCTAATCCCTCCTATTAATGTCGTCTCCAAAAAAGGCAGATTTGCCAAAGCAATTTAGCCAACGAATGCAGTTTCAGTTAGAAAATGAATATGATGCCTTTTCAACTGTACTGGATTCCGTACCTCCTGTAAGCATCCATATACATCCGATAAAAGGGGATACCGATTTGATTGATCTAAAATCAACCAGACGAGTGCCTTGGTGTAAAAGTGGATATTATCTGGATCAGAGACCAGTCTTTACACTCGACCCTGCTTTTCATGCAGGTGCTTATTATGTACAGGAGGCTTCGTCTATGATTATTGATTATGTAGTGAGAGAGCTTATTTCCAGCACAGACATTAAAATATTGGACTTGTGTGCAGCTCCGGGAGGTAAATCAACATTGATTTCATCAATATTAAACGGGGAAGGCCTTTTAGTTAGTAATGAAACTATTAGTAGCAGGACACCCGCCTTAATTCATAATCTTATAAAATGGGGGTATGCAAATCAAATAGTTACCTGCTCGGATCCGGAAAGATTCAAATCTCTAAAAAATTACTTTGATTTAATATTGATTGATGCCCCCTGTTCTGGTGAAGGATTATTCAGAAAAGATCCGGAAAGCAGAAAGGAATGGTCGGAGCATAATGTATTCCAATGTGTCCTAAGGCAAAAAAGAATTTTAGACGCAGCCCAACACTCGGTAAAGCCAGGAGGCTATCTAGTATATTCAACCTGCACTTATAATCCAGATGAAAATAGTAATCAATTGAGAGACCTTGTATTGACTGGATGGGAATGTGTCCGCTTAAACAAAATAAAGGAATGGAACTTTACAGAAATAAGTAAAAATGATTCTATCGGTTATCAGGCGTATCCGCACAAGGTCGAGGGAGAGGGTTTTTTTATATCTGTATTAAAGAAACCTGGTAAGGAAGAACAAAAAAGTTTATTGCAGGGAAACTCATTAAATTGGATAAAAAAACCTTCCATGCTTGAAGAGTATTTACCTTCTATTCCGGCATTTGATTTTTTTGAGCATAATCAAAGAATACATTTTTTTTCAAAGGAATATGCCAGAGATCTTGAAATAATAAGTCACTATCTGAGAATAGTTGGTGCAGGGTGTGCAACCGGAGAATTTAAAGGAGATGATTTTATACCTGATCATGCTCTTTCTCAATCGATTTATCTGACTCCTGAGTTCAGGCACAAGCAACTTTCTAAAACAGAAGCAATAAATTATCTCAAGCGCGTACCTCCACCGAACTCGGTCGAACAAAGAGGTTATTTAATTTCAAGGTACAATAAGCATAATCTAGGCTGGTTAAAAGGAATACAAGGCAGATTTAATAATTTATATCCAAGTGAATACAGGATTAAAAGCAATTTCTCCAAATAGGCATTTATCCAGCAAACCTATATCATTTGCAATTCAAACAAAAACCAGTATTTTCATAGAATCGTAAAATCAATCAAATGAAAATATTTAATGCTGCTCAAATAAAGGAATGGGACGCAGAAACCATAAAACAAAGATGCATTTCTTCACTGGACCTAATGGAGAAAGCCTCCACCGCTTTTGTTTCTAAGTTCAAATCTAAATTTTCAATCTCTTTGCCGGTAGCAGTAGTATGTGGTACTGGCAATAATGGAGGAGATGGGCTGGCGATTGCAAGGATGCTAAGCATGGACGGATTTGATATTAAAATATGGTTAGCCGATTTTGATCAAAAAAAATCAGATGACTTCATATCAAATTTAAATCGTTTACCCGGATATGGACATATCCCACTGGAGAATATAGACATGGCTGAGCCACCGGTCTTCGAACCGAATGTAGTGATCATAGATGCTATTTTTGGGACAGGTCTGAATAAGCCACTGGATGGAAAATTTGAAGACCTGGTACTTTGGTTGAATTCATTACATCACACCATTGTTTCTGTCGATATTCCATCGGGCATGTTTACAAATGAACATACCGAAATTGCTATTGAAGCAGATTATACGTATACTTTTCAGACACCTAAATTGAGTTTTTTTCTTCCCTGCTATGAAAAATTTACAGGAAAGGTTTCCATTTTGGATATCGGACTAATCCCCGAGTATAGCGCCAAAGCGAATACAAGTTATTATTTAATAGAACCTGAACTGATCAAACAATGTATTAATAAAAGAGGGAAATTTACTCACAAAGGCAGCTTTGGTCATGCGCTGATGATCAATGGAAGTTATGGTAAAGCAGGGGCGGCAATTCTTTCTGCCAAAGCTTGTCTCAGAAGCGGAGTGGGTTTACTCACCAATCATTTACCAGTAAACTTATATCCTATATTGCAAATGGCAGTACCCGAAGCCATGGCTTCAT
>JBGAVW010000028.1:0-53233 GCA_044227925.1 Saprospiraceae bacterium | reverse complement strand
ATATAAAGGGTGAGGTAAAAGTAAAGGTATCTGCAGAAATAAATGAGTATTCCCTTTTTTATTTACTTTCTCCTTATGGTTTCAATGAAGATACAGTAAAGCAGATGT
Source organism: Saprospiraceae bacterium (assembly GCA_044227925.1). Lineage (GTDB taxonomy): Bacteria > Bacteroidota > Bacteroidia > Chitinophagales > Saprospiraceae > JADJLQ01. Next base: position 53,125 of record JBGAVW010000028.1, on the reverse strand, counting down.
ACCATTCAGTACGGAATCAAAATAAAGGACGAAAATTTATCTCAAAATCGCATACGGCTTACACCGGAAATATGGAAATAGATATTATCAGCCGCCTATCCGTACCTGTATTATTTGATATCGAATCCATTCCATTTTCTGTTTTTTATCACCATATTGAGTTTGTGATACAAGAATCTACTGTCAAATCATTACCCTCATTAAATGGATCCATTATTAATGGAGATGGTATACGTTTTCCATTGACTTTACGTAACTGGCTACCGGGAGATCGGATGAAACCATTGGGAATGAAGGGAAGTTCAAAAAAAATAAAAGACATACTCACTGACCATAAAATATCAGGTGCGGATAAAAAAGCTGCATTGGTATTATTAAATAAAGGAGAAATAATATGGCTTTATCCTTCCAATACCATTTCAGAGACAGTAAAAATCAAAGGCAATACTAACAAATACTTTTGTATTGCAACAAAACCGACACTATAAAATAGTAAACTTGATACCAGCATACCATCGCATACCCATATTAGGGGCATAAAGCCTGGTGGCATCAAAGTATTTAGACCCGACACTGAATCGGCTCACAATCTGATAATCCTGTACATAATTGGAGATGTTTTCAGAACCGGTGTATATTTCCCATTTACCAAAACTATGTGCCACATGAAAATTAGCTAAAAAATAACTTGGTGATTGATTAGCATGGCCCATACTTTCCTTTGTGGGATAATTTGAAATGTCCAATAGTCGCTGACTACCTACCCATTGCAATGTAAAATTCCCAATCCAGGTGCTTTCATTAGAATTAAGATCCAATGTAAACAATCCACGATGTTTGGGCAAATACAAACGAGTGATCAATGCAGAGGCAGCGTTCAATTTATATTTTGCATCGGTGTATTTATATGCCAGTTTAAAGCCCACATTAGGTGTAAGCTGAAACTGATTTTGAATAAGGGCAAAATTAATTCTGGAGGCATCTTCAAAATAACTATTAATAATCTTTCCTGCAGTCGATTCTATATCTTGTATATTTTGTTTAGCAAAATAGGTGTGATAAAAATCCATGGATATGTTCCATTCCGCCGGTCCTCCAATAAACACTTTTTGATTGTAGCTGAGTCCATAATTATTTGCAATATCCAGCCCTATTGATTCGATCTGATAAAATCTCCCGGTACCGATAAAATGTATATTGTCTGAAATTATATTTGGCATACGATATGCTCTGCCTGCTGAAGCTCTGATGGTTCCATAATCTCTGTCAACATTGTATCTCATCGAGAGCCTGGGCGTAAGTTTTACTCCAAATTCATCGTATTTATCGGATCTCAGACCAAGGGTAAAACCAAATTTTGATTCTTTGACATCCGCATTGTAGTTGTATTCCCCAAATACTCCAGGCACAATATAAGTACGGTTAAAAATAAAATCGGAAAACCCTTCATCTGTCACATTGGTACGTATACTACCACCCACGTTAATTTTGTGTCTTTTAGAATGTAATTTATCTTCATAGATGAGATTGGCATAATTTGAAAAATCATCACCATTGGCCAACTGAGCATACCTGGCATCGTATACGTGTTTTTGAGTGTGCCATTGAAATCCCAGGGCTTTACCCGGGTCTTTAAACCCAATAAAACCTACGTTTCCAAAAATTTCTAGTCTTTTATTTTCATGATCATATTTAAGCAAGCCTTCCGTATGCCCAGGCTCCGGGTGATGGGTCTGACCGCCTTCTCTATTGTCCATTATTCCATGCGCATTTATCTGAAATTCCCATTTGGAATCAAAATAATGAAATCGCTGTAATAAATTTAATTGTTTTTTTCTGGGAGCATCCAGGAACCCATCATCATTTTTATTCTGGTGATGCCCATCGCTACTGGCATGAAATAAAGTGGCCGTACTCCATTTTTCAGTAAATCTCTTTGCGGTCACTATATTCATTTCATACCTATTGCTGTGATTGGCGTATGCATTGAGAAATAATTTAGGTCCATCCCGGGCATCAATAAGGTCCACATTTATTTGACCTGAAAGGCCTTCGGCTCCATTTACGACTGTGCCTGCTCCTTTACTTACCTGGACTCCTTTAAGCCATGGCCCCGGTATATAATCAAATGCGAACGGAGCTGCAAAACTATACATCGTAGCCCTGGAATCAATCATTATCTGGGAATAAATCCCTCTCAGACCAAGCATTTCTATTTCTCTGGTACCGAGCGCTGCATTGGTATAATTGGCATCCACCACAGCACTGGTTTCAAAACTTTCCGACAAATTACAACAAGGGGCTTTTCGCAATTCTCTCAAGCTTATGATCTCTTTATTTATATTACTTGCAATGGGGGTGTAGGTATCTGCTCTTTTTGACTTGATTTCGATCTGTTGCAATTCTACATTTTCGCTTAAGGTAATTTCTACATTGTTTTCAGTCAATGAAATGAGCGATTCCAGACTTTTAAATCCTACATAGTTAATAACCAATATGGAATCGTTTTTTCTGACTATTTTAAATTTTCCAAGGGAATCGGTAATCGCAAAAGTGGATTTGTTTTTCCATTGAACTGTGGCCCCTTCCAGAGGTCGTTGAGAGTCATCAATTAATTTACCGATCAATTCTCCCTGAGCCATTCCAGAATGTATGCATACATGCAATAAAACAATAAAAAGTGATATTAAACCCGGAGTGATTTTCATCACCGCAAATTTAGCGGTAATTTGCTGCTTGAAGATCCAAATGATCAAAATTAAGCTGGAAATAACATTTATCACTAAGCTGATAGCCTTATTGGCTCTGCCCCCTTTTTTTACCAATTCTATTATCACTGCACAGCAAAGGTCGGACTATAGTATTTCGTGTACATTAAACGATACGGAACACAAACTTTCTGCAATGATGAAGGTTACCTATCATAATAAATCCGGTAGAGCACTGTCTGAACTAAAATTACATACCTGGATGAACGCTTTCAGGGCAAAAAAAAGTGATTATTCCAAACAACTGACTTTAATAGGTGATGGAAGAAAATACAAGCTTCCTAAAAGAGACCAGGGGGGATATAGCAAATTGGAATTCAGAGACCAGGATAGAAAATTAGCATATCAATTTGAAAATGAAAGCAAGGAAATAATCAGCCTGGCACTGCATACGCCGGTAGAAAATGGAGATAGTGTGATATTATATTGTGATTACATCCTGGATATTCCAAAAAATATTTCAAGAGGTGGCCATCTGAAAAATTCGTATCAAATGACCCAATGGTATCCTAAAATAGCATTGTTGGATTCCACCGGATGGAATACGATGAATTATCTTGAAATTGGAGAATATTTTAATGATTTTGGAAATTACGATGTTACTATATCACTTTCCTCCGATTTTAAAATTGCTGCAACCGGAACAAAAATTCATAAACCAGAAAACGATTTTATGGATCCGCCGTTTGGGAACAAAGGAGATAGTTTGCATTCGATTAATAAAGTTAATACATTAAATAAAGTTCATTTTTCAGCGGTTAATGTTGTAGACTTTGCCTGGTTTGCCGACAAAGAATTTACAGTGGATCATGATACTTTACTACTAAAGAACAGGGTTATAGATCTTTGGTCTTACTATAAACCACGAAAGCAGAATGTATGGAAAGGAGCCATGGTCAGTTGTAAAAAAGCATTAATATATCTTTCTGAGAAAATAAGTGAATATCCATATCCGCAGGTAACACTGGTAGAATGCGACCGGGATGCCCAGGATGCTATGGAGTATCCAATGATTAGCTTAATCGACAAAGGATATAATAGCGCCCCTCAGGAACTTGAAAAAGTAATTGTGCATGAGATAGCCCACAACTGGTTCCAAGCCATTATTGCATCTAATGAGAGAAAAGAAGCCTGGCTTGATGAAGGATTGGCGAGTTTTTTCGAAAAAGATTTTTTCAGAGGCCAACCTAATACGCATTTTTTATCTGATGCTCCTGTCTCTTTCCTTACGGATTATGATTTAACAGATGATTTTCCTTGGTATATGCAGGCAAGAGATGACAATGATATAGCTGCATTATCTCCCTTAGAGAATTTTTCTTTGATGGGATATATACAATCGGTTTACGAAAAACCTGCTAAAGGTTTAAAATTAATGAATAAAGCGGTAGGAGATTCTGTATTCCGGGATCGTATTCACAGGTATTACGAAAATTGGAAGTTTGCACATCCCACATCGGTTGATTTTTTTCGTCATCTTGGCATAGATTCTGTATGGTACAAAAATCTGTATATAACATCAGATAGGCAGGTAGATGTAAAACTTTCATGGGCCAGCAGTAACCTGTTAATAACCCATAATCAGCCTTTTTCAATCCCTGTAGAATTGTACGGATATAAAAAAGGAAATAAAGTCTGGTCTATTACTAAATATGTTCATTTGAAAGATACAGTCTTTATAAAGGCGGATGTACAAGATTATATAATTGCTGACCCCAATTTCCTGCTTCCTGAAATCAAAAGAATAAACAATATTGCCAGGATCAGACCTACTCCTTTTGCTCCTAAAAAAACCGAATTTCACTTTGTGCCAGGCATAGGACATTCCATTACACAGGATATTTATCTACATCCTATGATGGGTTTCAATGCCCATGATCGTTTCTTTACAGGTATAGCTTTGCACAATTTTACATTACCAGCTCCTTTCATTCTGGCAGGTACCCTGTTAGGATACAGCTTCAAAACAAGACGGCCGGTGATTGAAACCGGCATTAGTCATAGACTTTCTGTTGCAGGTAATTTAATAAACAGCATCACTCCTGAAGTGGAGTACAGGACTTTTTCTAACGGAGACCCGACTACAGAAATAAAAAAAGCATATTATCATAAAATAAGCCCCAAAGTTTCGATCCAGTTCAGTAGTAAATCTCAATTGACCGCACAAAAAAATCTTTCATTTAGGTCCATTTTTATTGATGAAGTAAAAAAATACAGGGTTTTGGAAAAATCCCGGTCCACTTATGCAGTGCATGAAGTGCAATATTCGGATATAAACCTTAAACATCTTTTCCCACATCAATGGAAAACCACTGTTGAATTTAACTCAAATTATTTTAATGTCAACAGCAGCTACTTACTTGATATTCCATTTAAATATGGAAGAAAAACATATTTAGAATTACGATTTTTCGGAGGATATCAAAACAATGCCGGAAACACATTTAACAGCACATTTAGTCTTTCAGGTTTAGCCTCAGGAAACAGCATCAAAAACGACTATAAATATGATGAATTAATATTTGGAAGATCATCTTTCAATACCAGGTTAAATCAACAGGTATTTTCAAAAGATGCCGGATTTTATACTTCCAGCAGCGCCGGATGGTCAAATTCCTGGCTCATGGCAGCAACTTTCAGATCCAAATTTTCAGATTATATACCCATTCGTCCTTATTTTCAAGTAGCATTGGCTCCGGATCATGCGAAAAAAGCGGTGTGGTATTTTTCTTCAGGTTTATCTTTTGTAATTCTCAGAAAAATAATTGAGATCCATTTACCTGTTATTGAAAGTAATTCTATAAAGGCAGGATATTCTGATTATCAGCGAAATAGCTATATGAACAAGTGCACATTTATAATCGATTTGAAAAATCTAAACCCTATGAAATGGCTCTCCGCATTTGCCAAATAATTGTTCTTAATATTTTCTTAACCTGCAATTGACAAACAATGTCTTAAATTTGTATGTTGTTTTTAAATCAAAAATGAGTGTAAAACAGATTTTTATTTTTATTTTGATTCTAAGCATTTCGCCTTCGAAGATGCTTTTAACATTATTAAATGAAAATATAAAATCAGAAAAAATGACCCTGGTTTCAAGTATAGATCTTGAAACGGAAGAAGAAGATAACAAAGAGGACAACAAAAAGGAAAAAGAAGAATACAAATATATAACTAAGTACTCCTTAGGTTTTGACAGGAGTGAATTGCTTGGAAATTTATATATATCTCTGCTGGAAATGCACACTAACCCATCCATATCGACCTCTACCCCACCTCCCGATTATATTTAATTAAAAGTTATTTAGCCAATCAGCTCTATTGAGGCCATTTATGTGCCCTCATTTTCATTTCATTTCATTTATTGTTAAAAATTATTAAATAAACTATTCAATGCGTATTCATACATTTGAAAATAAAGATACTCTTACCCCCCAACATGCGTTGGCTTATCTAAAAGAAGGCAATTATCGATTTCTAAGCAATTTAAAAGTAAACAGGGATTTACTTTCGCTGGTAAATCAATATTCCGATGCACAATTTCCATTTGCTGCTATCCTTGGCTGTAGTGACAGCAGAGTACCTACAGAACTGATTTTTGACCAGGGATTGGGTGACCTGTTTATAGTGCGATTGGCAGGCAATATAGCCAGCAAAAACGCTATAGGAAGCCTTGAGTTTTCTTGTAAATATCTTGGATCAAAGATAGTAGTGGTTTTAGGCCATTCTGCATGTGGAGCTGTAAAAGCTGCTTGTGACCACATCCAGGATGGCAACATTACTGAGTTGGTGAGTCATATTACTCCAGCTTTGAAAAAAGAAAAGACAATACTTACGGAAAGAACTTCAAAAAATGAAGCATTCCTGGATAAAATGATCCATCACAATATAGAATATCAGATAGAAACAATATTGAAAGATAGTGATATCTTATATAATCTCGCGATCGAGGAAAAAATCTTGATTGTGGGAGCAGTATATGATCTCAACACTGGCAAAGTGGAGTTTATGGAAAATATTGCAACACATGCATTACAAAAAATGGCTGCAACCAGTGCCAATTAATCAGAAATTTAAACCTATTGATTTAAAATGACAATACATGATATCAAATCAACTTTTAAATCGGATAGTCTTTCCGGTTTTGTAGTATTTCTGGTAGCTGTACCGCTCTGTCTCGGAATTGCACTCGCCTCGGGGGCCCCCCTTTTTTCGGGATTGATTGCCGGAATTGTTGGCGGGATGGTGGTAGGATTAGTAAGTAAGTCACCTTTAAGTGTGAGTGGGCCGGCCGCTGGACTCACCGCCATTTGTCTTGCTGGAATAACAAAACTGGGCTCCTTTGAATTGTTCTTACTAGCCACTATTTTAGGAGGCGGTATACAATTGATTTTGGCAGCACTAAGAGCCGGTAGTATAGCATATTATTTCCCATCAAACGTAATTAAAGGAATGCTGACAGGGATTGGAATAATAATTATTCTAAAGCAATTGCCGCACTTAATAGGATACGACAGGGATACTGAAGGTGATGAAGCCTTTTTCCAGGCCGATGGTGAAAATACATTTAGTGCCATAAGCCACATGTTTTCCATGATACAGCCCGGAGCAGCGATAGTGGGAATAGTCAGTCTTATAATATTGTTTTGGTGGGATAAATACAAACCCATTAAAATTTTACCCGGGGCTTTATTAGCTGTGTTGACGGGATTGCTCTTAAATACGTTATTTACTATATCAGGCAATAATCAATTAATTATAGAAACAAGTCACCTGGTTAATTTACCTGTATTTTCAAGCTTAGAAGGGCTTACTGATGCGCTGACCTTTCCAGATTTTTCCGGTATCACTAATAAAGAAGTTTGGATCATTGCTTTCACGCTCGGTATTGTAGCTTCATTGGAATCTTTATTGACTATTGAAGCCACCGACAAGCTGGATCCACTAAAAAGAAATACCCCAACCAACAGGGAGTTACTGGCGCAGGGAATTGGTAATATCACCAGCGGTTTTTTGGGTGGTTTACCAATAACATCAGTAATAGTACGGTCCTCTGCCAATTTAAATTCAGGTGCCAAGTCCAAATTGTCAACGATTATTCATGGAGTTTTACTTCTTATTGGAGGATTGTTTTTTGCTAAATATCTGAATCAAATACCACTGGCCGCTTTGGCAGCCATTTTAATTGCTACCGGGTGGAAACTTGCAAATCCTAAAATTTTTAAAGACCTGTTTTCCAAATCAAAATACCAATACATCCCTTTTATCTTCACCGTAATTGCAGTAGTTTTTACCAATTTACTCACCGGGGTTTTAGCAGGACTAGCAGTAAGTATTACCTTCATTTTAATTGGAAATCTGAAAAATTCATATTATTTTAAAGAACATTCAGAGCAACCTGATAAGGTAATTTCTATAACCCTGGCAGAAGAAGTTTCATTTTTAAATAAAGCCGCTATCCGAACCATGTTAGCAAATATAGGACCTGATAAAAAAGTCATTATAGATGCAACCAACACGGAATACATAGATTATGATGTATTGGAAATCATTAAAGAATTTCAATCCAATTTAGCCCCATCTAAAAAAATAACCGTTGTTTTAAAAGGTTTTAAAGAGTATTATTCGATCGATCAACCTGAATATGAAGCAAATTCCGAACCGACCGTGTTATCTGCTAATATGAAAGCTTGAGACAATTACCAAAGCAAGTAAGTTTTTTTTTATAGAATGGAGATGCCTCCCATGAATTCGGGGGCATCTTTTTTTTACTCCATTTCTGTCATACCTTAGCTCCATGAATATTTTAATTATTGGAGGTGGTGGCCGCGAACATGCCCTTGCATGGAAAATAAAATCAAGCCCATTCTGTGATCGTCTTTTTGTGGCACCCGGCAACCCCGGTACTCAACAGCTAGCTACTAATCTGGCAGTGGACTGGAAAAATTTTGAATTGGTAAAATCATCCATCATTCAGTATAAAATAGAATTAGTTTTAATCGGCCCGGAAGAGCCTCTGGTACTTGGATTGACTGATTATCTCGAATCCCATTTTTCTGCTACTGAATTGATAGTCATCGGGCCAACACGAGAAGGAGCTAAATTGGAAGGATCCAAAGCATTTTCAAAAGAATTTATGCAGGAATATGAAATACCCACGGCACGATATGCATCATTTAATGCAGACCAGATTGTTGATGCATTGATTTACATACAACAGATGAATACACCAATTGTGGTCAAAGCCGATGGTTTAGCTGCCGGTAAAGGGGTCACTATTTGTGCTACACACAATGAGGCAAAAGAAGAAATACTTTCCATGTTCGATGGAAAATTTGGTGTATCAAGTAAAACGATAGTTCTTGAAGAGTTTTTATCAGGCAGGGAGTTTTCAATGTTTGTACTAACTGACGGCTTCAAATATAAAATTTTACCTATAGCAAAAGATTATAAAAAAATTGGCGAAGGCGATAAAGGTCCAAACACCGGCGGGATGGGAGCAATCTCTCCGGTCCCCTTTATCACTGATGAACTCTTCGATCTCACTATTAAAAGAGTTGTTCAGCCAACCATACAGGGATTAAAAAAACGAAAGATCAAATACCATGGATTTGTATTTATAGGTTTGATAGAAGTGAAGGGCGAACCTTATGTAATAGAATACAATTGCAGAATGGGGGATCCTGAAACAGAGGTGGTAATGCCAAGATTAAAGTCTGATTTAGTTTCTCACCTGAAAGCTTTGCATGATGGGCGGCTGGAGCACGAGGTAATTATTTTTGAAGAAAATGCTGCGGCAACAGTGATGCTGGTATCCGGAGGCTATCCGGGTGACTACAAAAAAAATAAAACAATAGCTTTACCCAATACAATTAAAGATTCGATTTTATTTCACGCTGGCACTGCTTTAAATGAACAAGGGAACCTGATCACCAATGGCGGCAGGGTACTGGCAGTTACCTCTACCGATGATACTATAGAAAAGGCACTGGCCAAATCCTATAATGCCATTTCAGAAATCAAGTTCGAAGGAATGAACTTTAGAAAGGATATTGGTATGGTTTAAAAGCCAATGGGTTCACCGATTGGAATTTTTCTGCATTTCCCTGTATAGGATTAGTAATTCTTCCGGATTGGAGCACAAGGGAGTATACTTATACTGCAAGTTGAACAATTCCATAGCACAATCAAAGGTATTTCCATTTCCATAAAATTGGTCCCTTGCAAAATGAACGTACTTCATCATCATGAAGGCGTCCATTTTTTGATAAAAACGCTTTTTAAAATTTTCCCTGGTGGAGGTATTGGTCTTTATTTCATCCAGGATGTCTTTAAAATCAATTTCTGCCATGAAGGCATTTATACTTGCAGGAAAAACAATAGCATCCGGGGAGGTATCATATAATTGGAGACTATAATTTAAAAAAACGCGCAGATCTTTAAAGGCTTGTATTGGATACGTAATACCCCATTCTATGCTGTGTCTCATCAAGTCACCGATTGCCTTGCCTGTACCAAAAGGCACCCTGTCCGATACACGTGATGAAGGGCAGACGGTAGTAGTATTTAATTCAAATACCTGATCTAATTTGGAAAATTTATGCACAAAATAAAAGTCCTCTCCAGCCTGCCTTACCGGCATTCCCCCCAGTAGGGCATAACCAGTGGCACACACAGCAATGGCAGAACCTAAAGTTTGGTATGCATGGGGAAATCCAGACCATCGCAAAGCTCCGATATAGTATCGAAGATGCAGTTCGTAACTTACCATAGCCAGTCTGTGATCCAAATCCAATCCCTCAAGAGGGTGCTCAAAATGGATTACCAGGCATTCCCGCTTTTGATGATCAAAAGCTTTAACTACTTCCGAAAAATAATTTTCAGCGACAATGGTATCGGCATCCATGCTGCAAATGATACCATGCTTTTTACCGAGCAAATTAAATCGGCTGACAGCCTCATCCATACCTTTTTTCCTCGCATACCCCACACCACCCTTTTTACGTGGCATTTTGTCAAGTTGCAATAGGTACACTGGAATTTCAAAAGTTTCCGATAGAAGCCATTCTTTTGATTTACTATTTTGTGCTATCACTTCTGACCTGTCACCTTCCAGATCATTAATTACTACTATTATTTCAATATGTTGCGTGAAGCCTACAGATGCTTTTAGCAGGGAATTAATCGTTTTGTTCAGGTCTGGTTCAGCTCTGCATGGAATCACTACAATTATACTCAATTCATCAGAAGGAGGTGTAGAAATAGCCGGGGAAAAATTTTGCTTTACTAAGTAACTGCTGATAGCATTCATTCAGGAGCTGTAAATCGATAGCCTACCCCATGTACATTTTCTATTTTTATGCTGGGATCGTCTTCAAAAAACTTACGTAATCGGGATACGAAAACATCCATAGACCTTCCAAGAAAGTAATCGTCCTTACCCCATACTGCAATCAAAATATCTGACCTTTTACTCAATTGATTTTTATGTTTAAAGAAATAGGATAATAATTCGGCCTCCCGTTGCGTCATATCCTGCTTACCAGCAGCACTTGTGATTTGATAATTTTCGGGATCAAAGGTAAAATTCCCTATTTTAATTATACCACTGGTTCTATTCATATCGATATTCCGTCGACGCAGAAATACCTCAATCCTAAGCACCAACTCCTCTATACTAAAAGGTTTGGTAATATAATCATCTGCTCCCAGTGAAAGGCCTTCGATACGGTCTTCTTTCATTGACTTGGCAGTTAGAAACAAAATCGGTACTTCTTTATTTTTAGCCCTGATTTCCCTGGCAGCCTCAAAGCCGTCCATCTCAGGCATCATCACATCCAGTATGCACAAATCGGGTTTATCATTTACAAATGCTTTCACGGCCTCTGCACCATTATTCACCAATGTCACCTCATACCCTTTGGCATTGAGATTGTCTGCAGTGACAAAGGCGAGTGTTTCATCATCTTCAGCTAATAAAATTTTAGACTTGCTCATATTGTTTTATTTGGGAATCTCAATATACAAACTTGTTCCGATTCCGACCTTACTTTCCACTCTAATTTTCCATCTATGTGCCTTACATATTTGGTAAACGTAGTTAAGGCCTAGTCCAAATCCTTTCACATTGTGCACATTCCCGGTGGGGACCCTGTAAAATCGCGAAAATATTTTCTTCTGATATTTTTCAGGAATTCCGGGACCATGATCTGTACATTTGATTACCATGTGATTGTTGTGGTCATAAGTGGAAATTTCAACTTTAATATTATTTTCAGGAGAATACTTTATAGCATTGTCCAATATATTTTGGATTACATGTATAAAATGAATTCGATCGGCTGAAATTACCGGTGCCATGGCGGATAAGTTGGTTAGTATTTCACCTCCTTTACTCTTGGCACGTGGCTCAGCACTGGAAACTATGTCCATAATTATTTCATGAGTATCTATTGGCTCCGGATTGATATGGAAGTCTGTTTTCTCCATTCTTGCAACCTGCAATACCCTTTCTACCTGCGAATTCAATAATTGATTTTGGTTTTTGATAATCTGGGCGTATTGTTTTAGCCGGGGGTTTGCATTGATGATTTCATTTTGTAATAAAACATCAGAAGAAATACTTACCGCCGCTATCGGTGTTTTAAATTCATGAGTAAGATTGTTTATAAAATCCTTTTGCATTTCGGCAAGGGTTCGTTGTTTCAATATTACCCAAAGGCTATACGCGAAAAACAAGAGAGTGAGAAATAATAACCCAAGACTGATCCAGGTGTAGGAATAAAATGGATTTACCTTTCGATCAATAAAACGCACACCAAAATAATAGGTATAATCTTTGTACGTGGGCAGTGTAGATTTCTTTGATTTCTGTACAGGTTTTGCATTCTCTTCGAAAGTGACTAATTTATTGTATACCATCTGATCATGATCACAATCATATATTCCGTATTCATAATTGTCCTTCAGACCTATAGCCAGCAACTCTGAGTATAAATAAGCATCCAGCAAATTCACATTTATATGCTCTTTGATATTTACAATAAAATAGTTACTCTCTTTTATTTTTATGAGATCGCCACTTGAAATCTGGTCGGGTGATTTGGATATTTTCCGGGCTACATTGTACAGTGCAGTGATAGCCTTTTCTCTAAACGCATAAGTCTCAGAGTCTTCCTGCTTTTTGATGAAATAAAATTGTATAAACAGAGTGGTAAGTATAGCCAAGGAGCCTAAAACAATCAATCTGGCGATAATACTGGAACGCATGGATACACAAAAGTACTAACTTGCATCAATCCTTTCATAACTTTGCTTAAATCAATGACAAAAGTCTTATCTTTTACCACAGAATATTTTCCCAGTATAACCAGTTTTTCAAAGATGGCAGCACATTCATCTATAGCTATCCAGGCATCAGAAAATTATCAAAAAAACAGCCTCCGCAACAGGTGTTACCTTACCGGAAGCCAGGGAAAATTCTTATTATCCGTACCGTTAGCCAGTGGTAAAAACCAGCAACAAAAAATTAAAGATGTACGCATTGCCTATGATTTTGACTGGATTAGTCAGCATTTAAAAACCATTACCAATAATTATGTCAAATCACCCTTTTTCGACCACTATTTTCCCAAAGTATCCCAGATATTAATGAACAAAGAAAAATTCTTACTCGACTTAAATTGGGAAATTTTGCGTTTTTTATTCCACGCCTATGCCTATGAAAAAACCATTTCATACGATTTGGTGTTTGAAATCTCAAAGAGCAATCCCATACCACCGGTCTTACCAGCACCATATCCACAACTCTTTGAGGCTAAAACAGGTTTTGTACCGGATCTCAGTATTCTGGATTTGTTGTTTTGTATGGGTCCTACTCGAAAATATTTTGCCTGAAATATGAAATGCGCTCAGTTTATTGGATATTTATATAAAATTTTCAACCGGCTACCGTGAATATCTTTAAGTTTAATCCAAAATTAGATGTCTATCAAAGCCTGATCGATGAATCAGTAAAAAATTTGCATACCCTTACTCAGGATATTCAGCACAAGGAATTGATGGAAACGGTTTCTGAGCTGAGAAGTCGGATTAAGGATCCTTTCATGTTTGTGGTAGTAGGTGAAGTAAAGGCGGGTAAAAGTAGTTTTATCAATGCCTTGTTGGGAGCAGATAAAGAAATTTGCAAGGTGGCTCCGATGCCTATGACAGACACGATCCAGCAAATTATTTATGGCCCTGAAGAACAGGAGGTGTTTATAAACCCGTTTTTTAAAAGAATATTTAATCCTTCAGAAATACTAAAGGAAATAGCTATTGTAGATACCCCGGGTACCAATACCATAGTTGCACATCACCAGGAAATTACGGAACGGTTTATTCCCTCCTCAGATCTGATCGTATTTGTGTTTGAATCTAAAAATCCATATCGCCAATCCGCCTGGGATTTTTTCGATTATATAAAAGAAGAATGGAGAAAGAAAGTCATATTTGTACTGCAACAAAAAGATCTTATGAATGCCTCTGATCTCGCCATAAACATACAAGGTGTGGCAGATTATGCAAAGAAAAAAGGCATGACCGATTCCAAAATATTCGCAGTATCCGCAAAAATGGAAATCGAAAAAGATCATAATCAAAGTGGTTTCGGTGAATTGCGATCGTATATCAATGATCACATACTTCAGGGCAAAGCCCCTTTCATTAAACTCTACAATAATATCGCTACAGCTCAAAATATAAACGATCGCATTTACAAAGGAATTTTAGACCGAAAAGAACAATATCTTTATGATGTAAATTTCAGAAACGACATCCGGAAAACACTGGATGAGCAGGAGCATAAAACGAAATTGCAGGTCGATGCCTTAGTAGAAAACCTGATTACAGCTTACGACAGAGCTATGTTGAAAACGGAAAGTGAACTTGAACAAGGCCTGGGCATGTTTTCCATTATTAAAAAATCGATTGCATCGGTGTTCAGTAAAAGTCAATCGATAAAGGACTGGCTTGCGGGTTTACTTTCAAACCTTGAGAAAGACCTGCAAATTGAATTACAAGGAAAACTATCCGGAGGCATCACCGATATAGCCGATAATGTGCAGCAAATGGGTAAAATTATCGATCTCAAAATCCGAAATAGCCGCACCATATTAAAGGACAATCACGAATTATTTGCCGAAATAGCAGAACGGAGGGCCAATGTGTTCAGGGATTTGCAAGATGCATTTAATAAATTTATGAATAAATCGGAAAACTTTAGCCAGGCTGAAATATTTCCGGGGAATGAGTCCCTTTCCCCTCAGATAGCGGGCGGTGCAGGGATAGGAATAGTTGGTGTAGTATTGTTAGCCATCAGTAAAGTGGCCGTTTTTGATGTCACAGGAGGTGTGGTGGCCGGACTGGGATTTTTATTCGCAGGAGGTCTCGCTTTTTTTCAAAAGAGAAAATTTATGGATGCGTTTAAAAATGAAATTACCAATGGGCGGTCTGAATTGGAAGTAGAAGTAAGAAACAAGTTAAATGATTATATCGTAAACATCAGAAAAAAAATAGAAAGTTCGTTTAATGATTTTGATGGTCTGCTGCAATACGAAGAAACACAGCTTACAAAATTAGATGCTGCGCATAGTAAGATAAAATCAGACCTTGATAAACAAGAAAAAGAGCTTAAACAATTTGATTTAGTATAAAACAAAATAAAAGTATGATCAGACTTTCTAAAATATCAACCAAAGCTCCTAAGGATTCAGATAAAAAAGAATATCAGGAGAAAACCAGAAAACTGGCTGAGGAAATAGCAGAATACCAACATGCTCTGTACGCTGAAAAAAAACAAGCCTTGTTGGTCATATTCCAGGGCGTGGATGCCAGCGGAAAAGACGGAGCTACTAAAAATGTATTTGGCCGATGCGGAACCATAGGTATAGATGCATTTGGATTTAAAAAACCAACCGAAGAAGAATTTGCTCATGACTTTCTTTGGCGAGTGCATAAACTAGCTCCTGCTAAAGGGTATATCCAGGTTTTTAATCGATCTCATTATGAAGACATTCTCATCCAAAGTGTGCACAAATGGATAGATGCTAAACGGGTAAAAGTAAGAATGGATGCCATCAATGCATTTGAAACTCTGCTGGCAAAAGACAATAATACCGTAGTGTTAAAATTTTATATGCATATTTCTAAAGACAGACAACGCGAAAAATTGCAAGAACGAATAGATGACCCAAAAAGCAACTGGAAACACAATAGTACAGATTGGGAAGAAACAAAATATTGGAAAGAATATAGAGCCGCCTATGAATACGCTATCAACAACAGCACCACCCCTTGGCATATAGTTCCGGTAGATCAAAAATGGTACAGAAATTACTACATTGCCAATATAGTAAGAAATACATTGAAAAAAATGAATCCCCAATTGCCACTACTTACTGAGGAAGACCGAAAGGCGGTGGAGAAAATTAAATCTACAGACAGGCAATAAAATGAATCAGGTACGGGTCGATAAATGGTTGTGGAGTATTCGATTGTTTAAATCCCGAACTATTGCCACCGATGCTTGTAAAGATGGAAAGGTAAAACTTGGAGAAAGCTACTTAAAACCTTCCCATGAAATTAAACCTGGTGATTTGCTCACTGTATTCAAAGAGGGATTCAGACTCCAGATTAAAGTAAAGGATATTTTAGCAAAACGGGTAAGTGCCTCCCTGGCAAAAAATTATTATGAAAATCTCACCCCTGAAGATGAATTGAATAAATACAAAACATGGTTTGTAGGAAAAGCGGCTGCAGAAATACGGGAGAAAGGCACCGGAAGGCCTACCAAAAAAGAAAGAAGGGTAATAGATGATTTTAAAGATGGTACTTTCGATGATACAGACGATTTTTGGCTGGATGAAGGAGAAGAGGACTAAACCGTATTGGTTTATAACTTTGCTATTCCATTCACCATCCATTGCTTTCAGTCAAGACGAAATATATCGATACTTTCAATTAGACTCAGTAGTAATAGAGGCTTCTAAAAGTGACCTGGATATAAATAACTTTATTCAATACATGATCGACGACAAGTCCTTTTACAAAGCTTTTAAAAATCTAAGGACTGCCAACTATTTATTTCAAAATGATGTTTCACTCTACAAACAGGATCAGGAAGTAGCATCCTACTCGAGCAAAGCGAAACAGATTTATACCACTCCCTGCCGCAACATGATCGAATGGGATAGAAAAACGACTGGTGATATCCACGACAAGAGGGGTGAATATCAGTATTTTACCATGAAACTATATGATCGCCTGTTTTTTACTCATGGTTTATATTGTGATACAATACACCATTCAATAGCCCAACCCAATTCCAAAATGGAACGCTATATCACAGAATTGAAAATCCTCATGTTTGATCCGGGCAGTGAAACCCACATTCCGCTCATGGGGTCTAAAACAAATATATTCGATGCTGAAATGGTCAAATATTATGATTACAGCCTTACCAGCACCACTTTACAAGGATTAGATTGCTTCTTATTTCGAATTGAGGTAAAAAAAGAGTACGACCAGCATAAAGAAGGTAAGACCGTAATAAAAAAAATCCTCACCTGGTTTGATAAAGGCAATAAACAAATTGTAAAAAGGGAATATGACTTACGCGCCAAGACCCTGGCATATTCATTTGATGTACATATGGATGTGGATATTGCTTTTAAAAATAATGTTTACTATCCCACACAAATAAATTACAACGGTAGCTGGAAAGTCATAGGAAGAAAAAGGGAAAATGCTAAATTTAGGCTGTCGGTTTCAGAATTTAATTAAATTATGATCGTAACATGTGATATTGGCGGCAGCAAAGGAGATTGGGGTTTTATTGGCCCGGACAACGGCATCATTACAGTGGAAACACCTGGATTTAATCCGTTTATCCATGACAGCAGTTTATTTCAGGAACAATTGAAATCCTGTTTTAATGGGATAGATTTAAGTAAAGTCAAAAAAGTATATTATTACGGTACAGGTTGCCGGGAGGAAAGTTCTAAAATTAAAGTAAGAGATGTATTAAATTCCATTTTCCTCAATGCAGAACCAGAAGTTGACATCGATTTACTTGCTTCGGCGCGAGCTACCTGCGGTCATCAAAGAGGAATTGCATGTATACTGGGCACTGGTGCTAATTCAGGTTTGTACGATGGAAAATACATCGTAGATAACATACCTACATTGGGTTATTTGGCAGGCGATGAAGGAAGTGGTGCTAATATGGGTAAATTGTTGATTAAGTCGTATTTCTATCGAGAAATGTCCCAAGATATCCGGGATGCTTTTGAACTATTCTTTCCAGGCAAACATGAAAAAATATTGCAAGGCCTTTATAATAATCCACCCGCCAATCAGTTTTTAGCTTCGTTTACCCAATTTGCATCCCTTCACCTAAGTCATCCATTTATACAAAAATTATTGGATCTAAATTTTCAATCCTTTATTGATACCCAATTGTCCAAATATGAAGGACATCAAATTTTGCCTGCCAATTTTGTAGGCAGCGTTGCATTTTACTTTCAACATGAGCTAATAAAATGTCTTAAAAAGAATAAGATCAAACCAGGAATAATTATTTCAAAACCAATTCAAAATCTCATACAATACCATATAGACGATGAAAATAATTGAGATTCAGTCTACCTTTCCGGATTTGGAATCGGCTACAGACACCATAAAGTATTTGATCAGCAAAAAACAAATTGCCTGTGCAAATATTCTTCCCACCCAAAGTTTATATACCTGGGAGGGAAAATTAAATCAGGAGTCTGAAAGCCTGGTATTGATGAAAACAAGTGTAGAGATGAAGGTAGTAGCAATAAAAGAAATCAAAAAGATACATCCCTATCAGGTACCTGCAATCATTTCATGGGAAACAGAATGTAATGATGAATATGGGCGATGGGTAATGGAGTCCACAAGCCAAATCATTTAATAGCTACATAAAGCAATGGTTGCCCTTCCAGGTATCCTTCCAATACATCTCCAATCTCTACCTTACCGACTCCTGCGGGAGTCCCAGTATATATCAAATCCCCTTTTAATAATTTAAAGAACCGGGATACATAGCTGATAATAAAATCGAAATTAAAAATCATGTCCTTAGAATAGCCTACCTGTACGGTCTCTTGATTCTTTTTTAATTCGAAATGTATATTTTCTTTGTTTTTAAGGTCAGAAAGAGGCACTACATTGCTCAATACCGCTGAATAATCAAAAGCTTTTGCAATTTCCCAGGGAAGGCCTTTTTCTTTGCATTTGTCTTGTATATCCCTGGCCGTAAAATCAATCCCTAATCCAATTTTATCGTAATATTTATGAGCAAACTTGGGGTCTATCGACTTCCCGTTTTTATTTATTTGAATTACCAGTTCCAACTCATGATGAATATTTTGACTGAAATCCGGATGAAAAAAAGGTCGTTGATTAATCAACAGGGCCGTAGATGGTTTCATAAACAAAACCGGCTCTTTTGGCACAGGATTATTTAATTCTTTAGCATGATCTATATAATTACGACCTACACATATTATTTTCATGAACTAAATGTACAAAACCGGTTTCGAATAATTATCCATCGTGTAAAAAGAAGTAAGCCCCTATCACACATTCATCAACCCCAAAGCATCCTTTATTTCATCCAGGTTTTGTTTTGCTTTTTTTCTGATTTCAGACGAACTGGCTTTGATCAATGATTTTACAGCTTTTTTATCAGCCTGGATTTCAGTCATTTTCTCCCGCATGGGATTGCTGATAGACACTAAAGACTCCGCCACCACTTCTTTTAATGCAGCATATTTCAATTCTTGTTTGGAATAGGATTCCATCAGCTCCGCATGTGCTGTTGTATTGCCTGCAGCTTTAAGTAAAGAAAATAAATTTTCCACTCCGGCACTCATTTTACCAGGCTCTTCAGCACCCGTATCGGTTACAGCCGATTTGATTTGTTTTCGTATTTGATCAGGAGATGCAAATACATCTATATTATGTTTTTCGCCCATACTCGCACTCATCTTTTTTAGAGGGTCAGCAGTGGACATTACTTTGGGTATCTCTGTAAATAAGGCTTCCGGGATAGGTAATAATTCCTTACCAACGAAATTATTTACCCTGATGGCAATATTCCGGGTTAATTCCAAATGTTGCTCCTGATCTTTTCCTACAGGTACAAACTTAGGTTTATAGATTAAGATATCTGCAGCCTGTAAAACAGGATAGGTAAAAAGGCCAACTGAAATAAAAGCATCTTTGTCTTTCTCGCTTGCCTGTGCAGTTTTGTCTTTAAATTGGGTCATACGCTGTGTCTCGCCATACGATGCAAAGCAATTTAATAGCCAGGCTAACTCAGCATGTTCCGGAACCAAAGATTGGATAAATAGATTCTTAGCATCAATGCCACAAGCAAGGAGTCCGAATATTCCATTCCATGTGGCTTCGCGCAGATCATTGGCCTTGTATGGCATAGTCATGGCATGATAGTTAACAATGCCATAATAACATTCGTATTGGGATTGCATTTGCACCCAATTCTGTACAGCTCCAAAATATCTGCCGAAATGCAGATTACCGGTAGGCTGCATGCATGACAATACTTTCTCCATACGATTAAATGAGATTAATAAGCTGCAATTGCTGAAATTTCTACCTGGACGAATTTAGGAAGATTACTTACCTCCACTGTCTCGCGGGCAGGGGCGTTTTCATCTTTAAAATATTGACCATAAACTGAATTGATTCTACCGAATTGGTTCATGTCTTTGATGAATACCGAACATTTCACAACATCGGTGAAGTCCAAACCTTCAGAAATCAAAATAGCTCCAAGGTTTTTAAGGACCTGATGAGTTTCGTGCTCCAGGCTTTCATTTTCGAGTAATCCGGTTTCAGGATTTAAGCATATCTGACCTGAAATATAAAGCATGCCATTGGCTTTTACAGCCTGGCTATAAGGACCTATGGGTAGTGGCGCTTTATCGGTCTTTATGATCTGCTTCATTATTCAGTCACAGCACCTTTCACTAAGACTCTCCCTTTGTAATACAAATCACCTTCGTGCCAGTACGCACGGTGTCTCAGGAAAGACTCACCAGTAGTTTTGCAGATAGAAATATTCGGCAATTCTGCTTTGTGGTGATTGCGTCTCTTATTTTTTCTGGATCTGGAGATCCTTGTTTTTGGATTTGGCATGACTGCTTATATTTAAAAGTATACTATTAATTCAATTTTATATCCTTGAGGTCTTTCCATATGGAATTGTCTGATTCATTTTGGGACTCGTATTGATCTAATGCTTTTAATGTCTCCTGGTTACAGGGTATGCCCTTACAATCATAAACATTGGTAAGTGGCTTGGCCAGGGATATAAACTCAAATATCAT
The DNA here is from genome assembly GCA_044227925.1 of Saprospiraceae bacterium. GTDB lineage: Bacteria > Bacteroidota > Bacteroidia > Chitinophagales > Saprospiraceae > JADJLQ01. The sequence goes on along the minus strand of JBGAVW010000028.1, from coordinate 31,935 downwards.
ATTGGCTGCATTCCATTCGGCAAGCTGAGGGTCAACAAAAATCAATTCATCTGTATCCTCCCCTTCCTCAAACTTTAATATTATTTGATTTTGGTGAGTTATTGGAAGATTAATATCTGCAAGACATCTGTCACAATTGCATTTATAACTTCCTTTGATATCAAAATCAAGTACAGCCAAATCCGGTCTACGGTCTAATGTAATCAGTATTTCAAACTTACCATCGCTGATAGGTGAGTTTTCAAAATGTGTAAAAAACTCAGAATCAACCTCATACGTGTAAGTATGAGCTCCCGGTTTGAGGCCGGTCAGTGGTACAGTAAACTCCTTCAATGCTTCCATTAAAAAGAACCCCTTTTTCGGTTTTCGGGTCGCAAATATAGGGAAAAGATTTGGTATTATTCAATGATTATGAGGTATAAATCATAAATTGAATACCTGACGAAAATGCTGTTTGACAACCAATTCTGTTCTAATTTCAGACGGTAAACTATTTGTACTAAGACGATACAAAGCAGTAAATCCTAAATCCGATAATAATCTTTTAATTTTACCAAAATATCACATGCCAAAACCACTCATACTTATAACAAATGACGATGGGCTATTTGCTCCAGGAATAAAAGCCCTGACTAATATTGCAGCTTCCTTTGGGGATATAGTAATCGTAGCCCCGGATAGCCCACAATCAGGACAAGGCCATGCGGTGACTTTAGACAAACCGCTCAGAATAAATAAGGTAAATACGTTTAACAATGCTGAGGCTTATGAATGTTCGGGGACACCTGCAGATTGCGTGAAACTTGCCAAACATTTATTGTTAAAAGATAAAAAAGTAGATCTCTGTCTTTCAGGTATAAATCATGGGGCCAATTCCTCCATCAATATTATTTATTCCGGTACGATGTCTGCTGCCATGGAAGCAAGCATTGAAGGAATTAACTCCATAGGCTTTTCATTACTTGATTTTTCATTTGAAGCCGACTTTGAAGCTTCAGCATCGTATGTACAATCTATAATAGAAAAAACACTCAAACATGGCCTCATACATACTAATCTGTTAAATGTGAATATACCTAAACTTAAAAAAAATGAAATAAAAGGAATAAAGGTATGCAGACAAGCGGAAGGCCGATGGATAGAAGAATTTGCAGAAGGCACCGATCCACGAGGGCAAAAGTATTATTGGCTCAGTGGTAAGTTTGTTACTGAAGATGATATTGAGGGTACCGATGAATGGGCTCTCAGAAATGGGTATATATCCATAGTACCCTCAGGCCATAATCTTACACGCCACCAGGCCATCGAACCATTAAAACATTTTGAAGAATGAAAACAATATTTTTCAAAATATTCAGCTATGACAGGCTGATTAATGGACTCTTACTGGGATTATTTTTTCCTATTACCATTTTCGCACTATTGATCATTATCTTTGAATCAACAGGCCTCTTACGATCAGGGACTGAAGATCAATCCATACATTTACTCCGACCAAGGACAATTGCTTTGATAGCATTGTGCGTAAATGCTTTACTTATGAATCTATTGAGTAAAATGAGATGGTTTCAAAGTATGAGAGGGCTTACCATTTCCACATTTATATGCGTAGTATTATGGCTGGTAAAATATTATAAAGATCTCTGGTAAAATTAAAAAATGAAATATTTTATAATTGCAGGAGAGGCCTCTGGAGATTTGCATGGATCAAGATTAGTAGCAAGGTTAAAAGAATTAGATAAAGATGCAATATTAAAAGCATGGGGGGGCGATCTGATGGCTTCGGCAGGAGCTGAAATTATGAAGCACTACCGGGAACTTGCTTTTATGGGTTTTGTGGAGGTACTGCTTAATATCCGGACCATATTACAAAACATCCGCCTTTGTAAAAAACAAATCCTGTCATTTAAGCCGGATGCTATCGTATTTATTGATTATCCAGGATTTAATTTAAGGATGGTACAATGGGCCAAAGCAAATGGGTATCGAACTTTTTATTATATTTCACCTCAGCTATGGGCATGGAAAGAAGGCAGGGTAAAGCATATAAAGTCTTCCGTGGATAAACTATTTACAATACTTCCTTTTGAAAATGAATTTTATAAAAAACACGATGTTTACCCGGAATATGTGGGTCACCCCCTGTTGGAAATAATTAAGGATTTTATTCCTGATGAGGAAGTGAATCAACTATTAAAGAATAAAAAAATAGTAGCCCTATTGCCCGGAAGCAGGAAACAAGAAATTTCTAAAATGCTTCCAGTCTTTTTGAGAACCGCAGAGCTATTTCCCGAATACACCCCCGTGATCGCTGCAGCACCATCAATACCTATGAAATTTTATACCGAAATCATCCGGGCAATGAATACGAAATCAGATCCCATGGTAATTCAATCTAAAACCTATAGTATTTTAAATAAAGCGTCTCTGGCTTGGGTTAGCTCCGGTACCGCCACACTGGAGACAGCATTATTTGGTGTACCACAAATAGTCTGCTATGCTGGTAATAAAATTTCCTACCTTATTGCAAAGCGCTTGGTTAAAATAAAATACATCTCGTTAGTAAATCTTATTCTGGACCGCCCCCTGATAAAAGAACTAATCCAGGATGAATTTACTATAGCCAATCTCGAAAAGGAAACCAGAAAGCTAAATCCACAACAAATAAAAGTAGAATACCAGCAACTGCACGACCTTTTGTTGCCAGAAAATACATCCTTTCGTGTCGCTCAATCCATAATTGAATCAATATTACCATCATGAAATCAATTTTATTTTTAAGTATTCTTGTATTGTTTTCCTGTCAGCGTCATTCGACTATTTTCCTGGTGCGACATGCTGAAAAAGTAGATGATAGTCGTGATCCCGACCTGAGTGAAGCAGGCAAACAAAGAGCGGCTATACTTGCTGATTTATTGAAAAATGAAAATATCAAAGAAATATACACCACCTCATACAAGAGGACCATTCAGACAGGCACCCCGCTGGCTACAATGAAAGACATAAAATTAAAAACTTATAAAGCCGACTCCTTAAGGGTTTTTGCAGACCAGCTGCTAAATACAAGAAAAAATATTTTGGTTGTAGGCCATAGTAATTCCACAATAAGTCTGTTGGATGCACTGGGAACAGAACACCATATCAAAAAAATAGAGGATTCTGATTACAGCAATCTGTTTAAATTGGTTTTAAATGGTAAGAAAAAAACACTAGAAGAATTAAGATATTAGGGTAATTCCTAAAGGCATGACTTAGAAGTCACTAAGGAGTTTATGTATCAATTAGGATACTTTTCTTTAATTTTACATTTTATTTGAAAAAAATGAAAAACATAAATAAATTTAATTTCATACTTGGATTGGTCATAGCAGGAGTACTGAGCAGAATTATACCTCACCTACCAAATTTTACTGCAGTAGGTGCAACTGCTTTATTTGCCGGATCAATGATGAAACCAAAATGGGTGGCATACCTCTTGCCTTTGTTTATTCTCTGGCTCTCCGATTTATTTCTCAATAATGGAATATATAAAAACATGTATCCCGAATATTACCAAGGATGGGTTTGGACAGGCAATATTTGGGTATATACCGGATTTGTACTAATTACGTTAGCAGGCAATTATTTTATCAAAGAAATTAAAGTAAAATCGATACTAAAAGCAAGCCTAACTGCATCCATGTTGTTTTTTCTACTGACCAATTTTGGTGTATGGCTTAATAACCCTATGTGGCCACAATCTTTTGGAGGTCTGATGAATTGTTATACGTTTGCATTGCCTTTTTTCTGGAATACTTTAGCAGCTGATTTATTGTTCAGCGGTTTAATCTTTGGCATATATGTGTATGTGCAGGAAAAAGGATTGATTTCAAATAAAATTTAAACCTTATCCTCTTCCTAATTTACAATTGTTTATTCAACAGGCTTGACCACAGGCAATACTATCTGACTAAGCTGAGAATTACCATGATGAATAGTTTGTTGTGCCACCCTGGTTACAGAGCTGGTACCTAACGGTGCACCGGTATTCGGGTTTCGATCAAACTGAGGAAAATTACTTGAGGTGATATCAACCCTTATCCTGTGCCTCGGTAAAAACACATTAGCTGTACCGGTCATTTCAATATTGTATTCATATACCTGTCCGGGAGTCAGGAGTTTAGGTTTGTCCAATCCCTCACGAAATTTTGCGCGGAGTATCCCTTCTGAAACGGGCATAGACTTTCCATCAGGGTACACATCAATCAATTTAACCATCCAATCTGTATCCGGGCCATCTGTAGCAGCAAACAGTTTGATTTGTACCGGGCCAGCTATAGTCAGAGGGGTAGTTATAAAATCAGAAGTGTATACCAAAACATCTTCTCTTCTTTCTATAGGCCTTTGATCCGCCGGACCTGCTTCGGTGGGGGTACCGCAACAATTATTCCCACCTAAGGTGAGAATGGGATTGAGTGGATCATAGGTATATTTATCCATTCCACTTTGGTTAGGCTTATCCGTTACCAATCGGCCATTACCGGTTACCGAGTTTGCTTTACCGGCACTGGTGAGATAAAATGATGTGTATTTAGTATCCGGTAATGGATAATCTTTTTCAGAACGCCATTTATTTATTCCCATATAAAATAGCTGTACCGGATCTTCTGTATCCAGTCCATTCTTTATTCCTTTTAAATGGTAATCATAAAATTTGAGTTCTCGATCAAACATCTTCATATTTGCATTCACACCAAAATCCACTCCTCCGTAGGATTGACTGGGACCGTGTCCCCATGGGCCTATAATCATTCTGGTACCAGCTCTGGCCGTCGCACTGGCTGCATTTTTCCTCATCCCTGTATAACCATTTATAGTCCCCATCAAAAAAATATCAAACCAACCCCCATAAACATGGGCCGGCACATTCATTTTATTAAAACGTTCTTCATCGCTGATGGATTTCCAATAGTCATCATAGCTTTCATGTTGAATCCAATCGCGATAGTGTTTTACGGGATATCCCGCACTTTTCAAATCACCAGTATTTAATGGCAGGTGCCTTAGTATATTTTCATATTTTAATTCTTCCGGAGTATATGACTCTGTATGCCAGTATTGAGGCAACATGATTCGATTAGGCATGCGTACAACACCCCATCCATAATTAAAACTCAATCTGAAAGCCCCACCCATAGTAAGCCAGTTGGCATAAATATTCGTACTTGCCAGACCGGGAAAAGCACAAACTAAATGAGGAGGTGCCTGGCTCATAGCAGCCCATTGATTATGACCTAAATAACTACCCCCGTGAGTACCCACCTTGCCATTGGAAAAAGGTTGCGCAGCTGCCCATTCTATTACATCGTATCCATCTTTAGCTTCATCTCTGAAAGGTTCCCATTTGCCCTCACTTTCATACCTGCCTCTTACATCGGCAAACACCACAGCGTATCCATATTGTGCAAATTTGATCTTATCCTGGTGCCCTCCATCACGCTGCACACCATAACATGTGCGGATTACTATTGTGGGATACTTTCCAGGCTTTGCAGGTAAATAAACATCGGCAAATAATTTAGTACCGTCTCTCAGGAGAATGGTTTTATATCTTTCAATTTTTATTTCGTTATTTATTAATTCACCCTGGGACAAAACAGGATTACAAAGACAGGTCAGGAGCACCGATATAAATAATGCATTTACGGTTTTCATACTTTAAATGGAATTAGTTTCAATTAATAATGAAAGTAAATTACAAAAAATTAATAAGTTGAATTGACTCCAAATGATAGAATTTTAAAAAATTTAGAACTACTATATTTGTCAACTGCAGATTGCTGACAGTTCTTTATCTTATATTGATAACGATTTTTTCAAAACAAGCAAATATTTACTATGTCATTCCGAATTATCATCCTGTTGGGCTTGACTATTTTAGTCAAATCTTCTGCAGCACAGCAAAAACTAAGCAAGAAAGAATTCAATATCAGTGTCGACTCAGTCATCCAATACAATATCGCTCAAAAGAACATACCCGGGGCAGTGCTACTCATAAAAAAGGGGAATAAAACTATTTTGCACACAGCCTACGGTTTTGCACAATTAAAGGACAAGGACGACAATCCTCTAAAGGAACCAATACGTATGAGCAAAAATCATATGTTTGACATTGCTTCCCTTACCAAGGTGATCGGGACTACCACCGCTATCATGTATTTAGCAGATAAGGGATTAATTTCAGTGGACGATGAAGTAAGTAAATATATATCTGCTTTTAATTTTCCCGAGAAGAAAAATATTACCATCAGGCATTTGTTGACACATACCTCGGGTTTGTATGCCTGGTATCCGATGTATTACAAATCATCTAATAAAATCGATACTTACCTGCTTATATCAAAATTGCCATTACAAGATTCTATCGGTAAACTTAGAAAGTACAGTGACCTTGGCTTTACCATACTCGGACAAATTATAGAGACTGTGACGGGACATGATTTAGATAAGTTCGAACAGGAATATATTTTCAAGCCATTAAGAATGCGGCATACCTGCTACAATCCTATGAGTCAAAAAAACAAATTCAAAATCGCATCTACTTCGTTTGGCAATCCGTATGAAAAAAGAATGGTCTACGATACTGCACTCCACATGAGACCCAATGAAATCGATCCTGCTACCTGGAATGGTTGGAGAAAACATACTTTAACAGGCGAAGTAAACGACGGAAATAGCTGGTATGCAAATGATGGAGTTTCAGGTGCGGCGGGTTTGTTTTCTACAGCAGAAGATATCCAAAAATTGGTGGATATGTTACTAAACAAGGGAAGCCTGAATGGTAAACAATATATATCCGGTAAAACGATAGAACAATTTCTAACCAAAGATAAATTTCTAAATGGTCTTGGATGGATGATGGACACGACTAATTCATTTATCAAAGATGGACCTCCAGGCAGTTTCGGTCATACCGGATTTACAGGAACAAGTATTGCAGTGATACCACAGCACGATCTATCCATTATATTACTTACCAATAGACAACAAACAGGCCTTTCCGAAAGTGGAAATTATCCTGATCTGAGTAACCTTAGAAAAGCAATATTTAAACTGGCAACGAACTATTTGAACAAAACCAAATAAAATACCTGGGTTTACTCGGCATCGCCACCTACTTTCACGATATATTTGTCTATATCGGTAGTTTCGGGAGAAAGAGGGTATTCCTTTTTAAGCAATTGAAACTGAGCCAGGGCATTAGAATTGTCCTTTTGATGCATATATAAAAAGCCCAATTTCTTAATATAATATGCAGTAAGCAATTCATTTTTACCGGCATTGATTGCTTGTTTGTAATACGATATGGCCTGAGCATAATCCTTTTTCTCAGAATAAGCGTCACCCAAAGTCCCGAATCTGGTAATGGATGTGGCTTCATCCTTGGCAGAATAGTTTTTAAGTAAATCTATGGCTGCATCAAACTGGCCAAGGTGTAAATAACAAACACCGGCGTAATATCGGGCGAGGTTAGCCGTTTTAGTACCACCATAAGTCTCAATGATATCAAGGAAACCTGAATATCCGCCACCCGGATTGGTAAGCGCGAGTCTGAATGAATCCTTTTCAAATTGCTGCTGAGCGAGCATCATTTGCTCCACTGCCCTTTCCTGGCGGGGCTTTTGATATAATAAATAGTATGCTAAAAAACCGAAAATGGCTAATAATAAACCACCTCCAATGATACCAATCTTTTGTTGGTGATGTTCAAAAAAACTCTTTGTATTTTGCTGAACTTCAACCAGATCTAATAATTTTTCATCTGATTTCTTAGTGCTCGAATTGACTTTTGCCATGCTAGGTTTTGAAAAAATTTGCGCAAAGATAATTATTTCTACTCAGGTAGCAAAGAGTGGTGCCTACTGAAAAATAATTTATTAAAGACTCTAAATCAGATCATTGAATAAACGGATAATCTTCCTGTACATAATTATCGCTGTACAACTCAGATGGATCAGGAAATGGTGACTCTTCTGCAAACTTAATTGCATAATCGATTTCAGCTTTGATTTGGTCTTTAATAATCAACAATTCCTCTTCTGTAGCAATTTGATTATTAAGTATAGTTTCCTCCAAAGTCGTTATAGGGTCTTGTTCCATGTAATGATGCAACTCTTCCTTAGACCTGTAATTAGCAGGATCACTTACGGAATGGCCTTTGTATCTATAGGTAAGTATTTCTAAAAAATAAGGACCTTTGCCTGACCTGATATGAGCGGCGGCTTCAGTCAATGCTTCATGCACGGACTCAACATTCATACCATCTACCTGCTTCGACGGCATTTCAAATCCGTGTCCAATTTTATAAATATCTGTCACGTTGCTCGAGCGCTCAACGGATGTACCCATTGCATAACCATTATTTTCACATATATATAATACTGGTAGTTTCCATGTCATAGCCATATTAAACGATTCCAAAACTATTCCTTGACGGGCCGCGCCATCACCAAACATAGTTACACAAAGCAGATCCGAACCGCGATATTTTTCGGCAAAACCAATTCCTGTTCCTATTCCGATTTGCGCGCCTACAATCCCATTACCTCCAAAAAATCTTTTCTCTTTTGAAAAGAAATGCATGGAACCGCCTTTGCCTTTTACACAGCCTGTGGCTTTACCGAAAAGCTCAGCCATACATGATGCTGAATTAAGGCCTTTGGCCAGGGCAATGCCATGTTGACGATATCCGGTCACAAGTGCATCTTCTGGTCTCAAAGCTGTAACTATTCCTCCGGCAATAGCTTCCTGGCCAATATATACATGGCAGAAACCTCTGATTTTCTGCTGGGAATACATCAAAAGTGTACGCTCTTCAAACCGACGAATCCTTAGCATGGTTTCAAACCACTTTAGATAAGTGGCTTTGTCGTATTTCTTAGTCAATGTATTTACCTTTTGATCTAATACCTGCATTGTTATAAGATTTTATGCAAAGATATATCCCTGCGACTAATTTTCTCAGCTAAAAAATCATTCGTTTATTTCATTTCATAGCGACCTAAATGACCAGCAGCCTGCAAATCCGAATTGTATACCTATCCTGTATGAATACATGAAAGACCAATTGACTCTATTTCAATTAGTTCTCTCATTATTCCAGCTTACTAAATTACCATTAGAATCAAGCTCAGCTCATACGTTTTAAGTACTTTTGCAGAGTGAGATTCATACTTCTGATAATATTCTATTTCGTTTACCACCTTACCGACGCACAGGTAATTTATTCAAATGAATTTCTCAATATTGGTGTAGGAGCCCGTGCTCAGGCTATGTCAGGTGCCGTTACCGCATCCGTAAAAGATATAAGTGCAGCATTTTGGAATCCTGCAGGTCTGAGTCAAATCAATGCCAATTTGCAACTTGGAGTGATGCACTCCGATTGGTTTGGAGGAATAGGGAAATATGATCATATCGGCATTTCCAAAGCACTAAATAAATCCAAAAACTCAGTGGCGGCTGTGTCTATGATTCGGCTTGCTATTGACCAGATACCCAATACACTAAATCTTGTAGCACCGGACGGCAGCATTCGATTTGATAATATATCTGAATTTTCCGCGGCAGACTATGGATTCTTACTTTCTTATGCATCAGGCATTGGTAAAGTAACTGAAGAAAAATCATTCCGATTGGGTGCCAATGCTAAGATCATTCATAGATTAATAGGGCCTTTTGCCAAAGCATGGGGATTTGGTGCCGACATCGGAATGCAATACATCCGGCCTTCTTATTCGATAGGAGCCACTCTTTATGATCTCACTACCACCTTTACTGGATGGACATACTCTTTTACACCTGAACAAAAAATTACACTTGAAAAAACCGGTAATATTATTCCCGTAAGTACATTGGAAAAGACTTCACCTCATATCAGCACAGGTTTTTTGTATAATGCATTTAAAATAAAATCCATTAACATCCTACCTGAAATTGGATTTAATGCTTTTTTTGATGGTAAACGGAATACCATACTTTCCTCTAAATTTATTAGCGTAGAACCAAAACTAGGACTGGAAATTTCATATAAAAACCTTGTTTGCCTTCGTATGGGGTATGGTAATATCCAAAAAACAAAAGACGAAATTAATTTGAGTCAATATAACACCCATGGACAATTAAATGCCGGGCTCGGTATCAAAATAGGTAAAATACATATTGACTATGCCCTTACTAATCTGGGAAATCTGACCAAGGAGATTAATTACTCCCATGTATTCAGTGCCACGATGGATTTTGTGGTGGAAAATAAGGAGAGGTAACAATCAGTGCTGTGGCGTTTTGAATCCCCTTTTGACAGTACCTTAATTTAATTTCATACCTTTCAAACTTATCTCTGATCAGTGAAAGTGGCAGAATCGGTTGCAAACTAAGAATCGAACTATATGATGAATGAATATACTATACTCCCCTACCTCAATTTCTTACTCTCCAGTATTTTGATGTAATTACTTCGCTCATAAGCAGTTGGATCTGCAATATGCTGTTGACTCATTGAGCCTCTGAAAGCCTGGAGAGAAGAAAATCCCATCTCTTGCATATACCATTTGAGGTCATCGAGTATATCCCTGATCCATGGAATGCCATGACGATATAATGCAGAGGCAACCATTCCGACATCTGCACCCGCCAGCAGGTATTTGATTAATTCTTTGGCACCATGTACACCGGTAGTAGCAGCTAAAGAAATCGGAAGTCTTCCGTAAAGAATAGCTATCCACAACAAGGGTAATCTGATTTCAGCCGGATGACTAAATTCTAAATTGGGCAATACTGTCAGATTATCTATGTCAAAATCAGGTTGATAAAAACGATTAAAGATCACTAAGCCATCGGCTCCCTCTGCTGATAACTGACTTGCAAAATGACCTAATGATGAGAAATATGGATTGAGTTTCACAGCAATGGGCAACTTCACTGTTTTTCTCAATAACTTTAGTATATCAATGTATCTTTTCTCTACTTCCTCGGCAGTGAGCCGCAGGTCAGCCGGGATAAAATAGACATTCACTTCCAAGGCATCTGCTCCTGCCCGCTCAATATCGAGAGCATACTCTGTCCACCCTTCAGGGGTAACTCCATTTAGGCTTGCAATAATCGGAATGTCTACCCTCTCCTTCGCTTTACGAATGATTTCCAGATATTGATTTGTATTAATAGCATATTCGTCCATATCAGGAAAAAAGTCAGAAGCTTCTGCGAAAGCATTGGATGTAGCATTTAATACTTTTTCAAGCTTGATATTTTCTTGCCTGATCTGTTCTTCAAATAAGGAGAATAATACAACTGCCCCTGCACCAGCATCCTCCATCTGGAGGATATTTTCGAGCTTTTCTGAGAGGGGATTGGCAGAGACCACCAAAGGGGTCTTAAGGTGCAAACCCATGTATTTGGCGCTGATATCGATATTAGATTTCATTACAAAAATTCAAAATATTAAAAAATCAAAGTACCGGTTGAAAAGAACTTGCTCCAAAGCCCGCCATTTCAACGTAAGTTTTCCAACGCAGGTCCACAATCTCCTGAGCCAATTGTATCAATCTTTCTGCTTCTTTGGGCTGCGTCTGTGTCAATACTTTATATCGTAATTCATTGTACGCATAGTCTTTAAACGGCAAGCTTGGCTTTGGAGAGTCGAGCACAAACGGATTTTTATTGTTTTTTCGCAGTACCGGATTATACCGAATAAGGGGCCAATAACCACTCATCACTGCCTTATCCTGTTGGTCCAATCCTTTTTCCATATCGATGCCATGCGCAATGCAATGGCTATAAGCCAACACGAGTGACGGACCATTGTATGCTTCAGCTTCACGCATGGCAAGCAAGGTCTGCTGAGGATTAGCACCCATGGCCACCTGTGCTACATATACATTTCCATACGATATAGCTTGCATGGCCAAATCCTTTTTACCGACCCGTTTTCCAGCTGCGGCAAATTTTGCACTAGCCGCAGTTGGGGTAGCTTTTGACATTTGCCCACCTGTATTGGAATATACTTCTGTATCCAACACCAGTACATTTATATTACGCCCGCTGGCCAATGCATGGTCTAAACCACCAGATCCAATATCGTAAGCCCACCCGTCACCACCAATCAACCATACACTGCGCTTTACTAATTGATCAGCTATTGACGCTAAATGTTTGGCATCACTTGAATCCATTCTTTGTAAAATAGCTTTGAGTTGGCTCACGCGATGTCTTTGTTCTGCAATTTCACTTTCTTCTGATTGACTGGACTCAATAAGACCTTTTACTAAGGATTCCCCAAGTTGGGGTTCCATCTTTTTTAATAACTGATGAGCCATAGCCAACTGCTTATCAGCGGTGAGGCGCATACCTAAGCCAAATTCAGCATTGTCTTCAAACAGTGAATTTGACCATGCAGGTCCCTTACCAACGTTGTTTTTGGTCCAGGGAGTAGTAGGAAGGTTACCTCCGTAAATAGATGAACATCCGGTGGCATTGGCCACCAATAGCCTATCTCCAAACAGTTGAGTCAACACTTTTATATAAGGTGTTTCTCCACATCCGGCACAGGCTCCGGAAAATTCAAATAAGGGTTGTAAAAACTGAACACCATGCACAGATGCATAATTGATTGTCGGTCTTTCATTTTCAGGCAATGATTCAAAATATTGGATATTATTTCTCTCTGCATCCAGCCGACTCTCTTTATCATCGAGGTGTATTGCTTTCCTGGATCGATCCAATGGATCGGTAGCAGGGCAAACTTCATAACATAAATTACAGCCTGTACAGTCTTCCAGGTAAATCTGTAATGTATATTTGGTCTCGGGAAACCCACGTGCATTGATCATCGCGGATTTGAATGAGGCAGGAGCATCATCCAGATAGTCTTTATGGTAAAACTTAGATCGTATTACACTATGTGGACAGACAAAACTGCAATTCCCGCACTGGATGCACAGATCTGATTCCCACACGGCGATCCTATCAGAGATATTCCGTTTTTCCCATTTTGTGGTTCCACTTGGGTATTCACCATCTATGGGTAATGCGCTGACCGGAATATCATCACCATTGCCGGCAATCATCATCTGGGTCACATTACGAACAAACTCCGGAGCGTAAGCAGGTATTTTGTGATCTTTAGAACCTTTAGCATTGGCAGATGCAGGTATATCGACTTCGAATAAATTTTCCAAAGTCATATCTACTGCTTTGAAATTTTGGTCTATTATATTTCTGCCTTTTTTAGAATATGTTTTTTCAATTGCCTTTTTAATTTGAAGAATTGCCTGATCATGAGGTAATACTCCGGACAGGGCAAAAAAACAGGTCTGCATTATAGTATTTATCCTGCCAGTCATACCCGTGATCCGAGCTACTTCTGTTGCATTAATTACGTATAATTTGATCTTACGGGAAATGATTTTTTTCTGTACCTCCAAGGGTAATTTATCCCAGGTTTGATTTTTATCCCATGGACTATTTAATAAAAAAACAGAGTTAGGCTTGGCATACTTCAACATATCTTCTTTCTCCAGGAAATTAAACTGATGGCATGCGATGAAATCAGCTGAAGAAATTAAATAAGGTGCCCTGATTGGCTTCTTACCAAAACGTAAATGCGATACGGTTTTAGCTCCTGACTTTTTAGAATCATATACAAAATACCCCTGTGCATATAAATCCGTATTTTCTCCAATAATCTTAATGGTGTTTTTATTGGCACCTACTGTTCCATCTGCTCCCAAGCCAAAAAACAATGCCTGAGTCCAATCCGATTCATCCAATGTAAAATATGGATCGAAAGGCAAGCTGGAAAATGTAACATCATCTTGAATACCAATGGTAAAGTGATTTTTAGGTGATACCGTTTTTAATTCATCAAATATTGCTTTGACCATAGCCGGTGTAAATTCTTTGGAAGCCAATCCGTATCTACCGCCAATGATGGTTGGCATTTTAGATATGGCACCTTTGGCCAAACCCTCGGCCATAGTAATTACGACATCCTGATACATCGGTTCACCGGTCGCACCAGCCTCTTTTGTTCTGTCCAGTACGGCAATGCTGTGTGCAGTGGATGGTAGGCAATTCAAAAGATCTGTAGATGGAAATGGTCTGAATAGACTAATTTGTATAACCCCCGTTTTTTCTCCGCATTTATTTAGAAAATGGGAAGTTTCGATGGCAGTCTCAGATCCTGATCCCATCACAATGATGATTTGTTGAGCATCGGGATCTCCATAATATCTGACCGGAGCATATTTGCGGCCGGTAATTGAATAAAATTTTTGCATCTCCTGGTGTAACAAATCAGGAATGCGGTTATAAAAAGAGTTTACGGTCTCGCGTCCCTGGAAATAAACATCCGGGTTTTGGGCGGTACCCCGAATGAAAGGCCTATCCGGATTGAGTGCGCGTTTGCGATGTTCAAAGATCAGGTTATCATCGATCATAGCCCGAATCTGATCATCTGATAATAATTGGATTTTGTTTACCTCATGCGAAGTACGAAAGCCATCAAAAAAGTGGATAATAGGTATTCTCGACTTTAAGGTGATGGCCTGGCTGATCAGTGCCATATCATGAGCTTCCTGTACGCTTGCTGCTGCCATCATTGCAAATCCGGTGGTGCGTGCTGCCATTACATCCTGGTGATCACCAAAGATCGAAAGTCCCTGTGCAGAAAGTGCCCTCGCTGCTACATGAAACACTGCTGAGGTTAGCTCACCCGCAATCTTATACATATTCGGTAACATGAGCATCAATCCTTGCGAAGCAGTAAATGTAGTAGTCAACGATCCTGTCTGCAATGCTCCATGCACCGTACCGGCGGCACCTGCTTCACTTTGCATTTCTATGACTTCAGGGATATTGCCCCATATATTGGTGATTCCTTTAGCAGACCATTCGTCAGCGAGCTCAGCCATAGTCGATGAAGGAGTGATTGGATATATAGCGCACACTTCATTAACCCGGTAAGCAATATATACAGCAGCTTCATTACCGTCTATAGTCACTACTTGATGATTCTTATTATCCATTATATTATATTTTTTTCCATGTTCATCTCTATTGCATGACATGGACATTGTTCAGCACATACTGCACATCCGGTGCATAATGTATAATCAAATTTATATCTGTTACCGGCTCCAAGTTTAATGATTGCATCTTCCGGACAAGCACCATAACAGCCATCACATTCAAAACAATTTCCACAGGAGAGACATCGCTGAGCTTCATATTTAGCTTCTTCCTGGCTGTATCCGGTTACAATTTCATCAAATCCCCTGACAGCCATCACAGGTGGTAAATGATTTTGTGATTTAGCGGGAGCCTGTGTCCTAAACCATACATTTAATACATCGTGAGTTACTATTGCATTCTTCTTTTTATTAAGCAAATTTTCATTCATTAGCCATGCGTGAATATTCCGGGCTGCTTTTTTGCCGTGACCTGTAGCAATGGTTACTGAGCGCTGACTGGGCACCATATCCCCACCGGCAAATATGCCAGGAGATCCAGTCATCATTTGATCATTTACCACCACCGTACCATCCTCATTGATATTAATGCCTGCAATGTTTTTCAAAAAATTCGTATCGGTATCCTGTCCTAATGCAAGTATTAAAGAATCTGCCTCGAGCGTTTCAAAAGTTCCGGTAGGAACCGGCTTGCCATCTTTAAGATCCATACGCTCCACTGTAATCGAGGTAGAATCAAGATTTTTTATGGTTCGTAACCAATGAATTTTGATGCCTTCACCCATGGCTTCATCTGCTTCAAATTGGTGTGCTGGCATGTGTTCCTTATCCCTTCGATAAATGATCAATGCCTCATCAGCCCCTAGTCTTTTTGCAATTCTTGCAGCATCCATTGCCGTATTTCCCCCACCATATATAGCTACTCTACGGCCAATTTTAGGCTTTAATCCCATCTCTACATCTTTAAGAAATGTGACTGCATCTAGTATATTGCCTGCTTCTCTGGCGGGAATGTCGGTTTTCTTTCCTATATGTGCGCCAATAGCAATGAAGACAGCATCAAATTGACCTCTGGTTTTTTCTTCGATCACATCTTTTACTTTATGGTTGAAAGTAAAATGAACCCCCAGGTTTTCAATGCGTTTGATTTCTGCCTGAAGTATATTTCTTGGTAATCTATAAGCAGGAATACCAAAATGCATCATACCCCCTGCTATAGGACCTGCTTCATATACATTTACCTGGTGACCTAACTTTGCTAAATGGTAAGCAGCTGACAATCCACTAGGTCCGGCACCAATCACGAGAACCTTTTTACCAGTTGGTTGTAGAGGCTTGGGAAATTGCCAGCCATGTTGTTCAGCCTGATCACCAAGGTATCTTTCAATCGCATGAATGCTCACAGCACTATCCATGTAAGCTCTGTTGCAATCGCTTTCACATGGATGATAACAAACTCTCCCGTGAATAGCAGGCATTGGATTTTCTTCAACCAATTTTTCCCATGCTTTTTTGAAGGAACCGCTTTGGGCCAATGATAACCATGCCTGAATATTTTCTCCGGCAGGGCAAGCATGATTGCATGGCGGTAAAAAATCTTTATACACAGGTATCTGACTTCTTAGTGGTCCCGTACCTGAAGCATGCTCTTTTAGATCCGGTACATGGGTCAAATCCGTTTTAAATACAGCCATATCTTTGTTTACTTATATAAGATTAACTAACTATCGTTGGGAAACCCACCCTCATTTCTTTTTATTAGACTCTAAGGCAGCATGAGCAGCAGCCAGTCGTGCAATAGGCACCCTGAAAGGTGAGCAGCTCACATAATTCATACCAATACGATGACAAAATTTTACACTTTCAGGATCACCGCCATGTTCGCCGCATATACCTACTTTTAATTTGGGTTTGGTCTGTCGGCCCATTTTCGTACCTGTTTTAATTAACTCACCTACCCCATCCTGGTCAATAGTCTGGAATGGGTCTTCGTTAAGTATTTTTTGATCCAGGTAATTAGGAAGAAAGCCACCGATATCATCCCGGCTAAATCCAAAACTCATCTGCGTCAAATCATTCGTACCAAAGCTGAAAAAATCAGCTGCCAGAGCCATGCGTGCTGCCTTTATTGCTGCACGAGGGGTTTCTATCATAGTGCCATATAAATACGGTATTTTTTTAACCTTGGTACTGGCACAAACTTCTTTATATACTCTATCTACTATCGCTTTTTGATGATATAGTTCCATCACACTTACTGTAACAGGTATCATGATTTCAGGCAACGCTTTTTTGCCGGCCTTTATCAACTCCGCTGCAGCCTCAAATATCGCCCGCACCTGCATTTCGGTGATTTCAGGATAACTGATGCCTAATCGTACACCACGATGACCCAGCATAGGATTGTTTTCATGTAAGGCTAATACTCTTCTCTTTAATAATCCTAAACTGATTCCAAGCTCTTTTGCTAATTCTTTTAGTTTGTCTGAATCATGTGGCACGAATTCATGCAAAGGGGGATCCAACAAACGAATGGTGACCGGGTAGCCATTCATTACCAATAAAGTTTCTTTAATATCTTTTTTTACATATATGAATAAGTCCCGCAATGCGTTTTTACGCTCCTCTTCCGTTTTACTAACAATCATTTTTCTCAAAAGAAATAGTGGTTGTTCACTGCCTTTGCCGTAAAACATATGTTCCGTCCTGAATAATCCAATACCTTCTGCACCAAACTTGAGACCCTGAGCAGCATCTTCCGGTGTCTCAGCATTGGCACGTACACCTAATGTTTTAGTTTTATCTACTAATCTCATAAGGTTTTTATAGGATTCATTTTTATCAATATCAATATCTACCAGGGGAAGACTACCTTCATACACCAATCCTTTGGTACCATTCAGGCTGATCCAATCCCCCTCTTTTACGGTGACGCCCTTTTTTGTCTTGAATGTTTTCGATTCGTGATGAATTTCAATATCACCACAGCCAACTATACAACATTTGCCCCAACCCCGGGCTACAAGAGCTGCATGGGATGTCATTCCTCCTTTGATAGTAAGTATGGCTTGTGATTTATGCATGCCATCCACATCCTCTGGTGAAGTTTCTTCGCGTACGAGTATTACTTTTTCACCTTTATGAGCCCATTCCACTGCTTCATGAGAATTAAATACAACTCTTCCTTTGGCACCACCAGGCCCTGCAGGCAACCCCTTGGCAATTACAGGATTGATTAGCTCTTCTTTTGGGTCCAGCATGGGTAAGAGCAGTTCGACCAGTTGACTTGGCAATACTCTCTTGATCGCTGTATTAGCATCTATAAGCCTGGATTTGTACATCTCTGTTGCCATTCGTACAGCGGCCACACCATTGCGTTTACCCACCCGGCATTGGAGCATATAAAGTTTGCCTTTTTCAATAGTAAATTCGATATCCTGCATGTCTTTATAATGTTTCTCCAATCGTTTTTGATATGTATTCAATTCGTTATAAAGTGAAGGCATCAATTTTTCCAATGTGGTCAGATGTTCGCTTTGGGCATTTTTAGAATATTCATTTACCGGAGCAGGTGTGCGTGTACCGGCCACTACATCTTCTCCCTGGGCGTTTACCAGATATTCTCCGTAAAATTGGTTTTCTCCGGTCCCGGGGTTTCTGGTAAATGCCACACCAGTACAGCAATCACTGCCCATATTACCAAAAACCATTGCTTGTACGTTTACGGCAGTACCCCACTCATCAGGTATTTTTTCAATACGACGATATTCTATCGCCCTTTTGCCATTCCAACTACTAAATACAGCCCCTATACTACCCCAGAGTTGTTCCCATGGATCCTCAGGAAAGGGTTTACCTAAAACTGATTTTATTGTTTTTTTATAATCCTGGATGAGACCTCTCAGATCCTCCACATTAAGATCTGTGTCTGTATTGTATCCTCTTGAAGATTTAATTTGATCTAATTTTTCATCCAGGGTTTTGCGAATGCCTTTTCCTCCTTTAAGGTCAATACCTGCCGCTTTTTCCATCACTACATCTGCATACATGAGTATTAATCTTCTGTATGCATCCAATGCGAATCGTTCATCTCCGCTTACATTTATTATGCCCTTGATTGTATTCTCATTCAATCCGATATTCAGTACAGTCTCCATCATACCGGGCATCGACCGACGGGCTCCAGACCTTACAGATACCAGCATTGGATTCTGATGGTCACCAAATTTTTTGCCAGTAATCTTTTCCATTCTTGTAAGACTTTGTAATACTTGTCCTTTAAGCTGTTGAGGATACGTTTTTTTGTGACCATAATAATAAGTGCACACATCAGTAGTGATGGTAAACCCGGGTGGTACTGGTAACCTCAGATTAGGATGGCCAGCCATTTCAGCAAGGTTGGCGCCTTTACCTCCCAGGAGGTTTTTCATCGATTCGTTGCCATCTGCTTTATTGTCTCCAAAAAAATACACGTATTTAGGAGTCTTTATTTTATTTGCCATAAGTATTAATTTGTTAATATGAGTACATAGGTAAAGAGATCGCCAGAGCGGGATAAATACTAATATCAGGGTATGGATTGATATTGGTCAGTCCCTGAAATATTTTTTTCTAAAGGAATTAAAAATCATCCTTTTGTGTAACTAAAGTCACTATACCTCATTTTTCTTTATAGCACTTTTGTCTCAGAATTCAGTATTAACCAAAAAAGGAAAATAAATGAAACATGAAATAGAAACCCAGTGGATGGGGAAAATGCAATTTAATGCATTGGTAAATGGACATACTATAATAATGGATGCACCTGAGCGCGTGGGTGGAGAGGATCACGGTCCTATTCCGAAGCCATTTGTGCTCACTGCTCTAAGTGGTTGCACTGGAATGGATGTGGTTGCAATCCTTCGCAAGAAAGGAATACAACTCAAAGACTTCAATTTAAAAGTAAGTGGTGAAATCAGCAAGCAGCCACCTATTGAATATATCTCTGCCAATATTGTGTATGATATGACAGGAAATGAAGATGATGCCCAAGTTGCTATTGACGCAGCATTGTACTCTCAGGAAAAAATTTGCGGAGTCAGTCATATGCTTAAAAAAATAATTCCTGTCACCTGGCAAATTATTTTTAATGGAAAAGAGGTCTATTCCAATCAACTTCAAACCATTGCACAAGCCAATTGATGAACTTTATACTAGAACATAAAACAACTATCATCGGCATGGTGGCAGGGGCGACAATGGGCTATGCCTATTATTATTTTATTGGCTGTTCCAGTGGGTCTTGTCCCATTACATCCGATCCGCTCATCAGCTGTGCTTACGGTGGCTTGATGGGGGCATTATTATTTACAAATACAAAAAAAAATTAAAAATATGCAAAAGACAAAAACAATCATTGATGTACGTACTCCTGAAGAATACATCGGAGGCCATGTGGCAGGCAGTATAAACATTCCCTTAAATGAAATTCCCGAACGAGTAAACGAGATCAAGAAAATGGCTCTACCGGTCATACTATGCTGTGCCAGTGGTAACCGTAGCGGCCAAGCCACTGCTTACCTTCGCAAACTAGGAATAAGCTGTGAAAATGGCGGAAGTTGGTTAGATCTTAAGTCTACCGTGAGTCAAAATTAATTTAGGTTCGAAATAGTATTTCTACATTAGATACAAATTAAAATTACAAATTGAGAGATCGAATTTTACATAACTGGACATTTAGCAGGGCCTTGTATTTGTTGCTTGGATCATTCATAATCATGCAATCCATTTTTAACAAGCAGTGGATGGGGGTATTTTTAGGGATGTACTTTTCCGCAATGGGACTATTTGCATTTGGATGCGCATCAGGCTATTGTCAAGGTAATTCTTGTGACACGGACAGGACCAAATAACAATTCCCAACGAGCACAAAGCAATAAATCTCTTCTTATGGTATAAAATATTTTATACAGCCATGAAAGGGATAATTCGTATTAAGTCACAGCTGGACATGAGCAGTTCATTAGCTTCTGTCTTTAATGTCCCATCTTTTTTCTTCACTGGGGTTGGACTTACCCTCTTATGAATTGGGCAATGAATTTGATAGGGAGGATAATTGATATTAATTTAAGCCTAATTATAGTTAACAGCTAAAATTAAAATTCAGTTACCTAGTTTTTTTATAAGAGTTACCTGAATTTCTGAATGAAGAAGGATTTACACCAGTGTGTTTTTTAAAAAAGTTGGTAAAATGCGTTAGTTCTGCAAATCCCAAGGCATAGGCTATCTCGGCGATATTCCAATCACTTTGTTTCAGCATGATTTTCGCCTCTTGCATTATCCGTTGGGAGATCAGTTGGGTAGTTGTTTTTTGAGTTATTTGCTTAATTGCTCTGTTCAAATGATTCACATGTACATTTAATTGCAGGGCAAAATCGGATGCCGATCGTAAGTTAATGCTGGGATGGTTTTCATCCATTGGAAACTGTCTTTCCAGTAATTCGAAAAACAATGATGAAATGCGTTGAGCCGCATTTAATACTGGTTTTTGTCCGGATGTTGCCGGTTGAGTTTTCAAAGCAAAATGAATAATCTCAAAGACCAGATTGCGCATCACATCGTATTTGTGCTCGTAATCTGATTCTATTTCTTCAAACATTCTTTTATAGATGTCTGATACATACCGGGTTTGTGCATCATTCAATTCAAATACATGATTGCCTGCCGGTTGAAAAACAGCATAATCAGTCAAATCACCAAATTTTAGAAAAAAATCCTTATTAAAAATGCAATACACCCCTTCTCTGATATTTTCCAATTGGTCACAGGTATAGGGTATCTGTGGATTTGAAAAAAACAAAGCTTGTTTTTTAATCGAAATGACTCTATCGGCATAAACCATATCTATATTACCTATCACAAGCATAATTTTATAAAAATCCCTTCTTCTATAAGGCAAAGGCTTAGATTTACCATGAATTACTGGCTCGTGTCTGAAAATATTAAAATGCCCAATTTTATTTTTGATATTTTGAGGAATCGAAACCAATTTCCGTTTATAAAATTCTTCCAGCGTTTCAGTACTGCTCATAATCTAAAGTTTAAGATTTAATCCAATATTCCATACAATATTATCACCTGGTATTGTAGACATAAACGTATATGTAAATACAGAAGAGATTGCAAAAGGATAGTTTGACTTATTCAAATTTAGGGTATGACTAAAATAAGACCCGTTTTTATCATCCAGCTCCAGATAAAACAACTGTGGAAAATAACTAAGAAAATAATTTTTATTTAGAGCAATGTGTGGAAATCTGGGTTGAATGGCCACGAAGAGGCTCCGCTGCACAGCATTGTCATCCAGTCCTGCTGCCCGTAATACGTGTAATCCAATAGCGAATTTGGAGGATGGGGACCACACCGGAACTATTTCCCCGGCAAAATATCGTTGTGTTACATATCTGGTTACCGGCATTCCATTTATTGTGACTTCATTTTCCCTGATTACATAAGATGGATGTAGTCCAAGGTGAAAGCCAAATTGTTTGGAAATTTTTTTTGGTCGGTATCGTAGCCAATAGATGTATGACCAAGGTTTTCCATTCAATCCCCACCGTAGTTCCGGCTCAAAGAAAATGGTATTTTTCCCAACAGATACATTTATGATAGCTGCCGGCTTGCCCAATGAAAGATTGGGAAATAACGATACTCCATTATTAGTAATAGTAACCATCCCAGATGCCTTTAAAGGAATTTTTTGTTTTGTGCTATCCCCTGCCTGCGCCAGTACTCCTTGATAGCTAAGTAAAAAAACAAAAATAAGGTGTGGCACCAAAATCCAAAGCTTACGAAAATCAAACCAATACAAGCCATGCCATTTCATCAAACAAAAGTACTTGTTGCTTTTAAAAACAGGTTATTAATTTCAAATGAATACTTACAAAAATCAAACAATTTAAACCAACTTACTTTTTTGTATTTATGGCTACCGACTCTTTTGTATTGAAAATTTGACGAAACTGAGTAAAAATAAAAACGTGTAAAATCAGCATCTAAAATCAAGTCATTGCTAATCGAACTAAAAATAAAGAATTAATATACAATTTGACAAAGCGCAAATTCTATAATTTTCATTTCCTGCAACAAATGACCCTTTTTAAGAATACAGATTTGTAAACAATAAAATCGTAAATTGTGAATCGAATTATATCATTATGGATTTTTCTCAATATAAAAAAGGTACGACAGCTGTCTGGGGCGGTGATGGAGATTTGAATACTGCAGGTGCGGTAACAACGCCTATAGTGAATAGCGTAGCATTTGGTTATCATGACCTCGACCATTGGCATCAGGTATCTTTAGGCAATCGTCAAGGATATATTTATAGTCGAAATACCAATCCTACAGTGCAGGCATTAGAGGAAAAAATCAGGTTGCTCGAAAATGCTGAAGATGCTGTTTCTTTTGCTACTGGCATGGCGGCCATAAGCAATACTTTATTTACTTTTCTTACCAGTGGAAAACGGGTAGTCTCACTAAAAGACACCTACGGTGGTACCAGTAAACTATTTCTTGATTTTTTACCACAGTTTAATGTAGAAGTTTCTCTTTGCAATACTACAGATCATGAAGAAATCGAAGCTGAGATCGTCAAAGGATGTGATCTGGTATATCTTGAGACGCCTACCAATCCAACATTAAAAGTGGTTGATATTAAAAGATTGTCTTCTGCAGCACACCGGGCAGGTGCCATCGTGGTAGTAGATAATACTTTTGCCACGCCCATAAATCAAAATCCGATAGCATTGGGTGCTGATCTGGTAATACACAGTGCTACGAAATTTTTATGCGGCCACTCCGATGCTATGGGAGGGTTGTTGGCAGGTAAAAAAGACTTAGTACAAAAAGTATATCATTTCAGGGAAATAAATGGAGCAAGCTTGCAGTCTGATGCCGCTTATATGATTGCAAGAGGAATGAAAACATTGGAATTGAGAATAGAAAGGCAAAACACTTCCGCCATGGCCATCGCAAAATATCTAAAATCTCATATTAAAATTAAAGATGTATTTTATCCTGGGTTGACTTCTCATGAAGGACATGAAATTGCCCGGAATCAAATGAGAGGATTTGGAGGAATGATGAGTTTTGAATTGAATGGAAATTATGATTATGTAAAAAAATTTCTTACTAATCTAAACCTGGTACAATTAGCAGCTCACCTTGGCTCAGTAAATACATTAGCAGGACCACCGAGGACTACAAGTCATGTTGAGCTCACGGAAGGGCAGCGAGCTATGCTTGGAATACCAGAAAGTCTGATTCGATATTCGGTTGGCATAGAAAATGTGGATGATCTCATAGCTGATTTGGATCAGGCTTTAAACAAAATTTAAAATTATTTTGACTGGAATTAATTGGAATTAATCGAAATGCAAGTTGCTTAATATATCATTTCTTCATTTCATTGATCTTTTAAAAAAAGCCCACGCAGCAAGATGTACATCAATATCATTGGGATAATCATGTTTGCCATGGATTACTTTAAGCAACGTAATTTCGGGTTTTCTTTTCTTCTTAAATGTATATTTTTCAATGGTTTTTCCATCGGTTGGATCGACATCCGGCAATAATTCGTGTTTAGGACTTCCATTATATCCTGCAATCGATGACCAGTACTCAAATGTTTGATCTGTAGATCTGACCAAGCCCAGGCTGATATTATTCGAAATGATCACCTCTCCCCCATTATATGGATTTACTTTATCCTCAGTTCCATTGACGATCATTACCGGCAAGGCCATTTTCTTTTCGCCACAATCCATGTTATTTGTATCCGGTAGATTGGCAATGAGTGCCGTAATAGCTCTAAATCGTTCAGGCATGGTCAATGCCAATTTGTAAGCCATATGTCCACCTCCTGATGTACCCACTGCAAATATCTGCTTTTCGTTTATCTGATATCGTGCTTTAAAATAAACCATCATCGCTTCAAAAAATGCATTTTCATTAATATTCTCAATATTGGCTGCTGAGTTAGCCGTTTTCCTGCATTCGTTCCAATATTTCTTATACCCATCCGGATATACCAATAATATATTCTCAGAGGAAGCAATTGCCTCCAACGCTTTTGTCCTGCTTTGCATTTGGAGGCCATTGCCTCCTGAACCATGCAAAATAAATACTAATGAGGAGTTGGCCTGGCCTGATTT
Source organism: Saprospiraceae bacterium (assembly GCA_044227925.1). Classification (GTDB taxonomy): domain Bacteria; phylum Bacteroidota; class Bacteroidia; order Chitinophagales; family Saprospiraceae; genus JADJLQ01. Next base: position 6,740 of record JBGAVW010000028.1, on the reverse strand, counting down.
CAGAAAATGAAAACTTCTTTGATGGCCTTCTATCCATAGTGAATCATCAATGATCTGGGCGTCTATAAGTAATGGGCAAATAAAAAAGAATAAAGTAACTAATAATACCTGCTGCATATGGATAAGTTTTTAGGAAAGTCAAATAAAGTTTAATCTTATGCAAATATGGTGCTTTGTTCTTATGCCTCCATACCCTTTTTCCTAATCCTTTGCCGATCCTGTTTAGCGCCTGGCGAATTTCGAATTGAGTAGTAAAAGCCCTACCTTTACGTATCGAATGACAAAAAATTTATTCTCACAGTTTTTAGCACTGTTTCCTCCATCTGAATTGCCGGTTTCGCTCACACTGGATTCGCATAAAACATTTGAACAAGTGAATGATCTGATACCTCCTGATTTGGTCGCCCATTTCATCATGCAGGAAGATGAGCTCCCTGAAGACGAATTCACTGAGTACCTTCCCTGTTTTAGATTACCTGAAGCTACAAACAGAGAATATATAAGTTTAGTATACTGGAAAGCAGCTTTGATGCGCTACGATTTTATTTTAGCTACCTATACCAGGACGGGTATCCCTATATCCAGACAAGTGATTGCAGGTACATCCTCAGATGGAAAAACAATAGTCAGAAAATTAGCTACTATTGAACCTGATTTTTCCGTGGAAATAGTAGCCTCAGAACAGGAGGCAGATGATTTGCATTTTGATCCCTCCAGCACAAAAGAAATCAGCTATGAATTATTACCAAATGGATTTATATCCCAATTAAATGAAAAAGAATAAAATAAAAAATATTGATAGTAAGTCATTTCACTTTGACCATCTCAAACATTTAGTTACCGCCTTTTTAAAAGAAAACCCAGACAAATCATTTACCGGCAGCCAAATCCTTAAGGCCATACACTCCAAAAATAAGATTGAAGACATTGCACCGGTATTTAAAAGACTGATCCAGACAAAAAAAATTGCAGACCATAAAAATGGCAGGGTCCAATACATACCGAAGGCCTCAAGATCATCATCTGAAACACTCAAGCCTGCGAGAGTCCATCGTGAAGGTAATGTAATTGAAGGAAGACTGGAAATAATCAAAAGTGGTGCTGCCTACCTGGTATCTGATCAATCTGCAATAGATATTTACATCCCTGAAAAATACCTGGGGGGAGCCATACATGGTGACATAGTCCAGGCCGCCGTAATTCCAACCTCCAGAAGAAAACCGGAGGGTAAAGTGGTAAATATCATCAGAAGAGAAACGAGTTTTTTTGTAGGCACCGTCATAGTTAGAAAAACAGGTATTGTAGTTATGCCGTCCAGTTTAAATCACCGATTCGAAATACATATACCTGGCGCCGATAGTCTGGATGCTAAAGAAGGAGATAAAGTAATAGTGCAGATCACAAAGTGGCAAGATGGATCCTCAAGGCATACTCGTGGCAAAATCACTCAAATCATGACTGCAGATGCGATAATAGAAAATGAGATGCAGGCGATATTGATTAATAATGGATTTCCATTGAAATTTAGTCCTGAAGCTATAGCCATAGCAGAGCAGGTAGCTGGCACTATGACGGATGGACTCAGCTGGCCGGACAGAAGGGATTTCAGATCAATTACGACTTTTACAATTGATCCTGAAACCGCAAAAGATTTTGATGATGCCCTGTCTTATGCAATTGTGCAAAATGACCAGGTCGAGATTGGAGTACATATAGCGGATGCTTCGCATTATCTGCAGGAAGGCACAGTGCTGGATCAGGAGGCATACGCCAAATCTACCTCAGTATATTTAGTAGATCGCGCACTGCCCATGTTACCTGAAATATTATCCAGTGATGTATGTTCACTTAATCCTCATACGGATAGACTTACCTTTTCTGTAGTATTTACTATAGATACTACTACTGCAAAAATAGTACATACCTGGATAGGAAAATCCATTATCAGATCTGATCACCGCTTTACCTATGAAAATGCACAGGAAATATTAAATGACGGAAAAGGGATATACTATACAGAGTTAAATCAAATAAATCAACTGGCTAAAAAATTCAGAAAAAAAAGATTTGAACAAGGATCAATTGGGTTTGATTCACCGGAGTACAAATTTAAACTGGACCCCGTATCTGGTAAACCAATTTCCGTACACGCCAAAGAGCATATCGAGACTCATGCATTGATAGAGGAATTTATGCTATTGGCCAATAAAGCTGTAGCAGAATTTATTCATGCCAAAGAACAAAAACAAGACACTATTCCTTTTGTATACAGGGTACATGACTTGCCGGACCTGGACAAATTAAACGACCTTGCTTCATTTGCAAAAGAAATGGGTTTTGAAATGAAAATGAATACCCCTAAGGAAATTACCAAATCACTAAACCGGTTATACGAAGAAAGTCAAAAAAATGACGCTCTTAAAATGTTGCAACCATTGGGAATACGAGCTATGGCCAAAGCCGAATATTCGACTAATAACATAGGACATTATGGTCTTGCTTTTGACCTGTACTCTCATTTTACTTCGCCTATACGCAGGTATTCTGATATACTAGCCCATCGTATTTTATTCCAGAACCTAAATGACACTTTTCGTGTAAATAAAAAAAGACTGGACGAACAATGCAAACACATTTCCAATCAGGAACGCAAAGCGATGGATGCAGAACGGGAATCGGTCAAATATTTCCAGCTGTTGTTTATCCAGGATCATATCGGAGAAGAGTTTAATGGGGTCATCGCAGGCATGATAGAACGTGGATTGTTTATTGACTTAGAAGATAACCATGTAGAAGGATTTATTCCCTTTGATCAGATGAACGAACGATTTGTACTGGCTGACAACAGATTAAAAGTTTTTGGCAGAACATCAGGAATGATTCTGAGTATGGGGGATAAAGTAAAAGTAAAAGTAGAGTCAGTCGATGCAGAAACAAGAAGAATAGAATTAAGATTTGTCCAGAAATTATGAAACAGGCATTACTAGCAGCATCTATTTTAATAATATTATTTTCAAATTGCGCTGGCAATAAATTATTGACTCATGGAGCAATCGGAAAGGATAAATCATTATATTATTATCATATTGGCAAAGGGGAACCAATCCTGATCATACATGGTGGTCCGGGATTAAATCACCGTTATTTCCTGCCCCACCTGGAGAGGCTGGCCGATAACCATCATTTGATATTTTATGATCAGAAAGCGTGCGGTGATTCAGAAATACCCGCTGATACCAATGCTATGAGCGTACAAGCATTCGTACATGATGTCGATAAAATACGGACCAGGTTTAAATTGAGAAAAGTACATATCCTCGCTCATTCATGGGGCACTAACCTCGCATTGAGGTATGCAATACAAAACCCACAATATGTTTCTTCTTTAATTTTGTCAAATCCTGCAGCCACCTCCTATGCAGATGTTCGTGAAGCAAGTAAACTTTTAAATGCAAAGTTTGATTACCAAGATCAGCAAAAGAGGATGCAAATCATAAACAGTGATGCATTCAAGCAAAATGATCCGGCTGCAATGGCTGACTTAATAAGGCTGTCATTTTCAAAAAATATGGCTCTTCCGGCATTGGCTGACAGTATACAGCTTTATTATCCTTCTGACTTTACGCAAAAAAACGCTTCATTAAAATACATATTCAGGGATTTGACAAACTATGATTTATATGATGACTGCAGTAAGATTACCATTCCAACTCTTATATTGACCGGTGATACTGACATTGGCCTTCAGGCCGCAAAAAAATTAGCATCCGTCATAAAATCATCTTCCTTCCACATAATCCCCAGAGCAGGACATTTTCCATTTATTGAAAGTCCCACGGTATTTGACGAATGGGTGAGGAAGTTTTTAGGCGATCCATTCAGCGCTAAAGTGGCAAACTGAACGGACCTGCTTTCAAATTCAATGAAACCAGGTAGATGAGTAAAACTTCATTCTTTGAGTATCTTTACTATCTTCACTATCTTTAGCCCCATGCTACCAGTTAAAAACGATGCGGTCACCTTTGGGCTACTCATCGGTGTATTAGCCGTTATATTTTATACTACGGAAAGCAAACATCCTTTTTGGGTAAAATTTTATAAATATATTCCGGCACTTTTGCTTTGTTATTTTGTGCCGGCTTTATTGCATTGGCCCCTGGGGATTATCTCCAATGATACTTCGAAGTTGTATCCTTTTGTTTCAAGATATTTATTGCCTGCCAGCCTCTTATTGTTTTGCATCAGCTTAGACCTGCCGGCTATACTGAAATTAGGTCCTAAAGCATTATTGGTTTTTTTAGCTGGTACATTTGGCGTAATTATTGGAGGCCCGATAGCATTGTGGATGATTTCTACTTTTTTTCCTGCTTCACTTCCTGCGCCGGCTTCCGAGTTGTGGCAGGGTCTTTCAACAGTTGGAGGGTCCTGGATTGGAGGCGGTGCCAATCAAACTGCGATAAAAGAAATATTCCAGGTACCAGACAGTTTATTCGGATCTGTAGTGGTAGTGGACATAGCAGTCGCTAATGTTTGGATGGGGGTATTGCTTTTTGGTGCCGGTATGCATCACAAAATAAATAAATGGCTCAAAGCCGATTATGCCATGATTGAAAATCTTGAATTTAAAATAAATGAATTTACCAAAAGCATAGAACAAAAACCAACGCTCACATTATTGATGATTCTTATGGGAATCACTTTCGCTGGAGTGGGTTTATCTCATTTCCTTACGGATTTAATCATGCCGCAGATGGCGCAACATAAAGAGTGGCTGGATAAATACAAACTTACTGCCATTAATTCTTCTTTTTTTTGGGTAGTGGTCATTAGCACCTTGATCGGAATAGTATTATCCTTTACCAAGGCACGCAACCTGGAAGGAGTCGGAGCTTCCAAATGGGCTTCCATTTTCTTATATATTTTGGTAGCTACAATTGGAATGCAAATGGATCTTGGGCAAATCGGTAAAAATCTGGGACTCATCACAGTGGGAGTCATATGGATGCTAATCCATGTGAGTATAATCTTATTCGTTGCAAGATTATTAAAAGCCCCATTTTTCTTTGCTGCAGTAGGGAGTATGGCAAATATTGGAGGGGCAGCATCCGCACCAGTGATTGCCAGCGCATTTGCACCAGCATTGGCTCCAGTAGGTGTATTACTCGCTGTTTTGGGGTATGCAGTTGGGACCTATGGTGGCTTGATTTGTGCCTATTTGATGCAATGGATTGTGAGTTAATATTTCATATCCTTTTGACTGCCAAACAGTTTGAAGGATGTTAAAGAATAGATAAGATTTTGGTCCCCAGGATCAAAGTCCAAGACTTTCCTTAAAAATTAGCCAAGTAATCGTACCTTTGTGCTCCGATTTTTAATAGTACCCTTCGGCATCAATCAATATGGAGAAAAAAAGAATATTATTCATTACACAGGAAATGAAGCCTTATACTGAAGAAAGTGTAATGTCAGATATAGTAAATAAAATCACTCAATACGTTTCTTCTAATGGTTTCGAGATCAGGGTATTAATGCCAAAATTTGGAAGCATCAACGAGAGAAGACACAGGTTGCATGAAGTGGTGCGATTGTCAGGTATGAATATTATAGTAGATGATGATGACTTTCCATTAATTATTAAAGTAGCCTCCTTACCCGGCTCCCGAATGCAGGTCTATTTTTTAGACAATGAAGAATTTTTTAAGAGAAAGTTCATTTTTTCAGATGCTGCCGGAAAACAATTTGATGACAACCTGGACCGCATGGTATTCTATTGCAAAGGATCAATAGAAACGGTAAAAAAATTTGGTTGGGTTCCTGATATTATTCACTGTCATGGATGGATGACCTCCTTGATCCCTTTGTATTTACGTACCACCTACAAAGATGAGCCCATATTTAGAAATGCAAAAATTATTTACTCAGCATATGAATCGGATTTAGATATGCCCTTTAATAAGAAATTCTTAACCAAAGCATCCATAAATAATCTTGATCCAAAAAAATTAGAAGACTTTTATTCAGGTAAAACCTATAAATTACATCAAGGGGCAATTAAATACACAGATGCACTGATTCAAGGCAGCGAAAAACTATCTAAAGATGTTTTAACTGCAAAAAAAGGCTTTGGCAAAAAACCACAACTTGATTTTATACCCGAAGAAGATCGAAATAAAGTTTATCTCAAGTTTTATCAAGATTTACTCAAATAAAATTTCTCCATCTCCAGTTAATACTGCAATGAGGTCCGTATTGAAACTATTCATCTTTTTAGCACTTGGTTTTTTATTTTCAGAATGTAATGATCCTACTTTTCTGGGTGCCGATTTATTAAAAGAGGATGAGATCAATCTTTCGTTTGTAGATACCTTTACCCTGGAAGCCCAGACTTTATTGGATTCAGACCAGACAGTATATTATCCAGCCATTGGTCAGGTATTTGGTAAAATGGCAATAGGTAATTTCCAGGATCAATTATTTGGCAATACCGATGCCGGTTTGTTTATTCAATTCTTAAAGCCCGCATTTGCTGCCCTTCCAGAATTCAAAGGTGCTGAGCTCGATTCAGCAATTTTGTATTTTTCTTTTGATACGGTAGTTACGCCATATGGGGTACCATTTGATAATCATGATTTTGAAGTGTACAAAATGGATCAGCGAATTAAATTGGATTTTGCATATAAAACCAATAATACCGATTTAGGTTTTGTGACTCCAGCTATTGGATCACTCTCCGGTGTCAG
>JBGAVW010000027.1:0-53461 GCA_044227925.1 Saprospiraceae bacterium | reverse complement strand
ATTGAAGAACGTTGGAATTAATGATGACCAATACTTTCTTCACGGACTTTATGGTTCAGCGAACGACAATGAAAAATTATCCTTGACGATAAAGAAAGGAAAGTCTACAGTTGAATATGAAACCTATTTCAAAGAGCGTGGCGAAAAGCATTCTGTAAGAACTTTTTATTCAGAAGAAGAAGCTTGTGAGTACATTTATAAAAAGCTAACTAACGAACAGACATATAGTCGCATTCAAAATATTGAAGGACTTTCAGGAATGACAGTGAATGAAAGACTTTATGTAAGCGGACTAATGGACGAGTTTGACAAAGTAAAAAACACAAATAAAAGTAGAGCAAAAGAAATATTAAGATGGTTGAGAGTGGACGAACCTTCAATTGATATGATTGTAAAATGACCACTTCCAATAGAAGCGGGCTGGATAATGTTAGCACGGATAGATTAGCTTGTCAGTGAAAAGCGGGATTTTCCGTTTGAGACACATTGGCCACATGAAGTTTTGCTGATTTATGTGAAAGAGCCAGAATGCAGGGTTTTGAAATATGCCTGGTGTTTTTATGGCTGGACAGTGCAGAACTTGCCATAGAAAGAGTAAAACAACGGGTTTCGGAAGGCGGCCACAATATACCGGAGGAAATAATTATCCGGAGATATCATGTGGGTATAGAGAATTTCTTTAAATTGTATTCGGATAAACTTGATTACTGGCTGTTTATAGACAACTCAGGAGTAAATCAGGTGTTGATTGCTTAAGGGAAGCCTGGAGAAACTGCATCAGTTTACAGCCAGTGAAAATGGAAGAAAATTAAAAAGGAGAGACAATGAAAACCACAGAGATAAAGCAGAAATTCATGGAAGGCAGCAAACTGGCCATCCGTAAACTGATAGCGAGAAAGCAAAAAGACGGATCAAGTCTTGTTGTTTCGGATAATGGAAAAGTTAAAAAACTTCTTGCTGTGGAAATTCAATAAGAAACGCACTACAACCAACAAGGGTATTTGTTCAATGCGGACTAGAGTTCAAATGCTCAACAGCTGTTCGCTAATCATCAAAATCCAGGCTGATGCAATTCTAAAATTAGTTTTTCAAAATTTAAAAAGCGCAGCTTTTTTATAAATTCTCACCGGGCTGGATGACCGCTAATTCCCGCATTGAAACAAATACCTGGCCGTTAGTGGCAAGCATAAATGACAATCCTATTACAACAAGCATAAATGACAATAATAAAATCTCCGGCTTCTCTATCTTTGATACCTGTAGGATTTCTGAAAAGGTTTGCACTTAACCAATTATGGTAAAACAAAAATCTGATGATAGTAACGAAATGAAAAAACAAGATCAGCAATATGAAGCGGAGCGAATTAGAAAAACAGAAGCCGCTTATGACCAGGCTTGGCAGCAAGGTGATATTGAAGGTATACTGGTTTGTTTTACACGCGATGCAGTTCTTATTAGCCCCCGAGGTGATGTGGCTATCGGTAAAGAAGAGATACGCACTTTATTAAGTAATTTTTTAGGTAGTGAAGCCAAAAGTACAAAGCACACTAGTCGAATTACTCGCATAAGTTTTGTTACTGATGATGTAGCAGTCGTAGATGGAGAGGCTTTTATCGAAGGTTCGGGAATTTTATCCGCCAGCGACAAACACCATAGTTTTACAGATATTTTAGTGCGCACTGAAAATGTATGGCTTATTTCACAAATCCGGGCTCATGCAAACAGATAAGTTGGAAAAAGTCTCCTTTCCTTTACCTATAAATAAATTTGATAAAAGCAACGCCATTACCGCCAACAGAAGTGCCTTTACCAGGAAAACCAATCTCTAAATAAGAAATAAAGATTATTAAATTCAACCAGGAATCCGCAATTGATATGCTTTGGGTTTAGTGAAAGCCCTGATGCCCGCGTGCGACAGCGTAGATCCAAACCCGGAATGTTTACGACCGGACCACGGCACAGCAGCACTGACCCTGTCACAACAATTCCAATATACCGTACCCGTATCCAGTTGAGCAAAAATTTTGTCTGCTCTATCTTTTGAAGCAGAATATACAGCAGCGGTCAATCCAAACTCAGTGTCGTTCATCAATTTAATAGCTTCAGCATCATCTTTGACCTTCATGATACCAATGATCGGCCCAAAACTTTCGTCCCGCATCACACTCATAGAATTATCTACATGGGTAAGCACAGTAGGTAAATAATAATATCCTTTGCGCTCGATTCGTTGGCCTCCGGTGGCAAGAGTAGCACCGCAGGCTAAAGCCTGCTCTACCTGGGATTGCAAAAAATCCAACTGCTGTCTCCGGCTCAACACACTGATATAGGTATCTTTTTCATCAGGAGCCCCGATCTTCCACGACCTGACTTCATCTATAAAATGCTCCGTAAATTGGTCATAAATTTTTTCATGCACATAAATCCGTTCTACTGCACAGCAACTCTGTCCATTATTATAAAAGGCACCATCGGCTATGCCTGCGGCCGCGGCTTTGATGTCCGGTATATCTTCTGCAACATATACCGGATCTTTACCTCCCAGTTCAAGCTGACATGGAACCATTTGCCTGGCCACTTTTTGATATATATATTCACCGGTTTTATACGAACCGGTAAAATAAAATCCGTCGAATGGCATGTCAAGTAACAAATTACCTGTAGCACCGGTACCGATCGCCACCTGGAATACGGCCTCCGGTACCCCTGCTTGTATCAGGTATTTGGCAATTTGAATCCCGGTGAGTGTAGCATATTCAGAAGGTTTGTATATGACTGCATTGCCGGCCAACAAAGCGGGAATCCACACATTGACACCTACATTATAAGGATAATTCCAGGCGGAGATATTGCAAATGACACCTAAGGGTTCATATTCAATTTTTTCAACCATGGAAGTGGTTTCGGTCATCAACTCTGGTGAAAGATAGGTAACCGCATTAGAGGCCAGCCAATCAATCCTGCCACAGGCCCCATTGATTTCATTTCTGCTTTGTTGTAATGGTTTACCCATTTCAGAGGTAAGAATGGAAGCAAGAGATTCAATATTTGATTTTAACAACGCAGCGAATTTTTGAATAATTGCAATGCGGTCAGGCAATGGTGTTTTTTGCCATTCTTTTTGTCCTTGTTTTACTAATTTGAATTTAACTTTCAGAGTATCTGCATTGTCCTCATCTAATTCAGTTATGATTTCTTCGGTGGCAGGATTTATAATGGTCATATCGATATTTTTGTCAAAGATAATTACAACTTATTCTTAGTCTGATGTACAGATAATAAAAAAGCACTTCGGATATCCTGAGAAAAATGTTGATGATCCTGTACCAAATACAACCGCTCCGGATGCCATTGTACACCAATTAAAAATGGATTGGTAGCCGGATCTTTATATTCAATGGCCTCAATCACATCATCCTCTGAACGGGCACTGATAGACAGATCGTTTGCAATCTTTCCCAATGCCTGGTGATGTGCAGAATTGACTATCCCCTGGTCTGCATGTACCACACCACTTAAGAAACAATCCGGTTGGATACGAATATGATGAGTATGATCTCCGGAAGAACGCTTTCGATGGTCACCAACTCCATGTTCCTCCAGGTCCTGAATCAACGTGCCTCCCAAGGCAATATTGACAATCTGCATACCGCGGCAAATGGCCAGTACCGGAATTTTCATCTCTCTGGCCCGTTTAAAAATAGTGATTTCAAATTCATCTCTTAGCTCATTAAATTCGGCAGCGCCAGGATAATCCAATCTTTCCACTCCATAATACCGGGGATGCACATCCAGACCTCCACTTAATACTAAACCATCACATTCTTCCAAATCACTATAATTCTGAGATTTATAGCTAAGTATTACTATTTCAATATCATTGGATTCCCCTTTAACCCAGGGAGCATAATATTTAAAATTAGTATCGGATTCGCTGATTCCTATTCTGATCATGGGTAAAAATACTATAGTGCTTCTTTGTATAATGATTTAAAATCTGCTTCCGTCACCGGTTTGGGATTATTAGGATGCGCAAAATCTTCAAATGCAAGATGAGCTAAAGTATCGATGTGTTCTTCACGTACATTTATTTCGCGCAGATGCCGGGGAATGTTAATTTTATCATTAAATTCAAAAAGATACTGAACTACTGCCTCTCCCTTCAGTGACTTGAGGTCAAGGGCCTGAGCAATTCTGTAAAATTTATCTTCACAACCGGCTATGTTAAACCTCATTCCGTATGGTATATTCACTGCATTGGCCAGACCATGGTGGGTATCAAGCAAGGATGAAAGTGGATGTGCTAATGAATGTACTACTCCCAGGCCTTTTTGAAATGCGATAGCGCCCATCATACTACCCAATAACATTTCTGCTCTTGATTCCAAATTGGGAGTATGAACTGCTTTTTCAAGAGATTTATTTATAAGTCTGAGGCCTTCCAGTGCAATACCATCGCAAATGGGATGATAATTTTTTGCTAAAAAAGCTTCCATATTATGAGTCATTGCATCCATGCCGGTCGCGGCAGTCACTGCAGGAGGCAAATCAAAAGTAAGCATCGGGTCAGCGAATACTACCTTGGCTAACAGTTTAGGTGAGAATAATATTTTTTTCTGATGAGTCACATCATCTGCAATTATGGCTGAGCGACCTACTTCGCTACCTGTTCCGGCCGTAGTAGGTATTGTAATAAAATGCGGCACCTCGTTGGTTACGAATACATCTCCTCCTATTAAATCGTCGTATTTGAATAAATCCTCACGATGGTTAATTTGCAATACAATTGCCCTGGCTACATCAAGGGCCGCTCCTCCACCTATGCCCACTATGGAATCCCTGTTACTGGCGTCGTATACAGCCGTTCCATTATACACATCGGATTTTACCGGGTTTTTGTGTATTTGGGAATAAATCTCAACAGAGATCCCCGCTTGGTTTAGTTGACTTATAATCTGTTTAAAAAAACCGAGTTGGGAAATCACAGGATCTGTAACGATCAATGGCCGTAATAAACCATGTTGTTTTAAATAAGGTGCAAGCTCATGTACAGCGTGTGCACCAAATCGGATGATGGTTGGAAAATTAAATTGTCTTATTTGATCAAAATTCATATTTCTCTTTTTTTGGTATACTGAAGCATTTGGATTATTTCAGTTTCTATTTCAAATGTAAATATATACACTACTGGTATTTATGAAGAGAATAAATCCAATGTTATATTATTTCAAAATATCGATTTCGTTCCCAGTCGGTTACCACTTTAGCATGTTGTCTCCACTCCCACTCGCGCGTATGTACAAAATGATCAACAAAACCATCTCCAAATAATGTTCTTGCTATTTTTGATCCCTTCATGTTTTGTGTAGCTTGCCATAAATTAGATGGCAATATCCCATGACTGGTATCTCTATATCCATTACCCGAAGTGGAAGCCTGTAATGTTAATTTATTCTGGATACCATACAATCCACTGGCAAGGCATGCTGCCATGGCCAAATATGGATTTACATCCGATCCCACTACTCGGGTCTCCAATCGGCAAGATTTATCACTCACCGGTAATGCTCTAAGAGCCACTGTCCTATTATCTATAGACCAGGTCAGAGTGGTAGGTGCCCAGGCTCCTTCTACCAGTCTCTTATATGAATTTATCGTAGGTGCTACCATGGGCAATATAAAGGGAAGGCAATACAATTGACCAGCCATATACTGCTTAAATGTTTCACTTATATGATCGTGGGACTCTTTGGAATAGAAATGATTTTTAGTTTCATCGTTATTCCATAAAGATTGGTGTACATGGCCACTACAGCCGGGTAAGTGTTCGCTCCATTTGGCCATAAAAGTGGGCATGATGCCCAGTTTATATCCAATTTCCTTTACACTTGTCTTAAATAAAGTAGCTCGGTCTGCAGATTCCAGGATATCAGAATAAGCAATTGCCGCTTCATACACTCCGGGGCCTGTCTCTGTATGCAGTCCCTCCAATGGAATATCAAAATCCTTTAGTTGTTCGAAGATAGCAGAGAAAAAATCATTTCGCAGTGAAGACCGGAGAATAGAATAACCAAACATGCCGGGGCTTAATGATTTTAATCCTGTAAACTGTTTTTGTTGAATTGAAGCAGGCGTTTCTTCAAAGTTAAACCATTCAAATTCCTGGCTAAATTTGGGTTTGAATCCCATAGCATTTGCACGGGATATTACTTTTTTTAATAAACTCCTGGGACAAATTTCATTGGAATGTGTTTCATCACCTGCCAGTTCACAAAGAAAAAATGGAAGGTCTTGTTCCCAGGGTATTTTTCTGAATGTATTGATATCTATATGAGCAGGAACATCAGGATAACCAGAATGCCATCCCGTATACTCTACATTATCATAGGCCATATCGGCAGCATCCCATCCAAAAACTACGTTACAAAATCCAAAATTTGATTTGAGGGCAGATAAGAATTTTTCAGCACTCATGTATTTACCGCGGAGTACACCGTCAATATCCGTAATGGCTACTTTTACTTTACCAGAGGGATGTTGGGAAACATAGTTAAGAATCTCTTCTTGTTTCATATTTTATAGCATTTGAATTAAATAGTCTGAAAATAATAAAACCAATAATTAAAATTGAAAAATAAATTACGGCCAGTCGATGATTAAAATAAACAATAGCCACCAATGCCACGCAGGCAATAATCAAAGCCACACCAGGCATAAAAGGATATAGTGGTACTCTAAATGGCCTTGGTGCATCCGGGTCTATCTTTCGTAATCTAAAAAGAGAAAGAAGAGCAAGAATATACAGGGTGACTGCACCCAACACCGATAGCGTGATTATTTCTCCAGTCTTATTAGTAAGCAATGCCAGGATACCGATAAGCATATTGGTCAACAATGCCAATGCCGGTGTTTTAAAACGGCTATGAATCCTCCCAATATAGGATGGTGCAAAACCTGCTTTGCCAAATTCAAAACTGGACCTACCGGAAGCCAGAATTAAACCGTGAAACGAAGCAATCAGACCGAAAATACCTACTGACAATAACATGTGAAACAAAAAACTATTTTCACCCACCACACCTGCCATAGCCAATGGCAAAGGCGAATCGGATGTCTCACCATCTATTCCATTTTTGAATACTATTTTTTCCCAACCACCTACACCAACGGATGAAATAAAAATAAGTACACAAAGTATTACCAATGTAAAAATCGCAGATCCAAAGCCACGTGAAATATCCCGCTGTGGATTTTTAGTTTCTTCGGCTACATTGGCCAGCCCTTCGATTCCCAAAAAAAACCAGATAGCAAAAGGAATTGCAGCAAATACTCCGCCCCAGCCATTTGGGAAAGCATTTTGTTGCAAATTTCCCAATTTAAAATGCGGTAGCGTAACACCTGTAAAAATTATCAATTCCACTACTGCGATTACAGTAACCAATAGCTCGAACGACGCAGCTGCTTTTACACCATAAATATTAAGGGCAGTAAATAGCAGGTAAACACCTATGGCAATGGATAGTAACGGTACCGATGGAAAAAATAGATTGAAATAAGCTCCGATGCCAAAAGCAATAGCAGGAGGTGCAAAAACAAATTCTATGATTTGGGCCAGGCCAGCTATAAATCCCAGGTCTTTACCCCAGGCCTGATAGGTATAATCAAAGACTCCGCCGGCTTTGGGAATACTACAAGCCAATTCTGCGTAAGAGAAACTAAAAAAGCTATATAGAATAATGCTGAAAAAAGTGGCAATTGCCATACCCAATGTGCCCCCTTCTTTTAAGCCGAGATTCCAACCAAAATACATGCCTGATATCACATATCCCACTCCCAATCCCCACAATAAAATGGGGGTCAATTCTTTTTTTAATTCTGCCTGCTGGATTTGATTCATTGATCAATATTAAGATAAATTCGGAGTACTACGGAATGATCTGCAAAAAATATGGTATGAAGTATTCGGATACATTCCTATATTTAAGGCTTATCAAATTAGATTCAAATGAATGGGATCGAAGGAGATATTAATACATCTCCTGCACGTAAAAAATGGTATGAGCAAATCAGGCATGAAGAAACGATAAGGCAATTAAATGAAGACGCGCGTTACTTCTTGCATCAATCTTTGTCCACGCCATGCCTCGATGTACTCAGCTCGTGCGAAGGAATTTATCTGTTTGACATCAATGGAAAAAAATACATGGATTTTCATGGCAATAATGTACACCAGGTGGGTCATCGAAATCCTTATGTCATAGAACAGGTAAAAAAACAAATGGATATCCTGCCATTTTCACCCCGCAGATATACCAATAGTCCTGCTATTGAAGCAGCTCAAAAAATAGGTAGCCTTTTACCGGGAGACTTGAATCGGGTACTTTTTGCACCTGGTGGCACATCGGCAATAAGTATGGCCCTGAAGCTCGCCCGCGTAGTAACCGGCAAACAAAAAATTATATCTTTCTGGGATTCCTTTCATGGTGCTTCACTGGATGCCATTGGTGTGGGAGGAGAACGGGAGTTTCGAAATCATATGGGATTGCTTATGCCTGGAGTAGAACGTATACCACCTCCGGTTACCTACA
This sequence comes from Saprospiraceae bacterium, assembly GCA_044227925.1. Lineage (GTDB taxonomy): Bacteria > Bacteroidota > Bacteroidia > Chitinophagales > Saprospiraceae > JADJLQ01. Next base: position 44,873 of record JBGAVW010000027.1, on the reverse strand, counting down.
GGGGATTGTGGTCAAACGAATCGGGGGATGATCTGATTTTTGCCGAATATATGGAATACATTATAGAAAAGGAAGGGGATATTGGAGCCTGTATTATGGAGACTGTTCGAAATACAGATGTACAGATTCCATCCAAAGCGTATTGGAAGAAGGTGCGTGAAATCTGTACAAAGCATAATGTAATTTTAATCCTGGATGAAATCCCTATTGCTTTTGGCCGTACTGGTAAAATGTTTGCCTTCGAACATTTTGAAATAGAACCCGATATAGTATGCCTGGGAAAAGGACTTGGCGCCGGAATCATTCCCATAGCCGCAATAGTAGCCAGGGATTCTTATAACATGGCATTGGATTCATCTTTAGGTCATTTCACTCATGAAAAAAACCCTCTTGGATCTATAGCGGCCATGGCAATGCTTCAATTTATAGAAGACAATGGTATTTTACAAAAAGTAAAAGATGACGAACAATTTGTAAAAGCAGCATTGACTGAATTAAAATCTCGCCACGAAATCATTGGAGATATCAGGGGCATAGGACTTTTGTGGGGTATTGAATTAGTTCAAAATCGAATTTCAAAGGTAAAAGCGACGGTGGAAGCCGAAAAGGTAATGTATTATTGCCTGGAACATGGTCTTAGCTTTAAGGTTTCTCAAGGTAACGTACTTCAACTCTCACCACCTCTTACTATTACACGTGACCAACTTAAGGAAGCCATCTCCATATTGGATAGTGCTCTAATGCATCTTAATCAATAAAAAAATAAATGCTATGCATGAGAATATATTACTGCAAGTAAGCAATAAAATCAAAGATACCCGAAAACAAAAGAATCTTACTATCCATGAACTGGCATCAAAGGCACATGTATCCAAAGGATTAGTCTCCCAAATAGAAAACAACCGGACCATACCTTCCCTGCCTGTACTCATGAAAATCATTGCCGCCCTGAATGTAGATCTCAATCATTTTTTTACAGGCATCGATCATCAGCTGCCCGGTGAAGTATTACTAAAAAAATCAAAAGATTATAGTCCGTTTGAAAAAGAAAATGCTGATGGTTTTAAATATAAACGTATTCTGAGTCGCAATATAGAACATGAACCCGTAGATATCGTATTGCTTGAATTAAAAAAAGGTGCATTTCGAAAAAACCTGGTATATACTGACGCATACGAATATAAATATATGATTGAAGGGAAGGTAGAATATTTGATTGGGGGTAAAAAGTATATTCTGGAAGCAGGTGATTCTATTTTTTTTGATGGGAGACTCGGTCATAAGCCTCGAAATATCGGCACGGGTAAAGTGCTCATGCTGGTGGTGTACTTTTTTTTAGAGCGTGAAACTAAAACTTTACTCAAGTACCGGAAATAAGTAGACTCACCGGATCCCTGTTTTAGTAATCTTAATCTATACATAATATTGATTTTCCGTTTAGCTCAAAAAAGAGTAATACTATTGTATTGGTTAAAAAAGTTTAGTATTTATATACTTTTTTAATAAAACTTTTTATATTTAACGTATTAAAATCAAAACTAATTGTTATGGTATACTCTCAACCGTCTCTAAGGAAGTTCAAATTTATTCTATCCATGCTGTTGGCATTACCTGCGTTACTAAGTGCGCAATCGATGATCAAAGGCACTGTACTGGATGAAAATGATCAGCCATTAATAGGTGTATCCGTACAGGTAAAAGGCACATTTACCGGTACAGTTACAGACATTGATGGTAAGTACATGATTGAAGCTGGTAGTAAAGACATTTTGGTATTCACTTATATTGGTTATTCTGGTCAGGAAGTTCCTGTCAATAATCAGACAGAAGTCAATCTCAAAATGCTGCAAGCCTCAGAAGAACTACAGGAAGTAATCGTTACTGCTTTGGGTGTTAAAAAAGAATCCAAACGTATGGGCTATTCAGCCCAGGAAGTCAAAGGGGCCGAACTGGTAAAGGCTCGTGAGCCAAACCCCATCAACAACCTGGTAGGCAAAGTGTCAGGTTTGACCGTCGGTATTAGTCCTGAACTATTAGGAGCACCCAGACTCAATTTACGGGGTTCTAATATTTCCTTATTCGTTGTTGACGGCATTCCTATCAATTCAGATACCTGGAATATAAGCCCTGATGATATTGAATCTATGACTATTTTAAAAGGCCCCACCGCATCCGCTTTATACGGATACAGAGGCCAAAATGGAGCTATCATTATAAGCACAAAAAAAGGGTCAAAAGACAAACGAGGATTTTCTGTGGAGATTAATTCATCTAATATGATAGAAAAAGGGTTTGTAGCCATTCCTAAAGTGCAGGACGAATACGGCCCCGGTGACCATGGACAATATTCCTTTCTGGATGGCAGAGGCGGTGGATTAAATGATGGAGACTACGATATATGGGGACCAAAATTTGAAGGACAAGCTATATCACAGTATGACAGCCCAATAGATCCGGCTACAGGAAAGAGAATTCCTACACCCTGGGTCAATAGAGGTAAAGACAATCTAAAAAGATTTTTACAGCCGGGTATTTTGTCCACTCAAAACATTGCCGTATCCTCATCGACCGACAAAGCCGATATCCGTTTTTCAACTTCATTTTCACATCAGCGAGGTATAGTACCCAATACAAAATTGGATGCATTTAATTTTAACACGACTATTGGATATAATTTTTCTCCCAAGCTGAGATTTGAAACCAATATAAACTACAATAGACAGAATACTCCAAACTTTCCTGATGTACAGTATGGTCCTAATAGTATGATATATAATGTTATAATTTGGGGTGGTGCTGACTGGAATGTGGATGATATGCGCAATTACTGGCAACCCGGCAAAGAAGGGGTACAACAAATTTATGCCGAATACCAACGTTACAACAACCCATGGTTTTTAGCTAAAGAGTGGTTGCGCGGCCATCAGAAAAATGATGTTTACGGCTATGCAAGCCTTAAATACAAACTGACCAAGGATATCGAAATTTTAGGAAGAACGAATGTAACTACGTATGATTTATTCAGACCAGAACGATTTCCTTACTCTGCAACTGTATATGGAAGAGAGGAAGCCCGGGGAGATTACCGCGAAGACCGAAGAGCACTTTTCGAAAACAATACGGAGGTAATGTTGAAATATGATAAACTGCTTTTTAATAATAATATAAATATCAATGCATTCGTGGGCGGTAACATACGTTCATTTAAATACAATTCAAACTATACTACTACCAATTACCTCAATGTACCTGGTATCTATACTTTTGCAAATTCCAAAAATCCTATCATAGCCTATAATTTTAATTCATCTATGATAGTACAGAGTGGTTATTATTCTGCAGACATTACTTATAAATCCTATTTGACACTCTCCCACACAGGTAGAGTTGATAAATTATCCACTCTACCGGCTGGAAACAACACGTATTTCTATCCATCCGTGGCTGCCAGTACTGTAATTTCTGACTACATCACATTACCAAAGGTTGTTTCCTTTTTAAAACTAAGAGGATCTATGGCTGTGGTAAAGAGCGGTGGGCTTAGTACTTCATCATCCATTGGCCCCACTCACAATGCTCCTTACCCATTGGGTTACGGTAGTGCATATCAATCTTCATATGAAGGCCCAACATACGGATTAGCACAGGTTTACAGTACTCCATTGGTATACAATAACACACCTGCTGCATATTATACTAATACATTATTTGACCCTGAGCTCAGACCCAATTCCCGTACTAGTTATGAAGGAGGTCTGGATTTGAGATTTATTCAAAATCGATTAGGTCTTGATCTTACCTATTTTACCTATATCAATGGTCCATTAATATTTTCAAAACCATTATCCCAGACTACAGGGTATACGGGATATACAACCAATGCAATCAAGACCAAAACAAACGGTGTGGAGCTCACCCTTACAGCTCAGCCAATTAAATCCGTAGCCTCCAATGGTTTTAATTGGAATATTGCAGTCAACTGGTCTACCTACAAAGACCGATACCTGGAGTTACCTCCCGGTCAAACCACATTCAATACATTCTTTAAAGTCGGTGATCGTACTGATAAATTTTATTCACAAGCATTCGTACGTACGCAAGATGGACAGATTGTAAATGATAATGGAGGTCGTCCGTTGCGTTACCCGGTTAGTCAGTTTTTAGGATATGGAAATCCCGATTTTATGTGGGGAGTAAACAACAAATTTTCGTATAAGGGCATTTTTGCAAACTTCAGTTTTGATGGTCGCCAGGGAGGTGTAATTGAAAACTATATTCGAAGGCAGACATTCCGCGGAGGTAGGCATATTGAAACTGTACAAGGTGCATTGGGTGAAGCCAGATTCCAGGATTACAAAGGGGTCAAAAGTTACTTAGGTGAAGGAGTATTGGTCGCTAGCGGTGTTCCAAAGTATGATCCCCTCACTGGTTTGATTACGAATTACAACGAATTAACATTTAAACCAAATGATGTAAAAACGTTTGCTCAAGATTACGTAAGCCGATACTACAGTACTGTTGAAGGTAATATGATGAAAAAAACGTTTGCCAAATTGCGTGAAGTTACCATTGGCTATGCAGTACCATCAAAATGGTTAAAGGACAAATTTATACACAGTGCAGATATTTCATTCATTGCCCGCAACGTAGGGTATTGGATGCCAGATAAAAAACACAAAGACATTGATCTGGATCAATATGTATTTGGTGAAACAGGGTCCCGGCTGGAAACTCCAACAACCAAACGATTTGGTATAAATTTGAATTTAACTTTCTAATAAAAATTAATAATCTTGTTTAATCATGAAAAAGATATTTGGAATATTCCTTTTAATTACAATTAGCCTTCTTTGGAATGGTTGCAGCAGTGATTTTGGAGACCTTTTTAAAGACCCTAATCGTACTGAAAATGCACCTTCCTCTCTGATATTTAACGGGGTGTTGAATGACATGTTCGAAGGAGCCTGGGGAAGCACAGCACGATACAATCAATTTCATGCCTATAATTACAATTATTATGGCAACCAGGAGTACAACTGGACTGGCGCCACTCTCAATTTCATCACATTAAAAAATGTGATCCGAATGGAGGAAGAAGCTTTGGCATCAGGGGCAAAGGCCGCTAATCCATATTCAGCTTTAGGTAAATTTTTCAGAGCTTATTTCTATTATAATATGACTTGCAAAGTGGGTGATCTACCTCTGACTGACGCATTACAAAGTCTTGAAGTACAAAACCCAAAGTATGATAGCCAAAAAGCTGTTTTTGTTCAAATTCTAAAATGGTTGGATGCTTCAAATACTGAACTAAGTGCTTTAGTGGCAGCTGCCGACAATTCACTACTTGGAGATATTTATTTTGACAATAAGCTGGCATCATGGCAAAAGGCTGTAAATTCATTTACATTGAGAGTCTTAATTGCGCTCAGTAAAAAAGAAAGTGAATCGGAACTGAATGTAAAGGCAAAATTTGCAGAGATCTTAGGCAATCCTTCAAAGTATCCATTGATTGGTCAAAACAGCGAGGCTTTACAATACAAATACAATTCGGTATTCAACAAATATCCAACCAACCCCGATAATTACGGTTTTGACGCGACGAGGCTCAACCTCACTGCTACCCACTTAAATACCTTAGTTAGCCTTAAGGACCCCCGCACTTTTATAGTGGCTGAACCGGCCCCAAAACGGGTGGCTAGTGGAAAATCGCCAACAAGTTTTGATGCGTTCCTGGGAGCTAGCTCAGCAGAGGACTTGGCGGACATGACTACCAAAGCTGGTAATGGTGAATATTCTTTTATTGGGCGCAAAAGGTATTATAGTACGTATACTGCGGAAAATACAATAATGATTGGTTATCCAGAATTATGCTTTAACATTGCTGAAGCGGCTCACAGAGGTTGGATCTCAGGAAGTGCTGAAGATTGGTATAAAAAAGGAATTCTTGCATCCATGGACTTTTATGGTATCAAAACCGGTGATTTAGCAGTAAGTTTCCAAAAATTGGGTGGCAAGCTGGGTGAATTTGATAATTATTCTGTGGCAGTAGATTTAAACAATTATTTAAATCAAACAGAAGTAAAGTATGCGGGTAAAAATGAAACTGGGTTGCGTCAAATCATCACACAAAAATACCTGGCATTCTATCAAAACTCAGGATGGGAGCCTTATTATAATTTCCGCAGAACCGGATATCCGGCATTTGCCAGCAATGGCCCTGGAACCGGTAATAGCGGACAGATTCCGAAACGATTTCAATATCCATCTTCCGAGTTAAACACGAATACGGACAATCTGAATGCAGCGCTCACGAGTCAGTTTGGAGGTAAGGATGATATCAACGCTGCTATGTGGCTGATCAAATAAACCAGTTATTATACTTTATTATTAAACCCGAAAAACGTTAGTTATCAAATCGTAGTGTTTTGTTTTGTATCAAAATAATTTAATCCAAAAGGGGCGCCCGGGAATCAAAGGGCGACCCCTTCTTTTTAAGAAGAAAATGATTTAATGAAAAATAATATCAATGCGGTGCCTTTTTCAGTAAATGGCAAAGAATACCGAACACCTCAGGCTCCTATTGTAGTTATTTGTCTCGATGGTTCGGCAGATGAATATTTGGACACCACCATCGCACATGGACTGATGCCAAACCTACAATATATGACACGCAATGGCTACAGAGGATTTGTACGAGGTGCGCTACCCTCTTTTACAAATGTCAACAATTCTTCCATTGTCACAGGGGTTACGCCGGCAGTACACGGTATCAATGGCAATTTCTTTTTTGATCCTGACCTCAAGGAAGAAGTAATGATGAACAGTGCAAAATACCTGCGTACTGAAACCATATTAGCTGCTGCAGCAAACGCAGGCAGAAAAGTAGCGGTAGTAACCGCTAAAGAAAAACTAAGGGATATTTTAGGATTTAATTTGAAAGGCATTGCATTCTCAGCAGAAAAAGCAAACCAGGCGAAATTAGAAACCCATGGCATAGAGAATGCAGAATCGACTTTGGGATTACCTACACCGCCTATTTACAGTGGTGATGCCAGCCTATTTGTATTCAAAGCCGGTGTAGAACTGATACAAAAAGGCATGGCTGATTTTTTGTATTTATCCACCACTGATTATATGCAACATACCTATGCTCCGGATGCACCCGAGTCTTTATCATTTTACCAGGGTATAGATGCGGAAATAGGAAGGCTACTTGCCACAGGTGCAATTATAGGTCTTACAGCAGATCACGGCATGAATGCGAAAATAAAAGAAGATGGCAGTCCCCATGTAATCTATGTCGAAGAAATACTGGAGCAAAAATTTGGTTCGCATTTCAGAGTCATATGTCCTATTACAGATCCATATGTAAAGCACCATGGTGCCTTAGGCTCCTATGTAGCAGTACATATATATGATGATATTGAACCAGCTGCAGTACACAGATGGTTGGCTTCACAACCTGGAATTACAGAAGTATATACAAAAGAAATGGCAGCCACCATACTGGAACAGCCTTTGGATCGACTTGCCGACCTCGTAGTATTATCTGCAAGAGATGTAGTACTTGGAAGAAAACCGGAATATCATGCCTTAGCGGAGTTAGACGGTACATTAAGATCCCATGGCGGAAGGTACGAAGAGATGGTGCCAATGGTAATCTCTCACCCGCTAAACTCATTGTACCAAAGGCGTGCTGCTGCTGATCCCAGAAATTTTCACATTTTTGACTTTACAATAAACGGAACTATTATTTAATTTTTTATGGAAATTAAACATTCTATTATAGCCGGAATCCCGATCAATTCAGATCACCTCCTGTATATAAAAAGCCCTTACGATGGTCGCACAGTAGGAACCGTTACCATGGCCTCGCCTCAAGATATAGAAAGAGCTCTTTCGATTGCCTATGCGGGTGGACCAACACTAACGAGGTATCAACGATTTGCAATCCTGGACAGGGCAAGATTACTGCTCATGGAACGCAAGGAAGAATTTGCAGCCATAATTTCTGCAGAATCAGGCCTCGCCATTCGAGAAGCCAGATATGAAACTGGTCGTGCCCACGATGTATTGTTATTTGCTTCGCATGAATGCCTTAAAGACGATGGTCAGGTATTTTCATGTGATGTTTCACCCCAGGGAAAAGCACGTAAAATATTTACTTTAAGAGAACCTTACAACCTTGCAGTATGCATCACCCCTTTTAATCATCCTCTCAATCAAGTAGTACATAAATTAGCCCCTGCCATTGCAGCAGGTACTCCCGTTATATTAAAACCCTCGGAGAAAACCCCTCTCACGGCTTTAAAAATTACTGAACTCCTCTATGAGGCTGGCCTGCCCGGATATATGCTGAGTACGGTATTGGGGCCAACCTCGGATGTTGCTATCCCACTGGTTAAAGATTCCAGAGTTGATATTGTTTCCTTTACCGGAAGTGTTGCAGTAGGCAAAGCGATAGCCCATTCGGCAGGTTATAAGAAACTGGTATTGGAGCTTGGCGGCAATGATCCACTGATCATCATGGAAGATGCAGATATCGATAAAGCAGTCTTATTCGCAGCAGAAGGTTCCTATCGCAATTCCGGACAGCGATGTACTGCTGTAAAACGAATATTGGTACATGAATCAATCTGTGATGTATTCACCCAAAAACTGGTAGAAAAAACAAAAGAATATAAATGTGGCGATCCGTCTGATCCCGACACTGTAGTTGGTACAGTTATAGACGAACCTTCTGCCATTTATCTTGAATCTGTGGTAAATAAAGCCGTAGCGCAAGGGGCAAGAGTACTTTGTGGCGGGACAAGAAATGGTGCATTAATGGATCCTACCGTGATTGACAGAGTTCCCCGAAATGCCGACATGGTCATGCATGAATCCTTTGGACCCCTGGCACCCATCATTACTTTCAAGGACATCGATGATGCTATCTCTGTCTCTAACAGCACAGCTTTTGGACTTTCATCAGGTATTATTACTCAGAATATGAATTACGCCATTCGGTTCATTAAAGAACTCAAAGTTGGTACTGTAAATATTAATGAAGTGCCTGGCTATCGCATTGAAAGTTCTCCTTTTGGCGGAATTAAGGATTCAGGACTCGGTGTAAAAGAAGGAGTAATTGAAGCCATCAAATGTTTTAGTTATGTCAAGACCTTTTCTTTACCCTGGTGATTAAATCCATTTCCTATCATACCTAGTTTTACTTTATTACAAAATTTAATAGATGAAAAAATTACTTTTTACTCCGGGGCCATTGACTACATCAGATAGTGTAAAACGGCAAATGTTAGTCGATGTGGGGTCTCGTGATTCGGAATTTATAAACGCTGTAAAGGATATTCAATCCGAATTACTCAGATTGGCCGAAGTATCTAAGGGTGAAGGATACGAAGCAGTTATCATTCAAGGTTCCGGCACATTTGGCATTGAAAGTGTGCTGAGTTGTAGCGTACCTTCTGATGGCAAGTTGTTGATATTGAGTAACGGAGCGTATGGTGAAAGAATGGTAAAGATTGCAGAAGTGCATCATTTGCCTTTCGAAGTATTGCGTTTTGATGAAGACCAGGTAACCTCTACTCAAAAAGTAAGCGAATATCTCGAAACCCATCAAAGTTTCACTCATTTGGCTTGTGTGCATTCTGAAACCACCACCGGTCTTTTTAATCCCATAAAAGAGATTGGAGACCTTTGTTTCCGACATAGTATACAATATATAGTAGACGCCATGAGTAGTTTTGGTGGTGTCTCTATGGATATTAAATCTTCGCATATAGACTTTTTGGTATCCTCATCTAATAAATGTATTGAAGGGGTACCTGGATTTTCGTTTGCGGTATGCAGTAGAAAATCTTTGGATGCCTGCAAAGGCCAATCCCGTACACTCACATTGGATATATATGCTCAATGGCTTGGGCTGGAAACCAATGGTCAATTTAGATTTACCCCCCCTACCCTTAGCATTATGGCTTTTAGGCAAGCCCTTAAAGAACTAGAGCAGGAAGGTGGGATTGCAGCCCGCGAAAGCAGATACAAACAAAACAAAAAAAATCTTGATGCCGGAATGACTGAGTTGGGATTCAAATATTATTTGGCTCCTGAAATTCAAGGACACATTATCACTTCCTTTTTATATCCTGATGATCCTAAATTCAATTTTGAGCGATTCTATCAAAAATTAAGCAAAAGGGGATTTGTGATTTATCCGGGAAAACTGAGCAAACGGGATGCATTCCGCATAGGTAACATTGGCCAAATTTTTCCCGATGATATTTCCCGATTAACGATCGCGATAAAAGAAGTGTTACAAGAGGAGGGCGTGACTGTATAGTTATCAGCCACTTGCTTTTACTGACCTAGCTTCCGAACACCGGGTCAACCATGATTTGTCAAAGCAATCAATTTCGCCAAACCGATCCATCCGGAATGAATCAATATCGTATGGACTTGGTCTCCCCGAAGCCAAAGCAGCCAAAGATTTAGCCACTCCTCCACACACAGATACACCGGCTCCAACACAACCCGCCATTATGGATAAATTAGGATAATTTACATGCTTGCCAAAGGTCAAATAATTGTCGGGAGTATAACCTGAAAAGCCTGCAATATAATGTTGAATACCCACTTCAGTTGCCAATGGAAAAAAAGGAACCAACCGCTCAATATTTGCTTCAAGATCACTCATTCCCTTATCAGGACTAAATGTAAAATCAAGCCAATCAGAAGGATTTTGATCAGGGGAAACACAGAAACCATTCTTTTCCCGTATTCCAAACAAAAGAGACTGTCCCTCCGGTCGTGCATAGGCCTGAGCATCCGGCAATATCACTATAGGCGAAGATTCAGGAAACAACATAGGATCCTTTTCAGTGATCCAATATTGACTTCGCACAGGAGCCATAGGCGGGTGTATCCCAAGGGGGCTGCACAATACCGGTGACCAGGTGCCTGTCGCCAATACAAATTGATCCCCCAAATAAATTTCATCTTTAGTTTTTACCCCGCATATCTTTCCACCCATTACATGCCAGCCTTCAACTTCGCAATTTCTTTTTATGCGCACCCCAAGTAAAGCTGCAGATCTCGCAAAAAAAGATCCCAACAAATATGGATCACAATACGCTTCATTTGGCATATATGCTATTACATCCTGGTCCGTTGGTTGTAACCAGGGTACACGATTCATTGCCTCATTAGTGCCCAGAAATTCAAAAGGCTGATTGAATTCTCTTGCAATATCGGTAAGTTGATAAAGACCATCGATGGTGTTTTTTTGTCTTGCAATATGCATTACCCCAACCTTTCTGATGTTCAATTTTTCTGATAGCAAATTCTCTAATTCTTCTATGGCATTATACGTTTCGAGAGAAAGTGGGATAAATTCTTTTTTAGATCGAACAATGGTAATCAAGGCAGCAGCCCTTGAAGTCGCAGCCGAACAGAGTTCGTTGCGCTCGATTATAATCACCTTGTGACTAGGGTTTAATTTTTGATAATAATAAGCGGTAGCACACCCCATAAGGCCACCCCCAATAATTACCAAATCATACATGTTACTCATGAGCAAAATTTGTCATGGGTTGACTTCTGAACCGGTAGAGGTACCATAGAGCCACAGAGAACAATATGGTAGAAACCACCAAATGCACGATAGTAGAATGGATAAGCATTTTTGAACTTGCCAGATCTGCATTTAAAATGTCCTTAATAAAAAGAAGTACCACACTACCCAGATAGCCTATTGAGTCACAGGTATACACGAAAAAGCCTGCATTTGATTTCACATTGAATAATGCAATAAACCGGTCAAAAAACACGATCTGCAGAGGCATATATCCCATGAAAAGACCCAGTCCCACCAGTTGCATCCACACAAATGGAGAAACTCTTCCGAAATGAAACATTATACTACTGCCCCCGCTTATCAAAATGGAAAGAAAAATCATTACACTTACCAATTGGAAACCGAGACGATTTCCTTTTACAAAGGAATACAATCCAATTATAATAAAAAGAATTATTGCCGAAATAGTTTCTGTCTGAATAAAAACTATTTTGTCGAAATCGGGTGATATCTCTCCCCAAATTTCTACAGAAAAGCTATCTCTGAAATCCCTTAAAGTGGAAACAAAACAATAAACTATTATTATAAGTACAAGAGGGATAGCGTACATTTTCCAAACCTCCTTTTTTTCTTTCAAAGTCATCGGCAATCTTTCCCGTCGCAAAGCAATATCTTCACCTGAAGGAGGAGGTATCATAGACAGCATCCATGTAAAAAATAAGAATAAAGGAAAAAAAATAAAACCTATTAATGCTGGCAACCAGAACTGGTCCACGCCAGGCCAATAATTTTTTACCATAAAATAAATGGTCTTTAATGAACCGGAAGCAATGATCTGACTCATGGTGAGGCCCATGGCAATCAATTCAGTAAACCGTCTGCCTTCCAGATAACTGAATATGACACCCCAAACCATACCCAATGGCAGACCATTGATAAAAAGACAGACAAAGTTGTATGGGTAAGGTATTAAACCCAACAGAATCAAACCCATTTGGCCGACGGCAATAAGGCTGACTATGAGCCATTTCCTATGCTGTGGTTTAAGCTCTGAAATCACTTTTATCCCGATAAATTTGGACATCATATAACCCATTACCTGGGCTATGATCAATACACTTTTGTAATGAAGACCCCACAGTGTCAAGCCCTCATAGAGGCCATTATTAAATGGCTTTCTAAACGCATACATACAAAAATAGGCTCCAAATGCTGCCAGGATGCTCCAACAAACAAATATAATATGTGAGTTTGCAAGCTTTTTACTGATAGATTGAAGCATGATTATTGAATAAAGTAAATATACACAAAAGATATTTTACTGGCATACGATGTAGATGAAATACAACCATCATTAATAAAAATTTAATTCGTTAGAATCTCTGTATTAAAAACAGAATGTAGAAAAATAAAATCGGGATATGAATATCAGATCCTATTGGAAGGGGGCTATTTAAAATCGCTAACCGATGACCTAAACTGTATTGACACCATCAATCCGTATGGCAACTGGATAAATTGTTTTGGTGGAGCGGGGATGACCTTATCTTTTGGAGTATTAGATTATGAGATAGATCATTTAATATAATCCAAGACTATATAAATATATCTATCTCCAATCTAATGTTTGGTTTATGGGGCTGGATTTCTTTTTACTTTTGATTCTGTATTTAACATGTTATCATCATTCCAAGAAAGCGTTTGTATTGCTGTAGGAGCTTTTACATAATCTCTGAAACTTACATTGGAATAGGAAGCTATCTTCAAAGCCACTGAAGATTGATGTTGTTGAACTTCAGTTTTCAATTCACCTAAAGCGGGTATAGTCGGGCCTAATTCAAACATCCAAATTTCACCCGAGGTATAAGGTAATAAACCGTGTTTAGCCCAGGAGTTTTTAGTCGTACCTCTGCCATGATCCGTAGTTACTAAAACATAGGTATTATTTTTATAAACCGGATCTTGCTCAATAAACTCCCATATTTCCTGAAGGTATGCATCAAACTGATGAATGGCTGTCAAATATCCATTGTAATCACTTTTATGACCAAAGTGATCGGTATCATCGAGTGAAATAAACATACATTTTGGGTGATTTGATTTTAAGTATTCCAACGCCATGTTCCAGGTAAGATCATCATATCTGGTTTCCCCTTTCCAGGCCGGAGGATTGAGGTTGCCTTTATTCAATAATCTCATTCTATCACTTACAATACCAGAATTGACTTGTTGCCATCCAGCATTAATCATAAGATTTGAACGAGGCCCATTAAGTATATATGGAAACACCTCCCAGGATGAAAATACAGAAACGGAATTAGCATATTCTCCAGTAAAATTCATTACCTCCAGTACGGAAGTATTTTTATTCAATACTTTGGAATTGCTGTTTACTTTGGGGTCAAAAAATCCACATAACATTTCACTGTATCCGGGATACGAAAACCGATGATAGTTTTTTGTGTCCATGCGATTGCCGTATTTCCGGTTTCCGTGCAATTGGCCTTGGTGTACAAGGAAATTCCAGAAAAACGGCATTAACTTTTCACGACTTTCAATTGGATTGTTTCCTTTGTATTGTACATAGTTGGTAAGATCTTCATCCTCTATCAACGTGGTGTCTATACCATTAAATACCTCTTGCCATCTCAAACCGTCCGTGGTAATCAATATTATATTAGGGCTTTGTATTGTTTGCGCTAACAGGGCCTGGGCACTTAACACAAAAAGCAGTAAGCAAAACATCATATTTTTTTTCATAGTGAATTTATTTTGACGCTTTGCTCAATACTGAAAATAAGACTGGTTTAAAATCTTCAATACGATAGGGTGACGGACTGTTTGATTTCGCTTTTTCATCACATATCCGTATTGTAATGATATCATTGAAAAAAGGATCACTTTCAAATCGGGCTACTTCCTCATCACTCATCATTGCACCCTGGTGCTCTAATGTGATTAAACTTGCAGCGGAAAGCTTGGATTTATAATCAGGTTGGGTGGTGACCAAATACCTTTTTGCCTTTACATGATTTGCTATCAAATGGGTAACCGAATGAGGAAAATTCATGGACTTCAAATAGAGGGACCCTAATTCATCGTGATCGATATTTCCTTGTGGTGTAGTATTTTCATTTGGAATCAGATGACCAATATCGTGTAAAAGGGCAGCCACGATCAATTCTTCGTTTTCAGTAATTTCCATTGCACATGCAGCAGATTGCAAAGCATGCTCAAGTTGGCTGAGTGATTCTTCATAGTACAGTTCTCTGGCTTTGAAATTGAGTATTTGTATTAACTCCTCAATGTTTTGATTAATAGATTCTGTCATGTTATGTAGTTTACTATTTTGACTTACCTAAAAAGATCAGGCAGATCTTCACTTTAGAACGATCTGCCTGATTGAATTGACTAAAGAAAACTTCAACTCGATTTGTATGATATGAAAGACTTGTCTACAAAATTTATTTGATGATCCACATTTTAGCATTTATAACATCTTTGCCACCGTATTGACTTGCCAATGCAGATTCATAGCTTGCCTTATTCGCTGTTCGTTCTGCAACCGGATATTGAAATCGCATTGGTATGTTTCCTCCGTTGCCCGTACCTATTCCTGTAGTAAATTTAGGCACCCCAGTCCTTCTCCAATTAAAATATGCTTCAAAACCGGAATGCATAAACATCCCCAGGTATTTTTGAAGTAATATCTGATTTAATCCCTCTGCACCATCTTTGTATTTTACGGTAGGTTGATTGAGATAAGAATTTAATGAGGTAGCATCGGTGATGCCGTATATACTCATTGATGCTTTTATTCCATTGGAATACCAAGTGCCTGCATCCCCACTTGCCCAGCCCTGATTTATCCCTTCAGCAATAGTAAATGCCATTTCGACATATCCAATTTGCACACCGGTTTCCGGCCCACCAAATGAACCGTAATATCTTTTTTGATTGATTGCAGAATATTCTCCCTTATTCATTTTAAAAGTCATATCATCAAGGCTTTCACCTGCATCTGCACCTACATAAGCATCAAAATCAGTTGGTTTTTTGCCGGCAGCAATCAGCGCTTCAGCTGGATCAGCCACTACAAATGTCCTCGGGTCTTTTAGTTCTACCAATTTATTTAAATGAGTAGCAGACAAATTATATCTTCTTTTATCAAAGCCTTCGTTACCAGGGTTCAATGGATAATTATTGATACCACTTACATATTTAAAAGAAAGATCTTCATGGATACCGGTGAGAACAGGGAATTTAACTGGGTTATTTAATATCTCAGCAAATCTTTCCTTAATCTTCAGATCAGTTTCATTCACTTTTTTGCTCAACTGAATTAATACTCTGAGTTTAAATGCATTGATTACTTTTTGCCATTTAGTTGCATCACCGCCCAAATACACATCGCCATCAATTTGTTTTTCTCCTCTTTGAATAGCCGCAGCCATGTCGGAATTAGCTTCATCCAATAAGTTTAAAATCTGAACAAATACTTGTTTTTGACCATCGTATTTGGGAGCGGTCAGCTCTGCACCTTTTAGTGCTTCCGAAAATGGGATGTCGCCAAATCGCATGGTCATCCTGTAACCAAAATACGCTTTCAGGAATTTATTCATAGCCGAATATACGTTTACCGGATTGGCGCCGGTCTTGGCATTTTCTTCAACCATTTTTTGAGTATTCTTGAGCGAATAAAAATCAAAACCAAAATTGGTAGTCCAGTTGTATTCCTGGTTGCCATAATAATTATAGTTACAAAGCCAATACTGATTCCACCGGTGAGTTAGACTCCATGGGGCTTCGTATAAGTCTAGCAGTGCTCCGTTTAAAATTAATGCAGCGGGAGCCGAGGTTGGTCTGTTCGGATCATTATTCAGCTCTTGAAAATTATCCGTAGTGCAGGACGCTATTATAATCAGAATGAGCACCAGGAATGGAAATTTTATATTTTTCATGATATATTTCAATTTTTGTTTAGTCTTAATAGAAATTAAAATTTAAAATTTACGTTTACACCATACCTTCTGGTAGTAGGTGATTGCAGGCTGGATGAGGTATTACCGGCAGCAAATTGATCTACATCCACATCGCTGTTTTTTGCATGAGAGAAATACAATAGGTTCCTACCGATAAAAGAGATGGTTGCAGATTGAAAGAATTTTCCTGCAAACAAGGAAGTGGGTAAACTGTAGGTAAGCGATGCTTCTCGTACTTTAGCAAATGTCCGGCTGATTAAATTGGCTTCATCTGTTGCATACCACCTGCTGATATAATCTTGTAAGAAAGTAGCTGTCGCATTGGGTTTGAATTGAAGCTCATTATAATTGGTAATAGTGCCATTTACATCCGCTTTGATGGTACCTCCACTTAATTGTACACCTTCACCTACCCATGATTTGATCCCTTTATAATCCTGATATCTGGCTTCACCCATTTTACCTTCAATGGTTTCGATATTTCTACCCCCTCTGAAAGTCTGTCTTTGAATATAATTTGAAATCACACCACCTACTCTACCATCAACCTGCACATTAAGTGCTATTGATTTAATTTTGAACGTGTTGTTAAGACCCCATGCCCAGTCGGGGTTTATATCTCCCATATATTGCGGAACCGGGTTTACCAAAGGCCTTCCTCCCCCGTCATTTATGATCTGACCATCTGTAGTCCTATACACTTTGGTGGAATAAAATTTATCTATCCGGTCTCCCACTTGAATGAATCTATTCAACACGGTTACACCAGGGTAAATTTCAGTTAGTACTTCTTTGTATGTAGACCAGTTAGCTAACACATTCCATTCAAATGATTTATTTTTGATTGGCGAACCGCTCAATGTAATTTCAAATCCATCTTTCTTAGTCTTTATTCCATTTTGAATCAAACTATTGTATCCGCTTGCTTCTGATATAGGTAAGTTGAAAATTCCAGGACCATTGATACTATTAAAATAGGTAAAGTCAAGGGCTAACCTGTTCTGGAAAAATCGAATGTCCGTACCAGCTTCCCACGATGAGCTGAAACTTGGCTGCAAATCAGGATTGGCAATAAAATTGGAATACGAAGCTGATGGTTGGCTATTGTATCTATTAGAGATAGAGTACGCAGCACTCTTGCTGAAATCCGGTCCACCATAAGGAGAATTATAATCTATACCATAACCTGTAACATCTGCTCCTGCTGCACGATCTGCCGGACCTATTAAAGTACTGGTCAATCCACTACCCACTCTTGCGAATGAACCTCTTAATTTTACATAAGGTAAAAACTCCGGCAGTTTTAATGCTTCACTCAATACAAAGCTAAGTGAAGCGGAAGGATAAAAGAAAGAATTATTAGCAGCAGGTAAAGTAGAGTTTTTGTCAATTCTACCAGTAAGCGAGAGATTCAAAATATTTTTGTACCCCAGATCCAAATAAGAATAAGCTGACAAAATTTTCATATCTGCATTATAATTAAATACCCGCTTTGGATTAAGAGAGTTATTCAGATTATACCAGCCGGGTACATTAAGATAATCGGTGGTGCCATATAATGAATTGTATTTAAATGTGCGTGCATTGGCACCCACTGAAAGATTAAGGTTGAAATCTTTTGATATAGACTTTTGATATGTTGCCAATACATCTGTATTGTTTTCAAATAAATTTCTGTAATCTTCCCTGTAATCACCCAATCGCGCTTCGCGTCCATAGGTAGTGCCACTATAAGGGAACTTTTCATTTCTAAATAGATTATATCCAGTTATCTGAGTTCTCCCAACGATACTCAAATTCTCATTTATTTTATATGACAAGCTGGCTGTCCCGTAGGTATCGTTTTTGTAGTGGCCTCTGGTCCACTCATATGCCTGGAACCAGGGGTTATTGTATCGCTGATATTCTGCGTATATCTGTTGTAATCCTTCTTTGCCTTCCTGCCAATAATTTCGTAATTGGTCAATATCCCAATCTGCACCACCCCAAATTATAATATTATAGATCATACTATTTGGGCCATATTCAACATCGGGTATATTTGGTGTGTATTGTCTGTTGTAGTTTAAAGACGATTCAAATCTCAATTTCTTATTAAAATTTAGTCCACCTGTTACACTGAAATTGCTACCATTTAATTTCGTATTGGGTACTATTCCTTTTTGATAAGTTTGCGTGGCTGAAAATCGCAGGTCGTATTTTTCAGTACCGGTTGAAATAGCGATATTATTAGTAGATAAAAGCCCTGGTCTCAAAAATCGTTTTAAATTATCTGCTCCTCTATTTACCCAGGGAGTACCTTGTCTCACCCCGGTTACCGGATCTACGGGACTATCATATTGTGGGATTAATTGACCTTCAAATTTAGGCCCCCAGATATCGTAATCACCATCGTTTAATCCGCCGCCTTTACCATCTTTGAATGCATATCTTCCATGATCGCCAGGGCCGTATTCGTCCTGCACTTTCGGAATAGTTAGAAAACCATTTTCCATCATAGTAGATGAATTGAATTCTACTGAAAAACCACGTGAGTCTTTGGTACCTCTTTTAGTGGTAATCTGGATGGCTCCAAATTGTCCTCGTGAACCATACAGAGCTGAAGCATTGGGGCCTTTCAAAACAGTTATAGTTTCAATATCATCGGGACTGATATTCCAGGTGTCAGATTGAATAGGTACACCATCCACTACGTATAATACATTAGAAGATCCACGCAATAATACCTGGGGTGCTCCTAAGATCTCTGCGCTGGTACCGATCGTCAGACCCGCCACCTTACCCACCAATGAATTGACTGGATTGGGTTCTCTGGCTTTGATAATGTCAGCGCCTTTAATAGTTTGTACTGCAAATCCAACTTTTGACTTTTCCTTTTCAATACCAAGAGCCGTAACCACAATTTCATTTAGTCCGGTAGCAGACTCTGCTAACGAAATAGTAATGTTTTTTTCATTGCCTACCAGATAATTTTTAGACTCAAAGCCGATATAGATAATTTCCAGCGTTTGTCCATTGCGGACTTCTAAGTTAAACATTCCGTTTTCATCAGATATTGTTCCATCTGAGGTTCCTTTCACAGTAATACTGGCTCCTACCAGTGGAGTCTGATCTGATGCAGAAACTATTTTTCCTGCAACAGACTGTGCAAATCCTAATACAGTAATGGTTAAAAATAATAGTAGAATGACCGTTTTTTTCATAATGAGAGATTGTTTTTAATTAATTAACAGGAATGGCAATTACTATACCTTTCGGGAACAAACTTAGATCGGCAGTGTTACGCCTACATTAATCCAATATGAAGAAACTGTGAACTATGTATACAATAAATTTATATTTTCTTAATATAAAATATGCTGCAAATAGCAGTATAAATAAAAGATTCATTTTACATTTGACTATTTTAATTCAATATGCTAATCATATTTTCCGTTGTTTTTAGTCATTTTATCATTGACAGTACGCAGCAGGATTCCCTATTATTCAAAACGTTGGATCTGGAACAAATAAACATCACAGCCAATAAAATACCAACACATTATCTCGAAACGGCTTACTCCATTTATAAATTATCTTCAACAGATGTCAATAACCGGGTAAGTCGCACTACCCCGGAAGCTTTGATGGCTAATACTGGAGTATTTGTTCAAAAGACGAATCATGGAGGGGGCTCGCCAATATTGCGTGGCCTGATGGGAAATCAAACCTTATTGGTCTTGGATGGGATTAGATTAAACAACAGTACTTATCGATTTGGCCCCAATCAATATCTTAATACTGTAGATCCTTTTTCATTACATAAAATTGAAATACTGCAAGGTTCCGGGTCTGTCCAATATGGAAGTGATGCGATGGGTGGTGTAATACATCTGTTTTCCTCAGAACCTGAATTAAATTCAGGCTGGGGTGCCCGGCTTTTAGGCAGGCTCACTTCTCAGCATATGGAACAGACCGGAAGGGCTGAAATAAATTATGGGGCAAAAAGAATCGCCGGATCTGCTGCAATCACCGTGCGAAATTTTGGAGATCTTTATGGAGGAAAAGGCGTAGGGAGGCAATCCCCATCAGGCTATGCCGAAAATTCAAATTTTATAAAATTAAAATATGTACTTAATAAAAACACTTTTATTTTTTCAAACCAATATTTTAATGCCAGTCATGTACCCATTACACACAAAATAAAATTGGAAAATTTTAAAATAAATGAAATAAGCAAACAAAACAGGAACCTGACCTATATTAAGCATACGTGGTCTGCTGACTCAAAATGGATAAATGAATTAACCACTGTTTTATCTTTACATCAGACACAGGAACATAGAGAAAGTCAGAAAAACAATTCAAATCAATTTCTATTTGAAAATGATAAGGTCAATACAGTTTCTGTCAACTCTTCATTTACATCCCATTTTTCACCTGTTTGGAAGGCCATCACAGGAATAGAACTATATA
Organism: Saprospiraceae bacterium; assembly: GCA_044227925.1. Classification (GTDB taxonomy): domain Bacteria; phylum Bacteroidota; class Bacteroidia; order Chitinophagales; family Saprospiraceae; genus JADJLQ01. The sequence goes on along the minus strand of JBGAVW010000027.1, from coordinate 23,867 downwards.
GTGATAAAGTATCCAGTAAAAAAGAATTGACTAATCTCGAAACCATGGTCAGCCAACCAGGCAGAGGCCTATATCCGGATCGCTCCCAATATGGTAGCTTATCAGCCTATACTATTCATCACCTGAAATTAAAACCAATATTCATTTCTGGTGGACTCAGATATAATCGATTCAATATAAATATTAAAGAAGCCGGAACAGGCAATACACGCATCAATCCTACTGCTTTGGTGTTCAATGCAAACGTGGGATACCGTATTAATGGCTTCAGCACTGTTCATCTGGCATTTAATAGCGGTTACCGGGCTCCTAATATCGATGATATGGGGACCCTGGGAATAGTGGATTTCAGATATGAACTACCTGCCTTCGATCTCAAACCAGAACAATCACAAACTTTCGAGTTGGGATATAAAATGGCAAAATCAAAATATCAAATTACCGGTGCGATTTATAATACCTACATATCCAACCTCATCGTACGTAATAAGATACCTGACCAGATCATTTCAGGATATCCGGTATATATAAAAGAAAACATTGGAAAAGCACTCATACAGGGAATAGAAAATACTGTAATAATTGACATCAGTAAAAAACTCCAATTCAACAGTCAATTAATTTACACTTATGGTAAGAACAAACTTACGCTGGAGCCATTAAGAAGAATCCCTCCTATCTTTGGCAGATTGGGTCTGCAATATGAATTGAAGCAATTTTTTGTTTCATCCGAATGGGCTTTTGCCGGAAGCCAACACAGATTGGCGCAGGGCGATAAAGACGATAATAGAATTGGGCCGAACGGTACACCGGCCTGGAACATATTAAATATCTATACCGGCCTTAAGATTAAGAATGCAACTTTCCAGGTTGTGGTTAACAATCTGGGCAATGCCGCTTATAAAACACATGGCTCCGGAGTGTACGGCCAAGGAAGATCATTGACTTTGCAGATTCAATATTTTATTCAACAAAAACATTTATCATCGTATTAAACCAATACTATGCACTTAATCAAATTATTTTCCATACTCGTAACTGGTTTTTTCTATAGTTATATCTATGGGCAAAGTCCGGTGGTATTAATTGAAGCGCCGGCCGGCACCCTTCCTGCCCAAATAAATATGAATGGTAACACCGTCATACCTAATGGCAGATTGCTGACACCAAAAGGAAAGTTGATTCAGACTGCTCCACATCCCTTTGGTCTCACCACCAGCAGAGATGGCACTATTGCAATCACAGCCAATTCAGGAATAAGACCATTTTCAATTACCATTATAAAAAATATACATACAGACCATCCCCAGGTAATGCAGATACCCAAAGGGGCAGAAAATGATGAAGGCATATTGGAGGCATGTTTTATGGGGCTCTACATTTCCAATGACAATAAACTGGTGTATGTTTCGGGAGGAGAATCCAATAAAATATTTAAATATAAGATTGAAACCGGCGAAAAAGCAGGCACCATCAATTGCAGTGCTAAAGAGAATGGCATGGATTATAGCCATGGATACATTGGCGATATGGTAGTAAGTAAAGATGGCAAAAAAATGTTCGTCACTGATCAGATCGGTTTCAGAATAGTGGAGATTGATTTGGTATCGGAAAAAATAGTGAGAAATATTCCGACCGGCCGATACCCTTTTGGACTTGCCCTTACTCCTGATGAATCAAAACTCATTGTAGCCAACGTAGGGATGTTTGAATATAAAAGATTTACTGATCTGGATCCCCGGGATTTAAAAAATACTGCACATACGTATCCGGCATCAAAATATGGATCTAAAAGAATGATAAAAGGTTCAAAGAAAGATGGGATTCCACCATTGGGAGATCCTAATTCTCCGGATGGATTTTCTGTATGGATTTATGATTTAAAAAATAATGCCGGCAATTCTCCGGTGGCCAAAGTCAAAACAGGCTTCCTGGTCGGACAGGTAATAGAGGATTTTCCAGCGGTAGGAGGTGCAAGTCCAAATTCAATCTCCGCCACAGATAAATATATTTTTGTAAGCAATGGCAATAACGATTGTATTTCAGTGATTGATATTGTCTCTCACAAGCTGTTAAAAAATATTCCTTTACAACCGGATGCTCGTCTTAAAAATTTGCGGGGTATCATCCCATTTGGAGTCGCACTTTCACCGGATCAAAAAATACTTTACGTGGCCGAATCCGGTATTAATGCAGTAGCTGTAATCAACACAGAAAATTTTACTGTAAAAGGCCATATACCTACTGCATGGTTTCCTTCAAAACTTAAGGTAAGTCAGGATGGTAAAAAACTGATCATTGCCAATGCCAAGGGTCTAGGATCAGGCCCAAATGGTGGCGCATCATTTAACCTGGAAGAACAAGGATCTTATATTGGGGGATTAATGAAAGGGTATGTAAGCATCCACGATATTCCACAGGACAACCAATTGATGGAAGAAACAAAAACCGTAATATCTAATAATTTTAAGTTTTCCACAGCAGATCCGCAAACAAAACCACAACCTGTTCCCCTTTTGCCTCAGGTCAAGTCAGAAGAAATCAAATACATAGTCTTTATAGCAAAAGAAAACCGAACGTATGATGAAGTATTTGGACAATTACCAAATGGGAATGGTGACCCGGAACTAGCCCGATTTGGGAATGGGGTGGAAGTGCAAAACAAGAAAAATACCAAAACAATACAAAAAGTAGATGTAATGCCAAATCACATCGCCTTAGCCAGAAGATTTGCCATATCTGATAATTTTTTCTGTGATTCTGATGTATCTGCCGATGGCCACCGGTGGATGGTAAATACCTATCCAAATGAATGGTGCGAAACCGAAACCGCTGCATCCTATGGTGGCAAACTGAGTATGAGAGACAGTTCAAAAGCTCCCGGTAACCTGGCTATATATGGATCTGCGGGTTCGATATATCCTGAAGATTATAATGAAGCCGGCTCTATGTGGGAACACCTGCAAAGAAATAAGATTGATTTTTTCAATTTTGGTTTTGGAGTAGAAATGGCCGGGGCTTACAGTGATAGTACCATGAAACATATCGGCGAATTGTATACCATAAATTATCCATTACCTGCTCCCCTGTTTGATAAATCATCCAGAATATTTCCAACATATAATATGGCTATACCGGATCAGTACAGGGTGGATTTGTTTATAAAAGAATTCAATGAAAGATGGGGCAAAAAAGGATTGCCACCCGTAATCACCCTTATGCTTCCCAATGACCATGGTACCAGTGAAAGGCCACATGCGGGATACCCGTTCCAGGCAAGTTATATGGCAGATAATGATCTGGCAGTGGGTCGTGCAGTAGAATTTTTATCTCATACACCATACTGGAAAAACATGGCTATATTCATCACGGAAGATGATCCACAAGGAGGAGTAGATCATGTAGATGCTCATCGCTCAGTGATGATGGTTATTTCACCCTATACCAAAAAAGATTATGTGGGAAAACAACATTATAGTTTTGGCAGTATTTTCAAAACATTCTGGCGTATACTTGGTATTCCAAGCCTAAATCAATACGACGAAGGAGCAACCTCCATGCATGATTTGTTTACCAATACTCCGGATTTCACTCCATACAATGCCATTCCTATTCAACAGGAATTGTTTGATCCACACAAAGCGCTGACCCCAATTGATGAAAAATTCAACTGGAAAGAGTTTGCTCAAAGTGAGGAATTAGATCGTACAGAAACCATGCAGAAAAGACGAAATGAAGATGATAAAAAACTGAAAGAAAAGAAAAACAAAAATTAGATAGAAATCAAGCAAGTCCGGTATAGGTAAAAAGAATTCAAGCAGCTATAGAAACTACTTCCTCCAGCATATCAGGCAGAATGCAATTGCTAATAGTTGGAGCAGTATAAGGATTATTCAGCCAATCAAATATATGATTACTCAAATAATTGACTTGCTTTCCAGTAAGTATGGGTATTCCCATTTTTGATAAAGCAGCTGCATTGCATTCCTGTTCGTAGTGATATTGGATTGGTATTGACAACAATTTTTTCTTCAGGTATAGGGCTTCAGCCGGAGTCTCAAAGCCACCGCCGGTAATCACACCATGTGATTCAATCATGCTGGAAGTAAACAGACTGTAGTTTATCGGATGAAAAATAATGTTTTTGAACCGGGTAATCTCTCGCATTTCAGGTAAGAAACAATGAAATAGCACATCAGGTACCAGCGATAAGTGCTTTAAATAAAAATCTTTGGTCAATCCGCTCAAGTATACGGTAACATGACCTTTGTCCTTTACATTTGCCTGCTCAATTTCCTTTTTGATTACGGGTGAAAATATTTTTTTACAATAGGGCTGAAAATGAAAACCAAAAGCTTCGTTAGCACAGGAATAATTTGATAGTATCCATTCCCCAAAAACATTCACTGATTCAGGCCTCGGAGTTTCTGAAAATAAAAAACTGGCCTGATGACTTAACTGTACTGAATTTTTCTTCCTGAGCCTACATGCATATGCTGTAATTGGCTCGAAATCATTTATTATTAAATCATAATCCATCACCGGAAGCTGTAGTGCATTTTTATATGAACCATGCCAACTATTCCTTGTTATGATTTGACGGTAGCTGAGACCACCTGACAAATTGTAGAAAAGTGAAATTCCATTAAACCTGTACTTTACATGCATGGGAAAATCAAGATTGGAGTTTTGGCCGCTCAATAAAATATCAATTTTTCCAAACTTCGATAAGTGAGGTAACAGTTGAATGGCTCTGCTGACATGTCCATTGCCCGTGGCTTGTATGGCATATAAAATTTTCATAAAGGTGCAAATTGCATTTCTTCCAAATCAGGTATCCAAACAGTTTGTTTTTTGATATCTGTCTGTACATCATTGTCAAGCCATTTCATTACATAATCGTGTTTGTCGAAGGTATATATGGACCATGATCCCTCGCTATACTCTAATGCAGTACAGTTTTCTATCCAATCTCCACTGTTTAAATAAGTGATTGAAAATCCATCTCTATCAATAGTTTTGATTTGAGGTTGATGTATATGTCCGCAGACAACGTAATCGTATTTATCCTTTAATGCTAATTCAATAGCCGTATCCTCAAAATTAGAAATCCACGCCACAGCTTTTTTCACACTTGATTTCACTTTTTTAGAAAAGCTCCGCTTTTCTTTACCCATGGCTTGTAATACCCGGTTGATTAGATGATTTATCCGAATCAATACATCATATCCCTTGCCGCCAAATACAGCCACCATTTTTGCTAATCCTTTGGTAGTACTGTCAAAGACATCTCCATGAAAAATCCAATGCTTTTTACCATCAATATCTATTATCAGCTTTTCCACGATCCGGATATTACCGATACGCATCCCTATATAGTCTCTTAATTTTTCATCATGATTGCCCGGAATATAATATACATCTACCCCCTTATGTGCCAGTTTGAGGATTTTTCTTAGTATTTCAGCGTGCAATGAAGGAAAATACTTTAATCGAAAATTCCAAATGTCTATTATATCTCCATTCAATATTAACACCCTTGGTCTTATTGAATCAAGGTATTGCAATAATTCTTTTGCATGGCTACCATAGGTGCCTAAGTGTACATCGCTGATGACCACCACTTCCGGATTATTTCTTTTCATAAGTAAAAGATTTTGTCTACTTACAAAATTGATACTCCAATATGAACAGAATATTAAGTGGATAATAAATTATTGTTAATTAAACCTGTACATATATTAACATTTTATATATATGATGTATTTAAATCATTCAGAAAAAATCAACACCTGGCCATCTCCTTCACAACTTACAATAATCAGGTTTTTTCCATTTGGACTTTTATCAGCCGTTACAAAAATCAACCCTTCAGGTGCAATACCTGTATTCAGTGTTTGTAGATATACAGGTTGCAATGGATTGGTCAAATCATATACCATTACGGCGTCTGCCCTCTCCAGTCCAACGAACAATAAATTAGTGCCACCAACATTTCCTATAATAATACTTTCGGGCTCACTGCCTTTATCATCACTTCGTGAATCTGGATATTTCCCCAATTCTATCATTATTTTATCTATCTCATTCTTGCTGTCGTATATAAATTCTCCAGATCGTGCATTCCAGATAGAAAATGATCTTGCACCGTGTGTATAAATTTCATCAAAGTCACCATCTCCATCTTTATCTCCTAAAGCATTAGTAACATTTAACCGACCCAGCTTATCATTCCCTTTTAAAATAGCCCGCATTGGAATATTAATCGAGTCCATTTTATAACTACCAGCACCTGCTCTGACATTTTCCACATAGGAGCTGTATTCCCTGGCATCACCTTCATTTGCTGTATATAAATAATAATTGCCATTATGATCCAATAGAGCTAGCCCATCGGGCTCATAAATTCCTTTTAAAGCAAAACGATCCATTTTTATACCTCCATCGCGGTCACTTGCATCAAGAGCATTCACTTCTTTATAATAGTTTTTAAACCCCAATGGAAACAGATCTGTAATCACTTTTGACCTTATGTCTACCTTGGCAATTGCATTGTTTTCCTGCAGTGTCACCCAAGCAAATCTGGAATCGGGGGATATGGTAATAAACTCGGGTTCGATATCCTGGCCGAAACTGGCTTTTGGTCCAAAAATTCTTAAGCCTTTTTCTTTTAAATTTTGGTATTGACTTTTAAAATGGGAGAAATCAAGTGTAATTACCTGATAGTTATGTTCTACATCAATAATAGAAACTGTGCCAAGAGGGTCTTTCGAATAATCCGCATTGGGTTCACCCTCATCAGCCGTCAATATAAACTTTCCATCAGGTGTAAAGCTTACCATATCGGGTAAAGATCCCACACTTACCAACTTTACTAATCTAAGATCCTGTGTATTAAATATGGCCACTTTCCCTGAGCTCACTTTATCTTTTGCCTCTATGGCAGCTGCTACCATTCCATTGCTCACATCAAGACTATTAACTAAACCGCCCAAATCGGCAATGATAATAGTTGAGACTAAACTTGGTTTTGAAGGATCGGCTACATTCACTACATCTATTCTGTTATTATTTGAAGTGTTATTAACCACAAATAATTTTTTAGAGACTGGATCAAAGCTGCTGATTTCCGCTGCACCGGCTTCTCCTAAATCAATAGAAGACAATTTTACAAAAGAATTACTAATGCTCCTGTTTTCCAAAATTGAATCCTGGTCAGCAGTAAATAGATCTTCATGCCTGTTGCACCCAATACTAATTAAAATTAATAGTACAAAAAATGGTAAAAATATTTTCATAAGAACTTGAATTTTAGGTTTTAATTGAAGCTGTAAAAAAATACAATGCAGATTACCTCAATGTTACCGCGAGGTTAGGTAATTGTTATTTAATGTAACTATATACTATTGGTAACACTAAAATAAAACTGGGTTTACATCAACTTCACATTCAGTGCCTAGCCTTGTGAAAAAATACAGATAGTAGAAACAAACTCCTCCGATACTTCCATCACTATGAATCAAAAAGAGCAAGTCATTATAGATAACCTATCTGATCTACCATTATAAACCGCTGTATTTCACCTTACCGGCCAGCTATTGAATTTGGTTAAGCCCAACTTACCTGAACTCAAAACTGGATAAATACCGGTAAAAATCGAATACACCCTATTTTGAAAAAATAATATGAATATCTATTTGGGCAAAAGTGTAGAAAAAATCCAACGATTCAGAGACACGAAATTATTGGTCGCACCGCTGCATTCGGACCCGATGCAGAAAATAGATATTTAACAGCAGGTGATCGGGTTACCTGGGCGATCTACGTTACTAATCCAACTGATATGAATTATATACATGGGATGCCCCAAAAGGTTGATAAGCACCGATCACTAAAATAAATACACGTGTTCCTGTCCCCGTGGTTGCCTTAAATAAATTGCCCTATAATTATTTTGAAACTTGGAATACTTCATTTATCAATTTTGAAACTAAATTCAGAAAAGTAAAGACTTATTCAATTGAAAGTGCAGAAACCAGATTTGGGTGAGGTATTTTAGTTTTATCCCGTTTTACTTTTTAATCGTCATCCCCCTCTTCTTTCTCCTCGTATTTTAGAAAGGCAGCTCTGCGTGGAGCGGGCATTTCACTATTTAATCCCTTTACGGATTGCCATACAATTCGGCTAAACTCGAGATCATTGATCAAATCCGGTTTGGACAGATCAAATTCCTGGGATTTTTTTGAATTCATACTTACCGATACATTCATTTCATTGAGATCAATATTATTTCGAATGGAATGGAATGGTGAATTATCCGCATTGTTTTGAAAACATCGCCACATAGGGGCAGCAGCAGCATCATACTGACTCATTGGAGGCAAACCCAGGATTAACTCCATGGTTCGTAACATGCTTGTAGTGGAATACATCGTATGGTCTGTATATCCTCTTTTTACAAATCCTCCGGCTACATAGGCAATGGATCTATGTGCATCTACATGATCTGATCCGTTTTGTGCATCGTCTTCCAAAATAAAAATGGCAGTTTGTGCCCAAATACCGGATTTGGATAAATGTTCGATAAACAAACCCACAGCAAGGTCATTATCTGCTACCATTGCCTGGGTGGTAGGCATGCCTATTCTCGCCCCGGCAGTATGGTCATTGCCAAATCGTATGATATTTAAATTTGGTACTTTGTTCATAGCCAACAAAGAATCAAAATCCTGTTTCCAATATCTGTAACGGGTAGTATCTTTTATATTTAAGTCGTAAGACGGAAAGCCAGGGCAGAAATTATGCTGAAGGTTAGGAAAATTTTTTCTCTGTTCTACAAATTCTCCGTATGACCGGTAACTGATACCTGCTTTCGCAGCAAAATCCCAAATGAATCCATCTCGTGGAAAAGCGATCTTTCTGCTCCCCTCATAATCATAGGTGCCTCCCCTGCCGCCATAGCTGGTGACCCATGTTTTTTCTACATAATCATTGGCATAGGCTCCCATGGACCAATTATGACCATCAGCACTTACTTCAGCGTCCACATAAAAGTTATCCAACAAAACAAATTGCTTCGCAATGGCATGTTGATTTGGTGTAACTTTCTCTGGAAATAGACATAGACTCTCATCTCCATTACCTTCCTTTACATCCCCCAATACCTGATCATAGGTGCGGTTTTCTTTTATTACATAGAAAACATATTTGATTGGTGACTTATCACCTACTTTCATTGGGATAGGATTGTTCTTTTCCCCCTCAGCATTTATTTCTTTTGATTTGGTATAGGGTGTGTTTTTATAAACCATTTCAGTAAATACGGATAATCTTTCTTTGTCCGGAACGGGAAAGACAGACAGGCTGCCTTTAAATAAACCACCAATATATTGGGTTCCTCTGTTGGCAGCAGGATTAGCACCTTTGTATTGAGGACTGGTAGAGGATACCGGATTAGGGCCTTTTGGATTGGGATAGGATGTTAGACCCTTACCATTGGCTACATATACTTTATTATGATGTACTCTTACCACTGTAGGATACCACCCTACCGGTATAAATCCCAGGGATTTACTAAACCCTTTTTTTGAGACATCGAATACAGCTATACAATTATTATCTGCATTGGCCACATACAACCGGGAGTCTTTTTGATCCAAGGTCACGCTATTTGGTGTAGTGCCTACAGGGGCATCAGGAAACAAAGAACAGGTAAGTATTTCAATCACTTTTTGAGTGACCGTGTTTATCACCGTTACCGTATTATCATTTCCGTGTGATACGTACAGATATTTACCATCTTCGGTAATCGTCATTTCATTTGGATTTTTATCGACTGAAATAGAATTTACCAAAGTTTGTTTTTCTGTATCGTATGCTAATATCTGGCTACCTCCCCACAAGCTGATGTACAGAATTTTTTGATCTTTGGAGAGTAAACAGGTATACGGTTCAGCTGCCAGAGCAAATTTATTTTTTATAGTATTGGTATTGAGGTCAATGGTGTACAAATGATTGTTTTCTTTACTCACCACATAAAGCGAATTAGCACCTATGCACAAGCCTGCAGGGGACACCTTTACAGGCCATATGCTATCCAGCACGATATCCATTGCCTTAGTCAGTATACCATTCAAATGATGTAACACTACTATTTTATTATCATTTCCTCCTGAGGCATAGATGTATTTTTCATCTTTGCTAAAGGCTAGTCCAAGCCAGGCCTTATCCATAATATACTCTGATACCAGGGAGTCTTTCATCAGATCCACTATCTGTATACTTTGAGTGCTTTGTCCATTATTGGTAATCGCCATCCACTTTTTTGACGGTGAAATCACCATATTCAATGGAAGGTCGTGGAGCGGGATTTGTTTACCATGTGGGGTAATGCTCCAGCCATTGGGTAAAGTTACTTTATTGGATTGAAGGGTCTGAACTAAATTTAGTTTTTCCTGATCCGACAAAAGTTTGTTGGTACTACAAGAATTAAGTAATAATAATACACAGATTGCGATGAATAAATATTTCACATTAAATAATTTTTTCATTAAAAATAAATTGTATACATATTTTTTATTGATCAAAAGAAACGTACCCGATAAAATTAAGCTTGCTTGTTACTTCAAAGCTACAAAAAAACGCCACATTATTTATGGATTCAAATAACCTAAAAGAAATAATCATTATTTAATATCGACTTAACTCACTGCATATCCCTATCACAAAACTTTAAATCATTATTTAATAATTATAAAATTTAAAATCATGGCAACATTTCAAGTAAAAATCAATGACCATGACGAATATTATTTCAATCTGGTATCCGATCAGGAGGATCTGATTTTGCGAAGCGAATCCTATTCAACGAAATCGGCCTGTTTACATGGCATTGAATCTGTGCAATCGAATGCAGATGATGAAGATCGATATGAAAGAATGGTCGCGGAAGATGGTCAATTCTATTTTAATCTGAAAGGCAAAAATGGTGAAATAATTGGTAACAGCAATTTATATGATACCGAAACCCTCGGAGACCAGGCTATAGAAAATCTAAAAGTGTTAGCCACTGCCGGCGAAATCAAAAATATAGTAGAATCCGAAGAAGATTTTTAAGATTTTCAGGGTAGTCCGTTTATCAGTTGTAAGCATCATTGACTTCAATGGTGCTTTTTTTTATTTCCACTGTGCCATTTTTTCATGTGTTTGATTGATCTGATGTCAGGAATAAAAAAAGCCCGATGCAATGCTTACATCAGGCCCTGACTAAATTAAGAAAACAAAAGGCAAATAAAACCAGTTGCATTTAAAGCAAAAAGCCTACATATATTTTTATTTTTATTTAAACACAAATAGTCTCATTATACTTTAAAAAACGAAGCCATTTATCAAACAATTCCCCTTTTAAAATTTTAGGCGTTTTGGCCTGACCATTCAATTTTCCCCTGTATTGCAACCACTCATAAAATACCCGTTCAGGAAGAATATGTATTTTGATATCTTTTATTAAGGACTTTCTTTGAATTTTGTAGTCATCATTAGAAACCATTAGATAGTCATCTATTGATTGTTTTACCCTATTTACATCCACTCTTTCGTTTATACCCAGGTACCAATGATGACTCAATGCACAATCGTCTTTTATACCGGCCACACAGTATTCACGAATAGAAAGATCAAAAGCACTGTTGATGAATTTTATACATTGGTTGATATTATCCAGCGTCAGATGTTCTCCTGAGATACTAATTTGATCCTTGGTACGACCTATCAATTTTATTTTACTCTTGACTTTATCTACAAACTGAATTACATCTCCCATCTGGTAATGCCATGCTCCTGAGCTGGTACTGACCAATACAGAATACGGTTTGTTTTCTTCTACTTCCTCTATAGGTATAATATCCGGAAATTGATTTTTCAATTTTCCCTCATCTGTGTAATTGACACTTGAAAAAGGAGTAAACTCAAAGTATACATTTTGGCTTAAAATAAGTTTCATAGAATTATCTTTTGGTTGATTTTGAAATGCAAAAATTCCTTCCGTAGCTGAGTAGATATCCATATACATTACCCGTTTGGTAAAATTTCTTTCTAATGAATGCTGATATGGCTCCAGAAATACACCGCTATGCAGTATAACAGACAAGTTAGGCCAAACATCATGGATAGACGCCACTTTATAATGGTCCACAATCGCCTCGATTATATGTTGCACCCACGCAATATTGCCCACGACAAATGCAATATCCCATTTAGGGGCAAATTTGATTATCATTTCCTTACGTGACTCCCAATCGGTCAAATCCTGAATCTCTTTTTCAGGTTTGTAGATGCCCTTAAGCCAGGCAGGTCTGTTTTTTGCCATGATACCGCTGTTATCACCCCAGGCATGAAGCCCCTCCGTGCTTAAAGAGGAGCTTCCCCCTATCATTAGCGAATGTTTTGAAAATAAAGATGGGGCAATTCCATATTTAGTAACCAGGTTAGTTAAGATCCGTTGTGATATTCTATTCCAATGTAAAATACTTTGATGGCTTACCGGTATGTATTTGCTCGCTGATTGTGTACTTCCACTGGACACACCATAATAAGGGATGATTCCGGGCCAGGTAATGTCTGGTAAATCTTTCAGAGATAAATGCCACCAATGATTATACATCGTTTCATAATCATATGCGGTGATCCAGTTTTTAAATTCAGCCCTGGGATCTGCCATGCGAGTCAGGTCAGAATAGTCGTACCTCATCCCAAATTGAGTATTCTGAGCCGCTTTTAACAACGATTTTAAAACCTTGATTTGTTTTTGTTCCTGATTATAAAAAAGCAAATTTTTTATTCCAGGAACTGACCTGGGTTTAAATGCAGGCTGCAATGCTGTTGACATAATAAATTGTAAAATTCTATGCGCTAAGGTATTCCCCTCATATTATGTATATGTTTACTTATCATTAAGCCATTATTAACTTAATAGGTAAAAACATGAATTCGCTTAAAATTGCAGGTATACCTGGCTCGAACAATGACTTAACATTAAGATAATATTGGGGTAAAGTGGAGTTAACATTGGTCAAATATTTTTGCACCAGAAATTACAATTAAATCGATGAAACAAACTGCAATTTTAATTATTCTAATCTGTCAGGCTTTTATTTTACAAGCCCAAAAGGGAACACTTCAAGGCACAATTTTAGACTCCAAAAATTCAGACCCTCTGATCGGTGCTACAGTCAAAATCGTAAATTCTGATAAAGGCACTGCCACAGATATAGATGGATTTTTCAGCATTCCAAATATAGAGGTTGGAATATATGAAATTGAAATCTCCTATGTATCTTTTAAAACGGAGCTCCTGAAAAATATAAAGATAGAAGCGGATAAAACCACAGAATTAAAAATAAATCTCAGCGAAGAATCCAAAACGCTGGAAGAAGTGGTAGTTACCGCTGAGAAAGTTAAAAACAATGAAGTGGCTATACTCTCTGAAATAAAAACTACTATGCAGGTAGTTTCAGGTATTTCTGAACAGCAGATCAAAAGATCGCTTGATGGTAACGCGGCCCAGATCGTACGCAGAGTACCCGGTATCACGGTAGTAGGTGATAAGTTTATCAACATCCGCGGTCTCAATTCCCGCTATAATAATGTAATGCTGCACAATGCCATCACTCCTTCGATGGAGACAGATGTAAAATCATTTTCGTTCGATATCATTCCCGCCAATCAGATTGAAAGAATGCTGATATTCAAAAGTCCGAGTGCAGACCTTCCTGGCGATTTTGCAGGCGGCGTAGTAAAAATTTATACTAAAGGTATTCCGGATAAATCAGGATTGACACTGGATTACAGCACTTCATACAGACAAGGAACTACACTTCAGGATTTTTATCAGCCTGAGCAGGGAGATTTTTATTGGACTGGATTTAATAATGGATACGCAGACTTACCTGCCCGTTTCCCTTCTTCGATAAACAATGTAATCAATAATCCAATCGCGCTAGAATTGGCTGGCAAATCATTAAAAAACAACTGGGTTGCCAACCGGTCTCAAGCTGTGCCGGATCAAAAAATAAACCTCACCAATAATATTCGTTTTAATCTCGGTTCAGTATTGGTCGGAAACACTACTTCCGTAAGTTATAATAATAGTTATACCAATTTTGATATCAATCGCGGAGATTATAATGAACAATTCGCAGGTAAGGAATCAAAAATTTACAACTATCAGGATAGACAGTACAACAGAAATATCAGAGTAGGGGTAATGCACAACTGGGCATTTAAATCGCTGAATGGCAACCGAATTGAATGGAAAAACCTTTTTAATCAAAATAGTACAGGCAGTTATGTAAACAGGTCAGGTAAAAACTTTGAATCCAATTACAATCCTAACAATCATTCTTTTGACCAGGTTTATAAATACATCTATACCAGTCAATTGGTTGGTATCCAAACTAATAAGAAAAAAGATTTATCTCTTGAATGGACACTTGGGTACAATCGGGCAGGCAGAACCCAACCTGACTACAGACGATACAGGAGCGATCTGGATGTAGCAACCGGTCAATCTACTTTATATGTACCCTTTGGAGCTGCTCAGGCCTTTTTCCTTGGAAGATTTTCTTCCTATATGACGGAAAACACCTATTCAGGAAATATAAATTTAACCAAACAATTTGGAGATATACAGGTAAAAATAGGCGGTCTTTATGAAGATAAAACCAGGGATTTTGATGCACGTAACCTAGGATATGTACGAAGCAGCAGCAATGATTTCGATTATACCTTGATAGAAAACAGCATAACCAATCTTTTCAATAATATAAACAGAACAGGTATAAAAATAGATGAACAGACGAATCCAAGTGACTCGTATACATCAAATAATAAATTAGCTGCAGCGTATGTAACTACATTAATCCCAATAAATAATAAACTGGCTTTCAATGCAGGTGTGCGTTTTGAAAATAATATACAGGATCTTAAAAGTGCTTTAATCGGTGGTGAACCAATTAATTTAAATTACCCTATTACTAAATTATTACCCAGCGCCAATATAAATTACACGTTTTCATCCAAAACAGTTTTAAAAAGTTCTTACGGACAAACCCTTAATCGTCCTGAATTCAGAGAACTTGCTCCGTTTGCCTATTATGATTTTGATTACAACTATGTGTATAAAGGTTCACCTTTACGTACCGCCATTGTGCAAAATCTGGATACCCGGTTAGAACATTATCCTTCACCTAACGAGGTGATCAGCTTCGCTGTATTTTATAAGCACTTCACAGACCCGATAGAGTCCCTGGTCGTACCTGGTGCGGGATCCGGAGGGGCTAAAACGTTTACGTTCGGTAATGCCGAATCCAGCGAAAGTTATGGTGCCGAGATCGAACTAAAAAAATCATTTTATAACCTCAGCCATTCACCCTTCATCAATAAATTAAGCACCGTGCTCAACGCTACTTTTATTCATTCAAAAGTAAAATTAGGCAGTATTGGATCCGGACAATCGGACAACAGACCATTACAGGGGCAGTCACCTTATATCATTAATGCTGGACTGACCTACAACGATATGGACAGAAAATTACAGGTAAATCTATTATATAATGTTATAGGCAAAAGAATTTTTGCTGTAGGTTTTGACGGTTATCCCGATTTGTATGAAATGCCAAGAAATGTAATAGATCTTACTATCAATAAAGAACTCAATTCCAAAGTCAGTATCAAACTGGGAATATCTGACGCTTTAAATGCAGCCGCAAATATTTTACAGGATGGCAATAACGACAAAAAATGGAATGTAAAAAATGATCAGATCATTCAGTCTTACAGACCGGGCCGATTAGCCCAGGTCGGTATTTCTTATAAAATATATTAATAAAAAATAAAATTAAAACCATGAAAAGTTTAAAGAAAACTAAAATTATGAAGGTATTCCTGGCGTGCCTGGTCGGATTTTTCACTTTCATCACATCGTGTAAGAAAGAAGAAGTTGTTGGACCCGCACCGGTAGTAACCCTGGGAGCTTCTACATCCGGATTAGCAGGTGTATCAGTAACTATTTCTGCCAATATCTCTGCAGAAAATGGAATTAAATCATTACAGGTATTAAAAAATGGAGTTTCATTCGATACTAAAACATTTAACACTGGTACTTTGAGCGACAGCTATTCTAAAGCATACGTTATCGAAAGTTTGCCTTCTGGCACAGTGGTTAATTTCACATTCATTGCTACTGACTATAAAGATCTGACCACACTGGCCGGACCATTGACCGTAACGGTGGCTTCCGTACCTGCCAAACAAGTAATCGATGTAACCGGTACATTAGAAGGGAACATTACATGGACAGCAGATAAAATATACAAACTCAAAGGATTTGTTCGTATAGGAGAAGATAAAACCAAAGATGGCACACCAACTAAAACGGGAGTATTAACCATCCAACCCGGTACTGTAATAATTGGAGAAAGAGCTACTAAAGGAACCCTGATCATTCAGCGGGGAAGCAAAATAATAGCTGAAGGTACAGTCGACAAACCAATTGTATTTACTTCAGAGAGGAATCCAGGTGAAAGAGAACCGGGTGACTGGGGTGGATTGGTGATTTGTGGCAAGGCAAAAAATAATTTACCAGGAGGTACAGGCGAATTGGAAGGTCAATATGGAGCTTTTCATGGTGGTACAGATGACACAGATAATTCCGGTTCATTAAAATATGTAAGGATAGAATATGCAGGTATTCCAATCAATCCAAACCAGGAGGTAAACTCACTTACATTAGGTTCTGTGGGATCTGGTACTAAAATAGAATATGTAATGTGCTCTTATGGATTGGATGATTCGTTTGAAATGTTTGGAGGCACAGTCAGTGCTAAATACTTAATAGCCTATAGAGGACTGGATGATGATTTTGATATGGACAATGGATATATTGGGAATGTGCAGTTTGCAATAGGCTTGAGGGGAGCTACTCAGGCAGATCAGTCAGGTTCAAATGGTTTTGAAGTAGATAATGATGGCTCAGGATCTGCTGCCACTCCAATAACAGCACCTACGCTTTCCAATGTAAGCCTTATAGGACCTAAAGCAACCAATGCTACTTCAATCAGTCCTCAATTTCAAAACGGTATGCATTTACGTAGAAATACTAAAATAAAAGTATACAATAGTTTTATTACCGCTTATCCAAACGGCATATTTATAGATGGTACCAATACTGCTGCCAATGCTGCTGCCGGAGAATTAGTATTAAAAAATATAGTAGTAGCCGGTGTGTCATCATGGGGTGATAATGGATTTGGCAATGGTACTACTGTAAACCCACGTGGCTTTGCTGTAAGAGATATAAATACTGCTACTCCTGCAGGCGATCTTAAAATTGGTGATGCCAAACCCTCAGCCTGGTTTTTAACTGCTGATTTTAAAAATAAAATTTTAATCAACAATACCAATACCGGCATAAATGAAAATTTGTTCCTGGCTGTACCCGTACTTACCATCACAACAGGCAAATCCGATGGATTGGAAAAAGACGGTAGCACTGCCGGTTTACCTTCTTTTTTTACCACGGCTGATTTTATTGGCGCATTTGGAACAACAAACTGGGCCAGTGGATGGACAGAGTTTAACCCAGCTACAAAAGTATACGACAAATAAATAAGGTATATAAAATTCAGTTTGTTTAGAGGGTCCATTCTGACTAAGGTCAAATGGGCCCCATTTTTTTTATACTCTTGAATCTGTTAAAAACCGGCCTATATGCATCGGTCATACAAAGTATCAAAAATAAATTTTCAGAAAGCTTTAGAATAATATGTATGAATATTCTCTTACTTAGCAAAAAAACCACAAACAATTCCTCCAATTAAACCTAAGCCCAAAATAGGCCCATATTGTTTTGTAACGATTGCATCCGGCATACTTAAAATAAGACCTACTAAGCCGCCTTTAATCCAGTTAGGTAACGGAAGATCTAAATTGAAAATAATAAAGCCAATTGCAAATCTGCTGATGAATGATGCCGTCATAGCTCTGGTTTTATTCTCAAAATTCATGAAAAACATGGGTATGATGCTTACTGTTCCAAAAATCAAACCTGCAATCAGTCCTTTTGTCAGATTATTCATATATCTATTTTTTAAGTTCGTAAGCTGCCTTTAACCAACCCAACAACTCATTATCAACTTCTTTTGAATTGGTAAGTTTAATGGTATGGTGAAATCTATTTTTAGAAGCCTGTTCTACCTTTGTCACCCTGTTGTTAGTTAATTTATGGTCAAGATGTAATTCAAGATTTAAATAGTCTTTTCGGGTATACACTCCTGCAAAACCATATCGGTTTCCAAGATGAATACTTGTTTTCTTGGGTTCTATTTTTAACGGTCCAAATTTTCGAATGTCCGCAATTAATTTTTTGTAAATAGAAATGACATTTTTTTCTTTGTCAATTAAATGGTCCATCTCCGTATATTCCATTTTTTCCATTTTTATTTAAATTACTAGTTGCTTTTCAATGGTTCAAATCACTAATTTAAAAAAAATATGAATAAAATAATCTTGAGGTCTAACCAATTCTGCCTTCTTTATTCTTAAGTGATACAACACCTACTTCATCATTTGTACACTTCACCACTTTCCTCACTTCACCACTTTCCTCACTTCAACACTTCCCCCATTCCCCACTTGTACTATTACCCTCACTTCACCACTCCCAAATCTTTACCAACTTCAGTAAACATGGCAATCGCTTTTTCTATGTGCTCTGATTCGTGTCCTGCGGAGATCTGGCATCTTATTCTGGCTTTTCCTTTAGGTACCACAGGGAAGAAAAATCCAATGACATAGATTCCTTTTTTCAAAAGCCTGGATGCAAATTCTTGAGCTATACCAGCGTCATATAACATGATAGGCACTATTGGGTGAACCCCTGGCAATATATCAAATCCGGCTTTGGTCATACCTGACCTGAATTGTAATGTATTTTTTTCTAATTTATCCCTCAGTGATGTGGATGCAGTTAATAATTCCAATACTTTGATAGATGCACCGGTAATGGAAGGGGCCAATGAATTAGAAAAAAGATATGGCCTTGATCTTTGTCTTAAAATTTCTACTACCTCTGATTTGGATGCTGTGAATCCACCACTAGCCCCGCCCAATGCTTTTCCAAATGTACCGGTGATGATATCAATTCTCTCCATCACATTTCTGTATTCAGGGGTTCCACGCCCCGTTTTACCTATAAATCCGGTGGCATGACATTCATCGACCATGATCAAAGCCTGATATTGATCTGCCAACTCACATATTTTATCTAATTGAGCTATGGTGCCGTCCATTGAAAATACCCCATCCGTCACAATGAGTTTCCGTCTGCAATTTGACGCCTCTTCCAACTTGGCCTTCAGATCATCCATATCGTTGTGTTTGTATCTGAACCTATTTGCTTTGCAAAGCCGTATCCCGTCAATGATACTGGCATGATTCAATTCGTCAGAGATGATGGCATCCTGTTCATTTAATAATGGTTCAAAAACTCCCCCATTGGCATCAAAAGCAGCTGCATATAATATAGCATCTTCGCATCCTACAAACTGGGCAATTTGCTTTTCAAGCTTTTTATGTATATCCTGAGTACCGCAGATAAATCGGACCGAGGAAAGGCCATAACCGTGACTATCAATAGTATCTTTAGCGGCTTTGATTACCTCTGGATGGGAGGATAAGCCCAGATAATTATTTGCACAAAAATTGAGTACTTCGCCGACTTCAAGTGTATTGATCACGGCAGCTTGGGGACTGGTGATGGTACGCTCTGTTTTGTATAGGTTGTTTGCTTTGAGATCGGCTATCTCTGAAGCTAAGTCTTGAATAAATCGGTTATCCATTTTGTCTTGTTTTAATTGGAAGATAGGGCATTAAAAAGTTTTAATTTAGCAATTCCGGCCATAAGTTCAAAATGTTTATCAAAACTCCATAGTTCGAGGTTGTGCACCAGGCAATGTTGAACCAAAATCAAATCCGGTATCCCAATTTTATTAATACCATTTTTCAAATTCAGAATTTGCAAATCAATAATGCCCGGCCAATATACTTCAATTGGTTTTGATTTGATCGAATCTAATATTTCCACTAACGTATTTTGTTTTCGTAAAATTAAGGGTGGAGTTATTTCGGCCAATACGACATCATTTATTTGAATCAGATTGCGTCTCAGCAGTATTTCCAGATAAAATGATTTTTCGCCACCTTTGAAATAATCCATCCATACTGAGCTATCAACTAAAATCATTTAACAGATCCTTTCTATCCCTTAAAATATCCAGGTCTAAATCCAGATCAATTTTGCCTCTATAGCTCATAAGTTTCATCCTTTTATCTTGATCCACTACCTCGGTCAGCGCCTTTTTAATAGCCTCTACTTTGGTTTTAGATTTTGTAATTTTCATTACTTTATTGAGCAGATCATCGGGTAAATCAATCAATGTTTTCATGATATAATAATATATATCCAAATATATACAAAATCATATATCAATGTACGTTTTTTAAATGCAAAATCATCTCCCCTACCATCTTCGATATATCAAATTCTTCCTTCCAATTCCAATCTGCTCTGGCGGGGCTGTCATCAATAGTTTCTGACCACGACTCGGCAATTTGTTGTCTGAAATCCACTTCATATCGGATTTTAAAATCAGGAAATGCCTTTTTTATCTCATGGTAAAGTATGTCCGGACTTACTTCCAGGCCAGCCAGGTTATAACTGGTGCGTATAGATAGCTTTTCAGCTGGCGCGTCCATAAGTTCCACAGTAGCCCTAATGGCATCATCCACATACAACATAGGCAACACGGTATCGGGTTTTAAATAACAAACGTATTCTTCTCCTTTTATAGCTGCATGAAAGATTTCTACTGCATAATCTGTAGTGCCACCACCCGGCAAACTTTGCCAACTGATAATACCCGGATACCGGATACTACGCACATCCACTTCATACCGGTTATAATAATATTGGCACCAGAGCTCCCCAGCCAATTTACTCATGCCATATACAGTAGCGGGCTCCGCAGCGGCATGCTGGGGTGTCATTTTTTTGGGTGTCGTACTTCCGAAGACAGCAATCGTACTAGGAAAAAAGACTCTGTCCATTTGGTATTGATGTGCGAGCTCCAGTATGCTCAATTGACCATTTAAGTTTACATTCCATGTTTTTTTAGGATTCCATTCCCCATTTGCACTGAGTATGGCAGCCAGATGATATACCTGAGTGATGTGATAGTCTTCAATGATCTCGGCCATGCGCTGGGGATTGAGGATATCCAGCATTTCAAATAAGCCATTTTCCTTTCTTGGTTTTTTTATATCCGTACAGAGTACATTATTATCTCCATATTTATCGCGTAATGCTTCTGCCAGAGCAGTCCCCACTTGGCCATTTGCTCCGGTGATTAAAATTTTGGTAGGTCGCATCGGGTAAAAATAGTTTTTTATTCAGATAAACACATCATAAATTCCACATTAAAAAGGCATTGACTTTACCTCATTCCAATATTCATTATCTTCCTTTTTAAATATCCGCCCCTCTACCCCATTTACTATCCATAAATAGGTACAATCCAATACCTGGTTATATCTTACCAGCTGTGAAATAACTTTTTCGTCTAATGCGATGTCCGGTGATTTACACTCAACAGCTATAAAAGGAAATGTGTGATCATTGTACACCAATAAGTCAAATCTTTTTTTCTTTTCACCTACCTGGATTTCTCTTTCTATTGCAATTTTATTTCTTGATATTTTTCTATCATGAATCAGATAATGAACAAAACACATCCTCACCATTTCTTCCGGAGTCAATACCACCCATTTCGAGCGAATGATATCCCACACCATTGATTTGCCATCCAGTATTTTTACTTTTAGTTTCTCTGCATATATCAACAAATCCAGCTTCATCATTTTTCAGTATAAGCTCACTAATATCGAAAATCGTAAATTGTGCAATCGTAAATTGCAGTTCTTATATCGTATATTGTATGTCTTACATTTACCATCTATTTCACTATCCCTCCACTCACTTTTTTTCCGTCTTTAAATTTTTCTTCTATTTGCAAAGTACCATTCTCACCATAAAACCGATATAATCCTACTTGGACAGAGTCCAGTATTTCCATCTCCCGTTGAACATTTCCATTGGAATAATATTTTCGTGCCCAGCCATTACGTATACCGTCTTTAAAATCTATCTTTTCATCAAGATGTCCATATAGGTATTTAAATCGGGTACCGTGGAATTTATTGTTTTTAAAACTGCCTTGTTCTGAAACTGTATGACCGGATAGTTTGATATACGGGCCTTGTTTTATGTCGTCTATATAATTCGTAATGTCTATTATTTCTCCCGTGACTGCATAGGTGACCCATGCCCCATTCTTTTTGCCATTGATAATATTGCCTTCAATCAGTTTATTTCCCAGGCTGTCTGTCTTTATTACCGTTTGTATTTCGCTTCCTTCCATTTTAATTAAATCATAATTAAGTACTTCAGGTTTTCCAAGATTAGCTTGTTTACATTGAATAAGAAATGTAAAGAGAATAGCTATGAATAAAGAAATCAGTTTCATTTTACTTCAGGCGTATTTTTCTGGTGTGTTATGGCAAATTGAATCAATTCATCTATCGGGAGCCCCAGTCTCATAGCTCCATCTGTAATATCCTCTCTGGATACCTGTGCCGCAAAGGTCTTATCTTTCAATCTCTTCATCACCCCTTTCACTTCCATCCCTTCATATCCATCCGGTCGCATTAAAGAATAAGCATGGAGAAATCCGGAGAGCTCATCAAATGCGTACAATACTTTATCCAGTTGATTTACTGGTTCTACGCCAAAATGTTTGGGACCATGTGAGGCTATGGCATGCAATACCTCAGGATCTATATTCTTTGATTCCAATTCAGCAATGATTTTATGACAATGTTCATCAGGCCATTGATCCCAGTCCGCATCGTGCAGCCACCCGGTCATCTGCCATTTCCATTGATTTTTTTCATCCAGATTTTCTTTTTCTCTGGCCCAACATTTTAATAAATAACCTACCTGGTACATATGGTTGCGCAGCTTAATATTGGGTACCCAGGTTTCCAATAATTTAGTGGCCTCATCCACTGATAATAGATTTCCCAGGTTATCAGCATGGCCAAAAACCTGCCTGTCAAATGATCTGATCATAGTGTGAAAATAAGGCTTATTTTTTATAGAAAAAGTAGTGGAAATGATTGTGAAATAGACGGCCTTACGATTTGGATTATGAGTTAGGTAAAATTCTCAACAGACTAAAGCCCGTTCTACCGTAGAACAGCCTTCAGGCTGTTACCATTCCCAAATCAAAGTATTCAACAGGCTTAAGCCCGTTCTACCGTAGAACAGCCTTCAGGCTGTTTCAATCGAAATAACAATAACATTGATGACTAATTCAACTTAGGCATGGATATATCAACATCGAATTTAATCAAACAGGCTAAAGCCCGTTCTACCGTAGAACAGCCTTCAGGCTGTTATCATTCCCAAATCAAAGTACTCAACAGGCTAAAGCCCGTTCTACCGTAGAACAGCCTTCAGGCTGTTACAATCGAAATAACAATAACGTTGATGACTAATTCAACTTAGGCATGGATATATCAACATCGAATTTAATCAAACAGGCTTAAGCCCGTTCTACCGTAGAACAGCCTTAGCTGTTATCATTCCCGAATCAAAGCACTCAAAAGGCTTAAGCACGTTCTACCGTAGAACAGCCTTCAGGCTGTTACCATTCCCAAATCAAAGTATTCAACAGGCTTAAGCCCGTTCTACC
>JBGAVW010000026.1:0-53559 GCA_044227925.1 Saprospiraceae bacterium | reverse complement strand
GGACTCAAAATCCAGTGTCAGCAATGATGTAGGGGTTCGATTCCCCTCTTCGGTACTCAAATCGTAAGGTTGTCTTATCCAAAAGGGCAACCTTTTTTATTTCACCTAATGAAGACAGGTAATTGTTTATAAACCCCATTTGACTATGGTCACTTTACCAAAGGCCAGCCCGCTGACAATCGCCCCAACTATTTACAAATCATTAGGTTATATAATTATACTTACATATAAAAAATATATATCTATTTAATACCTTTGCAGACTAATTTTTCAATAAAAAAACATCAATGGAAAAAGTTCAAACCAAACTACCCTATAAAGTAAAAGACATGTCTTTGGCTGATTGGGGCAGAAAAGAAATTTCTTTAGCAGAAGCTGAAATGCCGGGTCTGATGGCTCTTCGTGAGCAATATGGTGCATCAAAACCATTAAAAGGAGCACGCATCGCCGGCTGTCTTCACATGACCATCCAGACTGCAGTATTGATAGAGACTTTAGCAGAACTGGGTGCAGAAGTGACCTGGTCATCATGCAATATATTTTCAACTCAGGATCATGCTGCCGCCGCAATTGCTGCTAAAGGTATTCCTGTATTCGCCTGGAAAGGTATGAGTCTTGAAGAATACGATTGGTGTGTGGAGCAGACATTGTTTGCTTTTAAAGACGGCAAGCCATTAAATATGATCCTCGATGATGGAGGGGATCTAACCAATATCGTTTTGGATCAATATCCTGAATTAGTGCAAGGCATAGGTGGTATATCTGAAGAAACTACTACCGGAGTGCATAGATTATACGAAAGAATGGCTAAGGGTACTTTGCCTGTACCTGCAATTAATGTAAATGACTCGGTGACTAAATCAAAATTTGATAATAAATATGGCTGCCGTGAAAGTTGTGTAGATGCTATCCGTAGAGCTACCGACCTCATGCTGGCAGGAAAAGTAGCTATAGTAGCTGGTTACGGTGATGTTGGTAAAGGATCTGCAGCATCGTTAGCCGGAGCAGGATGCAGGGTAATTGTAACAGAAATAGATCCTATTTGTGCATTACAGGCTGCCATGGATGGTTTCGAAGTAAAGAAAATGAAAAATGCTTTACCCGAAGCAAATATCCTGGTCACAGCTACCGGATGTCTCAATGTAATTACCGGCGAACATTTCAAACTGATGAAAGATAAGGCAGTAGTTTGCAATATCGGTCACTTTGACAATGAAATCGATGTAGCCTGGTTAAAGCAAAACTATGGTCATACACGAGATAATATCAAACCTCAGGTAGATAAATATACTATCGATGGCAAAGACATTATTTTATTAGCTGAAGGAAGACTGGTAAACCTGGGTTGCGCCATGGGTCATCCATCATTCGTAATGTCCAATTCCTTTACTAATCAGGTATTGGCTCAGATGGAGCTTTGGAAAAACAAGGATAAATACGAAAATAAAGTATACATGCTTCCTAAACATTTGGATGAAATGGTAGCAAAACTTCATCTTGAAAAAATTGGTGTCGAACTGGATCTGCTTGATAAAGAACAAGCTGACTACCTTGGAATAAATCAAGAAGGCCCTTATAAGCCTGATTATTACCGATACTAATGGGATAGGAAGTCAGAAGACAGGGGTTAAAATACAGTATGCTTTCAATTCCTGTCTTCCAATTTCCCAACCAGTAATTTCCAACATTGTGCAATCGGAATTCGCAACATACTTTCAATTAGGTATTCAACACATTGCCGATATAAAGGCATACGATCATATTTTGTTTGTCATCGCCTTATGTGTAATATATAAGCTGGAAGACTGGCGCAAATTACTAATTCTGATCACCGCCTTTACCCTGGGGCATTCGCTCACTCTTGGTCTTTCAGCCCTTGACATACTGGTATTTCCATCTGATGTGATTGAATTTCTGATCCCGGTAACCATATTCATTACTGCTGTTTTAAATCTTACCAGAAAAAATGAAGCGAAAAAAATGAATGCGGTCAATTACCTTTTACCTTTATTTTTCGGCTTTATTCATGGAAGTGGATTTTCCAATTATTTTAAAAGTCTTATCGGGCAGGAAGAATCGGTGGTCAAGCCATTATTTGCATTTAACGTGGGAATTGAAGTTGGCCAACTCATAATTGTTTCCCTCTTCATGGCGATCACCTACTTCGTTGTTAGATGGATTAAAGTCCCCCACCCGATTTGGTCTAAAATCATCTCATTTTTCATATCAATCCTGGCTTTGTACCTGATGTGGGAAACTAAGTTTTGGTAAATTTGGTTTTCATTATTTAGCCTGATGGTAAAATCAATTCTAACATTTATTCTTTTATCCTTTCTACCTGCAGAGATATCAGAAAATCTATTTCATGATATTCATATCAGCAAATGTGAAATCCAGTTTAATGAAGAGACTTCGTCCTTTGAGGTGGCTACCCAAATCTATCTGGACGATTTCCAAAAATCGCTGACGAATAGTGGAGTACCTGATCTGCACCTTTTTACAGATAAGGAAAGTAAAGATGCAGATAATCAAATCTTTAGCTATTTATCTAAAAAACTGCTGCTGGAAGTAAATGATAAATCGATCTCCGGGACATTTGTCGGACGCGAACAATCTGAAGATCTATTGGCCATATGGTGTTATATTGAATTTAAGTCAATAAGAGAATTTAACAAGATTAAAATTAAATACGATGCCATCATGGACATCTACGATGATCAGAAGAATATCGTAAATATTAAAGCCAAAGGAAAAAAAGGATATGTACTACTCCATACAAAGCATATGGAAGAAACCATAAACTATTAAAAAGTGGAAAAAGCCGTCGAGATCATATCTACATTCTTTAAAATCCTATTCAAATTACCAATTAGAATATATCAGATTTTTCTATCTCCACTGTTAGGCACCAATAAATGCCGCTACCAGCCTACCTGCTCACATTATATGATAGATGCGATCAACGAATGGGGAGCTATCAAAGGTAGCTGGCTCGGGATAAAAAGAATATTCAGATGTCACCCCTGGGGAGGTTGGGGATACGATCCGGTGCCCAAAAAAGAGCATAATCATAATTAGAGATGTGACTGATAAAAATCATGTCCTTGGGTTGAGATAAAAAATAATTTTAATTACTAAACCTAAAGAATATGACAGTCTTCAGATCCAAATTTTTCCTGATCACACTGGTGATATTGCTTTTAATCTTAAGCGTAAACGCATTGGTCGGCGGAGCACTGATGATAATAAAACCGGATGGATCCTTATTGGGATTCCCCGATGATTATTTAGCCAATACCCCATTTGCTGATTACACCATTCCAGGTATTTTATTATTCTCCTGCGTAGGGGTTGTATCCGCTATTGCACTGATCGGGATGGTGAGGGTACATGATATCCGATGGCTTGAAAAATTGAATTTATATAAATCCATGTATTGGGGCTGGACTTTTTCATTCTACGCAGCTATCATAACATTGATTTGGATAGGTTCACAAATTTTGATGACCGATTTTTTCTGGTTGCAACCGGCCATATTAGGGATGGGCGTTGTAATGATTGTAATTTTGCTTATGCCCTCAGTAGTAGGAGAACATGAAAAAATGCGCTGATATCATAACTGGTATCGTAGAAAAAGTTGGAGATACTTATTATATGATCTAAGGATACCTACTTCCGCACCATTTTGATCAGTAAAATTAAATTTAGCATGCGTAGTCAGATCATGATTAAATCTGCAACCAATGGAAAAAGTATGATTAATAGCATATTGCAATCCGGCCTGGAAAGATAATTCGATATTTCGATCAAAAAATGGGTTCTTGATGCGGGCAGCATTTTCTGCCTTGATAAAGGAAGATAAAGCATACCCGATTTCTGGCCCTGCTAATATTGACCACCTGTCAACTAATTTATAATTTATGAGAATCGGTAGGTGTATATAATCAAGTTGAGATGTCACCTCAGTATTTTTGTTAGTACTCCCCTTTCTTATGTACCCTAGGCTGGTTTCCAACCCAAATTTGTTTGTTATCCCAGCATTCAATACCACATCGAAATTAAATGACGGAGACCAGATGCTTTGTCTGTTAAGATAATCATATGTATCTTTTGATGAATTGAAATTCGTTAACTTAGAATATTGATTAGATATCCCTCCTCCAACCTGAATACCCCAATCTATTTTCTGACCGATAGTGCAATGCAACGATATGAACAGGAATGTGAATACTAAATACTTTTTCATAGCCATGATTTTTAATTGGTTACAGAATTAACTTTATCCACGAAAAGTTATTTTATGACATTTAAAAAAATAAGAAAAAATTAAGTGAATAGAAATGTACTTGTTAAAGAATTAAGTTAAAGCTCACATTGGAACAACCTTCCCTTTTATATTTATTTCTTCTCTATCATTTTATAACTTGTCACTACGCCCCGAATCAGGGATGAGCTAAATCCCTGGTGTTCCATCTCATTTAA
Source organism: Saprospiraceae bacterium (assembly GCA_044227925.1). Classification (GTDB taxonomy): domain Bacteria; phylum Bacteroidota; class Bacteroidia; order Chitinophagales; family Saprospiraceae; genus JADJLQ01. Next base: position 49,077 of record JBGAVW010000026.1, on the reverse strand, counting down.
ACCGGCAATGGTACAGCCCTTTGGAGTAGTTACTTTATCTATTTCTGCTTCAGGATGCGTATCGCGGGTGAGCAACAATTCAGCGGCTCCTTTCACTGTTTGTGCAGCAATCAATGCAGCCAGGTCTGAGCCAAAACCAATTTCTATACCCGCTTGAGTATTGGCACGAATGTAACGCATGGCGTAGGCTGTGCCGCATGCTCCCAGTGCGGTGGCCGCCTCCATCAGATGTTCGTCTATAATAGCCGCTTTTCCAAGTTGCTCAAATAAATTTTTGGTATAATTCATCTGGTCTGCAGTAGTGCCATCACCGGCTATACAGGTCATACTTTGCCTGATGGCAATGGCCGTATTGGGCATGGCTCTTATGATTGAAATTTTCTTTTTTACTGCATCCCGCATTGTCTTTATTTCAATTCCGGTTACAACAGAAATCAGCAAATGTTTGCCAGGGATAAAAGAGGCCCCGAGCGACTGCAATAATGCTGTCGTCTGATACGGTTTAACAGCTAAAATGATTACCTCAGCATTCTTTATTGCTTTTACATTATCCGCATGCACCGTGACACCTGCCTCTGTCAATGATTTTAATCCCTCAGGGTTTCGCCTGGTTACTGTCAACTCTTTTGGAGAAATGAATTTACTCTCCAACAATCCTTCTGCTATGGCAGTACCAAGATTGCCTCCTCCGATAATGGCTATTTTTTTCATAAGTCTTACTTAAATACAAAAATGATATTTATTTATCAAACAGAATAAATAAAGTTGCATAGGGATTACCTATCCAAAAATGTAATTTTCGGCAACCAGTTTCAGTTTTAAATTAGTCTCTTTCCAAGTACATAAATTTCTTCTTATAAAATGATAATCAAGTCAGCTACTTATATTAGTTGCCACTATTGTATTTGCAATTTAAAGTAAGCTGCATTTTTACCCTGGTGAAATAATTGTATAAAATGAGTACCGGCGGCATATTTTGAAACATCCAATTCTACCCTGTTTATTCCCTGCGAGAGGACTAATTTCTGTACATACTCTACCTTGCCTGAAACATCGACCATCCTCAAATCCATATTTGCAGATTTTCGGGCATTGATTTCCAGTAAAGCATAAGAAGTAGCGGGTACAGGATACACCACCATAGAGTAAGAATTTACAAATTCATCTAATACACTGGTTAATATTGCTCTTTGCAATATAATGCCATAGGGTACACCGGGAGTATTCAAACTACCATCTGAAGCCAGGATACGGGCATGCAAAGTAATAGATCCACCAGGCGGTATGCCCAATAATAATAATGCACTATCCAACGATTTCATCGAAATAGGGTAAGCGTTTGCATTTCCTAGATAAGTGGTATTTAATATCGATCTAAAATCCTGAAATAAAGAAGTCTGTCCTTTATAAACAATGGGATTTCCGTCGGCATCAGTGGCTGAGGCCCATGAAAGGGTAATCAGAGAATCTTTCCCTTTTATATTTAATTTAACCGTATCACCTGATTTAGGTGATTGTATTGCTATGGCAGAAGGAAAATTATTTGGATCTTGTAAAAGTTGCCCCCGAATCTCTCCATTTGGAAAATTAGTCGAACGAATTTTGGCAAATATCCTGCCTCTTTCAAATAATAAAATTTTATCCGGTGTGACCCCTTTAAAAGTATTGCTATCAGCTAAAAACTGTCCGCTTTTATTGTCTGCATTCATGTTGGTTTTTAATAAGAAAGCAATATCACCGTCTGATCCGTTAGCGCCATCCAATAATTGCGTACCACCGAGAATATTTCGTTCTACATTACCGGTAAGGCCGGAAAAGGATCCCATTACCGTAAGTGTTGTATTATTCAATTCTGCTTTTATAGTTCCATTCCCTGCCGAAGAAAGAGGTGGAACTTCATTTAAACCAGACAGTTTAGCTGTAAAGACAGCAGTAGCCATATTATGAAGTGTGCCTCTTATTTCACCTCCGGGAGATTGAAGAGTATGAACATTTGCATAGAGAGTTCGTTTTCTCAATGAATCAATACCTGCAGGGCTATAGATAAATGTGTTTTTTTCTGGTTGTATAATTCCGCCAAGTGAATCTGAAGCAGCACTCACCATCAAATTATGTCTTACCGGGCCATTAGTACCCGGCAAAGCACCATGAATATGGGATCCACCATTCCATTTACTCTCTAATTTTTCGAAGGATCCACTGTATATCACATTTCTATTCATTTGTAATTCTCCAATTATTCCCCCCCTGCCCGTAGTATGGATTGGAGAGGTCTCCCCTTCACCCGACAGGATAGAATGAAAATAAGCTGTTGCTTCGCCCAATAATTGTGCCCTTATTTCTCCTCCAGGTGCACGGGAGGTATGAATATTTACATATGCCAATCTCTTACGAAGTGAATCTGCCATACCAGTTGATACCGGATAACTGTTATTGGTTGACGGATACAATACACTTAGGCTGTCAGTTGAATGGGTGACCGCTAAGGAAATGTTTATCGGTCCATTTTGACCTACTGCACCTCGGTGAATATGCGAATACCCATTTCGATTTATTTTATCCAATAATTGTTCACCAGAGCCGGATAAGGTGAGACGGTTACCATTTAATTCTGCCACTACATTGCCTTTTCCGGTACTCAGTTGTGATCTGTTTTCCTGCATCCCATTAAAATAACCAAAAAATATATTTTGCACTTCAGGAGTTAATTGACCTCTTATTTCTCCTCCGGGATTATTCAATGAATGTACATTGCCATATAATCTTCTTGCAAATAAATCTTCCAGATTGGCGCTGGTAAGCTTTATAATATTACTATCTGAACGGAATAATCCGCTCCTTTTATCAGCATTGGGTATATTTTTAAGATCATACAGTATACCGCCATTTTTTCCTGCCATACCCTGATGTATGTGCGCACCTCCACGGGTAGCAGAGGCCAGATCACTCTCAAGTCCGGAAAAAGAACCACTGACTGTAGCTACAGAATCTAAGATATTAATAAATAAACCACCATATGACTGGCTGGTCACGGCTACAGGCTCATTTGTACCTGAAAAATAAGCCCTGAATCTGGCGGTTGCGACTGGTGCTACCTGTCCCCTGAGTTCACCGGCAGGATAAGCAGCGGAATGAATATTGGCATACAATTGATGGCTTTTTAATGCCTGTAATTGAGTAGAACTCAGTGCAAAAGTATTGTCAGCAGCTGTATAGGTGACGGTAGTTTTAGCACTATCTGTAAAGGTAGGCTTTAGTGCAATGGCAACACCTCCCGATTGACCAGCATACCCGGTATGCAAATGACTATTTGTGTAGCCAGACGAAATTTCTTTTGCACTACCGGTAATGATTAATGAATCACCTTTTAATTCCAGGAATAATGAGCCATGCGCTGGTGTATTTATGGGTGGTATTTCGTTACTGCTAACCAAATTGGTATGATAATATCCATCGGCCTCAGGTATTAGCTGCCCTCTTATTTCTCCACCTGTAGCCAGAGTAGAATGTATATTAAAATACAGCTCTCGGTTAAAAAGCATGGATTTCTGTTCTGCAGTGAGAAAATATTTATTCACATTTTCATTGTACGTACCCGCTCTTTTAGTAGGGTCCAACACAGGAATTGTAGCTATCTGTACTCCGCCGGTAATACCTGCTAATCCTCTATGTATATGAGAGTTAGTATAGTCACCGGAAAGATTTTTAAACGAACCACTCAAGTATAAAGTATCACCAGCCAATCGGGCTTTTATCATAGCAGAGCCCATGCTGAGCACTGGAAACTCTTCTTGTGTGCCGGTTGCTTTTGCGATATAAAAAATATCTTGTTCAAGTGGAATTTTCTCAGAAAAAGGACTTGCAAAATAAACATCTGCTTCTTCAGGTCTTACAGAAGCCAACTGAACAAAATATTTTTTGCCTTTTAAAAGGTTTTTAAATTCAACAGAATTCTTTGTACTGTAAATTTCATTAAAAATACCTGCTTCGTTATACAATCGAATCAAGGTAAGTTTTACTGCATTATCGGGAGTTGAAAATTGTATTCGTTTACTTGTTTCCGAAGCATTGGTAATAGCTGTGATAGAAGGTGCTACAAGTCTTATATTGGTATACTGCCTGGTACGATAACTTCTAAATATAGAACTTCTGGTAGCATTGAAAGCACGAATCTGAACTGTCACAAACCACCCGGGAAGGGCAGCAATATCAGCATCTGAAAGGTCAAAGGTAATGCTGGTCTTATCGGTGATCTTATTGATAAGTTCATTTCGCCACGCAGCATTAAAAGTCACTTCATATGCTGTAGCTCCAGGTACTGCATCCCAGGCATACGAGATAGTACGTTTTGCCTCATCCAATTTTTCAAAGTTTACACGATGTGGGACTGGCATAGTTAGGGTAACTTTTTCTACCACCTCGGTAGTACGGTGAGCACACACCGGGCAAAACTGAGGAGATGCATCCTGACCCATCAGACACATTTTGCTCGGTAAATAAACACCTGCAATTAATGAATCAATACCTACACCAGGAGTACTGAGCAGATCTCGCCATCTGATTTTAGAACGGTCTTTGGTGATATCCTTATTGAATGCAACTTCTTTAAACGTTGCGTATTCGTCTGCCACACCGGCCAATGCATGTGCCAGCTCATGATTGATAAGATATCTTGTCCATTCGAGCTCGTTATCTCTAAATCTCGCGGCTACGGCAATACCATCAGAACTACTCGCCCTTCCGGAAGGAGTTTTATTATCATTGACCAAAATAAGAACTACATCTGAAAATGGAATATATTCATTGGCGATTGCTTTGGCTTTCCATAACGATGAGTCTTCCAAATAATAAGCGCGATATGAGTTTTTAAAATTTATAAAAAACTGGGTATTCTTAATTTCTGATTTTTGGATTGGATCTGTAGGCAAAGGAAATTGGGCTATATAGCTTACCCCGGTATCTTGTGAAGGAGTTGAAATGGAAAAGATATTGAGCTTAGGCAGTAATTTTTTGTAGGTATCATTAAATGACAATACTTCTTTTACACGCTTGGCATCTTGCCGAAAAAGAGGAAGTTGAGCTGCGGTATATCCTTCTGCCAGGATGATGATATCATAAGTAGTTTCAGGATGACCTACATACTGGACCGTATCCAATGAATAGGTTTGAGAAGTAGCAAACAGGACACTCAACTGCATGAGTAGCGTAAGGACTATGTATTTCATTAAAATCAGGATTAATTATTGGGGAAGATAATCCAAAACAGAGACATGAGAAATGAAAACCCCGACATTTAATGGTTAGCTGATCTTATGGACCATCTCGTAAAAAAAATACTCATGAAATGTAAATTTCATTATGCCAGGTACCCACTTCTACTAATCAGAAAATATATTTGCCGATTAAATATGGTTGGTATCACCTAATCTCTTCTTCCAATATAGATAAAACGGAATGCCAGACAATATCAATAATATCCCAATTCCTGCCTCCAGAGGCCTCTGAGAAGGAGTATAAATAAACAATCCAAGACAAAATAATACAAATATGGCGGGCACTATTGGATATCCAATCACTTTATATGGTCTCTCCAACTCAGGAGCTTTTTTGCGCATGATAAACACACCCAATGCTGTAGCACCATAAAATAAGAATGATGCAAAAATCAACATATCTGTCAATTGATCAAAACTCCCTGAGAACAATAAAATCGTCGACCAAAAACACTGTATCCAAAGTGAATACGATGGAGTTTGGTATTGCGGATGTACAAATTCCGCTTTTTTGAAAAAATATCCATCCCTCGCCATAGCATAATATATGCGTGAAGACATCAGTATGGTAGCATTAGTGGCATTCAGAGTGGTCACCAATATCAGGCAGGAAACAAATAAAGCTCCTGTCTTACCAAGATACAATCCCACTATATCTACTGCAGCTATGCCTGATCCGGTAGTTTTACGAGTGATAATATCATCTATGGGAGAATTAAAATGGTAAACAAAATTGATAGAAAGATAAATAGCAATCACAATGAGGGTGCCAATGCCCAGAGCCAAAGGAATATTTTTTTGAGGGTTTTTAACCTCTCCTCCAATATATCCAAGATTATTCCATCCTTCATAAGCCCAGAAGGCGCCTAACATGGCAGTAAAAATTAAAGTTAAAAAAGTACCACCGCTCATGGATCCGGGCACATAGGAAGATGCGGCTGTAGTCACATTAGACCAGGAACCAATACTGCTAAATAAGCCGGTTACTATAATAAGCAACATCGCTGAAATCAATGTAAATGTCAATGTGCGGGAAACTTTCTCACCTAGTTTCAGCCCTTTGTAGTTAATAAAGGTCAGAAACAACAATAATGTGGCTGCAATCAATTTTACAGTCAAATTATCAAATGGTTTTAATCCCCATAAAATAGTGAATTCAGAATTCCCTATCGAGGGAAATTTCAATAAATGGTTTAATGATTCAGCAAAAACATAGGCTATTGAAGCAATGGAGGCAGATCGGATGGCCGCAAATGAACCCCACCCATATAGAAAAGCAAAAAACTTGTTATAAATTTTTTTAAAATAGGCATATTCCCCTCCACTGTCGGCAAACATACCAGCTATTTCCGCATTACTGAGTGCCCCAAATAAACTTATAAGACCAGCCAATAACCATGCTAATAATACATACCCGGGGACCTGCAGGGACTCCGACATGGGGGCAATCTTTTTAAATACTCCAGATCCAATAATGGCACTGATTACCAATACAATACAGGATAACAGACCAAGCGACCGCTGTAGACTTCCTTTTTGAGTAGACATTACTTATATTATTTTGATTCTTGTTATTTTGATTCTTGAAATGATTCTGCTATTACCTGTGATATTGGCATACCATTCACTTTACTTTCCACCCAATGGAGTATATCCAGATAAATGAATGCCTGTTGTTCATAATGATCTTTTGCCAATTCCTGCAGCTCAGGCAGAAAAGAAGTGAATAATTCTTTTTCTTTAAAGCTGTCAGCATTGATCAATCGATTAAAAAAGTGGAGGGTAGCTTTTTGAACTTTATTCAAATCATGCATTTTCTTCAAAAAATAATTACTCGATCTTACAAGATAGGAAAGTAATCCTTTATTTCCCATCTCAAAGTGTGCGATCAGATTCAACAATCTGGCATATCCTTGCAAATCTTCCCTTAGTGGAATGGATTTTAAATCAATAATTCTATCCAGATAGTTACTGGCCGACCGGGGATCTCCGGCACCGATATACATCCAGGCTATTTTAAAGTAAAATACCAAAATGCGATGTTCATCCAGCTTGTCTTCGTATTTTTCTATTCTGGACAAAGTCTTTGGAAGTGCCTCAAGACCTTCTTTAAATTTGCCATCCATAAAAAATTGATGCAACCGGGATGTATGCACATAAATAAAGGAAAGTATTTTTGAATTATCATTAAATTTTGCATAATTCACCTGCCTGAATTTCTCAAGCTCAGTCAATGTTTTTACAAATAAAGAATACTGTTTAAGATTATAACTGCAGGTCAGGATATAATGCATGGCATGCATATACGAGTCGGGATCTGCCTCTATCATTATCGGCTTTGACTCTAAGATTTCTTTCCATCGTATAGCGTGTTCGCGGCATTGAATAAAATCAAGCAATATAAAATAATACCACACCTGGCACTGATGATATGTTTTCAGATCGAGAATGGTAAGTTGAGGCTCATTTATTTTAGGCAAATTGGATTTGTATAATTGCTGAATCAACTTTTCATCTTTAGCATTCATTACATGGCCCATCTGTACATACTTGCCATACATCAATAATTTTAGATTGGATAGTTTTACGGAGGTCAATACATTATCAGACAAGCGGGTGGACTCTTCAGATAATTGTTTAGATCGGTCTTTATGATCGCGCGAGATATGCCTTGATTCTATTAATTTTTCAAACTCCGTGATCTCGAGTAATAGGATTTGCTGATCGTGATTTTGAGCGACCGTCTTTATACGCTCAAGGAGCCTCAAAGCCTGTATGTACAAGCCTTTGCCATACAGTATCCTGGCATAATCTATTTGCTCACGTATTTCCAGGTCCACTTTTTTACTTGAATGGATAAGCCTCAAAGAAGTAAGCACATTGGAATAAAGGTTGCGCTTTAAATTGGCATACTTTACCCCGGCAATTCCGCCTAATTTTTTGCGAATGGCGTCATCATCTATTTCTTTCAGCTTTTCGAGAATATCAAAAAGCTTTATAAACTGAGTACCCTCCTGGCGTTGTAGCCGGCTGCTAAATAGTTTAAAATGCCTTTTTTCGGCCTTGGTAAGGGATTGTATAAGCTCCAGCAGGTGATCTGATTTTGCGATTGGCATAACACGGTTTTATTTTACAATAATCTGATTAACAATATAATACAAATACTTCGTATTGTTGTTTAAGACAATTTTTTATCAAAGTTTAAATATTAGTTTCAACTCATTCTACTTATCTTTTCAATCTTTTTAATTCACCGGGTCCCAATCGATGATTTAGAAAGAACAAACGCAATATTAATACATTCGTAAATAAATATATAATGGATAAATCTGACCAGAATGGATTATACATCCCTTCTCTTGAAAAAGATTCCTGTGGTGTCGGCTTATTTGCTAATCTAAATGGGATTTCCCAACACAAAGTCATTCACAATGCGCTTACCATGCTTGAAAATATGGAACACAGGGGCGCATGTGGTTGTGAGCCGGAAACCGGTGATGGTGCAGGTATTCTAATTCAAACACCGCATACTTTTTTAAAAGAAGAAGGCATAAAGCTTGGATTTACCTTGCCCGAATTTGGTGAATATGGCATTTTAATGTGTTTTATGCCAAAAGACGATAAACTCTATAATAAAACGATTACTCAAACTGAGCAACTGATAGGTCAGTCAAATTTTAAAATACTTGGCAAGCGGGATGTGCCCACAGATAATACCGGACTAGGATTATCGGCATTAAACACCGAGCCCAGAATAGTTCAAATTTTTGTTGCCCCTAAAACAAGGCTACAAGTAAAAGAACTTGAGCGACAACTTTATGTACTTCGAAAATACATCATACACTCAGTATATAAATTTGTCCCACAAGTAGAAGAATCCTTTTATATCGCTTCCTCTTCATACAAAACTATTATTTACAAAGGCCAGTTGACCACTTTTCAATTAAGAAAATATTACCTGGACCTCCAGGATGAACGGATATCATCGGCCATTGCAATCATACACAGCCGATTTTCTACCAATACTGTCCCAAAATGGAAACTAGCTCAGCCTTTCAGATACATTGCGCACAATGGTGAGATCAACACCATCATGGGCAACCTCAATTGGTGGCGCGCCAAGGAAGATCATCTCAGCTCTGATATTTTTACAGATGCAGATAACGAGATGCTTAAACCAATACCCTGGAGGGGATTATCCGATTCAGGGTCATTTGATAATGTGTTGGAGTACCTGGTACAAAGTGGACGATCTGTACCGCATTCCCTCATGATGATGATACCAGAAGCATGGGAGCACGATGCCAATATGGAACAATACAAAAAAGATTTTTATGCTTACCATCAAAACCTGATGGAGCCCTGGGATGGTCCTGCATCGATGTGTTTTAGTGATGGCATCGTAGTAGGTGCCACATTGGATAGAAATGGCCTGCGACCCAGCCGGTATTCTGTGACATCTGATAATGAATTGGTGGTTGCATCGGAGACTGGAGTAGTTGACCTGGATCCTTCCAAGATCATCTACAAAGGCCGGTTGCAACCTGGCAAAATTCTTATTGCTGACCTGGAACAGCATCGAATAGTAGGTGACGAAGAAGTGAAGAAAATTATTTGCACCAATCAGCCTTATGGCGAATGGCTCTCTAAAAGAAGGAAAAGATTGGCAGAGCTGCAGCCTAAAAAGGAGATGAAAATATATTCTTCAGAAGGCGCCTCCTTATTGGAGCGTCAACAATGGGCAGGCATAACAAAAGAGGACCTGAAAGTGATCCTCAAGCCCATGGTATCAGAAGAGCGCGATCCACTGGGTTCTATGGGCACCGACACCCCTTTGGCAATTTTATCTCATAAACCCCAGCATCTGGCTAATTATTTTAAGCAATTATTTGCCCAGGTTACCAACCCCCCGATCGATTCAATTCGGGAAAGATCGGTAATGGCCTTTACCAGTAGGCTGGGCTCAAGCATAAACATCCTCAAAGCAGATGAAAGTCTTGCTGCTTTCATTTATCTAGATCATCCGGTTCTTTCCCATAGTGAATTTTCCAAGATTGAATCACTTGATCACCCTGATTTCAAAGTTGGATATTTGTCTACTGTATATGATTTAGACAGACCCTATTCTCTGGAATCCGCAATCAATGCACTTTGCCTTACGGCTGAAAAACTGGCTCATTCAGGACATACCATTTTGATCTTATCAGATACTAAAATTACGTATGGCCAGGCAGCCATTCCAAGCCTGATGGCCACGGGAGCAATACATCATCATCTGATCCAAAAAGCTCTACGATCTAAAACTTCCCTGGTGATACAAGCCGCTGATGTTTGGGAATCCCATCATTTTGCATTATTATTTGGCTATGGGGCAAATGCAGTACACCCCTATTTAGCGATCGAGTCTGTATGGATGCATGATACTGCTGCCCTGCCTCACGACCATAAAGACATAGAGAAAAAATTTATAAAAGGGCTTGAAAAATCTCTTTTGAAAATAATGGCAAAAAATGGAATCTCCACACTTCAATCGTACCAGGGGGCCCAGATATTCGAAGCAGTAGGCATACATGAAAAGGTAATAGAGAAGTGTTTTAAGGGCACCGTGTCAAGAATAAGCGGATTGGACTTTGAGGGTATACAAAGAGAAATAAAAGAAAGATATCAGATCCAAATAAAAGGCAGACTGCGTGATGCCGGAGTGTACCAGTGGAAACGCGATGGGGAGGCACATTTGTTTAACCCCAACAGTATACACCTGTTACAAATGTCCACTCAATTAAATGATTATACGCTATTTAAAAAATTTTCCAAATCAATCGATGACCAGGACAAACAAGCTGTCACCATCCGGGGATTATTTCATTTTAAAGAAGGAAAATCCATACCGGTAGAAGAAGTGGAATCAGTAGAAAATATTTTAAAACGATTTGCCACCGGGGCCATGTCTTTTGGCTCCATCAGCTACGAAGCGCATACTACCCTGGCAATAGCTATGAATCGAATCGGCGCCAAAAGCAATAGCGGGGAAGGGGGTGAGGATCCAATCCGATATGATAGATTGCCAAATGGTGACTATTTGAGATCCGCAATAAAACAAGTTGCTTCCGGTAGATTTGGAGCTACCAGTCACTACCTGAGTGAGGCAGTAGAGTTACAAATAAAAATGGCTCAAGGGGCCAAACCAGGAGAAGGTGGTGAATTACCTGGTCATAAAGTTAACGAATGGATTGGTCGTACAAGACATTCTACTCCCGGTGTAGGTTTGATTTCACCTCCGCCACATCATGATATCTATTCTATTGAAGATCTGGCACAGTTGATTTTTGATTTAAAAAATGCAAATAGAGAAGCTCGTATTTCTGTAAAATTAGTGTCTAAAGCTGGAGTAGGTATTATTGCATCAGGTGTTGCCAAGGCTCATGCTGATGTCATATTGATTTCTGGACACGATGGGGGTACAGGTGCTTCTCCTCTAACTTCTATCCGGCATGCAGGATTGCCCTGGGAGCTCGGATTAGCCGAAACGCACCAAACATTATTAAAAAATAAACTGAGGGACCGGGTTATTCTCCAATCGGATGGTCAAATACGAACCGGTAAAGATTTAGTCATCGCCACGTTATTAGGTGCGGAAGAATGGGGAATAGCTACGGCAGCCTTAGTAGTGGAAGGCTGCATACTTATGCGCAAATGTCATCTTAATACTTGCCCCGTAGGAATTGCTACTCAGGATCCTGAACTGCGTAAAAAATTTCATGGTAAACCTGAGCATGTGATTTCCTACTTTACTTTCCTGGCCCAGGAGATGCGTGAAATCATGGCCAAACTTGGTTTCAGGACCATAAATGAAATGGTTGGACACAGTGAGTTGCTTGAATGGAAACCCAATCAAAACTGGAAGACTCAATACATAAATCTGGACCCTGTTTTGTACAAAGAAAATAATGACCCATCCATTGGCACTTTTAAATCCGTACCACAGGACCATGGTATTGACGATGTATTGGATAGAACCCTTATACAACACGCCCGGCCAGCATTAGATGAAAAGCAACATATTACTGGAATTTTCAATATCAAAAACACAGACCGGGCAGTAGGTACCATGCTATCCTATGAAATAAGTACCCGATATAAAGGCGAAGGTTTGCCAGTGGGTACCATACGATATAGGTTTAGGGGATCAGCCGGTCAGAGTTTCTGTGCATTTGGAGCAAAAGGACTACATTTTATACTCGAAGGTGAATCAAATGATTATTTCTGCAAAGGACTTTCCGGTGCGACAGTGGTACTGAGTCCGGATAGGAAAAATAATTTTGACCCTGCAAAAAACATCATAGCCGGCAATGTGGCACTATATGGTGCTACTTCCGGTGAAGTTTATATAAAAGGTATGGCTGGTGAACGATTTTGTGTTCGAAATTCAGGAGCCAATGCAGTGGTCGAAGGGGTTGGAGATCATGGCTGTGAATACATGACCGGAGGCCGTGTAGTAATCATAGGTGATATAGGTAAAAATTTCGCCGCAGGCATGAGTGGAGGTATCGCTTATGTGAGGTCAACCTGGGATGATTTCGATAAAAAAGTAAATAAAGAATTAGTCGATATAGAATCGCCTTCCGGTGAAGACTTCGAAGAGATCAGAGATTTGCTCCGCAACCATTTCAGATATACTTCCAGTCGCACGGCATTAGAAATACTTGAAAACTGGGATATCCTTAAAGATGACTTCATAAAAGTTATTCCTCAGGATTATAAAAAAGTACTCGAATCGAACAGATCAAAATCCAATATCAGTCAACCGGTATAAATAAATTAAATCATTTGATTTACAAACACTTTTCACTTCATCAAATTATCACTTAAACAATTTTTAGTTCATGGCCGATCCAAGAGGTTTTTTAAAATACAATAGAGAAGTTCCGGCATCGCGCGCAGTGTCAGAGCGATTAAAAGACTATAAAGAAATATATGCACCCTATGATAATAAACTCACCCATGATCAATCAGCCAGGTGTATGGATTGTGGGGTGCCCTTTTGCCATAGTGGCTGCCCACTGGGCAATGTAATACCTGACTTTAACGATGCAGTCTATAGAGAAGAATGGGGCGAAGCTTTTCAGATTCTGTCCAGCACAAATAATTTCCCGGAATTTACAGGTCGTATTTGTCCGGCTCCGTGTGAAGCGTCATGCGTATTGGGACTTCATTCTACACCCGTCACCATTGAGCATATTGAAAAATCAATAGCTGAAAAAGCGCATGAATCAGGTTATTACAAAGCAAATACTTCTATCGTGCGCACAGGTAAAAAAATTGCAGTGGTCGGATCCGGACCCTCAGGTTTGGCTGCTGCCGACCAACTCAATCACCAGGGCCATAGTGTAAAGTTGTATGAAAGAAATGATCAAATAGGTGGCTTGCTAAGATATGGCATTCCTGATTTTAAATTGGAAAAGTGGGTTATTGATCGCCGACTTCAAATCATGGCAGATGAAGGTGTAGAATTTATAACTCATGCCAATGTAGGTGAAAATATAGATGTACATCAACTGGTAGATGAAAACGATGCCATCGTTTTATGCGGTGGATCAACGATTCCCCGTGATCTTCCGATACCCGGCAGAGAATTGAAAGGAATACATTTTGCAATGGAATACCTCGAACAATGCAATCGCAGAAACCGGGGTGAAAAAATAGAACTTTCCAAAGAAATTAATCCAAAAGGAAAAAATGTATTGGTAATCGGCGGGGGTGATACGGGATCTGACTGTGTGGGTAATAGCGCCCGATTAGGTGCAAAACAGATCGTACAAATTGAATTATTAGCCAAACCTCCATTGGAGCGTACAGAAACCAATCCATGGCCTCTGTGGCCTATGATATTGCGTACCTCATCATCCCATGAAGAAGGTTGTGAACGACAATGGGCAGTACTCAGCAAAGAGTTCCAGTCTGACGGAAATGACAGAGTAAAATCGCTTAAAGTAATTGAAGTAGAGTGGAAACTGGATCAAGCCAGCGGACAAAACAAAATGGTGGAGAAAGCAGGATCCGAGCGGGTTATAGATTGCGATTTTGTCTTTCTTGCTATGGGTTATTTACATCCGCAATATCAGGGCATGCTCGAGTCATTGGGTATCAAATTAGATAATCGTGGGAATGTTGCAGACACTAACTATCAGACATCAAATCCTAAAGTGTTTACAGCTGGTGACATGAGAAGGGGTCAGAGTCTGGTGGTGTGGGCAATAGCTGAAGGAAGAGAAGCAGCAAAGGCCGTGGGTGAATATTTAAAATAACCGGAATGGTATTATTACTGGGGAAAAATAAATCCTACTACTGCTTTAATCACTTTCAATGCAGCATCTATTTCAGGCATTTTAAAGCTTTGCTTTGCATCAACTAATAAAATATTCGGATCCAATCCATTTTCTCCAACTGAAGGACAAAAATTAATATAAGCAAACACCAATAAGCTAAAACTTAAAAGTAAAATGACAGCAGACTTGGGAGTGCGGTTTTTCATTTCGGAGACAAAGATAGCGGAAAATAAAATTCAAAATAAAATAATTAATATAAAAAATAAATTTAATTCGTAACATTAAGAATATCAATTATATACACTCTAAAATTATAAGGTATCCCAGTCAAAATTTGAGATTATCCAATTTATCACCGATAGCAAAAGCTTGCATCTCTTTTTCCAGTGTTGAAAATTCATCTTTCAAAACTCTTTTTTCTATGGCCCCGGATTGAAGGAGGAATATTTCGTCACAAATTGCATTCAATGAAGAAAAGATATGTGAAGATATCAATATGGTCTTCCCCACTGCCTTTAGCCTTAAAATAATTTCGGTAATCAATATATTGCTTTGAATGTCTACACCATTATACGGTTCATCCAGTATAAATACATTGTTTTTTTGCAAAAGTATCGCCGTCAGAGCAAGCTTTTTCTTCATTCCTGTAGAATAGGTAGAAGCATACTGCGTAAGTGGAAGATCAAATATATTTTGAGTTTTAATATCCGGTATTTCTAAGTGCCTGGCATTGCAAAACAGGTAGATATATTCTTCACCTGTCAATTTATCAATAAAGTATGGCTCCGTTTGAAGGAAGCCAATATGGTTCTTTAAAGGCTCCAACTCGGAATGAATAGCACCATGAAAGGACTCCAGTCCGGCGACACATCTGAATAAAGTAGTTTTCCCCGCTCCATTTTGACCAACTATACCATATACTTTACCGGCATGCAATTCTAAATTAATGTCCCTCAATACCTGATGGCTATCAAAAAATTTCGAAACACCTTGTAATCTGATCATATCAATACTTTTTTAAGACTGGCCACAGATTGATTGTAAAAGAAAGGAATCAATGCCAATAACAGAGGTGGAAAAAAAAGACCTAAACCCAATAAAATACCGTTGGGAACATTCATTTCCCTGGGATAATTGGTGTACTTACTCAATATGATGGACACCAAAAATAATTCGCCGCCGAAAAATAGTAAAGCAACAGGCAACAGCCTGGTGAATTCAAAAACAGTCAATAACAGGAGAGAAGGTAGACATATCACAAAGGCATTGAAAATGGCAGTTTTGATTTTCATCAACAAAAATGTTTTAGGCTGCTGAGCATGTATCCAAACGTATTCCTGCTTCTCCAAAAAAGAATAATAAGATAGGCAAACCAGGAAAATCAAACCAAGTGAAAACGCGGCCAGATTAAAATTATCTACTTTCAATCCGATAATAGTAAGAGAATACGACAACAGAATAAATGGAAGAGTTTTTCTAAAGCCCACTGGAAACTCAAATGGTGATTTTGAAAAAGGAGTCGGAATTGATTTACCAATTGTAAAACCGGAATCCGTTTTGGACACTAAAATACTTATGAACAACATCAAACCAGCATAAAACCAATGTAGTTTTACTGATAGAAAAATCACAAATGGAAGCGTACATACCGTATTTTCAATCATCCTGATTTTATAATAATTTGATGTGGAAAGAAAGGAAAGTAAAAATCCTTTTCTGTTGGTTGTGCTCAATCCGGATAGAACAGATAGTCCAAGAATTAAATAAGCCTCCGGGGCAAATTCTACCTTTAAAAAAAAATAATTTGAAAATAAAATGAAAGCTATTACAAAAATGGGAAAAGCTACCCAGGTCTGTATACCCCATTCGGTCAAATGTCTTTGAATGATTTTGAATTGAAGTGCAAAATAATATTTAATCATTCGCAATGAATGGTCCCCGGGATTTACTTAGATTCGTTAAATGCATACTGTACCAGATTTGCACCCATCTTCAACGCTTTTATTCTGTTTTCTTCAGGATCTTTATGTACATCCTGATCTTCCCAACCATCTCCAAGGTCACATTCAAATGAATAAAAACATACTAATCTGCCTTCCCAAAAAAGCCCAAATCCCTGAGGTGGTTTTTTATCATGTTCATGTATTTTAGGCAATCCCGTCTTGAATTCAAATTTTTGGTGATATACTTCATGCTCAAATGGCAATTCGATAAAACTCAATTCCGGAAAAACTTTTTTCATCGCTGGCCTTACATAAGGATCCATACCGTAATTATCGTCAATATGTAAAAAACCTCCTGCCATAAGATAGTTGCGTAAATTTTCAGCCTCCAGATCATTAAATACCACATTTCCATGTCCGGTCATATGAATAAAAGGATAATTAAACAACTCGGCAGAGCCAGCTTCAATCGTGGCATAGTCATCATCCAGATTTGTTTTTATCTCTCTATTGCAAAACACAGCAAGATTGGGCAAGGCAGTAGGATTTGCATACCAATCCCCTCCCCCATTGTATTTTAATAAAGCCAGCTTGATGGTTGGTGGAATGGGTATCCATGCCCCATTCGAAATTAAAACAACCACTAAAAAAGGCATCAAAAATCTGTACATTTTCATCCAGGCAAAGATATCGGATATATGTATGTGGGACGAGACAAAAATCCTAAAAGTATGTTATTTGGGAGGTAAAGCCACCCCTATTGTTCCGGCAAGCCTGAGTGTAGCCGACTCCCCTTTTGTATTAAACATGAGACCATCCATCCTTATCTTCAATTTCCTGGTAGGCTGACTCTTTTCATTCAATTCATACTGAGAATCTTCCAAAATTTCAAATATGGAATTCGAAGATTGGTTTCTGGCAGAGGTGGCCCAGACCGTACCATCGGTATCTATGTAAAAAAGTTCGACCGTATTGAATTGGGCTATTTCCAGTATTCTTCCCAAATTATATTCAATCAGAAACTGGGATTTTAATTTTACTTTACCTTCTGGATTTAATGCAACACAATCGGTCGCCATATTGCCATTGATATCTATTACTGTCACACATTGACTGGTTTGTTTACCATCCCATTCCAGAAAAGGATCGGTGGACTTAGAATTCCCTTCCCAAATGAATTTAAATGGTCCTTTACCTGTTACTTTTGCTTCCAATCTTTGAATTTTGTTATTCAATGAAGATTCTAAATTCACCTTTAGACCGGGCAAAGAATCAAAAGGATTAAAATTCAGAATCTGGCAGTTGGAGGCAGTGCTTCCGTCAGGATGGAATAGATTCAGGCAAATTTTGCTATCCATGCCATTATTTACAATTTCAATATTTTCATCCGTTGAGTTCTTTTTGTCATTTACGATCCACGTATATTGAATTTTAGCAGTGGTGGAATTTGAAAATCGGGAAAGATTATTCGATTTCAATAAAAGACTATCCCGTTCCAATTTATAGTATGACCTGCGTCCGGTCATGATAGATCTATTGCCTTGATTATTTAATTCATTGATGTTCTGCCTGAGATTAAATTTTAATGATGGTTTACAACTTGCATCACACACCTTACTTCGAAGAACTCCGGATAGCTGAACCACCTGGAAATTAAGTCTTTCAAATGAAGTGGACAATACAAAGTTATCCTTCCCTGCAGCAAGGTCTATACTCTTAGTGCCCAGAGTTCCGGTGATTTCAAATACCGGTTTTACCTTACTGTCCATTTCTAAAGGAATTTCGATAGTATTGCAGGTAGTCATCACCATGCATATCATTAGAAATAATACCCCTTTCATTTTCATATCACTTTAATAAATAGGATAATCTGAAACCTGTATTCCAATTGGCTTGCCTGCTTTGAACTATTCCACTCTCCAAAGGCTTAAAAGGAGACTTTAGTATATGATTTAATTGTATCCCCAGCCCAACTCTTTCCATAATTTTAAAATCATATCCTATGTATGCAGACATGGAAATTTTGTTCATGAAATTATTCTGCAACCAGCCTTGATTTACAATGGAGATCTGTGCATTAGTAAGGGTCTTTGTTTGCGTAGGATCAGAAAATTCGATTTGATCGAGATTCCCTTTCGTTGCAATCAAAAGTTCAGGCCGCGCCCCTATCATTAACCTGTGTTTTTTAGACATAACTCCAGCTGAAAGCTGAATAAAACCGTACTGCATCCAGTTAGGTTTGATACCATAATTATTCACTTGTGCTCCAAAACCCTGGTATTTATATTCTGTAAGTATCTGTGCATATTGTACTTTATTAAAATTAGATAAATACCCAACAGACATTCCATAAAACAGCGATTTATTTATTGACTTATGATAATACAATTCCAGGCCAGCCTGTGCAATAGTAATATCATTATTTCCAGTACTTGCCTCCTGGGCTAAGGTAGTTCGAATTCCTTTTTCAGCCCAATGTGGAGGTTTTACTCTAATTGGTTGCAAATCATTAAATTGTCTATCATTAAGTCTTATTTGTCTGTTTCCGTAGGTAAGCAGAGGGTACTTTATTTCTAAAGAGGCTATATCAAATCGGGAATGGGCCGTCAATGAAGGTGAGGCATCTTTTTGAGCAACCCCTGATTCGAGCTGCAAAGCTATCTTTTCACTTTCATGAACCATCCCTAGTTTTTCGATTTTATTCATTGATTTATTGGCTCTGATCTGCTTGAGTGTTACTTGGTCTTTTTTCAAATTATTAGTGATGTTGTCGGAAAGCCTTTCTTTTTTATTGCCATTTTGAGTACCATTTGAAAAAAATATTTGATCCATAGTTGATTTGCTACTGACTTTAGTCTCCATGCGGTTCATAACATCCCTATTGTCAATCAGATTGGCATATGGTGAGGATGGGGACAATATTGTATCTGGGTCTGAATCAGGCGTGGGCACTAATTTTTCAGATGGTGGAGAATCAATGGGAAAGCCCCCAGCAGCTTTAGTCTCCCAAAATTGCAGAGAACCAATGGAAAGCATACCGGCGACTCCTGCCAAAAGCATCCAAAAGAGAATTCTTTTTTTCTTTTTCTTTTTCTCTTGTTCCCCGATCATTTTTTCCGCTTGCTGCCAATGGGAAAAATCGAGTTTAATTTCGCGGGTTTGAAGATTGTCCTTATAAACCCTGTCTATCCAAGGCTCATTTTTCATAATTCATTGATTTTTAATTTTGAAACATACGGTTGGTCAAATGTCTTTTGCAATTGGATTACTTTTTCCTGCAATTGTTTTCTGCCGGTAAAAAGGTGCCATTTGGAAGCAGCTTCGGTAATATCCAGCATTTCACCTATTTCTTTATGACTAAACCCATCCAGGACAAATAAGTTAAAAACATTAGCGGTCAGGGGATTAAGTTCATGTATAAAGCGGGTCAGTGTTTCTACGTTAAATTTAGTCTCTGCTTCATTGTATTCCAGGTGAATTCCATTTACGGAAATTTCTTTGTCATAATCTACTTTTGCTATCAGGCGGTCATTTTTTTTTGATTTTCTAAATTCATCAATCATAGTATTGATCAGAATTCTTCTGATCCAGGCTTTAATAGACTGTCCATGATCATAATTTTTGATATTATTTAAAATTTTTAGAAATGCAGTGTTTACTGCAGATGCAGCCTGGTCTTGTCCGGTACAATATCGGAGTGATATACTCATCAAGTACGGATAAAAAAGCTCATACAGTCTAAACTGGGATCGTCGGTCACCCTGAATACAACCTGATATGATTTCTTTTTCAACTTCCATGTTCTTAATCTAAAGGTCTGGACAATTAAAATTGCCCAGACCTTATTGGTATTAAACCATTACATTAATCTAAAAAATTATCTTCCTATAACTACTTTGCTTGTTACGTGTGTTCCCTGCTGCTCTACTACCATCTGATAAATACCAGTGGGAAAGAAAGAAACATCAAGTTCACCCTGTGCTTTTCCTTCAGTTAAGCTGATTTTCTCCTGGTATACTTTTTTACCATACATATTTATCAGCGTAATATTAGCATCTGTGTTTTTGATCGTACTGTAATTGTAATAAATCTTGTCAGGACTTGGATTGGGGAATACATCCAAAACGATTTTTTGGGTGGAAATATTCTGTGACTGATTCTTTTTATTCTCTGGTGAATTTATCCCGGAACCGGAACCAGGATCAATTTCAACATCTACACAGGCTTTTGTACTACATCCCGCTCCATCCTTAATAGTAATACAATAAGTACCAGTTTGTTTTACTTGAATTACTCCATCTTTTGACCCAGTTGACCACTCGAATGATATGGGTGATTTCCCACTCAGTTTTGCGGTAAGGCTCAGCTCTTTATTGCTGATTGGTTTTACTACAATACCAACTTTACAATCTGTATTTGGGGGTAATGGGCTGTCTTTTATCACTACTTTAGCACACACTATTTGTTTGCAGTTAATACCATCACTAACGGTTACACAATATTCTCCGGATTTGGAGACCAGTATGCTCGGAGTAGTTTCACCTGTAGACCAAAAAATAATTTTAGGGGTATTAGAAAATCGAAATGAAAGTTTTACTTTTCCACTATCTCTTTGGCTGGAAGCCGGGCCAGGGACATATTCCTGGAGTATTGACAAATTACACACAGGATCTATTGGTCCCAAATTCACCTTTTTACAGATAAATGCTTTACAGTGAGTATTATCACTTATACTTACACAGTACTCACCTGATTTATGAGCTATAATAGTTGGTGATTTTTCACCTGTATTCCATTCAATAAATTTAAGATCAAAATCGGCTTTTATCCTTAGTTTGACTCCGGGTGTAGAATTATCCGATCCCAGACTATCCAACACAATCTCTGCAGTACATGTCGAATTATTCAATTCACGCACTCTGAAGCATGCCTCCGACTTACAACCAGTGATACTGGTAATGACCACACAATATGTCCCGGTATCCTTGATTTCTATGGATTCTTTTTCAGATCCGTTAGACCATTGAAATGATTTTGCTAAATCATTCTTGAGATAAGCATATAATGTATTTTTACTTCTCTCTATTCCTGCTTTGCAAGGTTCCAAAATATTTACTACACATGCCTCCGTCTCACAGCCGGTGGTGTCCGTGCTCCTGACACAAATTTTTATTTTATTTAATGGATTAAATCGAATAGAATCCCCTTGCTGGCCTGTGGTCCACATATGAGTAAATTTCCCCCTTCCTTTTGCCACTACGTAAGCTATGGCTTGCGTATCCGATATTCTTCGGGCAAATACGATACTGGCACATTGCTTTATATTTCCAAAGCATTCTTCGTCTGTACACCCGGTAGAATCGGTACTGGTAACACAGTACCTGGCAGTGATCAGAGGATTGAAACGGAGTGTGTCACCAATCGTACCATTGGACCATTTGGTTCTGAATGGCCCTGTTCCTTTATGACTAACCACCGCAATTCCTAAACTATCGTGGATTATTTTTGTCTTAATAGAAAGGCCACAATCGTTGACCGACCCTTCACAAAATAAAAATTTAACTTCTATTATATTTTTCTCTTTCGAGAACCTATATTCAAATGAATTTCTTTTACCATTGCAGTTTTCATAGGTAAATATCAGTACGCCCTCTTTCACTGAATCGGGGATATTGAGTATCCATTTAATTTCACCTGAATCATAGGTAGTGGTCTTCGATTCAATAAAATATCGTTTTTGGTCTGCCGGAGAGGTTATCAGAATTATTCTATTTCCTATGCCATTGCCCTTACCATCTACCATTTTACCTACAATGGTAATGGTATAATTTTCAGATAAGGCGGTGAAGCTTAAAATAGAAAAAATAACTAAAATAAACTGTTTTAATTTCATGTTCTTTTTGAATTTATATTATGCATTACGATGCCTGTTATTCGAAGGTTAGTCTAGCCATAAAAAAAATTTATACATTCCACTTTTATTTTGAAGTCCACGAATTTTATCCTGTCCAATAACTAAAATTACTAATTTTACAGCCGTGAAAGTAGAAGAAGACACAATAGTCGAAAATCTGGATCTGATACAGCAAAGTGCCAGAGATTTTGCCAATACCCACATAAAGCCATTTGTAATGGACTGGGACGAAAGTCAAACATTCCCGATAGATACCATGCATGCCCTCGGAGCATTAGGCTTTCTGGGTGTATTGGTACCTGAAAAATACATGGGGGCTGGACTGGGCTATCAGGAATACATCACTATAATTGAAGAAATTGCTAAAGTAGATCCATCCATCGGGCTTTCCGTGGCTGCACACAACTCATTGTGCACCGGACATATATTGCAATTTGGCAATGAAGATCAAAAATCCAAATATTTGCCCCTTCTGGCCACCGGCAAATGGATTGGCGCCTGGGGACTCACAGAAGCCAATACAGGATCAGATGCCGGCAGAATGCAATGTGTAGCCACACAAGATGGAGATTTTTACGTAATCAACGGTACCAAAAATTGGATTACACACGGGAGATCTGGAAACGTAGCAGTGGTGATAGCCCGTACCGGGGCATTATTGGACAATAATGGAATGACCGCCTTTATTGTTGAAAGAGGTACTCCCGGTTTTAGTGGCGGCAAAAAAGAAAATAAACTGGGAATGCGTTGTAGTGAAACAGCAGAAATGATTTTTGATAATTGCAGAATACACAAAGATCAAATCCTGGGTAAAGCAGGTGAAGGATTCAGACAAGCCTTGAAGGTTTTGGACGGAGGGCGAATTTCTATTGCTGCACTTAGTCTTGGCATTGCTAAAGGGGCTTACGAAGCAAGTGTAGAATATTCTAAACAGAGACAACAATTCGGTCAACCGATCGCCAATTTCCAGGCGATAAGCAATAAACTTGCTGATATGTTATGTAAAATACAATCCGGTGAGTTGATTACCAGAAAAGCCGCCCATCTAAAAAACAAAGGTGAAAAAATGACGAAAGAGGCAGCTATGGCTAAATACCTTTCCTCAGAATACTGCGTAGAGATTGCAACCGATGCCGTGCAAATATTCGGGGGCTATGGATATACTAAAGACTTTCCGGTAGAAAAATTTTATCGTGACTCCAAATTATGCACCATAGGTGAAGGAACGAGTGAAATACAAAAACTAGTAATAGCCCGAAATTTATAATGGGCATAATTCTATTTCTGATATCACCCTAACTTTGATCTTATATGCGAATTGTCTTTTTTGGAACACCAGAGTTTGCTGTAGCATCGTTGAAAGCAATTATGGCTTCCAATCATAAAGTTGTGGCTGTAGTGACTACTCCGGATAGCCTGGGAGGTCGAGGTCGAAATCAACTTATCGAATCGGAGGTCAAAAAGTATGCTTTATTACATAACCTTCCGATATTTCAACCTGAAAAATTAAGAGATAAATCTTTTATTAATTCTCTTCAAGAGTTGAAGGCCGATATATATGTAGTGGTGGCTTTTAGGATGCTGCCCGAACAAGTTTGGAATCTGCCGCCTCTGGGTACAATTAATGTACATGGTTCACTATTGCCAAAGTACCGCGGTGCAGCACCGATCCATTGGGCTGTGATAAACGGTGAAATGGAAACCGGAATCACGATTTTCAAACTAAAACATAAAATAGATACAGGAGATATAATATTAAAAGCAAAACTGCCCATAGGTATAGATGATACCACCGGAGAGGTATACCATAAACTAATGCAATTAGGAGCTCAAACTCTGGTCACGGCGCTGGATCAAATAGAAAATGGTCAGGTATATTATGAGTCCCAAAATGAAAGCGAGGCTAGTCCTGCACCAAAATTATTCCATGAAAATGCATCCATCGATATACATTTGTCATCGGGTGAGATACACAATCTCGTAAGAGGGTTAAATCCAAATCCATCAGCATGGCTGCATTTGGATGGAATAAAATATTTTATACACAGGACCCGCCTCACTGCCCCTCCCCATAATTTTAAAAATATTGAAACGGGAAAGTTTTTTAAGTCTCAAAACGAATTGTTTCTACGCACCATAGACGGAGCATTGACTATATTGGAAATTCAACCCGAAGGTAAACGCAAAATGACCGGAGTGGAATTTGCCACCCGACTGAAGTGAGTCTAACCATTATCTAATTGGTTTTGAAACATTTGTTTTGAACACCCCATTCTATCACATGGGCTTTTATTTCTTAAACAAAAGGGTCAAATTTTCCACCTGCTGCATGAGGAGGAAAATGTAAAATCGGTTGGTATTAATCATACAATGTGATTTTATTAATTTCCAGCAAACGAATAGGACCAAATTTAAGGTCAATACCGCTGGGTCACATGGTTATCCTTTTGTATTGGATCCAAATAATAAACGATACCACCTCACCCAAGTCCTGCTTATAGCTATTGCATCATCAGATTTAATTCCTATCCAGAAAGCATCTTTTTTAATTCAACTCTTTTTTTATTTGATTGCATTTGATCTAAGTGCAGATTTACTTCTGTTTGGGAAATAAGGGATCTTTAAATCATGCATTCCCGGCACGACATTTATTAATGTATCTACCAATTGGAATTTGTTAGTTTTCAATAGGTAAAAAGAAAAAATAAAACTTCAACGTTTTCTTCCGTTTTCGTAAGACCATTTTCACCACCCAGAACTCAAAATCAGCTCTTAGCCAATATTCAATATGATCTTTCTATTCTAACATGTATAAAAATCAATGCTAATCATCGTTTTATTCTGCTGCTGTCTGTGATCATTTGTTTTATTACAGCTTCAGGAAACCGGGATACTCCGTACACCCCTGCTTTTTCAAATGCCAGATACAATTTACGCATCCATTCATCTCCGGGGTCAATTTTTTGGGTAAGGTAATTGGGGTCTTTTTCCAACCAAAGAGGATGTTCTTTAAACTTTTGATAATCAAGATGTCCTAAAACATATCGTATGGGATATTTGTAATGCAAATACTGAATTAATTTTACATTGGAATTAAATTGTGCCTGAGTAAGTTTGTGCTCATCACCATCACCAACATTTTCTATTCCTATTGCGCTCATATTGAGACCTATGGTGTGCCTGGCAAATGCATTTTCCGGTAAGAGCCGGTATATAGTACCATCCCGATCTACTAAAAAATGGGCACTTACATTTAATTTACTTGCTCCCTGCAAATCGTCCCGTCCTTCCAATAAACTTGGCTTAAAAGTATTATACGAGGCAGCGAGTGTAGGAATAGCAGTCCAGTGTACAACCACCATGGTTGGGGCAATCAAAGGAGCTGTGATATTTTTAAGGCCATACCTCTCATGAATGTACTCCAGTGAAAGCCTTTTACGTTCAGCATCCCAGGTAATTGGCTTATCGGTAATCTTAAGGTTTTTTATTGGATTAGAAAATGGCTTTACAGTACAAGAAGCCTGGACAATTAAGACTGCCAGGTATAGTATCCATTTTTTAGACATAGTTGGGTAGTTTGATAAATCTCTAAAGGTAAACGAACCAATAGCGAATAAAATTACAGTAAAATAGCCGAAAAAAAGCACAACCGGGATTGGTCGAAAAAGCTATGACACAATACCGGCTTTTTTGTAGCTTTGGAAATCATATCAAAATTAAATACAAATGGGCTTATTAGATCCTTTAAAAAAATTGTTATTCGGTGTAAAAGGAGTGTCAAAACACCAGGCTGAACAGGCGATAGATTATACCAAAGAAAAAGGGGAAGCACTTTTTGATAAAACAGTCGATATGATGAAAGATGCTGGCGAAATTTTGGGCAAAACCGGAGCAAAAGTACTCGACAAAGTAGATGACCTTTGGGAAAAAAAACCAGAACCACCAAATAATCAAAAGATTACAGAAACACCTACAGCACCAACAGGTTCCTCTGAATTTGTTGAACCCATTAAAGATAAAATAGAAAAAATTAGTGAAAAAGCTGCTGACACACTTGGAAAAGTAAAAGAAACTGCAAAAGAGGTTGGAGAAAAAATGGTTGATGCCAGCGATGATTTTTGGAAAAAGGCAGAGGGATTTTCAGAGAATGTAGTGGAAAAGGCACGTACCAAAGGATCCGAATTGTTTGAAAAAGCCAAACAGGTAGCTGAAGAAAAATCTAAAGAACTCAACCAGAAAATTGATGAATTCATCGAAAAAGAGAAAGCGTTGGAAGCCAAAGAGCCAAAAGGAGAGTTTGCCGATACCCCGATTACTCAGAATAAAAATCTGACCGAACCTCTAATGAAGAAACACGAGGACTTTTTTGATAAAGCAAAAAAGTTTTTGGATGAAGCAGATAAGAAACAAACTAAACCGGTTCAAGTAGAATCTAAAAAAGTAGATAGTCCTCCTTTTTCTAAATCAACTGTTCCACCCCCCTCAGCAGAAAAGCCTCTGGATCCAAATGCACAAAAACAATTAAATGATTTGTTGTCCACCCCTCCTGCAACAGATCACATTGAAGACGCAGATATAATAGAGGATGTACCGCCGGTAAAATAAAATATAAAGTGAACCTGCAATGATTTTTGATGCCTTATCAAGGCAAAAAGAAATATATCTAAATGGAATTGCTGGCATCAAACCGGGGATTCCAACTGATTTTAATACTTTGGAAAACAGCGCTCAGAAGAAAATGAGTGTAGAAGCTTATGCGTATGTAGCCGGTGGGGCTGGATTAGAATCCACTATGATCAATAACAGGATGGCGTTTGATACTTACCCCATACATCCACGGATGTTGAATGGAAAACAAAGCAAAAATCTGAAAGTTGATTTTTTAAACCATGAATACCAGTCTCCCATTTTTACTTCCCCAATCGGTGTATTGGAGTTGGTCC
The DNA here is from genome assembly GCA_044227925.1 of Saprospiraceae bacterium. Taxonomy (GTDB): domain Bacteria; phylum Bacteroidota; class Bacteroidia; order Chitinophagales; family Saprospiraceae; genus JADJLQ01. The sequence continues at coordinate 21,678 of JBGAVW010000026.1, read as the reverse complement.
ATCCGAAAGCCGATTTGGCATTAGCGGAAGCTTGTAAAGAAACAGGAATACTCATGATGGTTTCAAATCAAGCTTCGTATAGTATGGAAGCAATTTCAAAAATTTTAAATGGTAGTCCCTGGTTTTTTCAATTGTATGTGAGCAAAGTGGATAGGCTTTCCATGAGTTTTATCAAAAGAGCTGAACGTGCCGGTGCAAGGGGAATAGTGATTACATTAGATACCACTCTTCTAGGATGGCGCAATCGTGATCTGAATTTAGCTTATTTACCATTTTTAAAAGGCAAGGGCATTGCTCAATATACCAGTGACCCTGAATTTAAAAAAATTGCTGATGATTGGACTGAAGAAAAATCCTCTGTCAGAATCAATATTAAAACATTAAGTCACCTGGTTGATTTATCCAGGAATGTGCCCGGATCATTTGTGGATAATATAAAGGGCAGAGCACTTAAATCAGTAAGGGCATTTACACAAATTTATTCACGGCCTGACCTCAATTGGGACATAATAGAAAACCTTAAAAACAGTACTTCTCTTCCGGTCATTCTCAAAGGCATACAACATCCCAAAGACGCATTGAAATCCATAGCGACAGGTGTAGATGCAATATATGTTTCAAATCACGGCGGACGGCAGGTAGATGGCGCAATGTCGTCATTGGATGGGCTAAAAAACATTCGCTCCTGCATACCCGAGAATTATCCAATATTATTTGATAGCGGGATCAGGTGTGGCGCGGACATCATGAAATCCAAATGCCTTGGGGCAACAATGGTAGGCATTGGACGGCCCTATGTATATGCGTTGGCATTAAAAGGGGCCAAAGGTGTGAGTGAATTAATAAAAAATTTTATCTCTGAATTAGAATTGAATATGCGCCTGGCAGGAGTATCGGATGCGAATGAATTGAATACAGAAACTTTAGGACTTTCCTGATTATAAATCTAAATCATTTGAAAATCTTTGGCGGCGACAAATGCATTATAGGTTGAGTCTCCAATACATGGACTTAGTGAAGTTGGTGTTATTCCTTCCATTTAAAAAAACTAAATAAAGTTGAACCATACTTCCTGAGCTCTGAAAAATGGGCAAATTTTTGAAAATCGTATTTGAAATTATGTTCCAGAATGAAAAGACCTTCTTCTGCCAATAACTTGTTTTCAAAAATCATACTAGGTATTTGCCCCAATTCTTTCAAAGGGTATGGAGGGCCTGCAAAAATGTAATCATACGGCGGGGTATGCTGATGAGAAATAAAACGCAATACATCTTCCTGCATAATATGAATTTTGTCACTTACATTCCATGCCTGCGATGTTGCCTTTACAAATTCAATACACCCTTTAAAATTGTCCACATAGGTGACATCGCTACAGCCCCTGCTTATCAATTCGAAACTGTGGCTACCACTGCCACCGAATAGGTCGAGTGCATGCAAATCTTCAAAATCTATTCTATTTTGAAGAATATTGAACAAACCCTCTCTTGAAAAATCGGTAGTAGGCCGGGTAGGCCATGATTTGGCAGGAGGGTTAAGCCGTCTGCCTTTTAAATTTCCTGCAATGATGCGCATGATGCTACAAGTATATCCTTTATTAAAAACTTCACATCATTTTTTTCAACTGTGATTCGAGGTATGTATTTTGACATAATCTGTAAATAATAAGGATCCGATTCGTTTGTCCAAAGGTTCATTTCGTCTTGAAGTTCTTTATAAGGTTCCAATAGTTTTAATAAATGAAAACTGGCTTCATCTGCCGTTCCCGCTTCAAAAGTCCTTACTTCTTTCAGGCGATTTGCCAACCTCAAAAAAGCGATTACTTTATTTTGAAGTTTGAATGTCCACAGACCATTCGAATGTTTACTAAAAAATCTTTCGCTCCAAATGCACAATCCGGTATACAAATGGCATACCTGAACCTTAAGATTTCGCAGAGACACCGGAACATAATAAACACATTTGGTAAAATGCAGTGGCCATGTCTCTACATGTATCGATTCAAAAGAAGGTAAAAGGTGCGGATATTTATGATTGATTAAAATTTGATTTTCCCCTTCTTGATACATCATTTCAGGTACTATTACATATGGTAGATCCTGAAAGAGAGTGATACCCAATTGAGTATAGGAGGAAGAATTAACCCTCAAGAAGGAGTTGAGTTCGAGGATGGATTTAGATTCTATAGTATCATTAAAGGGATCATAAATAAAAAAGATGTCATCAAATACCATTAATGACATCTTTTTAGGAGAATTCATCGCTCCATTAAATATGGTAAAGGAAGTGCTGATTATTTACTTTCCCAGTTCCCAGCCATGCTAGGAGATTGAAGGTCACCAAATTTGATTTTTGAGTCCGGATCATACCGATTATCAAACTTCTTATAATAGGTACTGGCAAACTTGCCCATAAAAGCTTTTCGTTGTATCCCACACTCCATTACATCCAAAGCAGTAATGCCCTGCATTAAAGTGTCTGTAACCATATCGAATTTAGCCCCATTGGCAAAAGGAACAAAAGGTAAGGAGTCCAGGTTATATCCTAGCTTTTTGATACTGTCAAAAGCAGGTACAAATAACGTGTCATAAGTAATCTTTCCTGTAAAGTTTGGATCATCGGGATCACCAATTACACGAATGGTTCTGAATCGTCCTGATTTCAATCCTGCCGCTAATTCTTCAAAAGTGGAAGCAAATTTCCCATAAATATCTCTGTGCATTTCCTGACAGTCTTTTATGGTCTTCAGGCTTTGTACTACAGCCTCAGTCCTGATTTCTTTTTCCTGCTTAAATTCCAATGGTTCTTTAATGCTGAGGTACAAAATATAAGTACAAACCAGGATTACAGCCAGTATCAAAATATTTAAAATATACTTCATATCTATTTAGTTTTCGATTTTTATTTCTTGACGAGACAATTATAGCACTTTTTAGATAAAATTAGGATAGCTCGTATTAACAAAATTATTATGATGCTAAAAAACTTATTTTTGACGCGTATAAATAAAACTATTTTGATAAAAATACTAGCCATAGAATCGAGTTGTGATGAAACCTCGGCAGCTGTCATCTCAGATGGAGCGGTCCTTAGTAACCTGATAGCTAACCAAACGATACATGCAGAATATGGTGGTGTGGTCCCTGAATTAGCCTCCAGGTCACATCAGGAAAATATAGTTCCTGTAGTACAAACTGCTCTGAATAAAGCAAATACGAGTCTTAAGGAATTAAATGCAATAGCGGTTACTCTGGGACCGGGACTCATGGGCTCCCTTTTAGTCGGCGTCAGTTTTGCAAAAAGCCTGGCCTACAGCTTATCTATACCTCTGATAAGCGTAAATCATATGCAGGCACATATTTTGGCCCATTTTGCTGAACCACCTTTTCCTAAATTTCCTTTTTTGTGCCTTACTGTCTCCGGGGGGCATACTCAGATTGTATTGGTACGGGATTACCTGGATATGGAAATAATAGGCCAAACCAAAGATGATGCAGTCGGAGAAGCCTTTGACAAGGCAGGAAAAATTTTTGGCCTGGGATATCCTGCCGGACCTATAATTGATAAACTGTCAGGCAGTGGCTTGCCTAATATTCCTTTTCCCGAGCCGGTCATCGATGGATTCGACTTTAGTTTTAGCGGGGTAAAGACAGCAGTTTTGTATCACGTACAGGAAAATCTGCGGAACAATCCCAATTATCTGGCTGAAAATGTACATAATTTATGCAGTTCACTTCAATCAACCCTGGTTAGTATTTTAATAAAAAAAATCACCAAAGCAGCTGTCCATTATAATATATCCGAAATAGCAATTGCCGGGGGGGTTTCGGCAAATAGCGGATTGAGAACAGCATTAAAAGAATCCGGTCAAAAAAATAAATGGAACACGTATATACCCAAATTTGAATATTGTACCGATAATGCCGCTATGATAGGCATAGCCGGATATTATAAATTTCTTAAAAGCGAGTTTAGCGATTTAGATGTAACCCCGGCAGCCCGAATGGCAATATAAAAACCTATTAATAGGTCCACTCCCTGCCTTGTATTCTCATTGTTACTTTTGCCTCCGCGCTATATTCCACTTTTCCAATAATTTGATTTTGGATCTTAAACTGATCTGCAATAGCAGCTGCCTGCAGGACGGCAGATGCATCACCATACACTTCTAAGCGAATGCCCATGTTTAATACTTTATACAATTCCTCATCACTATTGCCACTGCAATCTTTTATGATTTTAAATATCTCCGGTGGAGAAGGCATATTATCCTTAATTATATTTACACCTTCCACAAATTTGAGCACTTTCGAGTGCGCCCCGCCTGTACAATGGATTACCCCATGTAAACCTGGTATTTCAGACTTGAAGAGTTCTTTTAAAAATGGAATATAAGTACGGGTAGGAGACAACAACAATTTTCCAATAGAGTATAGCTGATTGTTTTCACTATAGCTGTCGGTCATCTTGTATTTCCCGCTGTAAATCAAAGATTCGTCAATGTGAGGATCATACGATTCCGGATAATGTGCGGCATAATGCTTATCCAGGACATCATGTCTTGCATTCGTAAGTCCATTACAGCCAATTCCACTATTATACTCGGCCTCATAAGTGGTTTGTCCAGCTGAAAACAGTCCCAAAATCAAATCACCGGGCTGTACTTTGTTTTCAAAAATTTTTGATTTGTTAGTTTGAGCAAAAGCAGTAAAACCTACATCCACTGTACGAACTACATCACCTACATCTGCCGTTTCGCCTCCGGCATGATGGATTTGGATGCCAAAGGATTTCATTTTATCAATAAACTCTATAGTACCATCTATAATGGCTTCAATAACCTCGCCAGGTATGATCTGTTTATTTCTAAGAATAGTGTTGGAAAGTATAAACTCCCCGGTAAGACCGCAACAAGCCATATCATCCAGGTTCATTACTAAGGCATCCTGTGCTATACCTTTCCAGACAGATAGGTCACCGGTCTCTTTCCAGTATAAATAGGCTAATATGGTTTTGGTTCCAGCTGTATCTGCATGGAGAATAATTGCATCTCCTTCCTCTTGTGAGAACGGATTGGGCAAGACTTTGCAAAAAGCATGTTTAAATAAGCCATGGTCCAACCTTCTTATAGCTTTATGAACTTCGTTTTTATCGCTGGACACACCTCTTTTTTCGTACCGGGATTGCTCCATTACTATTTCATTAAAATTTAGTCAAAGATAGTTTTCCATTTGTGACCATACAAGGCATACAACGATGCGCCAGACTGTAATAACCAATATAAAATCTCCGATCCCCAAGCCCATACCAAACCCAGGTGCCTAATTTTAATCAGATAAAAAGTAACCACCAGGTAAATGATCGTGCATACCACCTGAATGGCCAGACCTTGAGCCGAGGCACCAGTACCCCCAAGTCCGTTAAAAAAAATGGTCGATATAGAAAATAACAGTAATAATACAAGTATGATATAAAAAATGGGCTTGGCTTCGTGCACTAATTGCATATCGTTAGCCCCCAGTATGGGGTAAAATAAATATTCAGGAAAAATTAAAAAAGGTACTGATAAAATGAGTGTGGTGTAAAATGAGAGCTTAGCTGTTTTAATAATTATGGGAATTACTGCCTTGATTCTTGCTTTGCCTATATATCCACTCACCAAAGTTTGAATACCTGCAGAATATCCCCAAATAGGCACACTCAAAATCAAGTACACTACCCTACCCAGGTTGGATATAGCCAACTCCTTTTCACCCATATTTTCTATCCAGGAAAACAATAAGAACCAACTACCTAGACCTACTATGGATTGAACTACAAAGGGGACAGAAACCTGTATGATTTGCTTTACAATTTTAAGATTGAGGGGCTGAAGTTTTAAAAGATGGTAGTTGTGTTGCTTGTTATCAATAAAAAGATAGATAACAAACACTACAAAAGTAATAGCCTCTGCCAAAGTACTGGCCAATGCGGCTCCCTTAATACCCATTTCAGGCAAACCAAAGTGGCCGAATATGAATCCGTAATTTAAAATCAAATTAATCACGATCAACAAAAAAGTCTGATAGGCTATCACATGACTACGCGCTACTCCCGCATAAAGTGAAATAAAAACCACTCCCAGGAAACTAAAGAATACGCCCATGGATCTATAATGGATATAGTCCAAACTGTGCTGTATTATAACCGGAGAGGAGGCCAGTTTGGTAAATAACCATTCACTACCCCATCTCATTAACAAAAACATAAAAACGGAAAGTACCAGCTCAAAGATCAACATCATATGCATCACCTGGCCAATGGCTGATTTATTTTTTTCACCCATTTTCCTTGCTATGAGTATTTGCCCGCCTCGAGAAAAACCGTATCCAATGGCTGCCACTATCAAATAATACACCCCTACAAAACCCATTGCTGCAAACATGAGCTGATCGTAATGATATAAAAAAATACTATCTGTGAGAGCAATGATGTTTTGAGAAGCCCCTCCTATCATTATCGGAGCAGATATTTTAAATATGTTGCGATATGAGGTGCTTAAGTCCAAATTTCGGAAAAGCCTAAAGATAGGTTTATAATATCATAGTAATCGCACTTTTTCGACTTTTGGGGAATAAAAAAAAATTAAAAAAAAATGCAATAAAATATCAATAGAATGAGAATGCCGTATAAATTTGCCATCAATAACAAAAGATTCAGCAATCTAATTAAATCACCTAAGATTAAAGTTCTTTTATGAAGAAAGATCCAAAGGCAACAAAAAAACGGATAGTAAAAGATTATGAAAATCTTTCACCCGAATTGATGGAATTATTACATGCTGCTTATCCAGATGGATTTGCAGGTGCGACCATTTCTTTTTTCGATAGGGATGGTAAGCGGGTTTCCGCTATACCTTTTGAGACAGATGAAATCTACTACCTGGTAAGAATGGTGGAGAAAAAATCAAAGCCGGCAAAAGCTGAAGATGATCTTGATGCCGATCTGGGTGATGATGTAGGAGGTGCAGATGATGCGCTGGGAGATGGCGATGGCGATGATGAAGCTGGAGGGGATGTATCATTGGATGATATTGAAAATGCTGAAAATGCATTCTCCGACGACGAAAACTATTAAATAAATATCCGAGCCCAATCGCTATTGACTCCCCACCACGATCAGTCAGAAGACTTTAGATTACAAGGACATCTACTAATAGACTACTTAGCAGACTACATAAAATCATGTAGTTCCTCATCCTTACCTGTCACTACACCCATCCTTCCGGAAACATCCTATCAATACTGGGAAAACATATTATTAAATAATTCCCTTCCGTTACAAGATCTTTTTCGAGACATCGTATCCAAATCCATTCATTTACATCATCCGGGATATGTAGGCCACCAGGTGGCTACCAGCCATCCCAGTGGAATATTGGCTGATCTGATAGCCTCTACTTTGAATAATGGAATGGCAGTCTATGAAATGGGGCAAGTGTCAATTGCTATGGAAAGGGCGATCTGCTCCATGCTGACTAAAGCAATAGGTTGGGGATCAGATGCCACCGGTTTTTTTACTTCCGGAGGCACCCTTGCTAATCTTACTGCTTTATTATCAGCCCGCCAGATATATTCCAAAAGTAAATACTGGCATGAAGGCCATGCCAACAGTAAATATGCTGTAATGGTTTCTAATGAAGCTCATTATTGTATTGAAAGGGCAGTAAAAATAATGGGGCTGGGCGATGAAGGCATAATTCAAGTACCAATTAATACCGATTTCAAAATTGATATTTCCCAATTGGAAAATAGTTATCAATCAGCGTCAGGCAAAGGATTGGAGGTTTTTGCATTCGTGGCTAATGCAGGAAGCACTGCAACCGGCTCCTATGATGATATTGAAGCCATAGCTAAATTCTGTAAAGCAAAAAAAATTTGGCTGCACGTTGACGGCGCACATGGGGGTGCCGTACTGTTAAGTGCAAAACATTTCCATCTGATCAATGGCATCGACCAGGCAGATTCTATGACCCTGGATTTTCATAAATTATTACAAACCCCGATATTGTGTACTACCCTACTCTATAGAAAAGCAGAGAACTCATATGAGACTTTTTCACAGGGTGCAAAATATCTTTATCAGGATCAATCCCATGAATGGTATCAACTGGGAAAAAGAACATTTGAATGTACCAAGCCGATGATGGTATTGAAAGCTTTTACGCTTTTGCAGCAATTGGGTAAAGAAAGATTGGCCAGGGATATTGAATACCGGTATGACCTGGCCAAAGAATTTGCTGCAATTATTAAAGCCGATCCGGAATTTGAACTTGCCACGAGCCCTGAATCAAACATTGTTTGTTTCAAAATCTTGTTTACTCATTCGGATATTAAAACCACGAATCAATACACTCAGGAGATAAGAAAAGAAATAAATGCATCCGGAAAATATTATTTAGTTCAGACTCAAATTAAAGAAACAGTATACCTGAGATGCAGCTTAATGAATGTATCCACTAATATGGACACACTTAGGTCACTCTTGGATGAAATCAGAGAATGTAAGAAAAAGTATAAAATATGATTTTATCAATCCCAATGTACCAGGTAGATGCCTTCACGACTAAAATATTCGGAGGCAACCCGGCAGCAATATGTATGCTGGAGCAGGATTTGCCAGATCAGGTTCTTCAAAAAATAGCCGCCGAAAACAATCTCGCCGAGACAGCTTTTGTTTGGAAGCACACTGGTCATTATAAAATCAGGTGGTTTACCCCTGAAATTGAAGTAGACCTGTGTGGACATGCTACCCTGGCCAGTGGATTTGTATTATTTAATTTATTGCATGAATTGGAAAATCACATCCAATTCGAATCCAGATCGGGAATACTGACTGTCTCCAAAGAAAATGACGGAAGATTGGTATTGGATTTTCCGGAAGACAAAATAATAGATGCCAGTATCCCTGACCACCTTAGTGAGGCTTTGAATTCCAAGATACTGAAGTGTGTGAGGGGAAAGTCTGACTACCTGGTACAGGTTGAAACCGAAGAGATATTGCAAGAGCTGCAACCGGATTTAACTCAAATCAAAAAAATTAATGCGCGGGGCCTAATCGTTACGGCTAAAGGATCAGATGTTGACTTTGTATCCCGTTGCTTCTTTCCTCAATCCGGAATCGATGAAGATCCGGTAACAGGCAGTGCGCACACTACACTGGTTCCATTCTGGTCATCTATTTTGGATAAAAAACGATTTATTGCCAGACAAATATCCAAAAGGCAGGGAACTTTGTATTTGGAATCGAGAGGTGATCGTGTATTGATCGGTGGCTACGCAGCTCACTATTTGACAGGTTCCATCTTCATAGAAGTATGAATTTAAATTAAAGGGATAAAATAAACTCATTCAGCTTTACCACTTCTTTTTCCCAATTCAAATATTTGCTTGCTTCGAGGCATGCTAAATACATCTCCCGGTATTTTTCAAAATCAGAAGTTATTGAAGTTATGGCATGCGCGATAGTTTGTGGAGTCACTTCTTCTAACAAGATGGCAACCTCCCATTTTTTATTTATAGCCTCATATTCCGGTAAGTTTACAGTGATGCAAGGTAAACCAGCCATGATGTAATCCAGATTTTTGTTGGCCAGGGAGACAGCAGAATTGAGATGGTTTTTATTGAGCAAGCTTATGCCCAGGCAGGCGGCGGTGGTTTTGCTCCTCAATTCCTCTGGGGTAAGCATACCGGTAATGATTATCCTGGAATCAAGGTTTTCCTGATTTATAATACGCTCCAGTGTCGGCCTGAGGGGACCATCACCAGCTATCATAAGCATAAACTCTTCCGGCAATAATTTCATAGTATGTATCAATTCTTCAAGAAAGCGGCCTTCATTGAGTATGCCTTGAAACAAAATTAATTTTGAACTAAATCTTTTATCCATTTCTGTCCACACCAAATATGATGACGGATAGTTATGAATCACCTTGGCCACAATGCCCCTTTTGGTATATAAATAATCGGCCACTCCCCTGGTAGAACACATTACTTTTGAAAGCTTTTGAGTAAAAATCTTTTCAATAAATGACCACACTCTTTTCACTCCTGGCCTATAGTGAAGCTCTGGCATTTCAGTAAAAATTTCATGACAATCCCAAATCAGCGGTTTGTTTTTAATAATGGAAGCAATTCTCAACCCCATTAAAGTGTCTGCATCCACAGCTAATAAATAATCAGAAGTAGAAGTAACTGCTTTCACAAAAAATCGCCAATTCATTTTGGCATAAAAATATATCCCTTTTTCAGGAATAATATGTAACCGCGTACACGAGATATGTGCCCAGTCCAAAGCCAATGAGGTCTTTTTCATTGTAGCAAATACGTGTACCTTCCAATTCAAGTCAGCAAAAGCTTTAGCTATACGCATCATTCTCTGATCGTGCACAAAATCATTTGAAACAAAAATGGATATGGATTTCAAAGGGAAATTTATTTAATCAAGGGTGGAGACAATGGGGAGATGGTGTCGTGGACAATTTGAATCAGCTTTTCATTTTCCAATAAGGATAAAATTTTCAAAGTTTCCTCTTTATCGGTCAGTGTAAATTTTTCAACCAATTCATGAATGGAAACAGGGGCTGTATTATTTATGATTTCCAAAATTTGCTTTTTGTGTTTTTCGGTGAGCAGTTTGTGACGCTTTTTCCTTTTTATACATAGATCACAGATACCACAATTGACTGCACCCTCCTCTCCAAAGTATTCCTGCATAAATACAGACCGGCAATTTTCATTTTCAATATAATTCCAAATATCAAGGAGTTGTTTTTTTGATCGTTCTTTTCTAAAATGATACCATTTTTGGTCCAATTCCAGATCTGATGTTTTTTTTCTTTCTCCTTTAAAAAATATTTTGGGGTGATCATTTCTTTGATGGTAATATATGATACCGGCTGCTTTCAGTGAATTGAGATAATAGATAAGGTCATCTTCGTGTATTTCAAGCAGACGAGCCAATTTATACTCAGAGATTTTTACCGGACTAAAAAACACACCTTCGTATGATCGCAAAATAGCTTTGATCAGATTATCTTCTTCCAGATGCTTGACCTGATGCCGGTACAAGGTTTCTTTGTCGGCCATTACCTGCAAAAGAGAGGGCTGGTACAACGAATCATTTAATATAATTTGCCCGCTATGCTCCAGCACTTTCAGTGCTTCAAGCGTAGGCAATATTTCCAATTTATATTTTTCGCAAAAACCCACAAGGTCAAAATCAAAAGCCTGATCTACTGTACTGCCAGTTGCTATCTGATAATTTACGCATAATAATTTGTACAAGTTTCGAATGTAATCCAGCGGTGGAAAATTTTGTTCAAAAGCCGAAAACATATTTATTTTATCATTCACCCCGGTCAGTGCTATCGCAAATGCTTTCAGACCATCTCTTCCTGCCCTGCCTGCTTCCTGAAAATAACCTTCCATGCTATTTGGTAAATCATAATGTATTACCGTACGGACATCCGGCTTGTCTATACCCATTCCAAAGGCATTGGTTGCACAGATGACCCTGATTTTATTTTTTCTCCATTGGCTTTCATTTTCAAGCCGTTCATCCTGACTCAGACCAGCATGATAGTGTATAGCGGAGATATTGTTTTCCTTCAAAAACTCAGCACACATCTTGGCAGATTTCCTGTTTCGCACATAAACTATACTGCTTCCGGTTGTTTTTTGTAATATCAATAACACCTTGGCCATTTTATCTTCAGAAGTCAGAATACTATATGATAAATTGCTCCTCGCGAAACCGGATTTTATTACATTCTTTTTTCTAAACAGTAATTTCTCTTGTATATCTTCTACTACTTTGGGTGTGGCGGTGGCGGTTAATGCTAAAAATGGGACATCAGGGAGCCATTCTCTAAGCCGGGCGATTTCAAGATATGCAGGTCTGAAATCATAACCCCATTGTGAAATACAATGTGCTTCATCGACTGCTACAAAACTGATTGGCATTCGAATCAGACGGGAAAATGTCTTGGCCGAAATCACCCTTTCCGGGGCCAGGTATAGCAGTTTTACCTGGCCATAGGTACAATTATCCAGAATTCGATCTATTTCCTGAGCCGTGAGACCGGAATGTATCAACTCTGCTTCAATATTTCTTGATTTAAGATTTTGCACCTGATCGTTCATCAACGAAATCAATGGTGAAAACACCAGGCACAGACCCGGCCAGCACAGAGCTGGTACCTGGTAACAAATGGATTTCCCGCCACCGGTAGGCAATAAAGCCAGCGTATCTTGCTTTTCAAGTATAGATTTAACTACGGCTTCTTGCCTTAGCCTGAAAGTTTCATACCCCCAGTACTTCCGTAATACATCATATGGTGATAAAGGTTCCACGTTAAATTAGGGCAAAGATCGCTGCTAAATTTCAGAATCAAAGTGATTTTGAAAACGAAAGCGAATACTCCTAATTTTCTGTCTGAAATCAGAATTTCGGGCATCCAATGTTTTTATCCCCTTTCACTTCCGGAGCCAACAATGTAGAAATACCAATTTTTACTGAATAATACACATCCCTGGTCCTGGACAGATCGACGAATCCATCAAAACAATCATTCAGGCCCTGGACGAATTCAAACTGTGCAAAAACAAAGTATTTTTCTTTGATAGGCAGACGGGCACCACCACCTACAGGTAGACCGAGGTTAATGATGGGACAATCGTCATTTACATCATTACCGGAAACGGTAGTTTTAGAGAACACGATTCCAGATTGCAGATAAAAGGAAATATCTTTATTAGAATTTATAGGTAATCTGAAAACAGAATACTCTCCATTTAATTGTATTTCCATATTGGACCTGTTGATACTCGACGGTGTATGGATGCCAATAAACCTTGGAATCAAACGGTCGTCTCCCCGAAATCGGGTAAAATAAACAGACCCCTTAATAGCCAATTTTTCGTTGATGGGTCTTCGGATGAATGCCCCATATCCAGGATTTGCAAGTATAGTGAAAGTGTCTTTAAGCCGGACAGAGGGATAATCACCATTTAATAAACTCAGCCCCCCCATCAATCCTATGTTTAATTCCTGTGAATTCAGTTTAATTGATATCAATAAGATCAAGATATAGAGAACCCTCATTATGCTATTATAATGCTTTTACCAACGGCAAAATTAAGACTAGAATTTCATACATTACTTTAATTATTAAATAATTGGGGGATTTTTAATCAAAATTTCGTTAAAACACATTTTTTATTCAGACCTTGCGCCAAAGAACCTGTTATTTGTATGATGAAATTGAAACTCATTAATTGTATAAAATATATTACTGTATTTTTTTACACCTTTTCCTTTAGCCAGCGCAGTGATGATTTAATCAATTGGCAACTAAAAGGAAACGAATCCAATTTCCCTGGTACCGGTGCAGAGGAATTGTATAAAAAACTAAAATCACAACCATCTTATGAGGTAATCGTTGCAGTGATAGATGGTGGTGTAGACATCCATCATGAAGACCTCAAACAAAATATTTGGGTCAACAGAAAGGAAATTCCCGGAAACGGCATAGACGATGATAAAAATGGATACATAGATGATATTTATGGATGGAATTTTCTTGGCAATGCTAAAGGTGAAAACATACAATATGATACGTATGAGACTACTCGTACGTTAGCCAGATTAATCAAAAAATTTAAAAATACCAAGCCCGAATCAGTACCTAAAGACCAACAATCAGAATACCAACGGTATCTCGAAATCAAAAAAGATATAGAAACTAAAAAACAAAATGCGGAAGAACAATGGAAAGAGCTAAAGCGAAATGAAGGCCTATTACTTCAGGTGATGTCTGCTGTAGAAAAAGAATTGGGAGCCTCACCATTAAATAAAAACACTTTAGCTAAAGTAGACACCGCTAAAAACGTATATGTCAATATAGGTGTAAAAATACTAAGCCAAATACTCGAGGAGCAACCATTTATTAACTCGTTTGACCAAATCAAAGAATCAGTAAAACAAGAATATAGTGCTCCACGTATGGAATTGGAAAGCAAGTTTATGTACCAACTCAATCCGGATTATGATTCAAGAAAAACCATTGGGGATAACTACGAGGATACTAATGAAAGATATTATGGTAATAACGATGTAAAAGGTCCTGATGCCTTCCATGGTACGCATGTTGCAGGAATTATTGCCGCGGTACGGGACAATGGTCTGGGAATGAACGGTATAGCCCGGGATGTAAAAATAATGGCTCTGCGCGCGGTCCCGGATGGAGATGAACATGATAAAGATGTAGCCAATGCTATACGCTATGCAGTTGAAAATGGGGCAAAGGTAATCAATATGAGCTTCGGCAAAGGAGAATCACCCTATAAAAAAGCAGTGGATGATGCCATCCGATTCGCTGAAAAACACGATGTCCTATTGGTACACGCTGCCGGTAATGAAGGTGATGATAATGATGCGTCTTTGCATTTTCCTGTAAAAAAACTTAGCCGTAAATGCCTATTCTGTAAAAAGGAAGTCAAAAACTGGCTTGATGTTGGGGCTCTATCATTTACGAAGGATGAAAATATGATCGCATCTTTTTCAAATTACGGTGCAAAATCAGTTGATATTTTTTCACCGGGAGTCAGTATATACAGCACCGCCCCGGAAAATAAATATGAGTTTGCTGACGGTACGAGTATGGCTTCACCGGTGATGGCAGGTGTAGCAGCCTTGATCAGATCATACTATCCTAAACTATCTGCAAAACAAGTAAAACAAGCTATCCTGGAAAATGGTAATCCCAGTAACCAGAAAGTAATAAAACCTGGTACATCTGAAAAAGTGTCACTTAGTGAGTTATGCACTTCTGCATCCTATGTGAATGCTGCAAAAGCGATGCAGGCTGCAGGTAAGATGAAAGGCACAAAGACATTTACTGGTAGCCCGGTGGTACCCAAAACTTAATCAGACATACCTTTCTCTGCTTCTCGTAGAGCGGAATTTAAGAAAATGCATATCATCGTATAAAATAATATTAATTCCAATTACCATGGTACTTAGATTACATCCATGTATATATTTGGCAAGCTTATTTTTATTGTGTATCTCATGTGGTCCTAGAATTTATCAGGCACCTGATTTTACCAGGCAAACCAGAAGCCATAAAATTGTTGCCATTTTACCTTCAGATGTCACCATAAGGTTGAGGCCAAATCAAGCTGCAAAATATACCCAGGAACAATTGTCATCCATGGAGAAAGAAACTGGATTTGAAATTCAAAACGCAATCTATTTGTGGTTGCTAAAGAGATCTGCCAAATATGAATACACTGTTAAATTTCAGGATATAAATAAAACGAATTCCAAATTAAAAGAATTAAACATAGAGATAGATGAATTAAATTCCTATGATCTGCAAAGATTAGCAAATGAGTTGCAGGTAGATGCATTGATTTCAAACTCTACCTATATGGACAAACCCATGTCTGAAGGTGCCGCAATTGTGGTAGGAGCACTTTTGGGCAGCTGGGGGGCCACCAATAAAGTCAAGACCACTATCAGTATAAATGATGCGGATTCTGGTGATTTATTGTGGAAATACTACTACCAATTTTCGGGCTCTATCGGAAGCACACCTGATAATTTGGTAACCAGCCTCATGCGCAATGCTTCACGGAAATTTCCATATCAAATCAATCGATAAACCATAATTTCATTGAAAAAATTGGCCTTCCTGCAGATTTTAAACTGAATTATCAGTACTATTGAATGCCTCCGAGGATTGATTATCTTTGCAAGAAAAAAGTAAAGAATGAAATTTGATATCATAATAATTGGTAGTGGACCAGGAGGTTACGTTGCCGCAATCAGGGCTTCACAGTTAGGAAAAAAGGTTGCCATCGTGGAACGTGAACAACTTGGGGGGATCTGTCTTAACTGGGGTTGTATACCTACTAAAGCATTATTAAAATCAGCCCAGGTTTTTGAATATCTCAATCATGCCGAAGACTATGGTATCAAAGTTGAAAATGGAAGAGCAGATTTTAATGCCATCATTTCACGATCACGTGGGGTAGCTGAAGGCATGAGTAAAGGAGTGCAATTCCTGATGAAGAAAAACAAAATCGAGGTGATTATGGGAAATGCCAAATTACTCAAAGATAAATCCGTAGAGGTCACTGATGCAAATGGGAATAAAGAAGTACACACTGCAGATCACATCATTCTGGCCACAGGGGCGAGAGCTAAACAATTGCCCAATCTCGTAATTGACGGGAATAAAATAATCGATTATCGAAAAGCTATGTCCTTACCAAATCAACCTAAAAAACTGGTAGTGGTCGGAGCCGGGGCCATTGGTGTGGAATTCGCTTATTTTTATAATGCACTTGGTACCGAAGTGACTATAATCGAATTTATGGAACAAGGCTTAGTACCCAGGGAGGATGAAGAAATCTCAAAAGAACTGTCACGATCCTTTAATAAAGCAGGGATAAAAGTACTTGCCAATACGGAAGTCACTAAGGTGGAAACTGCGGGTGATGGTTGTAAAGTATATACAAAAGACAGGAAATCTGCGGCCGAAAATAGTATTGATTGCGATGTGGTTTTGTCTGCAGCCGGTGTAAGTCCAAATCTCGAAAATATAGGTATTGAAGAGCTTGGTATCCAGACTGAAAGAGGCTTGATTAAAGTTGACGGATATGGTAAAACAAATGTTGCAGGGATTTATGCAATCGGCGATATTACCCCTGGGCAGGCTTTGGCACATGTGGCCAGCGCTGAAGGAATAATTTGTGTAGAAAAAATAGCGGGTCACCATCCGACCCCCTTAGATTACAATAATATTCCGGGATGTACGTATTGTTCTCCTGAAATAGCATCGGTTGGTTACACCGAAAAAGGGGCTAAAGAAGCGGGATATGAAGTGAAAATAGGTAAATTTCCCTTCTCAGCATCTGGTAAAGCAAAAGCTGCAGGTGCATCCAATGGATTTGTAAAATTGGTGATCGACGCGAAATACGGTGAATTGCTGGGAGCCCATATGATCGGAATGAATGTAACTGAAATGATTGCAGAGATTGTAGTTGCGCGTAAACTGGAAACCACAGGTATGGAAATTGTAAGGTCTGTGCATCCGCACCCAACTATGAGTGAAGCAATAATGGAAGCCGCCGCTGCAGCTTATGGGGAAGTAATACATTTATAAAAGTCGCGTTACCTATAAAATTCATTACCGGTTGTGTCAAGACCTTTGCATGCTGATTTCAGATTTTTATTAGAGTTAAAGGAAAAGAGTCTAATAAATTTGTATTCCGGATTAAGAGAATTCATATTGGATTTAAATCCCGATGCGAATGAATTGTTATATCACACCCATGCGCTTACCTCCGTATATAGCATATCAGACAAGCTGGCTGATGCCTATTGCCTGATACCCATTTATACACATCACCTTAATCTAGGATTTAATAAAGGTACACTATTGGATGACCCTCATTCATTATTAAAGGGAACAGGGAATTTAATGCGACATATTCCTATTCAATCACCGGCAGATTACAATAATAAAAAAGTAAAAGAATTAATAAAAAAGGCAATGGACTATGCAATACAGGACAGGGATACGCCGGCTAAACAGCAGGGAAAAATAATATCAAAAATAAAAAGATAGAAAACAAATTAGTATTTTTTTCCCTGGCTCATCTTTGTAGTGTACTGGTATGGTACCCGAATCGAAAATCAGCTCTACTTTTTTAAACGTAACTTAGTCATATGGATTTGTTACAAAAAATACAAGAAGCATTTGAAATTCATTCTCCTGAAATAATACGAGAATGCTTCACGCTTGGAATCAGCCCCAACGCAACAGATGGAGGAAAATCATTATTTATGCAAATGGTAAATATGTATCTCAGAAGTCCCCGGTTTAAAGATTGCATACAGGCCTTTGTAGATCATGGTTTGGTATTTCAAGACAAAGTACTTTTGGCAGTACTGCTCGACGATGATCGCAATTTGGAACATTACCTAACAGAAGATCAACACATTCTTCAAAAAAAGTATACCCTTGAATGTACATTTACACCTATGACGGATGTTTCATTATTGCATATTTGTGCAGAATACAACCATGTGAAAGCAGCTAAAGTATTGGTGGAACATGGGGCTGATATAAATTCTAAAGCAGGAACGGATGAAAATGGTTTTGGAGGCCATACTCCCGTATTCCATACGGTAAATCAACATAATAATGCATGCTTGGATATGTTGAAATTTTTATTGGATCATAAAGCTGATCTGGACATTACAGTCAAAGGATTGATATGGGGTAAAGGGTATGACTGGGAAACATATGTTCCGGCTGTGAATCCAATAAGCTATGCAATGATGGGCTTACTCAGGCAATTTCAGCGTACTGAGGCCGATATATACACGGTAGTAGCGAAACTGCAAAAAGCAGCACACGGAATTGAGTATTACCCGAAAAACATACCAAATAAATATCTCCTTTCGGCATAGGTATTTCAACATTTTATTCTATCGTGCAATCCTGGTTTATTTAAAAACTCCATTTATTTTAAAACTAATAAATCTTAACCAGTACTACTCTCAATTACTCTTAAGTACAATTGCAGGTTTCATCCTATTCACTTGCCAGATTTTAATGCCGATTACGCCGATGATCAAAAGGCAAATTCCTAAAAATGACTGAGCTATGGTCACTGCATTGATTCCAATATTGATTTTAAAGATCAGGTCCATTAATAGTTTAGTAAGACTGGATCCCGCATATATTCCAATAAACGAAGCAATGATAAAAATCAGTAAATAACTTTTATGTATCACCAGCACAATATCGTTTAATCCGGCCCCTACTACTCTTCGGATGGCGATTTCTCTTGTTTTCTTGAGTATGGTGAGCGAAATCAAGGCAAACATACCGGTGGCTGTCAGTAAAATAGAAATGATGGCAAACCAAAAGAAAATCGAAGCTATGCTTTCGTTTACTTTTTGGGCTTCAGTTTCCAATTCATCCTGATAAAAAGCATTGAACGGTTTTAACGGATATACTGCAGACCATTTGGCTTTTAACTGGTCATACACGGATCGTAACGAATTAGGACTCGCTTGTACTATCAGATAACGGTATAAATCTGGTGATCCTTTGACCATTACTAAAGGTTCAAGTTGATTAAAAAAACCACCCATATAGATATCCCTGGTCACACCGATTACAGAATAGTTTACAGTATCCATCCTGAATTGTTTACCAATCGCATTTTCAGGTGTCCATCCATACTGACTGCATAAATTAGCAGAGACGATTGCGTTTTTATAAATATCTCCTTCACCTTGCTCGTTAAATTTGCGGCCGGTCAGCATCTGTAAACCCATCACATTAAAATAGTTTTCACCGGTCTCCAGGTAATTTATTTCTTTTTTTACCCCTTCAGCTTCCATTGCCATATTTCGCCACGAAAACCCAATATGCCCCCTGGTGGCTGCCAGCGCTTTGACTTCCGGTAGTTGTGACAAAGCATCATACATCGTCTTATTAGTGCCTTTAGGAGTTTGTATGCCAATGATATTATTTTGATTGAATCCAAAATTATAATCCCTTTGAAAGGCGGAGTTTCTGGCAAATCCAAACCCGGCCGTCACGGTAATAAAAGCAACGATAATCTGGAAACCTAATAACAGCCTGGAAAAAAGATTGGTACCTCCATATTTGACTCCTCCTCTGAATATCTGTGTGGCATTGTACCTCGCAGAATAATAGGCTGGATAAATACCGGCAATAATGGTTACAGCAAAAAGAACGAATATCATAAATCGCAATAGTGCCATATCGTTAAGATAATTGGCATTGAGTTTTATACCGTCAAACATATTATTGAAGGTAGGAAGCCACCAGGCGGTAAAAGCCAAGGATAACAGAATGGCACAAAACACTATGGCACTGCACTCCAATAATTGTTGGATGATGAGTTGCCTGGTAGACCCACCTAACACTTTTCTCACCCCCATTTCTTTAAGCCGCTTATTTGACCGGGCCACTGTAGTGTTTGCAAAATTGAGACAAGCTGACAATAAAATGAGAATAGCTAAAATCATAGGGCCATAGACTGCTGAATCATCCGGACGCAATACCAGGGAGTCACTATTCATTTCAGCTTCCCCTTTATCAGCCAATTCTGCCATCGAAACAAGGAAAAACTGAGCAATCTTTATATCTTTTCGGGCGTTGTTCTGAATTGAAGCGTATTTTTTAAAGTCTTGTTCCAACCTTTTAGCATTTCCTGCTTCAGGAATTTTAAGAAATAAAGCGTCTAAAAGCCAAGTCCAATCATCAGATTTCAAATAACTGCTATCCGACTTTATATAATTATTAAAATTAGTAAGTGCATTAAATTGTAAAGAAGAATTTATGGGGACATCTTTTAAAATGCCTTTGACTGTCAAAGGTTGTTGATAAGTCTCGCCTGCATGTAAAATCAATGTTTTCCCTATTGGGTCCTTATCACCAAAAAACTTTTTTGCCTCTGAGGCGGTCAATAGTATAGAAGATCTGTCACTCAGGTCATTGCTTCCGGAAATAAGTGGAAAATTGAAAAAATCAAAAAATGACGGATCAGTGTAATGAATGTACGAATTGAGCGTTTCTTCCTGTTCTGCCCTTATAGCCAGGCTCAGACCTTCCCAGCGTACGAATTCCTTCACACTTGAAAACTCTTTTTTTGCAAACTCTCCTACAGGCAATGGACAGTAGCCATTTTTCAAATCGCCTGCGTCATTTTTTGTGATCACCCTGAATATATGCTCTCTATCCGGATGAAAATCATTAAAGCTAAAACTAAATCTATAGTCCTGATATGCCCATACCATCGCAGTAATACCAATAGCAAGACCGATTATATTGATGATGGTGTATAATTTACCGGCAATAAGGTTTCTCCCAAGGAATTTTAGTTGATTTATAATCATACAGTATAAACTAAGATAACTATGCCAAAATTATAAGTAATTAAAAATCAATTACATATAATTTAAATAATTATAATTTCGGTGTACGAAATTGATACAATTTGTACACTAATGATTGGGGCAATAATTTACAATGTAATCTTATACTTCAGATTAATCCTTCGGGATGTAAGGTAATTGGGTATAGCGTATTGATTACCATACACTGTTTTAAACCAGGTATTGGATGCTACATTGGAAACTTTGAGTAAATTAAAAAATTCCAAACTCAGCCATGAGCTTTCAGCGAATTTAAAAAAATGCCTGGGATGTTTTGATTTCCATTTTTCATCCCATACTAAATATGAAAATCCAAGATCTACACGATGATATGCAGGATAACGGTAAGTGTTCCTGTATATTCGATTGTTACCTGGCAAACCAAATGGTTGTCCAGTGCCAAGAGTAAAATTGAGATTTACTTTTAAATTTTCATTATTGGGCAAATAGTCTTGAAAAAAAGTAGATAAAGTAAGGAATTGATCTGTCGGTTTTGCAACATCCTTTACATCGACTCCTTCAGGTTCACCTTTTTCTCTTTTTTGATGTTGTATGCCGTTGATAGCTTCTCTGGCCCTTAAAAACGAAACATTAAACCACGACTCGGCTCCGGGTACAAATTCTCCGTTTAGCCTGAAGTCGAGACCC
>JBGAVW010000025.1:0-55464 GCA_044227925.1 Saprospiraceae bacterium | reverse complement strand
TGATTGTATTTCCTTCACCAACATTTTAAATATGGTTACACTTGAATCTTTAATAATGTACATAGAAGAAAAGAACGGGCTTAAAATATCAAATTCTTATAAAATTTTTTTAACTAATTTTATGAAATTAAGTAAACCAATTAATTTTGAATGTTTACTAAAAAACAAAGTACAATCACTTTGTTTAGACACGCTATATAATATAATTGATTTTACTCAAATGATTGCTTTGAGGAATAATTACCCAGACCTTTTAGAAAATAAAGTTGCTTTTATTGGTGGGTTTATCGGTGGTGAATCATTATGCATAGGAGTTGGAAATAAAAATTTCGGCAAAATTTATTTTTCTGAAACGGATCTAAATGAATTCATTGAGATAGCTCCGGATTTTGAAAATTTTTATTTTTTACTGAATATGCCCATTTCTTCATAGGATTCTAAAAAGGCATACCCATAAGTGATTATTTAGAAGCTGGCATACTGTTCGGTCGAAACATATCAGTTCGTATTAAGCTGTCACCTTAGTCTTTACTGTGATCTTCGTACTGCGAATTTGTTTCTTGGCTTTTAATATTTTTCGAGCTTTTAAAAATTGACTGATTGCAAGTTCTTGGCTTTTCGTCTTCATTCACACAAAGGTCTATACTTTCGAAAAATTTCTTATTCCTAATCAATGTGTGTAATAGTCTAGATAGCCTTCGAAAAATAGTTGCGGATTGCAGATAAGTCGGCTGATTTCTGAAGAAGATAAGTTATTAGTTAAGAAATAAAAGTTGAGAATTATAATGCTCAATGCTCAATTCCGAAGTGCGGACGACACCCAAAATTCAATCATAGCCTGAGAGAAAGCAATTTTGGGCAGGGGGAGGGCGGAAGGGGATAAGTTATGAGTTAAGAATTAAATGTTGAGAATTATTAATGCTCAATGCTCAATTTTCAATGCTCAATTTTCAAGTGGGGAAGGAAGTATTTGGTTTCTGGTAGCAGATTCCTGGCTGCAGGCTCCTGGCCCAAGTGCGGACGACACTCAAAATTCATTCATAGCCTGAGTAAAAGCAATTTTGGGCCGGGGAAGGGCGGAAGAAGATGTAGATTCCAGAACATTCTGACCCCCCAATTCCGTTTTAAGCTGACCCCTGTATTCCGGGCAAACTGACCCCATCTTAAAAGCTCATTAGAGAGCTTAAAGAGGTATAGTGTGCCTGACATTCCGTCCCGATAACTATCGGGATGACCCCTTTATCTGTATGGAATTCTGACATTCCGACGGATACTGACCCCTAAAAGTTTACAGAATGAGTGGTAGAATTATTCTGTCATTTAGCTTAAAAAATAAGTTATTAGAGGATTAATATAAATTATAAGTTTTCGTAAAGTCCACCCCCGACTTCCTCCAAAAGCCTGCCTGCCGTAGGCAGGGGGGACAAGAGTGTGCATATACATTTATGGTACTATCATTCATTCTAATGTTTTGAATTTGAATATTCTTAAGTGGAATGCCATCATTTATATTTAGTGGCCGAATATCAAACCAAGGCGTTTCCCCCTTCGGAGGGGGCTAGGGGGTGGAATTAATTGTATTATTATATAGACTAACTCAGTATGAGTTATATGTCTCGAAAATTATTAAATTGCAATATGTAATAGACCACTTCATGAAAAAAGCATCACCCGAAAACAATTACTATTATAATAAAGAATTAAACCCACTTGCATCGCAATTAAAAAAGCAAATGACCAAGTCAGAAGCTTGTATGTGGAAGTATATATTACAATCAAAACAATTTTTTAATTATACATTCAGGAGGCAGCGGCCAATATTAAATTATATTGTAGATTTCTGTTGTCTTGAATTATTAATGGTAATAGAAGTAGATGGCTTATCTCATGAGTCGGAAGCAGCTATCTTAAAGGATGAAGAAAGAGATAAGAAATTAAAAGAAATTGGATTTACTGTATTTAGATTTTCATCTGGTATGGTATTAAGAAATATGGTTGATATAAATGTTATGCTGACTGAGTGGATGATAGAAAATGGATATTATAAAGTAATGTGAGAATTTCTATAACATAAAACTTATAGTTTAGTCCACCCCCAACCCCCTCCGAAGCCTGCCTGCCGTAGGCAGGGGGGACAAAAGCCAGTTTAAAAACTAATGATCCCATTGGAAATTCTAAATTCATTTCGGCATCAGGTTACTCTTGTCATGGAATTCTGCCTATTACATTAAAGTTCCAATTTTACGCCAAAGCGTATCCCCCTTCGGAGGGGGCCAGGGGGGGGAATTATTACTTTTTTATTTTTTTAGGAATTAACTGTATTGTGTTAAATGAATGGATAGAGAATAGAGTATTAATTGGGGACATTATAATTAGTATAAATTAGAAGTTTAATATTGTCCACCCCCGACCCCCTCCAAAGCCTGCCTGCCGTAGGCAGGGGGGAAAAAGCCTGCTTGAAAATATTAATGTTCCCATTGAAAATTCTAAATTCATTTCGGTATCAGGTTACTCTTGTCATGGAATCCTGCCTATTAACATTAAAGTTCCAATATTACGCCAAAGCGTATCCCCTCAGCCTACGGCTGACGGGCTTCGGAGGGGGCTAGGGGGTGGAATTATTACTTTTTTTAGGAATTAACTGAAGTGACTACATAAGTGGATAATAGATAATGGATATTACATCGAGTTGTGAGAATTACAATAAATCAGAAGTTTGAATTAGTCCAACCCCGCTGAAGCCTGCTTGCCGTAGGCAGGGGGAGATGTGTGTGCTTAAACCAGGCATTTTTCCTCTATATTTGTAAAAGCATTATTCATGACAGCCATACCTAAAAAAATATTTACCCCACTTGAATATCTTGAATTGGAGCGCTTGAGCACATTCAAGCATGAGTATTATAAAGGTGAAATTTTTGCCATGAGTGGAGCTTCATTGCACCACAATATTATAGCTTCAAATTTTTTTGGTCATTTGTTTCCTAAATTGAAAGGAAAAAAATGTAGACCATTCGGTAGTGATTTACGAATTCACATTCCCAAAAACAGCCTGTATACATACCCTGATATAAGCATCATTTGCGGCAAGGTTGAAGCCATAGACAATCAATTTGACACGGCCACCAACCCCACTGTGATCATAGAAATTCTTTCTCCTTCTACCCGAAATTATGACAAAGGTGAAAAATTTACATTATATAGAGACATAGAATCATTGCAGGAATATATTGTAGTGGATTCTGAAAAAATCAGTGTAGAGAAATACATCAGAAACGAAGATGGTAGTTGGCGATTTACTGAGTATAAAAGCCTGGACCAGGGGATCTCGTTAGATTCAGTCTCTGTGGAGATAAAGCTGAATGAAATCTATGATGATGTGGAGTTTTCCGGGATTTGACAACATATAATAGGTAAATGGGCAAAGCCGGGTTTGTACCTTTATGCCTATTTTTATCATTAACACATGCATATATTCCGGAGCAAAATCAGCTCCTTTTCCCGTTCTGGAGTGCCCTTATTAAAAACACCACATAGCCCCAAAAGAGAATTAGCCCATTTCGTAATATTCTAATAAAATTTTCTCTCCAACTCCCAAACTCGTTGTATATTTGCAATCCAATTTAAAACAGCGTATGTTAATAATAGATGTAAAAGACAACGAATCTATCGACAAAGCTCTTAAAAAGTATAAGAAAAAATACGAGAAATCACAGATTTTGAAGCAGTTACGAGCACGTAAACACTTCACTAAGAAATCTGTGGAGCGCAGATCGGAGATTTTGAAGGCTGCTTACAAACAACAGGTGTATACTACCCCTGCAGCCCTTTAATAACTTCATATTACTTTTTTTTATAATATCTTTCTTTTTACTTGACATTTACTGTATCAAGGCTTAACTTGCTAGCTAATACTTGATCTGATACAGTTGCTTACTACTTTTTTTAATTATCTCGAGTTTGAAAAAAGGTATTCCCCACATACCCTGGAAGCGTATAAATCCGATATTTCTCAGTTTCAGGACTTTTTAGATCATACATACACCATCACCGATTTCCTTGAGGTAAAACCAATACATATCCGATCATGGATAGTGGCCTTGCACGATTTAAAAGTCTCCAACCGATCTATTAATCGAAAAATTTCAGCACTCAAGACATTTTACCATTTTTTAAGGAAACGAAATGGAATGGAGTATAACCCATTGAGAAAAGTGATCAATCCTAAAGTCGAAAAAAGATTACCAGTCACTGTGAGAAAGGAACAGCTGGATAAACTTTTGGGTCAGTCAGAACATTTAAACGCTGAAGTCTCATTTTCTGAGTTTCAGGATGTTCAGAAAAAATTAATCATTAATATACTATATAGTTGTGGTTTCAGAAGGTCAGAGCTATTAAATCTTAAATTGGCTGATATTGATTTTAGCCGTCAGTTGATAAAAGTAATTGGTAAAGGAAAGAAAGAACGGCAAATACCCGTTTCCAGGCAATTATTAAAGCATATTCACTCTTTTACGGAGTTGCGAACGAGAGAATTGGAAGGATTGCAAATTCCTGATCCCGGATTTTTATTTATCACCGAAAAGGGAGAGGCTTTATATCCAAAGTATGTGTATAATCTGGTAAGAACTAAACTTAGCGGTGTAACGACCATCGAGAGAAAGAGTCCGCACATACTGAGGCATAGCTTTGCCACCCATTTATCTGATGCCGGTGCGGATTTGAATGCTGTAAAAACCCTATTGGGTCATTCTTCTTTGGCAGCCACCCAGGTATATATGCACAATACCGTAGAAAAGTTAAAGAAAATCTATGATCAGGCACATCCTAAATCTTAACATTTAATAAATAAAATCATTATGATCCATAAAAAAAACAAGTCTGGGTACATCACAATAACTTTGAGAAGTTGAGGGTTAATAATGAATAAAATTGTAATCACGTTTTTTAATCTTATAAAACAAATCACGTATTATGAAAATCATGACAGAAGCAATCCATTTTACAGCCGATCAAAAGCTGTTGATGTTTATTGAAAACAAACTCCACAAACTGGAGAGGATGTATGAACGAATAATTGATGTTCATGTGATATTAAAACTGGAAAGTCACCAGTCTATTAGAGATAAGATTGTTGAAGTGCTCATTCATGTCCCGGGTGGGAATATTTTTACCCGAGTATGCAGCAAATCTTTTGAAACAGCATTAGAACTGGCGGTAGCCTCTTTGAAAAAACAAACATTAAAATTTAAAGCTAAAAAACCCAAATAAATCTTTAAAAAAAATAAATCTATGGCCTCCGATGCAAATGCATTTGAGGCCTTTTTCATTTTATGTAATATGGGTGTCATTTCGAAGGGAAATGGCCCTAACTGGGGTTGGATGATTTCTTCCTAAAATTTGACTGGAAATGAGTGTTAACATAGTTTCAGGTGAACTAGCCTCCTAAGAAGTTAAAATTTTAATGCCGGAAGCCATCCTCAAAAGGAAATTAGCCTGCCTCGGGCCAATTAATGATTTGTGATTAGAGTAGATATTTTCTTGTCACTACCAATGAAATATTGTATCTTTGCCGTCCGATTTTGGCCTCGTAGCTCAACTGGATAGAGCATCTGACTACGAATCAGAAGGTTGAAGGTTCGAATCCTTCCGAAGTCACTGATAATAAGCATTTTAAATACAATAATATTACGTAATATGTCCAGAACATGTGAATTGACCGGAAAGCGCCCTGTAAAAGGAAATAAAGTGTCGCATTCAAATCGCAAAACCAAGCGTCATTTTTACCCAAACCTGCAGGACAAAAGATTTTTTGTGCCTGAGTTAAATAAATGGATCGAGATACGAGTATCCACTTCTGCTCTCCGCACTATTGACAAAGTGGGCATCTATCAATTTGTAAAAGACCAGAAAGCAAAAGGTTTTGCCACCTCGGTAAACCTATAATCATTTAAAATACATCATCGCAAATCTCTAAGTCATCATGGCAAAAAGAAGTAAAGGCAACAGACAACAGATCATATTAGAATGTACTGAGCACAAAAATAGTGGCCTGCCTGGCACCTCTCGATACATCACTCAAAAAAACAAAAAAAATACACCAGATCGTCTTGAAATTAAAAAATTCAATCCGATCATGAAAAAATATACCATTCACAAAGAAATTAAATAATCATGGCAAAAATTTCTAAAAACGCGAAAGTAGCACAGCGTGCTGCCAATGCTGGATCAGGCAAAGACTATGTGAAAGTGATCAAAAGCATTAAAGATCCCATCACTGGTAAATATTCATTTAAAGAACAAATAGTACATAAGGATAAGGTGAAAGAATTCTTTGCAAATAAGTAATCCTGTTACTTTCTCTTTATATTTAAAGAATCAAAGGCTTTTGTAAAATCAAGAGCCTTTTTTTTTAATCCTAAGTACACCTGTTTTTAATATTAACAACATGAGTTTTTTTAGTAAATTTTTTACCAAAGAAAAAAAAGAAGATTTAAACCAAGGTCTCGAAAAGACCAAAGCTTCTTTTTTTGAAAAAATATCCAAGGCGGTAGCAGGAAAAGACACGGTGGATGAAGAGGTATTGGACAATCTTGAAAATATACTTATTACCTCCGATGTCGGCCTGGACACTACCGTAAAAATCATAAAACGAATAGAGGCACGGGTAGCCAAAGATAAGTATTTGAATGCTGCAGAGTTAAACAGTATATTAAGAGATGAAATTGTATTGTTATTATCTGAAAACAATACTGTAGATGTAGAAGACTATGATTTACCGGAGGGCCCCCGGCCGCATGTGATGCTGGTAGTTGGTGTAAATGGAGTTGGAAAAACTACTACTATTGGCAAAATTGCATTTCAGCATACCATACGGGATAAAAAAGTGGTTTTGGGTGCCGGCGACACATTCAGGGCGGCAGCTGTGGATCAATTAAAAATTTGGGCAGACCGGGCCGGCTGCCTGTTTTTTAGCAAAGGGATGAATGCCGATCCGGCAGCGGTAGCCTATGAAACAGTAGACTATGCAATTAATAATAAATGCCATATGGCCATCATCGACACCGCAGGAAGATTACATACCAAACTCAATCTGATGAACGAATTGGGTAAAATCAAAAGATCTATATCGAAAAGGATGGATGGAGCCCCTCATGAAGTATTATTGGTATTAGATGCAACTACAGGACAAAATGCAATAGAACAAGCCAAACATTTTTCTGAAGCTACTGATGTCACTGCCATTGCATTGACCAAATTAGATGGCACTGCCAAAGGAGGTATCGTGTTGGCTATATCAGATCAATTTAAAATCCCAATAAAATACATTGGAGTAGGAGAGGGTATGGGTAAACTTCAAATATTTAATAAAAAAGCTTTTGTAGAAAGTTTGTTTGAAAGATAGAGGATTTACCCGCAGAGGATAAATGGTTTAAAATTTTGCCGAAACCATAATTTTAGCGATTGCAATTTTATCCTGGTTTTTTAAATGTAAAAGATATGTGCCACTGGCTATGTCCGGCAAAGGGATAGTAATATTTTGATTGATAAATATTCTTTGTTTGGTGATGGATTTACCGGTGATATCAAATAAGGTAAAATCATATTCTCCATATTGATTGCTATCCAATTGAATGTTGATATAGGTTGAAGCTGGATTAGGAGAAATTGCTTTGATATTCAATTCCTGTTTGACGGAAGTAATGGTCCTGCCACAAACATATTTTTTTAGTGTGTCTAATGCCCTGCCAATATTTAACCGGCCTCCGCTTACTGTTTTACCTGTTAAATCTGCGTTTTTATCTACGCTGGCCAATAATGATTTTTTAACTATTCTGGCTGCTTCTACAGGGTTCGATTTAATATAATCTGCCCATTCTTTACATTGGAGGCTATACATTAGACCTACCGCACCTGCCACCACCGGCGTAGCTGCAGATGTACCGGAGAAAGAAGAATATGAATTGGATGCATCTGACCGTGTAGTTTGTAAGCCTTCACCTGGCGACCCCAGATCAATATTTTTCAAACCAAATCCTGCATTATACACCCGGCTATTATTCCTATCGGTATTGGTTACGGCTATTAAAAATTCACTGGGGCATGTGGAAGGCATGTCACCTTCGTCGTCTACATCCACATATTTATTGGTGGTAGCACCACAATTGATAATACCTGCCGACCCCATTTTATCATACATGCCACACCAAATCGGATAATCAGCTGCTTTTGCAAAACTAATCCCGCCAGAATAATTTATTGCAACTACCAGGGCACCTTGTTTTCCATTGGATTGGTTGTAACGGATGCGCTGGTCTAATACATAATTAAACATTTCGATCAGGTCAGCGATATTGCCATTAGCCGAAAATGTAGTGAGCATGAGTTTGCTATTCCACATCATACCGGAGATACCTGTTTTGTTATTACTTTCCCCACACATGATTCCGGCTACACTGGTACCATGATTAGAAAGTCCATCAGTAGTATTATCTATAGAATGTTTTTCATTCTTATATCTTAGGCTCAGTCCGTTTACATCGTCTATGTATCCGTTATTATCATCATCTTTTCCATTGCCGCCAATTTCAGCATGATTTTTCCAGATTCGATTTTTCAGATCTTCATGTGTAGTCAGAAAACCATGATCGATTGCGGCGAGCACCAAAGTGTCTTTATTGAAAGTGATTCCACCCGTAGTCTGGTCCCAGGCTTTGAGGGCATTGATATTATTAAAATACCATTGCTGAGAAACCAGAGGATCGTTAGGAGATGCCCTTAGTTCCAATTTTACGTTTTTTTCTGCAAATAAAACGGATGGGTTTGATAGCAAATCTTGCCTGGAAAGACCTCCTGTAACTTCTATAATATTGAAATGTGAGGCCAATAATCTATGTTCAATTTTTTTTGATCGCAAAAACCCTTTATTCCAATTAGAGAAATCGCTGGATGTCTGTCCTTCCTTAAGCTGGACGATCCAGCTGTCCTGACTACTTGCTTTGAATACACATAGAATGCCAATAACTAAAATGAATAAAGAGCCTTTATATTTCATATGTAGATACCAAGTCTTTAAAAAAAACGAATAAATGCTATCCAGGGGTATAAAATTACGGCAATTTTTTTAGCAATGACCTGTTTGGATTGGCAGCCTGTTTAATTCGAGCCGGGTACAGAATTTTGAGGAGCGACCTGAATCAATAGGTAAGCGGAAAATATCAATGAGGTCGTCTGAATTTTTTCTCACCGGCTTTTATTTTTACCTGTACGTGGTTTTCGGCGGGCGGTATAGGGCAATTGTATCCATCACTATAGGCGCACCAGGGATTGTATATCCGGTTTAGGTCGAGTAATGCATGCCCATCGTGAATGATGCCAATCCTTACATCCATGTATCGTCCTCCTTCATACGTTTGTACTCCATTCCCGGCATCTTTAAAAGGAATGAAAAGAAGATCTTTATAGAGGGGAGACGAAATATTTTGAAGATTTCTATACGCCGTCAATGATATTTTCGTACCGGATAGACTAAAACTAAACTTTGCAAACCTTATAAATTGTTTTACCTGGCCTGAATAAGTAGGCATGTCAAAAGGTTCCTGATCCTTTAACATTTCTACAGTACAGTACACTTTATTTTTTTCTCTAATAGGGTAATAACTAAGATATATGCTGTCGGCGGCTTTGAGGGTAGTACGTGGATCATGGATCAATCCCTTCCAATTAGCAGACCGGTATTGTTTAATATCTTCTTTGTAACTGCTCGACTGACTGTGCAAAAAACCTTGCTGAAACAGTAGACTACTTAAAAACAGAAGAGGAAAGACTTTCATTTTAATTGATCTACAATGGCTATACGATTTCCCTGTATCGCTAGTCGTTTAATGTTTTTTATTCCAAAAAAAGAAAGATCAGCGATTTCAACCCAGGATTTTTGAACTCCAGGAGTGATGGAATATAATTTGGAATCTTTTCCCATAATGAAACTTCCATTTTCGGTCATAGCAAAATCTTCTGAGCCAGGCACTGTCTCCACAATGATATTGGCCCTTTGATTAATATGGTCGTATTCTTTTATATACCAGTATTCATCATTGATTTTATGCACATAAATTAAATTTCCTTTTGTATTTTTTTGAAGGCAGCGTCCAATTTCAGAACTAAAGATCAATGGGTCTTTAGTATCGGTATTGACCAATGCGATTTGATTTGGTTTGTGCACGAGGAATAGCGCTACGTTTTTCTGATCCAACCATGAATAGTAGCCAACGTTTTTTATATCAGCAAGAGGGCTTTCTATCGCCCCATTCTGCTTGAATTCATAATTATATAACCTTTGTACACCAGAGGCAGGATCATCGACGCGTACACAGGAAAGGTATTTCATATCTGTTGAAACCGATGGGGAATATTCACTGGCTGCTGTTTTGGTAATTTGTCTTTTGGTATTGGTACGGAGGTTGAGCAAATAAATATCATTTTGATCGTTCTCCGGCATTTTTACTGACAGGACCAATTCATCGATATTAATAAAGCTTGGTTGATTATTGTATCCTTTATCATTGAACTTAGTCAGGAACCGGGGACTATGGACCTGCCATTTGGAATCCTGATGGTCAAGTGTAAATAAATAAATATGGGTGACTAAAGTAGATTGACCATAAGCGAACAAAGAACAAATTAAATAGCTGTATATACAAAAAAAAGTCCTCATTACTTTTTGTTTGCAGTGGTAAATAGCCTGTTCCAGTTTATTCCATTTGCGATTTTTCCATTTTTTGTAGAAAACCAAATGAATAAAGGTTTACCTACGATATGGTCTTCGGGTACATAACCCCAGGCCCGGGAATCTTCGCTATTGTGCCTGTTGTCACCCATAGCCCAATAATAGTTTTGTTTAAATGTATAGGTGCTGGTTTCTGATCCGTTAATAAATATTTTGCCGTCCTTAACTTCCAGCTTATTGCCTTCATAGACTGAAATGATACGATTATAAAGTGGTAAGTTTTCGATGGTCAGA
Organism: Saprospiraceae bacterium; assembly: GCA_044227925.1. GTDB lineage: Bacteria > Bacteroidota > Bacteroidia > Chitinophagales > Saprospiraceae > JADJLQ01. Next base: position 44,447 of record JBGAVW010000025.1, on the reverse strand, counting down.
TTAGTGGTAGCGCCAGCTTTAGGGATATATATGGGACCATAATTGTCAACAGTCCAGGTAAGAGACATTGGGGTATCGTACGGGAAGATGGACCTGGGTTGCTGAGGCATCACCTGGATAATCAAAGAGGTATCCATGGCTCTGACCTTTTCTACCTGGGTGCTATCCAAAAAATAAATGCTTTGTTGTGGATAACTATCGGTAAGATTGACTCCGATCTGATCCAATTTTCTCTGATTTACCTGCCCATTGGGAGATAATATCCTGTACATAAACTGTTGATTGGTTGCATTAGGAGCGGCCACATTATTTATGTATAACTGGCGGTTGACTATTTTCAGGCTATCTCCAGGTAGGGCAACACATCTTTTAATATAATGATCTTTTTTATCCACTGGCCGGGTAATCAGCTGAGATCCTCTTACATCGTTTCTTACGTATTCTTCTCTTCGATATTGGTCTGCCGTCCATGACCTGGTAGGAGAAAGATATACGCTATCGCCTACAGGCCAATTGAATACAAAAGGTTCAAATCGTTTGATCTCCTGAAGTTTTGGTAAACGTTTGTACCCAAAATGAGGGTTTCGGATATAGGATTCGGTATTTATAAAAGGAATACGATTGTGTAATAAAGGGATCATCACGAATGTCTGGGGAAGCCGGATGCCATAGTGTGCCTTGCTCACAAATAAAAAGTCCCCTACCTTCAAACTGCCTTCCATAGATGAAGTAGGAATCATATAGGCTTCTATTAAAAACATTCTTATAAAAGCAGCAGCAAATACCGCAAATATGATGGACTCCACCCACTCACGGATAGGGCTTTTTTTGTATGGATTATTGGCCGAGAGTTTGCTTATTGTTTTATTATCTTTTTTCTCCTGGGCTTCATGCAATTTGTCAAAATACTCTTTTTCCTGAGTAAGAATAGGTCCATTATATTTATTTTTTGGATCTAATCCTAACCAGAGACTATAAAATGGAGCAAACACTACGGCTAGAAAATGATGTAAAAAGGAATGTCGGCCAAATGAACGTGCTAAATCGATGATGAGGGCAGAGAAAATAAAAATATTGACTATTGGAAATAACATCCACCAGGCATGTGTTTTTTTTCTGCCCACTATACCAGCCATTTCATAGAGGTTGAGTCCTGGTACGAGTCCTTTCCATGCGTCCACACCGGCTTTTGGGAAAACAAAATACATCCCGGCACTAAAAATCAGATAGCCTAAAAATAAAAATAAAAACATAATAAAGGGTTATATAAAAAGTGGGTCAAAGATAAGATTTATGCCCGATGATACCCAAGTCTTATAGACTAATATAGATTTCTGCCGGTTGGTTGCACAGAATAAAGGCATTTTGCTGATAAAAGAAATAGAATTTTAGCCAGATTTCATATTTAACAGCCTGACCCACTTTAAATTAAGATATTATCTCCCTGATATTTTTAGATTGCTTTACTTTTTCCTCTTTTTTAGTGGTAGAAAACCTGAAAAAAGCATAAACTGGACAAAACCCCCAAAAACTGGTAATGATTAAGATGAATGAACCCACTAACAGGAGATTCCCAAAAAGGCCAATTACGTTTTGAGAAGCTAAATAGGCTATTAAGAATACTCCGGCGATCAATCGCAATATTCTGTCCCACATACCCACATTCGTTTTCATAGTTTCTGTTTTACGGTGTTTAATTAGATAAAAATGAGCGCAACGGATCTGAAAAAAAATGATGGGCATCAGGTACGGCAATGATATTGGTAATAAAATATAAAAGCAGATAATCTTTTAAAATATACTCCGTAAGGATGCTTTCTTTTTTAAATAAAAACATCGATCGCAATTGGGCTACAGAAATTATTTTATAGTCAATCCTTCAATTAAAAACAGCATTTTCTTCAAGTCCGTCGACAACAATAGGCTGCTTGGCTCACTTACTTCCTGAGGCAAAAAAACAGTCTTCAAAAAAAGTCTTGACTGCTTGTATTAATAACCTTGGTTTAAACCCAAAAATATATATTAAAACTACCCATCAACTGTATTTTTTATTCCGGGTTTAGCGGGAATAAATCAGTTTTAGATCAGACTACTAAGCTGGGGCTTGTATCTGAATCTGGCAAAAAACCAAACTACCAAAAAACAAATCATTGGGACTATATAAGCTTTCTGCATACTTCCGGTACGATCCGAAATATAACCCATAATCAAAGGGAACACTGCCCCGCCAAAAATAGCCATGACCAGGAATGAAGATGCAATTTTGCTTTCTTCTCCAAGTCCTTTTATCCCTAATGCAAAAATGGTTGGAAACATAATGGACATAAAAAATGGAACAGCAGCTACTGCATACACTGCCATCATACCCTGGGTAGTCAGTGCAATGGCGATCAAACCAATATTGATCAAACAATAAAGAGAAAGCAACCTGGATGCTTCAATATATTTCATCAGGTAAGTGCCAAAGAACCGGCCTATCATAAATCCAACCATAGCCACACTGCCCAATAAAAAAGCAGCCTCTTTTTCTGGCATATTGGCAAGTGATTTTGCAAGACGAATAAAGAAACTTCCTATGCATACCTGGGCACCTACATAGCAAAACTGTGCAATAACAGCCCAGAGTACATGTCTGTGCCTGAACACTTTCAATGAAAAGGAATGACCGGAAGTAGAGCTATCCTGCTCCTTGATTTCAGGCAATTTTGAAAAAATAAAAAATACGGCCACTAATAATACAATAGCAGCCATAATTAAATACGGAATTTTGACTGTGCCGGCTTCGAAATCAAGGTACTGACTAAGCTGATCGGCAGACATGGATTGTATTTCGGTTTGCGTCTTTTCAATTCCGGAAAGAATAAATGAACCACCTATAATAGGGGCTAAAAAAGCGCCTACTCCATTAAAGGATTGGGCAAAGTTTAATCTCTGCTCTGATGTCTTTGGGTCACCTAATTTAGTAATATAGGGGTTAGCCACGGTTTCTAAAAAAGTAGCCCCGCTTGCACTTATAAATAATGCAATTAAAAACATACTATAACTCCTGGCGCCGGCCGCAGGGTAAAACAATAACGCTCCTAAGGCATACAAAACCAAGCCAACCAAAATGCCTTTTTTATATCCGTATTTGTGCATTAGCCAACCTGCAGGTAATGCCATTAAAAAATAACCAAGGTATACAGCAGAGTCTATCAAGGCCGATTGAGTATCCGAAAGCTGGCAGGCTTTTTTAAGATGGGGAATTAATATAGGATTCAGATTATGAAGAAAAGCCCATAAAAAAAATAAGCTCGTTACCAAAACGAATGGTACGAGATAAGCATTTTTATTATTCATATCTATGCAAGATAAGAAATTTAGTATTTACATTGAGAGGGGTATAATACAAGCTTACATCGGGTAAAATAGATTTCTGTATGGTACTATCTTATTTTGTGCCTTCTATTCTGTTCCATGCAAAATAGGTGGATGCATATGGATGATTCATAAAATCCTCCAATTCGTTGATCGCACTGGAAAATTCAGATGCACTGAGGTAGTTTTTTTCGATTAACGCATGTTCTGCACTTTTAAGATTGCCTATAAGGTTAGTAATCCATGGCTTAAATGATTTGTCATCTGCAGAATGCACTTCCGGAGCCAACGTTAATTTCAGATTTTTAAAACCTGCTTTTTTAAGCCGGTCAAATAATTTTATGCCTATCATACTGTCGCCTCCCATCATAGTTTGTAAGTGTGCAAATTTTTTCCAGGCGAAAATGAAGTGAGGACAGGAAGGGTAAAACTCCATCCACAGCACGCTGTTTTCCTGGAAACAAATACGACCATCGGGACTCAACACCCGATGGGCTTCTTTTAATACTAAGCCTGGATCCGCAATATGTTCCAGTATATATCTCCCATAAACCAGATCAAAGGAAGACTGTTTAAACGGAAGATCATGTACATCTCCCATCACGAATTCAAGATTGTTTGGGAATTGAGGAGATTTACTCAGCTGCTCTTTGGAAATTTCTATACCTGTGGCTTTACCCCTGTTTAACTTCATGGCCACTGAAGCACACAAAATGCCAAGGCCGGATCCCAACTCAAGTACTCTTTCAGTGCCTTTTAGATCCAGGAAATCAATGAAATTTTTATTGGTAAGCTCATTCAATAATTTAAGTCGAAGTTGTTCGTCGGCAGAAACACCGTGAATATAATTGGAGATGACAGACACAATTTATAATTTTTAAATTTAATGCTTAAATATCTCTTAAAAGATTGACATTTGCAATCTTTTGAAGAGTAAACAATTCATGTGGCTTCATTTAAAATAGCTGTTTATCGTTAAAATGACAGGATCGCAGTTATATAGTAATAATAAATATGCAGAAGACGGGCTTTTTATAGTGTCGATCATGGCTATCCTGCTGGTATTACTCAATCTTGGATACGGCAGTGGTAATCAGGATTTGTATTCCAAATGGTTTCCCATTTTAAATGTAACTGCATTTACTTTTTTATCCTGGCGTATCTATATCAATTGGAAATCAAGAAAATTGCAGACCAGGTATTATGCGGGTCAGACATTTATCCTGGCTTTGACCTTATTGGCCATGTTGAGTGAATTATTTTTTCATAAACTTTTATTGCAAATAAAAGTTACTTCGGAGTCCTCGTTGTCGGCAGTGATCTACCATACCATATTTATATTCCTTTTCCTGGAGGAGGTGTCTAACAGATTATTTGCCATCAAAAAGACTGCCATCAATGGCCCATTTCTTTTAATTATCAGTTTTGCCTTCATCATACTCATTGGAAGCTTGTTATTAATGCTGCCCAGCGCCACCACTCATCCGATTTCTTATGTAGATGCTTTATTTACTTCTACCTCCGCAGTATGTGTTACGGGATTAGTAGTACTGGATACAGCAAAGGATTTTACCTTATTTGGCCAGTGGATAATATTATTCTTAATCCAGATTGGCGGATTGGGTATCCTAACGTTTACTAACTTATTTGGGTTGATTTTTTCAGGAAATACTACTTTTCAAAATCAGATGCTTATCCAAAGCATGCTTAATGTAGATAACCTGAACGATGCATTGAAAGCCTTGGTACGGATCGTTTCCATCACCCTGATTATAGAGGCTGTTGGGGCGTTATTGATATTTATTGCAGTCGACTCAGAAATTTTTCACTCAGGATGGTCGCAGATATTCTTTTCCATATTCCATTCCATCAGTGCGTTTTGCAACGCTGGTTTTTCTACTTTAGGGAATGATGGTTTATATCATACTTCAGTGCGATTTGCTTATGATTTTCATTTGGTCATAGCCATCCTCATCGTATTTGGAGGCATAGGATTTGGAATTTTATTAAATCTTCTTCAATACATAAGAGAAGCTGGTTTAAAGTGGTATAGTATTGTAATTAAGCATAAACCCTATCGTCACAAACCCCAAATCATAAACCTAAATACCCGCATTGTGGTGATTACCACTGTCATATTACTTGTTGCGGGTACGATTTTTTATTATGCATTTGAATACAATAATGTATTGGTGGAGCATACTACTACCTATGGCAAGATAGTGCAGAGTTTCTTTGGTTCGGTAACGCCACGGACAGCTGGATTTAATACAGTGGATATAGCCAGGCTTACTATACCTACCCTGATGATTTATTTATTGCTGATGTGGATAGGAGGATCACCTGGAAGTACTGCCGGAGGAATTAAGACCAGTGTTTTTGCTGTGGCCACGTTAAATATCATAAATGCCATCAGAGGTAAAGAAAGATTGGAGACTGCCAAAAGAGAAATAGAGATTTCCTCCGTAAATAAGGTATTTGCCATAGTTTCCCTTTCATTAATTGCGGTGGGTACCGCCATCACTCTTGTTGTCATGAACGATGGCCATAAATTTGATTTGCTCAAAATAGCTTTTGAATGCTTTTCTGCATTGGGAACTGTAGGATTAAGTATGGGTATTACCCCTAGCCTCAGCGATTCCAGCAAGTTGGTTCTGGTGCTGACTATGTTTATCGGTAGGGTCGGTTTTATTACTATATTGATTGGAATTTTGCAATTGTTTACCCGAGAAAGAGAGAAACGGTACAGGTATCCTAAAGAAGAATTATTTATCACCTAATTAAATTATATGAAATTCATCGTATTGGGTTTGGGAAATTTTGGTTCGGAATTAAGTATAAAACTTACTGAGCTGGGCCATGAAGTGATTGGAGTAGACTCTAATATGAAACGTGTAGAGTTATTACAAGACAGTATTACACATACTATTTGTATGGACACTACTGATCAGTCTGCTATCAAATCTCTCCCCGTAAAAAACTCAGATGTAGTGATTATATGTATTGGTGAGGATACTGGAGCATCTATAATTACGACAGCATTGATCAAGCAACTAAAACCCAAGCGCCTTATAGCCCGAGCCATCAATCCAGCGCATCAAAATGTGATGGAAGCTATGGGCATCGACGAAATCATTCACCCCGAGGCAGACACTGCATATAGATTGGCAAAAAGGCTGGATATAGGCACCATAGTTGATTCATTTACGCTGGATGATCAGTATAAAGTCATCGAAGCTTCGGTACCAGAGCTATTCGTGGGAAAAACCATTGAACAAGTAAATTTTCAAAAAGAATATAATATCAACATTGTCACCATCATTCGCAATAAGGAAAAGGTAAATAATTTTGGCCAAAACCAAATATTCCATGAAATACTGGGTGTGGTGCCTCCGGAAACCAAACTGGAAGCCGGAGATATGCTGGTAGTGTTTGGTAAAGTGGATGACATAGACCGTATGTTAAAGGCCTGATGATACAACCACCGATCTACTGGAATCTTCTCTAAAAGTATAAACCAGGGCTAACAAGTTTACATGCTAACAAAACGGTAAAAAGAGGATTACAAAGCCTTCACTTCATTTACAAGGTCCTGCAATACCTTTTTTGCATCACCAAATAACATTTTGGTTTTGTCATGGTAAAATAATGGATTATCTATTCCGGCATAACCGGAACTCATGGAACGTTTTACCACAACTACCAGCTTTGCCTGCCATACCTCCAGTACTGGCATACCATAAATTGGACTTGATGGATCATCTTTGGCAGCTGGATTGACAACATCATTAGCCCCCAATACCAATACTACATCTGCATCTTTGAGAAGATCATTGGCTTCGTCCAGATCAATTAATTTTGGATAAGGAACATTTGCTTCTGCCAATAATACATTCATATGACCTGGCATACGCCCGGCAACAGGATGTATGGCATATCTTACCTCTACTCCATTTGCTTCTAAAATATCTTCCAGCTCTTTAGTTGTTTTTTGCGCCTGGGCAACAGCTAGTCCATAGCCTGGGACGATCACTACGGATTTAGAATAGTTTAGATTAATCGCCAGATCAGATGCATTAATTTCTTTAACCGCTTTGGCCGGACCGCTGGCCCCTTTTGCTGCACTTGCACCGCCACCAAAATTACCTACCAATACATTGAGGATAGATCTATTCATGGCTTTGCACATGAGTATCGTAAGCAGGGTACCGGCTGCTCCAACTAAAATACCACCGGTAAGCATAGCTTTATTATCGTATAAAAATCCCCCTGATGCCGCGGCCACGCCAGTAAATGAATTTAAAAGGGAGATGACCACAGGCATATCGGCACCGCCTATCGGCATCACGAAAAATACACCGTAGATGAGTGAAAAGATAAAAATCATCCATACAAATAGCCTGGTCTCTTCAGGTCTCATAAAAATTACAAAACCGGCCAAGCCAAGTATAATGGCAAGGAAAATTAGATTTATATAGGTCTGGCCACTAAAGGTGAAGTCTTTAATTTTTCCATTGAGTTTGCCCCATGCAATTATACTGCCTGCGAATGAAATGGAACCTATAATGAGTCCGGATAGAATGATTAATAGCATGCCGCCACTCAGGTTTGAGAAAAAATCCGGCTGACCCGAGTAACCATGGGTAAGATGATTAAACTCTATCAAGGATATCAATGCAGCACAGGCACCACCCATTCCATTAAAAAGAGAAACCATTTCAGGCATGGCAGTCATTTTTACTTTTTTAGCAGCAAACCAACCTGCAATGGTACCGATAATCAAACCACCAAATATCCAGATGTGATTGTGAAGGGATTGCCCTGATTCGTCTTGGTATAAAAAAATGGTGCCTAAAATGGCCAATATCATTCCTCCTGCTGCTACCAGATTACCCTGGCGGGCAGAAGTAGGACTGGATAACATCTTCAATCCAAGAATAAATGTAACTGAAGCTATAATATATATTAAAGTAAGTAGACTCTGACTCATCATTTTGATTTCTTTTGTTTAAACATTTCTAACATTCTGTCGGTGACCACAAACCCTCCCGCGACATTGAGCGCACCAAGTATCACTGCGATAAACCCCAAAATCAATGCAAGATAATTGCCGGGTTCTGCCTTACCCATTACTATAATTGCACCAATAATTACGACTCCATGAATTGCGTTGGCACCGGACATCAAAGGGGTATGCAATACGGATGGGACCCTTCCTATGACTTCAATACCCAGGAATACCATTAATAATACTATATAGATTATTTGTTGATTAGATTGTAACCAGGTTAACATATGAGATTGTTTTTATTTAGTAAGACAAGTGGCATTGATTATTTCATTCGAAGCATCGAATTTGATATTGCCATCTTTAATCAGGATTTTTAAAAAGTTTAAATAATTATTGCTGAGCAGAAAGCTCGCATCGATAGCAACTGTATTGGCTAAAAAACTATTACCTACCACAGTAACACCGTGTATTGTTTTAGTTTCACCATCTATGGTAGATTCACAATTACCACCCGTCGCTGATGCCAGATCAATTATTACGGAACCGGGTCGCATATTGGATAAAGTTTCAGCAGTAATTAGTAAAGGTGCTTTTTTGCCCCTGATCTGCGCAGTACAAATTACTACATCGGATTTGGCTGCCTTTTCCTGAACCAATTGTCTTTGCTTAGCGAGGAATTCAGGTGTTTGTTCGACAGCATACCCACCGGCAGCTTTGTCATCTTTGGCACCTTCAACTTCTACAAATTTGGCGCCTAATGATTCTACTTCTTCTTTTACTGCTTTACGGGTATCAAAAACCTCAATCACAGCCCCTAATCTACGTGCTGTGGCGATGGCTTGTAAGCCGGCTACACCTGCTCCCAGTACCAAAACTTTGGCCGGTTTCACTGTACCACTGGCAGTCATGAGCATAGGAAAATACCGGGGTAATAATCCCGCTGCCATCAAAACGGCTTTGTATCCGGCTAATGAGGCCATCGAAGACAAGACATCCATGGATTGAGCAATACTGCTGCGGGGTATCATATCTAATGAATATGCCTGTAAGCTTTTAGATTTAAAGGGATCTACTACTGCAGGATTTTGGAATGATGCAAACATGGCCAGAAAAACCGAACCTGGTTTTGCATTTGAGAGATCAGCGCCTGAGGGTGGTAATGCAGACATAATAAGGTCTGCTGATTGCAATACCTGCTCCCTGCTCATGAATTGTACTTTTCCCGTAAATGTGGAATCTGGTATATGAGCAGATTCGCCACATCCTTTTTCGTAATTTATAGTGGCCCCTAATTTGATGAATTTGTCGATAGTCTCCGGAACCAAGGGTATTCTTGGATCCTCATGACTCGAAATAACCCCTAAAGTCAGCATGCAATAAATTATTGTTTTTGGAAATGCTAAGGTACAATTAAACCCCCTAAATTGATAGCATTATATTTAGGAGAAAGCCTGATTTTTATGAGTTATATCAGGGTTCGTTTTCGGAAAAAAACTGTATCAAATGCTTAAATTTTGAACCTCGGAGCAGATCAATAATTGATTTCCCTTCCTTATTTGTGGAATTTTTATCGGCTCCATTTTTTAACAAGATTTCCAGGCATTTTGTATAATCTATACTATGGGCTGAAGCATCATGAAGCAGGCCATGTATAGCCCAGAACAAAGGAGTTGCCCTAAATTCAAAGCAATGTTGGTTTATCGCGGCTCCACAATCAATCAGCCGCTTTACTATTATGGGTCTGCCGCACCATGCTGCCCAATGTAAAGCTGTACCACCATGTGTACCAGGGTGATGGATATTTGCTCCTTTGTCAATCAACAATAGGGCGACTTTATCTGCGTGCAAACTGCAGGCCGCGACAAGTGGACTGTCTTTGCCTGCCTGAATTGGATGTCCATTTACCTCAGAACCGTATTTAATAAAAAGGGATGCCAACCTTACGGCCTGATCGTCAGTAATTTTTTGAGAAAACACAGCATCGGATATACGGTGCAGGGGATGTGCCAATGATGGGTTGTCTTTAGTAATTGGAATGTGCTCATTAGCCAATCTGGGATGGGCAATTAATACGGATTCCAAACCGGTAACATCAGCATTTATTATAAGGCTTACAATGTCAATCATTTTTAATATTAATAATTTAAGCGACCGAATGGATCCATCTAAAAATTATAAAGGCTTTCTGATTTGACAATAACCCAGGCCCAAAATCCATATGGAAATGCCAAAAATAAAAAAACTAAATCCGGTAACACTGATAAAATTATACCCCAAAATACCACTGCATAGTGCAAGAAGCGAAATGAGTATACCAAACCATCCCAACCAGGAAGGAAGTTTTTGCTTCCAAATAATTAAAACTGACCAGATCATCATGGAAATACAAAAAGAAATAATTAAGATGAGATCAAAAGCTTTATTCAATGCAAAACCATATTGCATCACAGTTCCCAGCTGATCCTTTAAATCGGGAATACGGTCATGGTATTTATTTACAAAAATCGGTGTTGCTAACCCATTAATCGCACCGGCCAGTACAGCGGTCATCATGGCTAAACAATTAAATATAAATGCAAGTACTGAAAGTCCGGTATCATCACATAACCTTCTGTATACTCCATAAAAGCCAAATGTGATAAAAGGAATGCCAAACAAAGCTATTGAATGGGATATAATAATGACCCTAGATATTTTAATAATGTATTCTATACTGCCACCCATTGGATGAAGGACCATCGTGAGAATGAGTAAAGCCGCTCCGAGTACAAGTGAAATTCCTGAATATTTATACATTTTTGATTCCATATATCAAATATCTGGCCTCACTAACAAAATTCCCTTGATCCAAATCAAGAAAGGAATCCGTTAGCTGATTTTTGAAAATCTGGCCCTCACTCTGCTCAAGGTCTCGGGAGTGATTTTTAAATAGGAAGCAATGACTTTTTGAGGAAATTTTTGAATCAATACCGGCCTATGGTTTAATAAATACAGATACTTTTCATCGGGTGACATTGCTTCATCAAAAAAGTGAAGTCGGTGATTCAGGTTTTCAAATAATTTAAAAAATTGAAAAAAAGCCGGGGATGCAGTTATCAATCTGTGTATGGAGGGTAAGGTGATTTCGAATACTTCACAGTTTTCACAGGCAATTAACAATGAATCTGAAGGCTTTTGAGATATGAAACTGTATGAATTCAGAACCCAATCTTTTTCGATAAATAAATCAATGGTATTTCGCTCCCCATCTTCATTGAATTTTAAAAGTTCGATGGCGCCAGACAATATGAAAAGTAGGGTATTACTAATGTCTCCGTTATTTAACAGTACCTCATCTTTAATCACATGTTTTAAAGATAATTCATTGCAAAATAATTGAATGTCGTGTTCGGAGAAACTGCCCAGTGTCGTCAGGACATCAGTGATGATTTTTATTTTTTCCTTATTCATATTCTGAAATAAGATAGCTGGCGGACATAGTGGGATTAATTAATCCAATAAATTCGAATAGTATTTGTAATACTGATTTTTCTGTAAGGTTTATTTTTAACATGCCTTGGCTTACCAGGTGACCTTATCGATTTTTTTAAACTTGTATGACGCCTACATTAAACTTTTCAGTTACTGCATGATTAGCCATTTCTATTCCCATGGATATGAAGGATCTGGTTTCAGTAGGAACCAATATACTATCTACCCAAAGCCTGGATGCCGCATAATACGGTGATTCCTGTTGTTCATATTGTGCTTTAATTTTAGTATACAATTCTTGTTCTTCTGCAGGATCGGGTTCATGACCTTTATTTTTAAGCTTAGCTATTTGGAGGTCAGTAATTACCCTGGCGGCCTGATGTCCCCCCATGACAGCAATCTTGGCAGTTGGCCAGGCAGCGATGAGCCTGGGGTCATAAGCTTTGCCACACATGGCATAATTGCCAGCACCATATGAATTACCGATGATTATAGTAAATTTTGGAACTGTGCTATTGGCGACAGCATTTACCATTTTTGCTCCATCTTTTATGATTCCACCATGCTCTGATCGGGTACCTACCATAAAGCCGGTTACATCCTGAAGAAACACCAATGGTATATTTTTTTGATTACAATTGAGAATAAATCGGGTGGCTTTATCTGCACTGTCGGAATAAATCACTCCTCCAAATTGCATTTCGCCTTTACCTGATTTTACAACCTCCCGATTATTTGCCACTATGCCTACACTCCAACCTTCTATACGGGCATATGCGCAATAAATTGTTTTGCCATAATCCTCTTTGTAGGGTATCAATGTATCGGCGTCTACCATGCATTCTAGTATATTTTTGATGGCAAACGGTTTATTTGATTGATGCGGAAAAAGTTCGTAGATTTTAGCAGGATCAGTTGCAGGTGGTTTTGATTCAGCTCTGTTAAAGCCTGCAGATGATTTTGCTCCAATGCCTTTTATCAATTCTCTTATTCTATCCAAACAAGATTTGTCGTCGGGCATTTTATGATCAGTGATTCCAGAAATTTGAGTGGTAGTAGTGGCGCCACCCAGTGTCTCTTTATCTGCATTTTCACCTATAGCGGCCTTTACGAGGTATGGGCCAGCTAAAAAAATGGATCCCGTTTTATCTACGATTAATGCTTCATCAGACATGATGGGCAGGTATGCACCTCCGGCAACACAAGATCCCATGATAGCGGCTATCTGAGGTATACCCATACTGCTCATCTTTGCATTATTTCTAAAGATTCTGCCAAAATGTTCCTTATCCGGAAAGATTTCTGCTTGCATTGGAAGATATACGCCCGCACTATCTACCAGATAAATAATTGGAATATGATTTTCCATAGCTATCTCCTGTGCCCGCAGGTTTTTTTTGCCTGCCATAGGAAACCATGCACCGGCTTTAACAGAAGCATCATTAGCAACTATCATACAGAGCCGTTTATGAATATAACCTAACCCGCATACTACGCCCGCAGCAGGACAGCCGCCTTCCTCTTCATACATATCCAATGCAGCCATGGCTCCGATTTCATGAAAGGTACTTTCTTTATCTATGAGGTAGGCAATTCTTTCCCTTGCATGTAATTTGCCTTCTTCATGCAATTTTTCAATTTTCTTTTTGCCGCCACCCTGGTGGATTTCATTTAATGTCTTATTAAGCCTGGAGATGAGTAATTTAAAAGCATCTTCGTTTTGAGAGGCAAGCAATGGATCGGTCATACTCTTGTAAAGGTAGTTACAAAGAGGTTTATCCGGAAAATAAATTTGTTATTGAAAAGTGTATTCAATCAGCTTGGGTAAAATGAATTTAAGCCAGACCGTAAGTGGTCAAGGCAACCCATCAGGAAGATTTTTTGAATTTATAGGGATAAATCGATAGGCTTCTGTCGAAGTCATAAAAGCCGGTAAGCTCTATCACTCCACTCAGGTTTTTTAATTTAACAATAAAATCATCTGCATTTCGGACAAGCTGACCATTGATCTGAGTGACGATATATCCTGTCTGCATATTGCATTGATCTATAATAGATCCCTTGTAAATACCCACTACTCGTATGCCATTGATCTTAAATTTATTTTTTTCGTAAGGATTGAGATCCCGAATTTCGAATCCCTGGTCGGTAAGTATTTTTTCATTACGTACACTAGCCTGATCAATTGCCGTTTCATTATTAATGTCTTTTAATTTTACTTCGGTCTGATATGTTTTTCCATTTCTGTAAAATGTGACACCTACTTCATCACCGGGTCTTTTACTTCCTATTTTTTCGTGCAATTCAGTATTAGAAGTAATATTCGTTTGGTCCAATTTTAATATCACATCCCCGGGCATGAGACCAGCATCGGCACCAGCAGAGTTTTCTATTACTCTTTCGATTAAGACTCCTGAATGATTTGGCAATTTGAGGTCCTTCACTTTTTGGTTGTCAATATCTTCATTGAGAGTGATGCCAATAAAAGCCCGTTGAGATTTGCCGTATTGTTTAAGGTCTTCAATTACTTTTTTTACCAGGTTGGAGGGTATAGCAAATGAATATCCTTCATAATTGCCGGTATGCGTCAGGATAGCTGTATTAATACCTACTAATAATCCGGAAGCATTTACCAATGCACCTCCACTGTTGCCGGGATTTACCACTGCATCAGTCTGAATGAAAGATTCGATAGAAAATTCGCGATCACCCAGAATATTGATATTTCTTCCTTTAGCGCTCACTATACCTGCGGTCACAGTGGCTTTAAGTTTTTCAGGGTTACCTATAGCCAATACCCAATCTCCAATTTCCAATTCGTCACTGTTGCCAATGGTCAGAAAAGGTAAATCTTTGGAATCTATTTTTAATAAAGCAATATCGGTGCTGGGGTCATCGCCAACTACTTTGGCAGTAAACTTTTCTTTGGTATTAAGGGTGATTTCAATATTAGCTGATACTTCAGACCCGCCGGTTTCAATCACATGGTGATTGGTGACGATATACCCATCGGAAGAAACTATTACACCGGATCCGGAACTATGATCCAGGTATTCATAACCATACCGATTAGTGCGTACCTCTGTGGATTTGATATGCACCACTGTGGGAATAGCCCGTTTTGAACCTTCGCGAAAACTAGGGAATGCATCTACGGATTTAAACTTTGCATTTATTTCATTCACTTCCTCATCCGGGTTGGGGGCATCCGATTCAACAAATACAGATCTGCTATTAGCCGTGCTTCCATCTGTAGTTACTGATTTGGGTTCTCTGATTAAAATACGTTGAGGAAAATATTTACTGTATACCGTAATAGTAAGAATCGAACTCAGCAAAGCACTAGCAATGATAAGAGAGGCAGATTTCATGTAAGCAAAATTAGCTTTAAAAATACAGGAATTAATTTTAGAAATTTTGGATAATGAATAAATGTTAATGTTTTTAATATTTCTTACCTTGCAGAGGAAAGTCACTTTAACCCCGCATTCAGAATTGAAAAACCAAAAATCATGAATAAATATATTTTGTTTTTTTTACCGGCTTTACTCTTTTCATTTAGCCAATGCGAATCAACCCAAAATAAATCCTCGACTGGTGGTACTCAAGTAGTTGTAGCCAATCCGTTATTGGGTGGATATGACAGTCAGGTAGAATGGGGTAAACACATAGTGACCATATCCGGGTGTAATGATTGTCATACTCCTAAAAAGATGACAGACAGAGGGCCAATTATAGATACTTCCCTGACACTCTCAGGTCATCCTGCAATGATGCCCAAGATTGACATTGATAAAAAAATGATTCAATCAAAAGGTCTTACCGTGACAGCTGACCTTACCGAGTGGGTTGGACCATGGGGTACATCGTATGCTGCCAACTTAACTCCGGACCCATCCGGTACAGGTAATTGGACAGAAGCCAATTTTATTTTAGCATTGCGTGAAGGAAAATTCAAAGGTCTGCCCAATGGCAGAGCATTGTTGCCGCCTATGCCATGGGAAATGTTTAGACATATGACGGACTATGAACTCAAAGCCATTTTTGCTTATCTTAAAACAATCAAGCCAGTGAACAATGTAGTGCCAGCACCATTGCCACCTGTAGAGATGACAGAAACTGCTGCACCAGCTAAAACAACAAAGAAAAAATAAGAATAGGGTATCAGGCTGTCATGGTTTTATCCATGGCAGCATTTTTCAATTAATATAACCTTTACCATTTATGCTTGTTCGAATTGTTTTTGTCTTTTGTATTTCAGTTGGAACATTGAAAGCACAAATGAATTTTACACCGGAATATGCTGTAGACTATTTTTTAAAGACTTTGTCTGCCGGGGAATACCCAAAGACCGTCTATCCTTTTGAAGATACAATGCGGACAAAATGGACCAATCTGCCGGTAGGTTTAGTGCCACGAGCGGGTATTCAGTATGGATCCTTATCAGAAAAAAGCAGGCTGGCATGGCACCGGGTCCTGGCTAGTATATTGAGTTCACAAGGATACCTAAAGACCACCAGCATTATGCAATTGGATGATATATTAAATGATCTGTATACATCGTATCTGGATGGAGGAAAAATAAATCAGCAAGCTTACAACAGGATACGAAACCTCAATTGGGCACATGGAAATTACTACATCTCGGTGTATGGTATGCCTTATTCAGGGAAACCGTGGTCGGTAAACTTTGGTGGTCATCATATAGCATTGACTTATATGCAAGATAAAAACGGTGTTTCTATGACACCTTATTTTATTGGAACAGATCCTGGAGAAGTAAAAACGGAAAAATACGCCGGGCTGAGGGTATTAAGTAAGGAGGAAGACTATGGTTTTATGCTTATCAATATGCTGACAGAGCAACAAAGGTCAATGACAATAGTAAATGAAAAAATACCGGGAGACATCATTACCAGTCCCAATAGCAGCCAACGAATAGATAAATATAATGGTATATCTGCTGATAAACTGAGTGCCGAACAAAAAATGGTACTCGACCTGATCATTGAAGAATATGTACATAATTTTAACCACAGCAAAGCACATCAATTGATGTCAAAGATTAAAAAGAAGGGTTATAAGAAAATCTATTTTGCCTGGATTGGAAATACAACAAATGACAAACCACACTATTACATTATCAATAGTCCTGATTTTTTAATTGAATATGATAATGTTGGATTTAACAATGATGGTAATCATATACATGCCATACTGAGAGAAAAAGGTAATGATTTTGGGGAAGATTTATTGAAAAGACATTATCTCACGGAAAAACATTAGTAAAACTGATGATTTCATTTAAAAGTCTTCATCTTCGTTAATATCTTCCAATGCACTTCTAAGTTCGCTGGCATCATGGCTTGCGTGTACTGAATTGCAGATTTCTATTCCTGCGTGGTAAATAGCCCTGGCTTTATTCAGATCATTTATTAAAATGTATTGTTTTCCCAAATGGTAATATGCCCCGGTATACATCGGATCCAGCGCCAGTAGCTTCTCATAAGTAATTATTGCAGATGCAGTATTATTTTCAGCTTCGAATTCCTTAGCCAGGGCGAAAAGAAGAAAGGAAGACTTAGGATCTTTATCGAGAAGGGAAAGTAGTAGGGATTTTCTGCTTGACATTGAGATATATAATCAATTATTATTGGATCAGATTATTTTAAACGTTTGGCAATTTCGTCTAGCTCTATTATAGTATAACATTTTCCTCCAAATGGTCCCCAGGCGGAATCAGTACATGCAAATAATTGATCTATCAGGTATTTCATTTCATCTATGGAAAGATATTGGCCGGGTTTTATACTTTGATAACGGGCGTAATATTTTGCCAGGTTTTTTTTATAATTAATTTTTTGATCACTTTCATTGGCAAATTCCTTGAGCAGCAGTTCTATAAATGATTTTACGGACGCAGATTCGTTCCAATCCATTGGAGTGCCGTGAACTATGAAACTGGAATTTCCAAATGCTTCGAGCTCAAATCCAATCTGGTTGAGATAAGGTAAAAGGTATTCTATCAACGCATGATCAGAGCCGGAAAAATTAAGGGTAGTAGGAAATAAAGTATGCTGACTTGGTGCTGCTTTGGTGTCTAATTGATTCAACGTTTTGTCAAAGAGGATCCTTTGGTGTGCTGCTTGCTGATCTATGATCATAAATCCCGAGGCCACGGGACTGATGATATAAGATTGATGTATCTGGTATGGATCCTTAGAAACATCCTGTTTCCTGGTGTCAATTGGGTCGTTGATGTTGGATTTGTATATCTGTTGATTTTCAGTGTCAATATGGCTGATTTCTTCATCGTTCAGGCTACTGCTTAAAACGACAGCCGGAGATGGTGCTGAATCCTGAGAACCGTTTTTGAGTATATCGTAGATCTTTCTCCAATCCTGAGGATTTGTTTTTTGAACAGGTGCATTATACGTAAAATCCGATATAGGCTCCGGTGTATATCGGGGAGCATGGATTTTCTCCGTGAGTCCTTTGTCACCGGCTTCAAAATCGAATGAGGGAGTGACATACTGACCGAGCGCATGCCTGCAAGCCACCCTGATATATTGATAGATGATCCTTTCGTCCAAAAATTTGATTTCATGTTTACTGGGATGGATATTTACATCTATTCTGGAAGGGTCCAAATCCAGAAAAAGGACATAGAAAGGATGGTCTTCTTCATCTATCAGAGATTCATATGCTGTTTTTATTGCATGATGAAGGTAGCTGCTTTTAATAAATCTTCTGTTTACATAAAGGTATTGATCGCCCCTTTTTTTCTTTGTGGCATCTACTTTTCCAATGAATCCACCGATATTCACCAGGTCTGTCTGTTCCTCTACGGCCACTATTTTTTCATTCATAGCTTTGCCAAACACAGCTATTATTCGTTGCTTTAAATTGGCTTTTGGGAGTATGTATATTTCCTGTCCATTATTAATGCAGGACATCTCTATCTCTGGGTAAGCGATAGCAATATGTTCAAATTCTTCCAGAATGTTTTTTAATTCTACTGGATCGGATTTTAAAAATTTTCTGCGTGCCGGGGTATTAAAAAATAAATTGGAAATGGAAAAATTGGTTCCGGCGGGAGTTTGCACGGGTTCTTGTTTTTCTAATTTAGATCCTGCGATCATGAGCCTGGTTCCAAGGTCCTGGCTATGTAATTTAGTTTTTAATTCTACCTGGGCTACGGCAGCAATAGAAGCTAATGCTTCGCCTCTGAATCCCATAGTACGGATGGATTCCAGATCCTGGGAAAGTCTGATTTTGGAAGTAGCATGTCTTTCAAATGACATTCGAGCATCGGTTTCAGACATGCCGGAGCCATTATCAATTACCTGGATAAGGGTTTTACCAGCCTCTTTGATGATGAGTTGAATGCGTGTCGCCCCCGCATCTATAGCATTTTCCAGAAGTTCTTTTACTACTGAAGCAGGTCGCTGAATCACTTCACCAGCAGCGATTTGATTGGCGATAGAATCGGGTAATAATCGAATAATATCTGACATGAACTCGCAAAAATAACGAAAAGCCCTGCCTTGTTTCGATGAATATTAAGATGACAAAAATTCGTTCAAAGAATAAAGGTCCTTCCCGTGATTACCCGATGCTAATATGAGAATAAAAATCAAAGATAATTTTGAATAAATTTTATTCCAGAAATGGGCGTTTCGTTTTTTTTTAAATCTTTCCCAATACTTTTTCACCCATAGCCTCAGTACCTAAAATCCTATCCGGAGAAGTATGGTTATCCGTTATATCCCTTGTACGCCAGCCTTCTTTTAGAACTTCGTCTACTGCTTTTACTACGGTATCGGATTCTTTTTTGAGCCCGAAGGAAATTTCAAGCATTAATGCCGCAGATAAAATAGACGCTAATGGATTGGCCACTCCTTTTCCAGTGATGTCATGAGCACTGCCATGAATGGGCTCATATACCCCGGTACCATCACCTATAGATGCACTTGCCAGCATACCCATTGAGCCTGCGATCTGTGAAGCTTCATCTGTAAGTATATCACCAAAGAGATTGGCGGTAACTACCACATCGTACCTTTTTGGGTCTTTGATCAGCAGCATGGCCATAGCATCTACAAATTGATGTTCGATTTGAACATCAGGATATTCCAACGCTACTTTTTGTACCACTTCCCTCCATAGCCTGCTCGTCTCCAGTACGTTGGCTTTGTCTACTGAGCAAAGTTTTTTCTTTCTTGCCCTGGCTGCTTCGAATGCTTTGCGGGCAATGCGTTCTACTTCGTAGCGACTGTATTGGGCTATATCAAATGCGGTATCTCCATTGTCTTTACGACCTTTTTCACCAAAATAGATATCCCCGGTGAGCTCCCTGAAAAATAGAATATCCGCTCCTTTTAATATTTCAGGTTTTATACTGGAAGCACTGAGCAGGTCATCAAATAATTTTATTGGTCTCAGATTGGCATACAATCCAAGTTCTTTCCTCATTTTTAGCAATCCTTGTTCAGGTCTAACTTTCGCAGTAGGATCATTA
This sequence comes from Saprospiraceae bacterium, assembly GCA_044227925.1. Taxonomy (GTDB): domain Bacteria; phylum Bacteroidota; class Bacteroidia; order Chitinophagales; family Saprospiraceae; genus JADJLQ01. Next base: position 24,087 of record JBGAVW010000025.1, on the reverse strand, counting down.
TCATATTTAGGGTGACCTACCGCACCGAAAAGTACAGCATCTGATTTTCGCATTTTTTCCAGCGTCTCGTCGGGGAGAGGGTTTCCCGTAGCTTCTATCGCTACATGACCCATCAGGGCTGTATCATAAGTAAATTCGTGATTAAATTTTTTAGCGATTTTATCCAACACTTTTTTACCTACCGCGGTGACCTCCTGTCCAATGCCGTCGCCGGGGACAATCAAAATATGCTTATTCATCAGTTTTGTACGATTTTAAATAATTTAAGCCGAAAAATAGGAGTTTATACCGATTATCTGACCTGTTGACATGGTAATTCTGATTAGACTTCACCAGATTCTTTCTTCAATTGTGTTTTAAAAATGAAATTTTTGCAACAATTGGGTTCATCATAATCAATAAATGCTGCCTGTTTTGATGCTGTGTAGGTATTGAAAGATTGTCTTTTCCAAAAAAACAGGAAATGAAGACCATCCGGTAAGACCAATGGTCATTTATTTATATTTGTGCCCTCTTAGACTAAACCAAATTAATAAAATGAATTTTAACAATTATTCTATTCCATACAGCCCCAATGACTTATATTCCAAAAAGGTAGCCTATTTTTCTATGGAATTTGCCATTCATCAGGCGTTGAAGGTGTATAGTGGAGGATTAGGTTTCCTGGCAGGTTCGCATATGCGCAGTGCTTATGAACTAAAACAAAATCTGATAGGAATCGGAATTTTGTGGAAATATGGATATTATGATCAAGCCCGTAATCAGGATCAGTCCCTTCAGCCCGTATGGTATGAAAAAAACTATTATTTCCTCGAAGAGACAGGTATCAAATTTCAAATAACTATACACGACAGTCCGGTTTGGGTAAAGGCGCTTTATTTATCCCCTTATACATTTAAAACAGCTCCGGTATTTTTTCTTTCAACTGACCTGCCGGAAAATGACTATGTGTCTCAGACCATTTGCCACAGATTGTATGATGCGAATCAGGCTACTAAACTTGCTCAGTTTATTTTGTTAGGTATAGGTGGTGCCAAATTGATAGATCTGCTGGGGTTTAATCCTGATTTTTATCATCTCAATGAAGCTCATGGAGCCAGCTCCATTTTTTATCTATATAAGAAATTGGGATCTAAAAAAGCGGTACAGGATAAATTGGTGTTTACGACCCATACACCCGAAGAAGCAGGTAATGAAAAACACGATATCTACCTTTGTAACCAGATGGATTATTTCAACGGAATGCCATTGGAAGAAGTTCGTGAAATTACAGGTATAACTGACGACCTTTTTAATCATTCCCTGGTGGCACTCCGCTTTGCCAAAAGAGCCAACGGGGTGAGCCAATTGCATGGTGAAGTAAGTCGAAAAATGTGGGCTCAATACCATGATATATGTGAAATCAAGGCTATCACAAATGCTCAAAACTATAACTATTGGTCCGATAAAAAACTGTATGCGGCTATGGAAGAAGGGGATGGAGGCCTCTTCGATGAAAGAAAAAGATATCTTCAAAAAAGAGCTTACGAAAATGTGGCTGACCAATGTGGAAAATTATTTGATCCTGAAATATGTACTATTGTATGGGCTCGTCGATTTGCAGGCTATAAAAGACCGGATATCCTGACCTGGGATATGCACAGACTTGAAAAGCTGTTAACAGATAAAAAATATCCGGTTCAGATCATTTGGGCAGGCAAACCCTATCCAATGGATTATGCAGCTATAAGCACGTTTAATAACCTGGTTCAACTAAGTAAAAAGTATAAAAACCTGGCTGTTCTCACCGGATATGAATTAAATCTAAGCAAAAGACTAAAGCAGGTCGCAGATGTATGGCTCAATACCCCTCGAGTTCCGAGAGAAGCAAGCGGTACCAGTGGTATGACTGCTGCCATGAGCGGCGCAGTAAACTTCAGTACTTTTGACGGATGGATTTGTGAGTTTGCCAAAGATGGCATTAATAGTTTTATTGTTCCATCAGCTGATTATGAACATATGAAACAGCATGAACAGGATAATTATGATATGAATCATCTGTATGACATCCTGGAGAAAAAAATATTGCCCACATTCTATGATAAACCACAGGAATGGCGCAAAATAGTGTGGCAGGGAATGAAGGATGTTAGGTACCAATTTGAAAGTAAGCGAATGGCGGATGAGTATTATAAGGTGATGTACAGGTAGATGCTATAGTGTACAATCTATACTATTATACTATTCATATTTGTCACATATCATAAGAACCATTTCTTATCGTATATAGAATGGTGTTATAAGAGTTTATACCATGCCTGTATTCTTTCGTAACTTTTAAGTCAATTCTTCGTCTTAAATATAGATTCTGGAAATATCTTTGCAGTATTATGAAAATAAGCCTAATTCACTTTTTAGGATTTTTTAGCGTATCCGTTATAACCGGGCTTGATTTTTCATATGCATCAGTCCCCTCAAATACAGACACTATTTATCATAAAGATGTAGCTTCCTTGCGGTTGTTTTCAGAAAATGCCCCATTAGGTATTGCCATAATAGAATTGAATGGAGGAGCCTCATTGGTTCTTCAATTTGATGATTTGCGATCTGGCAACCGGAGATTTAGATATGAGATATTTCACGCTGATAAGAATTGGAACCAGGATGATCTTAATGAGATTGATTATATCCAGGGATTTAACAGATCTCAGATTAAAACTTTTGCTTATTCCACTAATCGGAATATTGATTACACCCATTATTCGCTTAGAATACCCAACGCCGATTGGAGGCCTAAAATCTCAGGAAATTATTTAATGCACGTGTACGAAGATTTAGGCAAGGATCAGCGTGAGTATATATTTACAAGGAGATTTATGATAAATGATAAAAAAGTGACCATTCAACCTTTGCTTGTAAGACCGACTGATTTGGCCAAATATCGTACTCATCATGAATTTGATGTGAATGTCAATATCAAAGAATTTCCCATATATAATTCCAGGACAGAAATTACACTGGCAGTAATGCAAAACGGTAGGTGGAATACCCTGATCGGTGATTTAAAACAAAATCGGGACAAAGTGGATCATTTAGTTTTTGATTATATAGACAAGATCAGCTTTCCTGCAGGTAAGGAATTCAGGTACTTTGACATAAGGTCTCTAAGATTCAGATCTAGATTTGTCAAAAAGATTACTGAAAATACTGATGAAACGATTGTTACACTGACTGCTGATAAAGTACGTGATCAGTTTAATTTTGTTACAGATCCTGATGCAGATGGTAATTATACTATTTACAATAATGATCGCCCGGATGGTAATATATCATCAGAATATGCCTGGGTAGATTTTACTCTGCAATCACCTGAATTTACTGAAAACAAAGTATACCTTTTTGGTGCATTCACGGACTGGCAATGCAAAGAAGATTTCCTGATGAAATATGATCTTGCAAGCTCCTCTTACCTGGGTTCTGCTTTTTTAAAACAAGGTTATTATAATTATACCTATGCTGTAATGGACAGGCAAGGAAGGTATGACCTGAGTACTGTAGATGGCGATTGGTATGAAACAGAAAATGAATATCAATTTATGATATATTACAGACCATTTGGCAGTAGATACGACCAGCTGATCTCATACAAGACATTGAAATCTACCTTCAATTAAATGCTTATTAGGCATTTTTCCATTTTTTGCCAATATCTCCCAGTTTTCTTACCTTTGCATCACATTACATTTTAACTCAATTTAAATTTTTATGGGAAAAGGCGATAAAAGAACAAAACGCGGAAAAATCACTATTGGCTCATATGGTAAATCAAGACCACATAAAGTAGTATCTGCAGCCGCGGTTGCACCTGTTGCTGCACCGGCTAAAGCTGCTGCACCAAAAGCGGACAAAAAGAAAAAAGCATAATAAATACTCTATCCGATTTATCGGGGTAGGGCAAAGACATTTGCTTTTCATGGTTATGAGGCCATCTCTCAAGGATGGCCTTTTTCTTTTCTCTAGAGGTTGGGAAGGATAAGCCGGATGACTTATCGGACTATCATGATCGGACAAAACCGGTACACACCGCAGCATCTTTTTCAATTTCTGTAGATTCACCTCTTCTTCAAAACAGCTTAGATGTTAATTTGAAATCCTATAAGAGCACTGCATTTGCATTTTGCACGCGAACCATTTTCCCCGCGGCAACAGGGTAATTTAATATGACATAAATTAATTCTTATACTTGCTGGTTGTACAAAACGATCAAAAATTAATCATTTTTGTATGATGCCAGGATGTGAAAAATGAGGTAAATTACAAGGCAATATTAATAACTAACCCAATGGATAATTTTAACCGAAGGCAATTTATAAAAAAATCATCGCTTGCCGGTCTGGGAAGCTATTTATTACCTGATGCAATGAAGTCAGTAAAACCTAAAAACAAGTTGCCCCGATGGAAAGGGTTTAATTTGCTGGATTTTTTTTCGCCTGCTAATAACAGACCGGATGCGAATACTACTGAGGAATATTTTAAATGGATGCAGGATTGGGGATTTGATTTTGTACGCATTCCAATGGCGTATCCTCGTTATATCAAATTTGATAAAACAAAAAATATTACTCCGGATCAGGTACGCAATATAAATCCTGAAGAAACCGATAAAGTAGAGAGACTGGTGTACCTGGCCCACAAATATAAACTTCATGTTTCGATCAACCTGCACAGGGCTCCCGGCTTTTGCATTAATGCCGGTTTTCACGAACCATATAATCTTTGGACTGACCAGCAGGCCTTAGATGATTTTTGTTTTCACTGGGAATATTGGGCAAAGACATTCAAAAATATTTCGAATAAAAAAATCAGCTTTGATTTATTAAACGAACCTGCATGGAGAGATGATATGAATGATCAGCTGGGTAAAAAAACAGCATTGCCAGGGGATGTATACCGGAAAATAGTACTGGCGGCGTACAACACAATCAAAAAAGTCAATGAAAAACATTTGATCATTGCTGATGGAAATAATGTAGGTAAAGATGTAACCCAGGAAATTACCGATCTCGATATAGCTCAGAGTTGCAGAGGGTATGTACCATCGATCATATCTCATTTCAAAGCATCCTGGGTATTCAAAGATCCGGAAAGTCTGGCTGCACCTACCTGGCCTGGATGGTATAATGGCCAGGAACTAAATCGTAAAATGTTAGAAGATCTGTATGCTCCCTGGATAAAGCTGGCCAGCAGTGGCATAGGGGTACACTGTGGTGAGTGTGGTTGCTTTAATAAAACCCCTCATGATGTTTTTTTAGCTTGGTTTAAAGATGTGCTTGATATTTTGGGTGAACATCACATTGGATTCGCTCTCTGGGAATTTAATGGCTCTTTTGGTATCTTGAATTCCGGCCGTACAGATATTGAGTATGAAAATTGGTATGGTCAAAAACTAGACCGAAAACTCCTTACCTTATTGCAAAAAGCATAACTCTAAATGAGCAGGGCTAATACCTAAATTTTAATTTATATCTTTTACCTCAAATTATTTAAGAGATAATGGCATGAAGAAGTTTGTATGGGTTGTTTTTATTTTTAGTAGCCTGTTTTCTTACTCCCAAAATGTGCATCATTGGGAGACAGCTGTATTTTCAGGTGATAGTTGGAAATATTTTATAGGCAATTCCGAACCCAATGCATTTTGGCGAATAAATGGATATGATGATAAATCCTGGCTTACCGGAAGAGGTGGCTTCGGATATGGTGATGAAGATGATACTACACTGATAGCACAGTGTTATGCAGTCTATCTGAGAAAAGAATTTTTGGTCAGCGATACGGCGGAGATCGCAGCAGCTATCTTAAACATTGATTATGATGATGGATTTGTAGCCTATATCAATGGGTTTGAGATAGCCCGGTCCGGAGTAGTGGGTGCGTATCCAAGTTATAATACAGGTGCTGCTGATCATGAAGCCAAAGTATATGCAGGGGGACAATACGAAAATTTCATTGTGAACAAATCATTATTATTAAAATGCCTGACAAACGGAATGAACATGCTGGCCATACAAGTGCATAATTCTAGCCTGGGATCTTCTGATTTGACTGCGATACCGTTTTTGTCTTTTGGTGTCACGAAGGATAAAAAATTATACCGGCCGGTGCCTGCCTGGTTTATGCCTCCCACAACCGGTAATTCATTTGCTTCAACTTTGCCGATATTTTCTATACAGACCTATGGACAGGCAATTCAAGATGGGACTAAAATAAATGCATTAATGCGGGTGATTGCGAAGTCCAGCGGTTTAAATAATCTCTCCGACTCTGCTAATAATTATTATGGGATTATAGGTATTGAAATCAGGGGGGCCACCTCTTCCGGTTTTCCACAAAAGAGTTTTAATGTAGAAACCCGAGGTGCACAGGATATAAGCAGAAATGTTTCCCTGTTGGGCTTGCCGGAGGAAAACGATTGGACACTCATAGGTAATTACAATGATAAATCATTGGTACGTAATACTTTTTCGTATGCCTTGTTTACTAAAATGGGGCATTATGCTCCTCGTACCCGCTACTGTGAGGTGTTAATCAATGGTGAATACCAGGGTATATACATGCTTACAGAAAAAATAAAAAGAGATAAAAACAGGGTAGACATTAAAAAATTTGATGATGTGGCCACAGGTGGTGATGCCATCACTGGCGGTTATATTTTTAAGAATGACAATAAAGATGCAGATGAAACCAGTTTTTTAAGCAATTATTCCGAGAGAGGAATCCCTGGCATACAAGAGGTGCCATTTATTTATGTATACCCTAAGACTGAAGAGCTTACGAATGCGCATAAAACGTATCTGCCCTCTTTTATTAATTCTTTTGAAAATGTATTATATGGACCTCAGTTTACGCATCCGGTAAATGGCTATAAAAAATACATAGAGGTAAATTCATTTGTCGATTATTTTCTATTGGGTGAAGTATCCCGCAGTGTGGATGCTTATAAAAAAAGTAAGTTTTATTTTAAAGATGTTGATAAAAATGGCGGATTGATCCATAGTGGACCTCCCTGGGATTTTGACTGGGCATATAAAAACATACCGGAAGGAAATAATCAATTTGAATGTTATTACGGAAATACAGATGGTTCAGGCTGGGCATATAAAGTATATTTGTGTAATCACTCGCCAAGGTTTGCGGGCTGGGTACCCCGGCTGATGCAGGATCCTGTGTTTGTAAATGCAGTAAAGACAAGGTATGTTTCTCTTCGAAATTCAGTATTAAGTAATACATCAGTAAACCAAATGATTGATTCCTTGAGGTCCTCATTACAGGAAGCAACAGGGAGGCATTTTCAAAAATGGGATATATTGGGTAAAGCTACTAATGGTTCACCGGAAGTGGATAATCAGCCGGCTACATACGATGCTGCCATAAATCAAATTAAAAACTGGCTTCGTATTCGCCTGGAATGGCTTGATAAAAATATGCCAGGCACTGTAACTTCAGTGCAGGCGATTTCCGGCCAGGGAATTCGTATTTTCCCTAATCCTGCATCCGATCTGATTTTCATTGAATCCAAAAAGAAGATCACCAGAATCCAATTTTATAATTCATTAGGCCAGTTGAAATATGACGCAAAGTACAATGCATCATCTATTACTATTCCTTGCCCGGCATTTGAAAAAGGAATCTACCTGTGTAAAATATATTCGCCAAACTCATTTCCACACGCAACTCAAGTAATGATGTATTAATTTTTTAAAGATCAGACTGTTATTTAAGGCCAGTATAAAATGCCTTTACTGAAGCAATCAAAGAATGAGATATACTAATTTACTGGCTAATTCTTAATCACTTTTTACGAATCGTAAATCCTAAAATTGCAAATCGTACAAGGTCCATGGTTAGTGGTAAAACTTTTTATTTTCGTTTTGCAGTAAATACACCATTAGGTTGTATAAAACTGGCTTCGGTATATTTTCCGTTTACCGGCAATTTGAATTTTACAGAGTACCCCTCCAGTATTTTTAATTTAAATTCATCATTGCCTACCGGCACTAATTCATAATCGGGCTGCGGCGGTAATAATCCATACAAAACCCCATTGCGAATCACGAAGGATACATTTTGAGGACCAAGCAGAAACTCACCCGCATATTTTTCCAGATCGGAAGCAGAAAGTTTTACCTCATTGTCCCTGGTAAATTCAATGTCTTTTAATCCGGGTTGTAAAGGGATCAATACTTTTTCCACTTTACCCATTTTATTTAATTGAAAAAACAGATCCGTACCATTTTCAGCATCCTCCTGAGGGTAACCAACAAACAGGTCAAAATGTTTATGTTTAAGGTTGAGTTGGGTGCTGTTATAATCTGCTATGAGATTGGATCCATTGTATTTTACCTCCAGTGTACCATACCCTTTGTTGCTGTATTTTCCAGCATACTCTTGCAGATTCAAGCTGGGTTTAGTATCCTTTATTTTAGTGGGATCTTCATTTTGCTTTGGTGCCATTAATGCAGCGAACCGTGCTTTTACAAAGGCATCCCGAAGTTGCTTGTGCCAATCTTTATAAGACAAACCAAGCATTTTATCTGCAATCAGGTTGCGTATTGCACTGGAAACATTGCCGGTAGCAGAGCAAACAAATATTCCTATACTATCTGTGGGAAAAAAACCGGTAGTAGTAATAAAGCCATCTATACCACCGCCATGCTCTACCCGGTAATGCCCGCGATAGCTGCTGACGCCCCAGGCTAATCCATAGCCAAAGTTATGTACATCTGGCGATTCCATACTCGGCAGGCCACCATTTGACATTTGTATGGTCATGGCTTCATTTCTGAATTTTGCCGGCACTATTTGTTTTCCATTATACTTACCGCCATTGATCCAGGTAATCAGCCACTTGGCCATATCTTTTGCACTGCTATTGATGGATCCTGCAGGACCTACCGCATCTATATTTCTGTATGGTATTACCTTAGCGATGGAATCATTTACCAGGTTATAAGCAAGCGATCTATCGTTTGATTTTTCCCAATCGGCTACTTTAGTTACGGTATTGTCCATGCCAAGTGGAGTAAATATTCTTTCCTTGATATTTGTTTCCCAGGATTTGCCGGTAAGCTTTTCCAATAATACTCCCTGGCTCAGGAACATAAAATTATTATATTGATATTTTTCTCTTAATTCAGCAGTGGGTTCCTGGTATTCTATTCGTTTTAATAATTCCATTCGTGATGCAGTAGATCCGTACCAGGAAAAATCGTGTCTTGGTAATCCCGTGCGATGACACATCATATCCCGGATCGTTACATGAGCATTGAGGTGCTCATTATAAAATTTTAATTCAGGCAGATAGTTTCTGACAGGCTTATCCAGGTCAAGCATGCCATCTTCGGCAAGAGCACCCAGCATAGCTGAGGTAAATGCCTTAGTACACGAGCCAATGGCAAATAATGTATTTTCCGTAACCGGTAGTTTTTTCTCAGCATCCCGATAGCCAAAACCACCGGTATACACCACTTTGTTTTTTTCTACTACAGCAATAGATACTCCCGGTGCTTTGTAATCTTTGAGGATCTTATTCACTTCAGCTTCCAATCCCATTAATCTTTTATCGGTTGGTGTCTGAGCTTGAATTGATAAAGCAAATACCAACACAGTGAGGCACACACTAAAATATTTCATGTTTTTTAATTTAAGGAATCTAATTTAATAAATAATGACCAGGAATGGACTATTTGCTGGCAATTCTCGCTTGCCTTATTTTAGTGCAACTGGATTGAAGGCGTGAAAAGGCCAAAGTTTGTTTCTGATCAGCAGCCCAAAGGTATCATACGGGGGATATTACGGTGAAAACAACAGCCTGAAGGCTATTCCACGGGGGTTTTGGTAGACCAGGCTCAAACCAGCTATACAGGCTGGAAAGGCTATAAGAATTATAAGCACTAAAAGAGCCCTATCCTTTTACTAAAATTGGTTGATTCTAATGAGCAGGTGATACTCATGATGATTCTCTTGAGTTTTTATAAACCAATGCCCTTTTCTCATTGTGAAATCGACGGTAAATCTTCAAATTCAGACTTGTAAATTGGTAAATGCGGATTACTTTTGCAAGTCATGTCAAAACCGCAGGATCTCGAAGAGGAATACATAGAAATAATTGGCGCAAAGGAACACAATCTCAAAAACATCGATATCAAGATTCCGCGTAATCAACTGGTGGTGATCACCGGTCTTAGTGGAAGTGGTAAATCTTCTCTTGCATTTGATACGGTATATGCAGAAGGCCAGCGGAGGTATATGGAGACATTTTCAGCTTATGCCCGCCAGTTTATCGGTACTATGGAAAGGCCGGATGTAGAATTGATATCAGGTCTTAGTCCTGTTATTTCTATAGAACAAAAAACGAGTGGCTGGAACCCGCGGTCAACGGTCGGTACGATCACTGAAATATATGATCTATTCAGATTATTATTTGCCCGTACGGGAGAGGCGTATAGCTATGTTACAGGTAAAAAAATGATCCGGTACAGTGAAGCCCAGGTAATAGACCATGTGTTGAATACATATAGTGATGAAAAGATTGCACTTTTAGCTCCTATAGTAAGAGGTAGAAAAGGTCACTACCGCGAAATATTCGAGCAGGCACGTAAACAGGGTTATGCCAAAGTAAGGGTAGATGGAGTCACTATGGACTTACGCCCTGGCATGCAGGTAGATCGATACAAAGTACATGATATAGAAGTGGTGATAGACCGTATCCAGGTGCAGACCAATAAAAGAGACCGGCTTGCCTCTTCAATACAGCTTGCGATGAAAATGGGCAATGGCCTGCTCATGGTCGAAAATGAAAAAGGCTCAGTGGTGCCATTTAGTCAAAACCTGATGGATCCGGAAAATGGGATTTCGTATGAAGAACCCTCTCCCAATACTTTTTCATTTAACTCACCATATGGTGCATGCCCTGCCTGCGATGGCCTGGGTAAGTTGCACCAGGTAGACTATGAAAAAGTAATACCCGACGAAAATAAAAGCATCAATGAAATAGGCATAGTACCGCTCGGAGAGGTGCGTGAAAACATGACTTTTCAGCAATTGCGGGCCATCTCAAAAAAATACAATTTTACCTTCAGTACCCCAATAAATAAAATTCCCAAAAAAGCCCTGGAAATGATTTTACATGGGGGCGATGATTCGTTTGATGTAAAATCAGTGTACTCCCAAAATGATTTTGTCTATAACCTGGCTAATGAAGGATTGATGAATATGCTGGTGCGTTGGCACAAAGATAGTACCAGTGAAAAAATCAGGCAATGGGCAGAAGATTTTATGACGATCTCAGAATGCCCTGAATGTAAGGGGGCAAGACTAAAAAAAGAAGCCCTGCATTTTAAAATTGCTGATCAAAATATCTCCCAATTAGCTGAGCTTGACCTTTCGGATTTAGCACGATGGCTCGATAAAATAGAAAACAAATTATCGGCACGGCAAAAGCAAGTGGGTACCGATGTTTTAAAAGAAATCAAACTAAGGCTCAATTTCCTGTTATATGTTGGTCTTGACTATCTAAGTATGAACAGGCCTGCCAATTCTCTCTCAGGAGGCGAATCACAGCGTACCAGGCTGGCCACCCAGATTGGATCACAGCTCACCGGCGTCACCTATATATTAGACGAGCCGAGTATAGGCCTTCATGCCAGGGATAATCAGCGACTGATAAAATCACTCAAAGACCTGAGGGATATAGGCAATTCGCTGCTGGTAGTAGAACACGATAAAGAAATCATGCTTGCAGCCGATTATCTTATTGATTTAGGACCCGGTGCAGGTACTCATGGCGGGCAAGTGGTAGCGGCAGGCAGTCCAAAAGATTTTTTAAAACAAGGTTCGGAAACGGCGCATTACCTCAGCGGTAAAAAAAGAATAGAAATACCCAAAGAACGACGCAAAGGCAATGGCAAATTTATAAGACTAAAAGGCGCTACCGGCCACAATCTTCAAAATGTAAATCTGACTATCCCCTTGGGCACATTTATCTGCGTGACCGGAGTAAGTGGTAGCGGTAAAAGCAGCCTGATCAATGAAACACTCTATCCTATACTGAGAAAATATTTTTACAATAGTCTGCAAAAACCTTTGGAGTATGCCAAAATCGAAGGTATTGATAATATAGATAAAGTAATAGATATAGATCAGTCGCCCATCGGCCGCACCCCCAGATCCAATCCGGCTACCTATACCGGGGTGTTTACCGATATCCGCAATATTTTTACCAATTTGCCTGAAGCCAAAATACGAGGTTATAAAGCCGGCCGCTTTTCATTTAATGTAAAAGGGGGCCGCTGTGAAACCTGTGAGGGTGGGGGCATGCGGGTGATCGAAATGAATTTCCTGCCCGATGTTCAGGTAGAATGTGAGACCTGCCTGGGTAAAAGATACAATCGGGAGACCCTGGAGATCCTGTGGAAGGGTAAAAATATATCCCAGGTGCTTGATATGAAAGTAGAGGATGCAGAGCGATTTTTTGAGTCCATTCCGAGTATCCATCGCCGCATGAAAACCTTAAATGAAGTCGGGCTGGGCTATATTTCCCTTGGTCAGCAGGCTACTACTCTCTCCGGCGGAGAAGCGCAGCGGGTAAAACTCTCCGAAGAGCTCTCCAAGCGCGATAGTGGTAATACATTATATATATTAGATGAGCCTACTACCGGTCTGCATTTTGAAGACATTCAGCACCTGGTAAATATGCTGAATAGATTAGTCGACCGCGGCAACACGGTATTGGTCATAGAGCACAATATGGATGTGATTAAAGTGGCGGACTACATTATTGATATCGGCCCTGAGGGTGGAAAATATGGCGGTAAGATTGTCGCTGAGGGTAGCCCTGAACAGGTAGCAAATTCAAAAGAAAGTTTGACAGCTAAGTATTTGGCCGAGGAGTTGAGTTGAGAAATCAGTAGAAAAGCCATATTGACCCTCGTAAGGAATACGGAATATTTAAGATAAAATGTTGAAGATGAGGTGATTAAAAAAAATAATTAATTCAGGATATCACCCCTGTCATCATTTTTTCATTTCATGAAACATGATGACATCCCCTGAAGGGGAAAAAAAGAAAGCCTGGCTCTCTACCCCAGGCTTTCCGAATTAACCTAAATATAATTATAAGGGAACCAACGACCTTATAATGAAGATTCTTTATGGTGAGCTTTGTGGTTATTAAAATGATGAAGTTTGAGCAGTTATTATACTTGCTGTTACTACTAAAATGAATAATGTCATAATTTTTAATTTTGTTACATCAAAAATATGGACACCTTCTAATGAACTAGCCTTCAAATTTTTAAAAATCAGACATTTAAAAATTGAATAATTTTTAGTATAAATATATATAATTTGCTATTATTCAATATTTTAAAGCTAAACATTAAAAAAAAATGAATATAATATCTTGCCTTTAATCTTTGCTTGGTATTCAAGTTAACTTATAATTCAAACTACTTTTGGTCAAAATAAATAAGCTGAATACTCGCTAACCAATTATAGATACAAATTTAGATTCCTTTTTTACTTAAATCTCTTTCAAATTCTATTATTTTCGACATTAATTTAAAATAATATTTTGTCAATTAAATGTATATTCATTTGATAATTAATACTTTATGGAACTTATAAGAGCTTTGATTTCAATTTATGATAATAGAAAACTACAAAAGAAAGTTCAAATTTTCAATGATGATTCGCACGGCTCGCTTTTCAAGGAATTTTTTGATTTAGTAAAAAGCAATCCAGATATTGAAGAAGAAATATTAATCAAAAAGCTTTATGGCAAAAACAAACTGAATATAGCCACCTATTTGAAACTTAAGGAGAGGCTTGTAAATAAACTCATTAATATTATCTTATTAATTGATTCAAAGGAATACGGGTTCACCGAGTTATATCAAACGTATATTCAACTCAATAAGGATTTTTTAATTGGTAGAATATTAACATCTTCAGGTAGCTCAGAAATAGGAAATGAAATTATTGATAAGACAATGAAGTTAGCTTTGAAATACGAATTCACTGATTTGCAATTATTAATATCAAGATTACAAGCAAGTCACTATGGTAATATAATGCAGGACTCTAAGAAATACGAATATTATAATAGTAACTTAAATTCCGCATTAGAAAGACTAATGATTGAATCAAAATTAAGGCAGCACATTGATGAGATTCATAGCTATAGATACAAAGAACTTAAGAGCGACACAGAGCATGACCTTAATTTTAATGAATTTATTCAGTATGGATTAAGTGTAATCAAATCTACTGAGTATATTCAAATTAGGGAAACAGCATATAATCTAATTTTGAATTGTTATTTTCTTACAAGAAATAAACAAAAGTATTTAAGCACCGGTCATGATCTCATTACTTTTTTTAAGAGTAAAGGTAAAATTGCCTTACCTTCTTTAAGAAAAAATATAGTCGATTTAATTATCGGTAGTTATCCATTACGATTATATGAATTTAGTGAAAATTTATTTCAAGAATACTTGACACTTTTTACATCCAAAATGTATAATTGGTATGCCATCTATTATTATATGATCCTGATGTATTTACATCGAAAACAATATCTAAAGGCAAAAACATTAGTAAACGAATGCTTGTCATCTCCTTATTTTAAATCTCAAAGCCCGGTAATGCAACAACATATCTATGTCGCAGCAGCCTATACCACCTTTGCACTCAATGAAGGCAAAAAGTCTAAATCCGATACCCCTTTCCGAATAAATAAATTTATAAATGATGTACCTGTATTCAATAAAGAAAAGAGAGGTATGAATATATCCATATTGGTAATCCAAGCCGCATTTTTAATTCAACAAGGCAAGGCAGAGCTTTTGGTAGACCGCATCGAGGCCCTGAATCAATATGCCTATCGTTACCTAAGAAAGACAGAGCTCTGGAGATCCAGCTGTTTTATAAAAATGCTGACCACTCTAGTGAAATATGATTTTAACAAAAAATGGGCGGCACCAAGGATAAAACCTCTCTACGATAAAATGATTTCCGTGCCGATAGATGCATATCCGACTTCGATAGAAATCGAGATTATCCCATTTGAGGATTTGTGGGAGATGATATTAAATCAAATTAAGTGAAGTGGCGAATTACGATGTACGAATTACGATGTGACGATGTACGAATTACGATGAGCCCTACTGCGCTTAGGTCTCCACTTATTTCTTTTGATCCATATCCAGGATCGTATTGATCTGCTCTACCTTTAGATTTTTGCCGATAATAATGCGGTCTTTATTCAAGACATATATCTCAGGTGTATTGTCTACAAAATATTTTCCATATACAGCGACATTGGTAGGATCGAATACATTGGTAAAATTGGTCATGCCGTATTTGGGTATAAATTTTTTCCATTCGGCATCGGTAGTATTTACGGCGATAGTAAATATTTCTACTCCACGGCTTTTGAGCTGAGGATAAATTTTACTCAGTTTTGGAGTGTATTCCTGGCAATGCTCACAATCGGTATGAAAAAGATACACTACGATGTATGGGCTTTTAATACCGTAAATGGATTTGGTAGCACCGAATGGGTCTTTAGCTACTACATCCAATGCTTTTTTATTCAATAAACTACCAGACATTTCTACACCTCTTTGTTTTATTGCCTGTAAATCACCGGGCTTGAGCCAGGGGCAATTGGTTGCATTATAATATTTGCCGGTGATAAACGAAAACACAGCCTCGCCATCCATCAATGTTGTCTTACCCGGTTCGTATTTGAATAAAAGGTAATTACTCAGATATTTGAATAGGTCTGGGTTGGCTAGTGACCTGGACAGTAAGAAATCCGCTTGTTTGATGATGGAATCCTGGTGCTGGGGTGTGATGTCGGTAAAATATTGTTTTATTTTATTGGCCATCACGGGCGTGTACATTAATCTTTGATCTCCCAGGTCGGTGGTATTCCAATATTCTTGCCTGAAATAATATCCCTGAGCGGCAATATCGGGCTGGCCATTGGGAAGTTTGATATCCCGCACTTCCGGGTTTTGGCCGGCTCTTTTAAATTTTACAAAGAAAGAGTTAGGGTGCTGATTTGTAAATTCTTCCAACTGTTTTTTTCTGGCCAGCCTCACTTCTTCATTCATTTTTTTATAAGCCACAGCGTCAGGGTCAGTATCCGGTTTGCCTGCGGCTTTCTGTTGCATGGGCTGCAATTGTTTGTCCTGGCCATATTGCATTTTTAAGGATTGATACAATAATTCATTGTCAACAGATCCGGTTACCTTCATTGTATTTATAATGTCGGACAAATCAGCAGTCATCTCAAATTCCTGATCGGCATCGAGCAATAGTTGGAAATTTTGCTGATTGGGCATCACTACAAAATACATGCCCGGCATATAAAGCGAATCTTTCTTTAACTTTATAATTCCTCCTGGCTGGATTCTGGCTGTGTCTGCTAAAAAATTTTGATCTGCATATATTCCTGCGATCTGCGCAGTACCTGTACCGAGCCCATTTATTTTAAAAGTAATATTGGCTTTGCCTTTTGGCTTTGGCGGAGTGGTATTCACAGCAGTTTCGTTTGAACCGGCAGAGGCCGGTACCTCCACAGGTACTAATGATTCAGGCTTAGTGCCTGATGCAGGTGTTTCTTTGCACGATAAGAACAATGCGAATAATATCAATAACATAAGAAATGAATTGAATCGAATACTTAGATTAGGATACATATTGAATTTAGACATAATCATTTTTATTTGACCACACTTCCATTTTCGGCATCGGCCGCAGGGCTTGCAAATTTGAGACTGCCATCAGAGTTTTCTGATAATAAAATCATACCATTGGAGTCAATGCCTTTCATTTTACGCGGTGCTAAATTAGCTACTACGACGACACGTTGCCCGGGTAATTTTAAAGGATCAAAATGCTGGGCTATGCCACTCACAATGGTTCGTTTTTCGAATCCCAGGTCTACAGTAAGATGCAATAGTTTATCGGCTTTCTCCACTTTAGCTGCAGTGATGATTGTGCCTACACGCAGGTCAACTTTAGCAAAATCATCTATGCTAATGGTTTCTTTTACTACAGGAGCTGTACTGGCCACCGGTGCTGCCGCAACAGCATTACCGCGTTTTAATTTATCTACCTGGTCATTGATCACCTGGTCTTCTATACGAGAAAAAAGATGTACTGCTAATCCTATTTTGTGTCCTTCTTTTAGTAATACATTGCCTTCTGCCAATTCATCCAGTAGTATATTGAGTTCATTTTCATCGTTGAGCACAGGCAGATTTAGTTGCTCGCGCATTTTATTCGATGTAAATGGCATGAACGGTCTGATGGCTACAGATAAAGCAGCGGCTAATTGGGCGCAATAGTTGAGAACTACTTTGGCGAGTTCCGGATCTGTCTTTTCTTTTTTCCAGGGCTCATTGGCTTGCAGTATGAGGTTGCCCGTACTGGAAAGGTCCATCAGGCTTTTTAGTCCATCACGGAATTTAAATTCTCTGATACTTTGGTTTATATCCTGTATCCGATCAAAAATATTCAATAATTCTACTTCGTGAAACGAATCAAAGTCTGGCTCTTCCGTGCCTACAAACCCTTTATCCGGATCAAATGCCGGGATATGGCCATCGTAATACTTATTTATTAATACGATTACCCTATTGAAAAAATTGGCCAGGTTATTTACCAACTCATTATTTACTGCATCCTGGAATCCCTTCCACAAAAATTCACTGTCGCGCTGCTCGGGCATAGTTTTAATCAGGTAATACCTGAGCAGGTCCTCTTTTCCGGGAAATTCCTTTAGGTAATCTAATATCCATACCGCCCAATTGCGTGAGGTAGATACTTTATCTCCTTCGAGATTCATAAATTGGTTAGCAGGGACATTGATGGGCAGATTGTATCCCCCATAGGCTTTTAAAATCACCGGGAATATAAGGCAGTGAAATACGATATTGTCTTTTCCGATAAAATGAATCAAAGCGGTTTCATCGTCCCGCCAGTATTTTTCCCAATCTTTGTTATGATCCAGTGCCCATTGTTTTGTGGCGCTGATGTACCCGATGGGTGCATCAAGCCATACATATAACTTCTTTCCGGCCGATCCGGGTATTTCGCCAGGTACATCTACACCCCAGTCGAGGTCACGGGTCATGGAGCGGGGTTCGAGTCCACCATCAAGCCAGGATTTGCATTGTCCGAGCACATGTGCTTTCCAATCTTCTGGATAGTGATGTTGCTCACCATTGAGCATCCCGGTTTCTATCCAGGTACGCAGCCAGTCAGCATGTTTGTTTAATTGAAGATACCAGTGTTTAGTAGGCTTCATCACCGGAATGCTACCGCTTAGAGTTGATTTTGGATTGATCAAATCAGTGGGACTAAGGGTAGACCCACATTTTTCGCACTGATCTCCGTAGGCATTGGGATTACCGCATTTGGGGCAGGTACCTATAATATAGCGGTCTGCTAAAAACTGGCCTACCGATTCGTCAAAATATTGTTGACTTTCTATTTCTTCGAACTCTCCGTTTTTATAGAGTGTCCTGAAAAAATCTTGGCTTGTTTTATGATGTATTTCTGCAGAAGTACGATGATAGATATCGAAGGCTATACCCATGCCGAATAAGGCATCTTTAAGCTGCTCATGGTAAATATCTATGATTTCTTTTGGGGTGGTATTTTCTTTTCGTGCTTTGACTGTGATGGCAGCGCCGTGCTCATCCGAGCCACATACCCATACTACATCTTTACCGGTGAGTCTTAAAAATCGCACATAAATATCCGCTGGAAGATAAGCGCCGGTCAAATGGCCTATATGCAGTGGTCCGTTGGCATAAGGCAAAGCAGAGGTAATAAGGTATCTTTTGATTTCCTTCATGGGAAGGGGCAAAGGTAGGAAAAACTATTTCATATATATTTTTTTTTGAACTGTGTTCAGGTGGAAGGTTTTATTGCCTTAAAGCAATAATTCTTATATGTAAAAATAGCCAAATCAATTACATGCCATTTAATGGCTTCTACTAATCATATCAAATCAGTAGGAATTAATTTTTGTTCATGATCTAAATTTTGGTACTTTTGGCATTTAACCTATAATTTTTTTTCAACATTTTAAATTAATCAATTGTTTTATGGCAAACCACAAATTTGAAACCTTGCAATTGCATGCAGGCCAACAAATAGATCCAACTACCAAGGCCAGGGCAGTGCCCATTTATCAAACCTCCAGTTATGGTTTTGACAATTCAGAGCATGCAGCCAACCTATTTGGATTAAGAGCTTTTGGTAATATCTATACCCGAATCATGAATCCAACCTCAGATGTGTTCGAACAACGAATGGCAGCATTGGAAGGTGGAGTGGCTGCCCTGGCTGTGGGATCAGGTCAGGCTGCCCAGTTTCTGGCATTAAATAATATCCTTCAGGCAGGTGACAATTTTGTATCCACATCATTTCTATATGGTGGCACCTATAATCAATTTAAAGTAGCCTTTAAAAGACTGGGTATTGATGCGCGGTTTGCCGAAGGTGATACAGTCGCAGCGTTTGAAAAATGGATTGATAAAAATACCAAGGCTATCTACCTTGAAACTATTGGAAATCCAAAATTAAATATTCCTGATTTTGATGCCCTGGCTGCTATGTGCAAAAAACATGACCTGCCTTTGGTAGTAGATAATACTTTTGGTGCAGGAGGCTATTTATTTCAACCCATTAAACATGGGGCCAATGTAGTTGTACATTCCGCAACCAAATGGATCGGAGGTCATGGTACATCAATCGGCGGGGTGATCATAGACGGAGGTAATTACAACTGGGGTAATGGAAAATATCCACAGTTTACTGAACCAAGTGAAGGATATCATGGCATGAAGTTTTGGGAAATATTTGGGGAAGGAAACCCGCTCGGGTTGCCCAATATTTCTTTTATCATTCGTACCAGGGTGGAAGGCTTACGGGATTTTGGACCTGCCTTAAGTCCATTCAACTCATTTTTGTTTCTCCAGGGGTTGGAAACACTGAGCCTGAGAGTGGAAAGACATTCGTCTAATGCGATGGCATTGGCTACCTGGTTGGAATCTCATCCCAGTGTGGAGTTTGTGTGGTATCCGGGTTTAAAGTCAAGTGAGTATCACGACCTGGCTAAAAAATATTTGAAAAACGGCTTTGGAGGTATTTTGCAATTTGGTATCAAAGGAGGACTTGAAAATGGTAAAAAATTTATTGATTCACTGCAATTGATCAGTCACCTTGCCAATGTGGGAGATGCGAAATCATTAGCCATACATCCTGCCTCTACTACTCACGAGCAGCTCAGTGATGCCGAACGAGCAGCATCCGGTGTATTGCCAAATCTGATCAGAATCAGTGTAGGGATAGAGCATATTGATGATATCAAAGCTGATTTCCAACAAGCTTTTGATAAAGTATTTGCATAAACCAGCATTGTAGAAAACAAACTTAGAGGCTTCAATTAGTAAAATTGAGGCCTTTTTTTTTGAGGTCTTTAATTTTCGGATTGGTGACTAAAGAAGTTCCAACAATTTAATCAGAAGTTCATTCAAAGTAACTTAGAGATAAAACAAGTTGGATAAAAGTAGCAAATGTATTATGGTCAACCGCTCTATAATTTAATAATAAATGTAACTTTTTATGCAACCAGGAGTATTATCTACAGTCTTTGTATGTAATAACCTCTCCTTATGCTTAAAAATTTTTTTTCCATCGCTTTTCGCAATTTATTTAAAAATAAAGCATTTACCATTATCAATATTTCGGGTTTAGCCATTGGTATGGCTGCTGCATCGCTTATATTTTTAGTAATAGCTTATCAAAAAAGTTTTGATCAATTTCATGAAAAGAAAGATAGAATTTATGAAGCATGGAATAAAGCAAAAATCACCGGCAAGCTACATGCCTGGAATACCACACCAAGACCTTTAGCTCGGGCTATGGAAACTGATCTGCCCGAAGTAGAATGTGCAGCACGAGTAAATTGGCCATCTAATTTTTTATTTTCAGTTGGAGATAAAAGAATAAAAGAAACCGGGAATATAGTAGATAGTAATTTTCTAAGGATATTTACTTTCCCATTAAAACAAGGTGATGCTCAGACTGCATTAAATACACCTTCTTCCATCATCATCACCGAATCTCTTGCCAAAAAACTATTTGGCAATGATGATGTAATGGGTAAAACGGTAAAAGTAAATAATCAGCATGAATTTAATGTAACCGGGATATTGCATGATCTGCCCTACAATAGCAGATTTAATTTTAATTATCTTTTGCCCTGGTCATATATGAAGACAATAGGAAATGATCATTCCAGTTGGGGTAGCAACAGTACCCGCACATATGCTTTATTGAAACCTAATGCCAGCCTCCATGCTGCCAATGAAAAAATGAAAACCATGAAACCCAGGTACGACAAAGAAGCCGATGCAGATTGGGAAATGTTTTTATATCCTATAGAAAGGTGGCGGTTGTATTCAAAATTTACGGATGGTGTGGAAAATGGAGGCATGATCGATACACTGCGGATATTTGGCATCATTGCCTCTTTTTTACTATTGATTGCCTGTATTAATTTTATGAATCTCAGTACTGCACGAAGCGAAAAACGAGCTAAGGAAGTGGGTATCCGAAAAGTAGTGGGTGCACAAAAATACTCATTGGTGAGTCATTTTATAGGTGAATCAGTATTACTAGCTTTTTTTGCAGGGATCCTGGCCTTGGTGTTTTTAATCCTGGCTATCCCGCCGTTTAATAAATTAATAGCAGAAAAACTGAGCTTACCCTTTGGAGACCCGCTTTTTTGGATCAAAGGCCTTGCATTTATTTTAATGACCGGGTTGATCGCCGGCTCTTATCCTGCTTTTTTTATGTCTTCGTTTAATCCTGCTAAAGTATTAAAAGGTACATTTAAAGCCGCCAATGCACTGATCACCCCCAGAAAATTATTAGTAGTCCTTCAATTTACGTTTGCTATCATTCTTATCATCTGCACCACTTTGGTAAAACAACAATTGGAGCATGCCAAGAATAGGGAAAGTGGATATGACCGGGAAAAATTAGTTTATGCTTCCATGGAAGGAGATATACCTCAAAATTATGAATTGATAAAAAATGAATTGATATCACAAGGGGTGGCGTCGAGTGTGACCAAAACCAGTGCTCCTATGACCCAGGGCTGGAATGATAGCTGGGGTTTTAAATGGGAAGGCAGTACTCCACAAGATGAAAAACAGGACTTTGATATTTTTTATGCGGATCAGGATTTAGTAAAAACTGCCGGACTCACCTTAATAGAAGGCAGAGATATTAATGGTAAGGAATTTGCCACCGATTCTTTTGCCATGGTCATAAATGAAAGCGCCCTTAAAATAATGAAATTTAAGAATCCAATAGGTCAAATTGTTTCCAATGATGATGAAAAATATCATGTAGTGGGAGTCATAAAAGATTTTATACTTCAGTCACCTTATTATCCCACCAGGCCTATGCTCATAGGCGGACCAGCGGGATATTTTAATGTGATGCATTACAAGCTAAATAAAGAATACAGTGTGAGTGAAAACCTGAAAAAGGCTGAAGCCATATTTAAAAAGTACAATCCGGAGTACCCATTTGAATATAAATTTATAGATGAGGAATACAATCTAAAGTTCAGGACAGAGCAGCGCATGGGTACCATGGCGACTTTATTTGCTGGGCTTACCATTTTTATCTCTTGCCTTGGCTTATTTGGTTTGGCTACGTATATGGCGGAAAACAGAATTAAGGAAATAGGGGTGCGGAAAGTATTGGGTGCTTCTGTAAGTGGTATCACTGCCTTGTTGTCCAAAGATTTTTTAAAATTAGTACTGTATTCATTTTTAGTTGCAAGCCCGGTGGCCTGGTGGCTTATGTATAAATGGCTTTTGCAATTTCCATATAAAATCACCATTGATTGGAAAGTATTTGTGTTTGCCGGCTCCTTATCTATATTGATTTCATTACTGACCGTAAGCTATCAATCAATTAAAGCAGCTGTGGCAAACCCGATCAAAAGTTTACGAACTGAATGAGTAGGATGGTGGCCCAATACGAAGTACACTATCTAAAGATGATAGTACCATTTTAATGGTCAGGAAAAACAAGTGATCGACAAAAGCTGTTACTTTAAAAAAAATCCGGGTTGTAAAATTGAATATTTTTTATTCCGGACCTAAGCACAAGCCGCGAATTTCCTCCTTGGTTTGCGTACCTTTGTCCGCATGTCCGAAATAGTAAATCTGCACGATCTAAAGTCACAATTAAAAATTTTGTCTGATGAATTGGATGGCATAGAAGTTTTGACGCCGGAAAATTTAGAACAATTCAGGATTAAATACATTGGTTCTAAAAATATATTTAAAGATTTTGGCCCTATACTGAAATCTATACCCAATGAAGACAAAAAAGAAGCAGGTCAGGCGCTGAATCAAATCAAAAGTCGAGCAGAAATGCTTTTTCAATCATTGCAGGAAAAATTCGTATCGGATACTACTAAGTCTGTACTGGCATTTGATAGCACTGCTCCGGGATATCCAATGGAAACAGGCTCTCGCCATCCCATATCGATCGTATTAAATCAGATCATAGATATTTTTAAACGAATAGGATTTACGATTGCTGAAGATCGTGAAATTGAGGATGACTGGCATAATTTTACAGCGTTAAATACCCCCGATGATCATCCTGCTCGGGATATGCAAGACACTTTTTATATCAAAGATTCGGTACAGTATCTATTGCGTACGCATACATCCCCGGTTCAGGCGCGGGTGATGACCCGGGAAAAACCTCCCATCCGAATTATAGCTCCAGGCAGAGTATATAGAAATGAAACCGTTTCTGCCAGATCCCATTGTCAGTTTCATCAGGTTGAAGGCCTGTATATAGATGAAGGAGTATCCTTTGCAGATATGAAACAGACATTGCTTTACTATGCAAGGGAACAATATGGACCAGATGTGAAGATCAGACTAAGGCCATCCTTCTTTCCTTTTACAGAACCCAGTGCAGAGTTGG